>NZ_DASUSQ010000085.1:0-39228 GCF_036375055.1 Umezawaea sp.
CGCGAGGAACTCCGGATCGCGATCGTGACCTGGATCGAGCGCACCTACCACCGTCGCAGGCGCCAGGCCGCTCTCGGCAGGTTGACCCCCATCGAATACGAAGTAATCATGGCCACGCCAGCCAGTCAGGCTGCGTGACTATCACTGTCACCTACTCGTGCAGCAGACCCGTTGGTCACCCGAGGCCGGTCGGTTACTTGGGTCCGGTTGGTCACCCGAGCCCGGTCGGATACTTGAGCCCGGTCGGTCATCTGAGCCCGGTCGGGTGGCTGGGCTCTGGGGGTGACCTGGCTCCAGCAGTTGTCTGGTTGCGTGCGTCTTCCGGAGTCTGGGTGCCTTCGGACCCTGGTGGGTCTCGCTGTTGGTGATCCTCCTGGCATCGCCGCCGGCTCTCGTGGGCCGCTCGTCTCCCTGGTGGGGCAGCCGGGACGAGCCACCTGCCGTCGGCGCCGCTGCCACAGTCCCGATCTACCAACCCAGCGCCGCGCGGTCAGGCCTGCGTGGGTCGTCCTGCCTCTGCTCCCCTGCCCGGCAGCAGGGCGCGTACCGCGTCGATCGTGTCCGCTTCCGCCGCGTCCTTGTCCGGTCTGTACCTGAGCACCCGTGCGAAGCGGAGAGCCAGGCCGCCTGGGTAGCGAGGGCTTACCTGGGCGCCGTCCAGTTCTATCTCGATCACCAACTGCGGGTTGACGACGACGCCCCACGGGTGGTTTTCGACGGCTATGTCGGCGAGGGCCTTGGTTTGCCAGGCCAGCAGTTCGTCGGTCATGCCCTTGAACGTCTTGCCGACCATGATCGGTGGGCCTCCGTCGGGGTCTCGGGCGCCCAGGTGGAGGTTCGAGAGTGTGCCGGAGCGGCGGCCGCTGCCCCATTCGACTCCCAGCACCACCAGGTCGAGGGTGTGGACCGGTTTCACCTTCTGCCAGGCGCTGCCCCTGCGGCCTGCGGCGTAGACGGAGGCCAGGGACTTGACCATGACGCCCTCGTGGCCCGCCGCGAGGGCGGCGTCGACGACGGCGGCCGCCTCGTCGGGTGACGGTTCCTGGACGCCGGGGATCACGTGGGCCCCGGCGACCGTGCGCAGCGCGGCCAAGCGCTCGCGCAGCGGGACGTCGAGGAGGTCCTGGCCGTCCAGGTGCAGGCAGTCGAAGAAGAACGGGGACAGGAGGAGTTCTCGGACGTCCTGGGCGCCGAAGCGGCTCATGGTCTCCTGGAACGGCCGTGGCTTGCCCTCGTCGGTGAGGGCCAGGGTCTCGCCGTCCAGGACGACCGAGGTGCACGGCAGGCCGCGGACGAGGTCCACCAGTTCCGGCACGGTCGAGGTGATCTCGCGCAGGGTGCGGGTGAAGATCCGCACCTCCGAGCCCGACCGGTGCACCTGGATGCGGGCACCGTCCAGCTTGTGCTCGACCACGACACCGCCCAGCTCCGCCATGGCCTCGGGCAGCGAGGCGGCGGGTGAGGCGAGCATCGGGCGGACCGGTCTGCCGACCTCCAGCGCGACGGCGGCCAGTTCCGCCTCGCCGCCGCGCAGGGCGGCCACCGCCGTGTCGGGCAGTGAGCCGGACAGCATGAACGCCCTCCGCACCACGGCCGCGGGCACGTCGGCCGCGGACGCGATGGCGTCCAGCATCACGCCCTCCAGCGCCCCCTGCCTCAGCTCACCGGTCAGCAGGCGGCGCAGGAAGTTCTGCTCCGCCGCCGTGGCGCGGCCGAAGAGGGCGGCCAGGAGCTCCGCGCGACGGCCCGCGGAGCCCTTGCCGCTGACCGACCCGTAGACGCCCAGCGCCTCGTCGACCTCCACCACCGTCAGCGACTCGCTCGCCGCCGGTGGCACGGCCAGCTCGCCCACCGTTCTCCAGCCGACACCGATGCGGCCCTGGCTGGGCACGCCGATGAGGAACGACACCACCGCCGGGGTGTCGAGCCGTTTCAGCAGCGCCGCCAGCGCGGCGACCTTGGCCAGCCGGGACCGCGTCGCGGCCACGGCCTCGGATGTCTCGACCAGCTCGGAGAACAGCACGGGGTCCATGGTGCACCCGTGCACCGACAAAAACCGGTCAGCGGAGTTCGCGGACCGCCTCGCGCAACCGATCGGGCGACAACGACGCGTAGCCGAGCACCAGACCCGGCCACATCGGTGTCCGGGAGTAACGGGCCAGCGCCATCACGTTCACCCCGCGGTGGGCGGCGCGGTCCTGGACCGCCAGGTCGTCGGTGCCCGGCGGGAGGCGGACGACCACGTGCAGACCCGCCGCGACGCCCACGGGTTCCCACGACGGCAGCTCCTCGGCGAGCGCGTCGAGCAGCGCGTCGCGGCGCTTCCGGTACAGGGCGCGGGTTCGGCGGAGGTGGCGGTCGTAGCCGCCGGTGCGCAGCAGGTGCGCGAACGCGGCCTGGTGGACGACGTCACTGCCCATGTCCTCGTACCGCTTGCGCGCGATCACCTTCTCCCGCAACGGTTCCGGCACCACCATCCACCCGAGCCGCAGGCCGGGGGCGAGCACCTTGCTCGCGCTGCCCTGGTAGACGACGCGGTTCGGGTCCAGGGCTTGCAGCGCGCCGACGGCGGGCCGGTCGTAGCGGTGCTCGGCGTCGTAGTCGTCCTCGATGACCAGGCCGTCGACGTTCCGCGCCCACCGGATCAGCGCGTGCCTGCGCGCGGGGTGCAGCACGACGCCCAGCGGGAACTGGTGCGCGGCGGTCACGTGCACGGCGCGCGTACCGGTGGCGGCCAGCTGGTCCACGCGGATGCCGCGGTCGTCCACGGGCACGGCGACGACCTCCAGCCCGTGGGAGCGCAGCATCTCCAGCACGCCGGAGTGGCAGGGGTGCTCGACGGCGATGCTCGTGTGCCCGTCCGCGACCAGCGTGCGCGCGAAGAGCGCCAACCCCTGCGCGGAGCCGTTGGTGAACACCACGGCGTCCGGTTCGGACACCACGGCGCGCACGCGGCCCAGGTAGTCGGACAGCTCGGCGCGCAGCGCGGGGTGGCCCGCGGCGGGCGGGTAGCCCAGCTCCTCGTCGGACAGCCCGGCCAGCCCGGCGCGGTAGGCGGCGATCCACTCGGCGCGCGGGAACGCGCTCAGCGCGGGCACCCTGGGGTGCAGGTCGTAGCGCCAGCGCGGCGGCGCTTCCGGCTGCGGCGCGCTGGCGGACGGCCAGCCGCCCGCGGCGGTCACGGTGGTGCCGGAGCCGCGCTTCGCCGACAGGTAGCCCTCGCCGACGAGCTGCGCGTACGCGGCCGTGACGGTGCCCCTGGCGACGTCGAGCTGCTGGGCCAGGTCGCGGCTGGACGGCAGGCGGGTGCCGGTCGTGAGCCTGCCGTCGCGGATGGCGCGCCGGAGTTCGGTCTCGACGGCCCGACGCCGCCCGGTCAACGCGGGGAGCAGCAGTTCCCGATAAGTGGACCAGTTGCCGGCCATGGAAGTGGAGCTTAAACCTGTGCCACCTGGGAGGCACGCTGTCCGGCATGACCAGTCGACTCGCGGTCGCCTCAGGGGCGTCCGCCGCCATCATCGTCGGGGCTTCGGTGCCGGTCACCGGCATGCTCCAGGACTACCCGCTGCTCACCGGCCAGGCCATGCGCTACACGCTGAGCGGGCTCGTGCTGCTCGCGTGGACGTTCGCCCGCGGTCAGCGCCCGGTCCCGCCGAAGCTCGGCGACGTGCCCGCGCTGCTGGCCCTCGTGGTGTTCGGGATGCTGGGTTTCACCGCCGCGCTGCTGCACGCGCAGCGCTACGCCGAGCCCGGCTTCGTGGCCGCGATGCTCGGCGGGACGCCGGTGGTGCTGGCCCTGGCGAGCCGGAAGCGGTCCGCGGTGACGGTCGTGGGCGCGGGGATCGTGGCGCTCGGCGTGGTCGTGCTGTCCGGCGGCGGCGCGTGGCACGGGCCCGGCCTGCTGCTCGCCGCGCTCGCGCTGGCGGGGGAGGCCGCGTTCACGCTGTGCGCCGTCGGCGTGGTGCGCAGGCTGGGCGGGGTGTCCGTGGCGACGTGGTGCTGCCTGGTCGCCGGGGCCGTCGGCGCGGTGCTCGGCACGGTCGCCGGCGGCTGGCGGGTGCCGACGCCGCGGGAGGGGCTCGCCCTGGTCGCGCTGGCCGTCGTGCTGACGGCGGTCGCGTTCGGGCTCTGGTACTTCGCCGTCGGCAGGCTCGGCGCCGACCGGGCCGGAGTCCTCATCGGACTGACGCCGATCTCCGGCCTCGTCGTGTCGGTCGCGTTGGGAGCGCAGGAGTTCGACGTGCTCGGCCTGGTGGGCGCGGCGGTCGTCGCGGTCGGGTGCGTCGTCGGCCTGTCGTCCAGCGGGGCGCGACCGCGCGCGGGCACGGTGGGACAACCCGTGCCCGCGCCGTGAGTCAGCGCCCGCCGCGGGCCATGTGCAGCACGTCGAGGGCGGCGTCGAGCTGCTCCTCGGTCAGCTTCCCCGGCACGTGGCCGCGGTCCAGCACGACCTCGCGGATCGTCCTGCGCTCCTTGAGGGACTGCTTCGCGATGGACGCGGCCTCCTCGTAGCCGAGGTAGCGGTTGAGCGGCGTCACGATCGACGGCGACGACTCGGCCAGCTCGCGCAGCCGCTCCACCTGCGGCTCGGTGCCCGCGAGGACCTTGTCCGCCAGCAGCCGGGCGACGGCGGCGAGCAGGCGGGCGGATTCGAGGACGTTGCGGGCGATGACCGGCAGCATCACGTTGAGCTGGAAGTTGCCCTGGCTGCCCGCGAACGCCACCGTCGCGTCGTTCCCGATGACCTGCGCGACGACCATCATGGTCGCCTCGGAGATCACCGGGTTGACCTTGCCGGGCATGATCGACGATCCGGGCTGGAGGTCCGGCAGCGCCAGCTCGCCGAGCCCGGTGCGGGGACCGGAGCCGAGCCAGCGCAGGTCGTTCGCGATCTTGAACAGGGCCACGGCGGTGGTCCTGAGCTGGCCGGAGATCTCCACGACGCCGTCCTGCGTGGCCTGGGCCTCGAAGTGGTCGCGCGCCTCCGTCAACGGCAGGCCGGTCACGGCGGCGAGTTCGGCCGACACCGCGGCGCCGAAGCCCTCCGGCGCGTTCAGGCCGCTGCCCACGGCCGTGCCGCCGATCGGCAGCTCCGCGAGCCGCGGCACCGACGACGTGAGCCGGTCCACGCCGTAGCGGACCTGCGCCGCCCACGCCCCGACCTCCTGGCCGAGCGTGATCGGCACCGCGTCCATCAGGTGCGTGCGACCGGACTTCACCAGGTCGGCCCACTCCGCCGACCGGCCTTCGAGGGTCGTCGCGAGGTGCTCCAGCGCCGGGAGCACGTCGCGGACCACGGCCTCCGTCGCGGCCACCCGCAGCGTCGTCGGGAACGTGTCGTTGGACGACTGCGACGCGTTGACGTGGTCGTTCGGGTGCACGTCGCGGCCCAGGTTCCGGGTGGCCAGGGTCGCGATCACCTCGTTCGCGTTCATGTTCGACGACGTGCCGGACCCGGTCTGGAACACGTCCACCGGGAAGTGCGCGTCGTGCACGCCCTCGGCGACCTCGTCCGCGGCGTCCGCGATGGCCCCCGCCACGTCGGGCGGCAGCACGCCGAGCCGCTCGTTCACCCTCGCGGCGGCCGCCTTGAGCAGCCCCATCGCCCTGATCTGCGACCGTTCCAGCCCGCGCCCCGAGATCGGGAAGTTCTCCACCGCCCGCTGGGTCTGCGCCCGCCACAACGCGTCGACCGGCACCCTGACCTCGCCCATGGTGTCGTGCTCGACGCGGTACCCCTGTTCACCCATGCTCCCCAGTTTGTCCCCGTAGGGGGATCTGGGCACGGTGGCGTTGAGCACCTAAGGTCGAATCCCTGCACTGCCACCCACCACTGGCAGAGGGGTACCACCCATGGATGTCGACTTGTTGATCGTGGGCGCCGGTCCCACGGGGCTGTTCGCGGCCTACTACGCGGGGTTCCGGGACCTGTCCGTCGCACTGGTCGACGCGCTGCCCGAAGCGGGCGGCCAGGTCACCGCGATGTACCCGGAGAAGATGATCTTCGACGTCGCCGGCTTCCCCGCGGTCCGCGGCCGAGACCTCGTCAACGCGCTGGTCGAGCAGGCCGCGCAGTGGAAACCGACGTACCTGCTCGGCCGCCAGGCCCGAACCATGTCCACTGTGGACTCGCGGCTGCACGTCGGGCTGGCCGACGGGACCGTCGTCACCGCGGGCGCGGTGCTGATCACCGCGGGCATGGGCGAGTTCCGCCCCCGCCCGCTGCCCGCGGGCGACGACTGGCTCGGGCGCGGGATGGTGCACTTCGTGCCGTCGCTGGCCGCGCACGCCGCCCAGCACGTCGTGATCGTCGGCGGCGGCGACTCGGCGTTCGACTGGGCGCTCGCGCTGCACCCGATCGCCGCCAGCGTCACGCTGGTGCACCGCAGGGCGAACTTCCGCGCGCACCCGCCGACCGTGCGGGCGGTGCGGGAGCTGGGCGTGGAGATCATCACCGACGCCGAGGTGACGGAGCTGCGCGGTGCGCCGGAGCTGGCCGAGGTGGAGGTCAAGGTCAAGTCCGGCGACGTGAAGGTGCTGCCCGCGCAGGCCGTCGTGGCGGCGCTGGGCTTCACGGCCGACCTCGGGCCCATCGAGTCGTGGGGGCTGGAGCTGGACCACCGGGCGGTGTCGGTCGACACGACGATGCGGACCCGGCGCGAGCTGGTGTACGCGGCGGGCGACGTGGCGGCGTATCCGGGGAAGGTGAAGCTGATCGCCACCGGGTTCGGCGAGGCCGCGACCGCGGTGAACAACATCGCGGTCGCGCTGAACCCGGCGGCGCACCTGTTCCCGGGGCATTCGAGCAACGAGGGCTAGGGCCGCGGCAGGGCCGGGAAGACGAGTTCGGCCACCTGGCGGGCCCGGTCGCACGTGCCGTCGTCGGCTTCGCCGGTGACGCTGATCGCCTGGACGGCGGCCGACTCGGGGCCGCTGTTCAGGTGGACCGTGCAGAACAGGCTGATCTTGTTCACGGTCGCCCGCCTGCCCGCGACGGTCTCCTCGTCGCCGACGACGGCCTGCTTCAGGTCGAACTTGAGCGCGACGTCGCCGTGCAGGCAGTTGTGGCCGGTGGCGCTGGGCTTCTTCTGCCTGCCCGCGCCGATGACCGCCTCGACCTCGGGGGTCGAGAGGAGCGCGCACGGGTCGAGCCTGCCGAAGGAGTTGTCGGCGAACTGGCGGCGGCCGACCTTGTTCTCGTTGATGACGCCGAGCGCGGACTCCACGGCCTCCATCGCCTTCGCGCAGTTCGCGTCGGCGTCGGACTCGCCCGTGACCATGAAGCTCAGCCGGATGTCGTCGCTGAAGGTGAGCAGCCTGGTGCAGGACTGCTGGGCGTTGAACGTGGAACCCTGCACCCGCATCCCGTCCGGCAGCGCCGAACCGTGGTACTCGACCGGGTGGAGGTCCTTGTTCTCACCGGATTCGACGGGACCGACGGCCATGATCCTCACGCCGTCCACGACCCGGCAGCGCTCGAACGCCGGGTCACCGGTCCCGCCGACGATGCTGCAGTAGTCGATCGTCTTCAGGTCGCCCAGCGCGTCGGTCGCCGTCAGCGGGCCTTCGCGGGTGGACGACGTGCACGCGGTCAGCGCCAGGGCGGCGCACAGGAGCGTGGCGGAGGTTCGTTTCGACACGGGGGAGTGCATACCACGGCGGGTCAGCGCAGGAGCGCGACGGTGCGGTCCAGCGTCGCGGCCCACGTGCCGCGGAACTGGGGGACGTGGCGCTCCTGGACGATCCACGTCGTGAGTTGCAGGCGGCGCAGCAGGATCAGGTCGTCGAGGGCTTCCTCGTGCTCCAGCGGGCTGACCGCGCGGTAGCCCTCCAGGAGCGGGGCGCGCAGGGTCGGGTCGTCGAGCTCGCTGATGGTGGCGGCCAGGTCGTAGAGGTGGTGGCCGTAACCGCAGTCGTCGAAGTCGATGGCGCGGACCTCTCCGCGGTGGAACAGGAAGTTCTCCTGGTGCAGGTCCGCGTGGATCAGGCCGTGGGCGGCGTTGCCGAGGTCGGCCAGGGTGGTCGTGATGCGGGTGATGGCCCGCTCGAAGAGGACGCCCGCCTCGGGGGAGTGCAGGTCCGCCGCCAGTTGGGCGGTGTGGTCGGGCAGGGTGTCCACGCGGTTGCGCGCCAACGGCGGCATGGTCTTGCCGTGCCGCTGGAGGTGGGCGGTGAACTCGCCGACCTTGCGGACGTCGGTGGCGCTGAGCGACTTGCCGTGGAACCTGCCCTCGACCCACCGGTAGAGGACGCAGGTGCGCCTGCCGGGGACGTCCGGGGTGGTCGCGGTCGTCACGTGCTCGCCGGTGCGGGTCGGGACCGGTACCGGGACGCCGAGGGTGGTGTCCGCCGCCAGCGCGGTCAGCCAGGTGGTCTCCGCCTCGGCGAACTCGGGTGTCGTGGTGCGGAGGCGGAGCACGTGGTCGTGGTCGACGCGGAAGTTGGTGTTCCAGCCGTTCGGCAACAGGGTGAGCGTCGTCGCCGGGACGTCGTACTCGGCCAGGGCCAGACGGGCCAACCGCTTGAGGCGGCGGGTCCGGCCCGCCTGGTCGAGGACGGCGAAGGCCACCGGTCGGTGCCCGCGCGCCACGTGGTCGTCCAGGGGAACTCCTCGGCAGCGGTGCGATCGGCCTTCCGATTGTCCCCCGTCCGCGGCCTCGGTGAGCGGGGAACGACGTGGTCGGGCGGGCCGCCCTCGCGGACGGCCCGCCCGTGCCGGTCCGGTCGAGCGCTACGGCACGACCTGGACCTGCTCACCGATCAGCAGGTTGTCGAAGAAGACGACGGCCGCCTCGTTCGACAGGTGGACGCAGCCGTGCGACGGGTCGGTCAGGCTGCCCTCGTGGAAGGCGATGCCGTCCGACGTGAAGTACGTCGAGTACGGCATCGGCGCGTTGTAGGGGATGCTCCAGTCGTTCCGCACCTTGCGCAGAACGGGGAACGTGCCGGTCGGCGTCTCGTAGCCGGGCTTGCCGTGCGTGACGGGGACCGGGCCGTAGCTGACGGAACCGTGGTAGACGAGCCAGGCTTCGTTGGTGGACAGTCGTAGACAAGCACCCTCTGCGATGGAGCAGGGGGAGTCGGAAGCTGCCGCCTGCGCGGGGATCGCGGAGCCGACAACCATGGCCAGTGCTGCGATTGCTGTGCCGAGAACCTTCATCTCGAATCACCCCTCATCCCGTTGGGTACCCACGGGGTGGATCATCCAACCACCCGGTTCGGGGCGCCCGTCGAGGATGTGGTAGGGCGGTGGTGATCAGGGGGCGACCTGGACCTGCTGTCCTGACTGGAGGAAGTCGAAGTACGTCGCGGCCGCTTCCTGGGACAGGTGGACGCAGCCGTGCGACGGATCGGTGAGGCTGCCCTCGTGGAAGGCGATGCCGTAGCTGGTGAAGTACACCGAGTACGGCATGGGCGCGTTGTTGTACGGGCGGCTGACCTCGTGCCGGACCTTGTGCAGCACCGGGAAGTAGCCGGTGGGCGTCTCGTAGCCGGGACGGCCCGACGTGATCGGGACGGGGCCGTAGGTCACCGCGCCGTTGCTGATGAGCCACGTCTGCTGCGTGGACAGCTCGACGCAGGCGCCGTTGGTGATGTCGCACGGCGTGCCCGCGACCTGGACGGGCGGGGGCGGCGGCGCGGGCTGCGGGGGCGGAGGGGCCTCCGACGACGTGGACGGCGCGGGCGGCGGGACCTCGGTGGAGGACGGGGGAGCGCCGGGTTCGGACGACGCCGGAGCGGAGGCCGAGACCTCGGAGGGCGGTGCCGCCGCCTCGGTCCGCTCACCGGAAGCGCACCCGGCGGTGACGAGCAACGCCGTTGCCAGTACGAGAAGAACGCGCATCTCCGGACCCCCTGATCGTCGTGTCAGGAGGTGAGACGCCTGCCACCCGATCATGGTTGCCCGCGGGCGGTAACGAATGGGGGACGCCTAGGCGACGACTTGGACCGCCGCTCCCGGCTGGAGGAAGTCGAAGAAGGTCGCCGCCGCCTCCTCGGCCAGGTGCACGCAGCCGTGCGACGACGCCGGGGCGAGGTCCCCCTGGTGGAAGGCGATGCCGTCGTCGCGGAAGTACACGGTGTACGGCATGGGGGTGTTGCCGAACGCCAGGCTCACGTCGTGGCGGACCTTGTGCAGCACCTGGAAGTCACCGGTCGGCGTCTCGTAGCCCGCCATGCCGAACGCGGACGGCACCGGGCCGTAGGCGATGGCGCCACCGGAGATCAGCCAACTCTCCGACGTGGACAGGCGCACGCACGCGCCGTCGGTGATGGTGCACGGGTTGAGCGGCACCCGCGGCGGAGCCGGCTGCGGCGGGGGAGCCGCCTCCGTGGTCGTCGTCGTGCTCGTGGTGACCGCGGACGGTGCGAAGGGGGCCTGCTGGCCGCACGCCGAGGCCAGCAAAGCCGTTGCCAGTACGAGAAGAACGCGCATCCACCACTCCTGGTTAGCTCTGTGGTGGGAAGACGAGTGGCCCACGACAGAGGTTGACCGCCTCCGGGTATCCCCGAAGGCGGTCAACCATGCGCGTCAGGCCGAAGTGCTAGACGGCACCCGCGTACCCGCTGATCCAGGAGCGGAACACGGGGACGTCGACGTAGATCGACGGAGCGGTCGCGCACGTGGCACCGCCGCCGCTGCGGCTGGTGGCGCCGATGAGCTCCCACACGCCGCCGACGGACTTGATCTCCGGGCCGCCCGAGTCGCCGTAGCAGGCGCCCTTGTTGCCACCGGTGTTGTTCGTGCAGATCTCGGTGGACGCGCTGATGCCCGAGCACCGGCTGTCAGCCACGATCGACGTGTCGAGCTGCTGGAGCGTGACCGGAGCCGCGCCGCAGCCACCCGACGACGGACAGGTCTGGCCCCAGCCGATGATGCGGGTGGCCGTGCCGACCGCACCCGACGAGGTCGAGATCTTGGCGGGCGTCTGGGTGACCGACGTCGACAGCTGGACGAGCGCCAGGTCGGCGCTCGGGTGCAGGACGATCCGGCTCGCGGAGGCCAGGGTGCCGCCGCTGGTCCGGTTGGTCGTGCCGATGCGTGCGCGCGTCGAGGCCGGGGTGCGGCCCTGGACGCAGTGCTTGGCCGTGACGACCCAGTTGGCCTTGATCAGCGAACCGCCGCAGAAGTGACCGCCCGAGGTGCTCTGCAGGGACACCATGAACGAGTACACCTGGGTGGCGTTGCCGCCGCCGACGATCATCGGCGTGACGCCGTCGGTCTCGGGTTGAGCTGTCGCGGCGCCCATGGAGGCGAAAGCCATGCCCAGAGCCACGGCTACCGCGGTGAACAGGGAACGTGCCCTCATCGTTTCCGTTCCTTCCCGTCTCCGGCGCAGGGGTTGCCGGGGACGAAACGGAAACTAGGGACATGTCTCACGTGGTCACCACCCCCACACGGCCTGTGATTGCCCCTTAACTGTTCACAACCCGTTCGATGACAACGGTGTCAGAACAGGCCGTTGTCGTGCGGGAGCGAGGCCGGGACGGGTGCGACGACGTCCCAGTGCTCGACGATCCTGCCGTCGGCGACGCGGAACAGGTCCCAGTAGGCGACCGGCTCGCCGAACTCGCCCTCCGACTGGAGCAGCACGAGGTCGCCCTCGGCCACGACCCGGTGCACCGCCTTGTAGCGCAGGTCCTTCCCCTGCTCGGCCCACTTCGCCGCTGCGGCGCCGAAACCGGCGAGGCCGTCGCCCGCCTCCGGGTTGTGCTGGTCGTAGCGCTCGGTGGAGATGTAGTCGGTGAGCACGGAGTAGTCGGCGTCCACGAGGACCCGCTGCGCGAACTCGGTGACGAGGGCGCGGTTGCGCTCGGTCCGGTCGAGGTCGGAAGGCGCGGTCGGGCCGTCGGTCTGGGAACGCCCGCTCACGGTCGCCGCGACCACGGGGGTCAGGCCGTCCCAGTGCTCGGCCAGCTTGCCGTCCTCGACGCGGAAGAGGTCGAACGCGACCAGCGGGACGGGGCCGAAGCCGTGGTAGGTGCCGTGCAGGGCCACCAGGTCGCCGTCGGCGATCACCCGTGCGCCCTCGTAGCGGAAGTCGGCGGGGAGGGAGGCGACCAGTGCGCGCAGCGCCTCGGGACCGTCGGCGGCGAGCGAGCTGTGCTGCCGGTAGGTCGGGGAGACCCAGCGGTCCACCGCGGTGGGGTCCTTGTCGCCGAACAGCGCGCCCGCCGCCTGGAGAACCAGTTCCTTGTTGCTCACGAGAGGTGTCCGTTCCGTCGAGGGCGGCGGACCCGGTGCCCGCTCGCCGCCCCACGAGAATCGTCCGAACCGGGCGTGACCACGAGGTAGGATCCCGTCCCACCATGGTCGAAAGTGGACAGGTCGCCGAGTTCGGCTTCAGCAACCCCGACCTGCCGCGGCTCGGCGTCGAGGTGGTCGACTTCGCGGCTCTCGTGGCCAGGTTGCCCGCTCAAACGCTGGTCACCGTGCACCGAGCGGACTTCCACCAGCTGTTCCTGGTGACCGGCGGGTCGGGTACCGCGATGGTCGATTTCGTCGACCGCCCGTGCTCGGCGGGCACGCTCCTGCACGTGGCGCCCGGCCGGGTGCTGCGGCTGCCGTCGGCCGGTCTGGACGCGACGGTGGTGCTGTTCACCGAGGAGTTCCCGCCCCGGCTCGACGGGGCGGGCGCACTGCTCGGGTCGTTCGGGCCCGCCACCCGGACCGTGCCGCTCGACGAGCTGACCGCGGCGGTGGACGAGCTGGCCGTCGAGTACCGCCGAGCCGTTCGGGAGCCGGAGGCCGTCACCGTCGACCTGCTTCGGCACCTGCTCGCGGCCGTGCTGCTGCGCGTCGCCCGGCTGGCCCCGGCCGACGGACCCGGCCACAGCGCGACCTTCCAGCGGTTCCGGCACGAGCTGGAGCGGTCGTTCGCCGAGACGCGCAACGCGGCCGACTACGCCGCCCGCGTCGGGTACTCGTTGCGCAGCCTCAACCGCGTCTGCCAGACCGCGACCGGCCGCACCGCCAAGGCGCTCGTCGACGCGCGCGTCGCGTTGGAGGCCAAGCGGTTGCTGGCGCACACCGACCTGCCGGTGGCGGCGGTCGGCCACCGGCTCGGCTTCACCGAGCCGACCAACTTCGGCAAGTTCTTCACCCGCGAGACGGGGACCACCCCCGGCGCTTTCCGCGCCGCGGAACGGACCTGGACGCGTCCCGGCGGTTGACCGTTGGACGCGGCGATCGCCCGGCTGCGGTCGAAGGTCGGCGAAGCGGTGGTCCCGGTCGTCGTCGGCGACGCGGCCACCGCCACCGCGCCGGGCGAGCACGCCCTCGTCCACCCGGTCCGCGACACGGTCTCCTAGGGGAGCGGCGGGATCAGCTGCCCGGCCTCCGCCTCGGCCAGGCGGTCGAAGTCGACCGACGAGTACTCGCGCAGCTTCGTCAGCCGGTGGAAGCCGTCGATCATCCGCACGGTGCCGGACTTCGAGCGCATCACGATGGACTGCGTGGTGCAGCCGCCGGAGCGGTAGTGCACACCGCGCAGCAGGTCGCCGCTCGTGACGCCGGTGGCGCAGAAGAAGACGTTGTCGCCGCGCACGAGTTCCCGCGTCGTCAGCACGCGGTCCAGGTCGTGGCCCGCGTCGATCGCCTTCTGGCGCTCCTCGTCGTCCTTGGGCCACAGCTTCGCCTGGATCTCGCCGCCGATGCACTTCAGCGCGGCCGCCGCGATGATGCCCTCCGGCGTGCCGCCGATGCCGACGAGCAGGTCCACGCCGGTGTCCGGGCGGGCCGCGGAGATCGCGCCCGCCACGTCGCCGTCGGAGATGAAGTGGATGCGGGCACCGGCTTCGCGGACCTCGTGCACCAGGTGCTCGTGGCGCGGGCGGTCGAGGATGCAGACCGTCACGTCGGTCACGTCGATGTGCTTCGCCTTGGCCACGCGGCGGATGTTCTCGGCGATGGGGGCGGTGATGTCGATGACGTCCGCCGCCTCCGGGCCCACGGCGAGCTTCTCCATGTAGAAGACGGCCGACGGGTCGAACATCGCGCCGCGCTCGGCCACCGCCAGCACGGCCAGGGCGTTCGGCATGCCCTTCGCCATCAGCGTGGTGCCGTCGATCGGGTCCACGGCCACGTCGCAGTCCGGGCCGTCGCCGTTGCCGACCTCCTCGCCGTTGTAGAGCATGGGCGCTTCGTCCTTCTCGCCCTCGCCGATCACGACGACGCCGCGCATCGAGACGGTGTGGATCAGCTTGCGCATGGCGTCCACGGCCGCGCCGTCGCCGCCGTTCTTGTCGCCCCGGCCGACCCACCTGCCCGCGGCCATGGCGGCGGCCTCGGTGACCCGGACCAATTCCAGCGCCAGGTTGCGGTCAGGCGCTTCGCGGCGGCGTTCGGAAGGGTTCGAGCTCACCATTGTGCTCCTCCTGGGATGATCGGCCGGTAGACCAATCCTCGCACGGAGCACCCCGTGACCAGGGTCCCAATGTCAGCCCTCGACGTCCTCCTCGACGACCGCCAGCGCGGCGTCGATGCGTTCCTTGGCGCCGTCCAGGTGCCTCTCGCACGTCTTCGCCAGGGCCTCGCCGCGTTCCCACAGCGCGATGGAGTCCTCCAGCGACAGGCCGCCCGCTTCGAGCTTGCGGACCACCTCCACCAGCTCGTCTCGCGCGGCCTCGTAGCCGAGTGCGGTCTCGGTGGAACTCACTGGGCCACACTCCCCAATCTGCTCTGCACGTGCGCCACGACCGTGGCGACGGCTTGGTCGTACCCGACGAACGCCTCCGCGAACTCGGCGCCGTCGCCGTCCCGCACCGCGTCGTCGATGCGCCCCTCGGCCGCGACGACGCGCCTGCGGTGCACCGAGCCGTGGCTCAGCCACCAGCGGGTGCCCGCGTACTGCGAGGTCGCCAGGGACAGGTGGTGCAGTTCGTTGATCAACGTCTGGCGACCGGACGTGCACCCCGCGACGAGCGCGGTCCAGCAGTCCGCCGCGGCGGCGTTGGCCGTCCTCGCGCGGTGCTGGACGGCCTGCGCGCTGTCACGGGCCAGCGGGTCGGCTGTGTCGTCCGCCGCCGACCCGGCCGCGGCCATCGTCAACGGGAGGAACGTGGGTTCACGCGCCGGGTTGGGCACCACTGCCTCCGTCCTCGCTCACGACCGCGTGCACGGCCCCGTCCGCCACGCGCACGCGCAGCCGCGTCCCGGCCGGGGCCTCGTCGATCGACCTCAGCACGCCGTCGACACCGTCGGGTGTGACGCGTTGCACTACCGCGTATCCGCGCGCAAGCGTGGCTGCCGGTCCGAGGGTCGTCAAGCGCGCTCTTGTGGAGGCGAGACCGTTCTGCTCGGTCGACAGTCGGGCGAGCACCGCGCGGCGGCCCCGTTCCCGGAGTCGGTCGATGTCCTCCCGGCGCCGCTCCAGCGGGCCGTGCGGGTCGGAAAGCGCAGGTCGGGAGCGCAGCGACCGGAGCAGCTCGCGCTCGCGGCCCACCCAGCCGTGCAACGCCCGGCGGGCGCGGTCTCGCATTTGGCGTACGCGCTCTGCTTCTTCCGCCACATCCGGAACCACCCGTTTGCCCGCATCGGTGGGCGTGGAGCAGCGGACGTCCGCGACGTGGTCGACGAGCGGGCTGTCCGGTTCGTGCCCGATCGCCGACATGACGGGCGTGCGGCACGACGCCACGGCCCGGCACAGCGCCTCGTCGGAGAACGGCAGCAGGTCCTCGACGCTGCCGCCGCCGCGGGCGAGCACGATCACGTCCACCTCGGCGTCACGGTCCAAAGTGGACAGCGCTGTGAGGATCTGCGGGACGGCGGTCGCGCCCTGCACGGCGACGTTGACGACCCGGAACCTCGCGCCCGGCCAACGGTTGCGCGCGTTCGTCAGCACGTCCCGCTCGGCCGCCGACGCCCGCCCGGTGATCAGTCCGATCTTGTTGGGCAGGAACGGCGGCCTGCGTTTGCGCCGCGGGTCGAACAACCCCTCGGCGTTCAGCAGCTTCCGCAGCCGCTCGATCCGCGCCAGCAGCTCGCCGATGCCGACCGCGCGGATCTCGTCCACCCGCAGGCTCAGCGTGCCGCGACCGGCGAAGAACGTCGGCTTCCCGTGCACCACGACGCGGCTGCCGTCGGTCAGCGGCGGCTCCATGCCGCGCACCAGCCCGATCGGACTCGTCAGCGACATCGACATGTCCACCGACGGGTCGCGCAGCGTCAGGAACGCCGTCGAGGTGCCGGGTCGCGCCGACACCTGTGTGATCTGCCCCTCCACCCACACCGCGCCGAGCCGGTTGATCCACTCGGTGATCTTGCGCGCGACCGTCCGAACGGGCCACGGCTGCTCCGGCGTGGACGGGGCGTCCGACGACGTCACGACTGCGCGCGCACGGTGGCGATCCGCCGGTTCAACATGCCGGTGAACTGCGGCCGGTCGTCGTGCGCCCGCTCGTAGGCCAGCAGCTCCTCCAGGTCCTCGACGGACAGCACCCGCAGCCGGGCCCGCAGCTGCGGCAGCGTCAGGTCGTCGTAGACGGGCAGCGCGGCGGGCGGCTCGGCCGCTATCGCGCGCTCCTCCTCGGTCCACGGGTCGTCGTCACCGCTGTCCGGTGTGTCCTCCGGCGGGTCGACCGGTGCGCTCCGGGGTGTGTTCGACGCCACCACCGGGGGACTCTCGTCCTCGTCGAACGTCGCCCATTCGGGTTCATCTTCCGGAGGGCGCATCCCGGACAGCACGTCGTCACCCTTGATCGCGAGCTCGGTGACCTGTTGTTGGAGGCGCATGGAGAGTTGCAGCGCCTCGCTCACGACCGTCACGGGCAGGCCCGCGAGCTGCTGCGGGAGCAAACGGGCCCGCTCGACGGCGGTGACCGCGAGGCCTGCCGCGATGCGGACCGGCAGCGGCAATGGCTTCATGGGTCCAGCTTCCCGCACTTGGGTGCCCGGTGCCTACCTCCAGCACGCGTGACGCTGCGCATTTCGGCCTCTCAGCGGTGCCCCCGTACCCTGGGAGGCATGACCGCACCCGCTGAGACCTCCGCTGGAAAACGCGTGCTGCTGGCCAAGCCGCGCGGCTACTGCGCGGGTGTCGACCGTGCGGTCGTCGCGGTCGAGAAGGCCCTGGAGCAGTACGGCGCGCCCGTGTACGTGCGCAAGGAGATCGTCCACAACAAGCACGTGGTCGAGACCCTGAGCGACCGAGGTGCCATCTTCGTGGACCAGACCGAGGAGGTGCCCGAGGGCGCGCTCGTCGTGTTCTCGGCGCACGGCGTGTCCCCGGCGGTGCACGAGGAGGCCGCTTCCCGGTCCCTGCGCACCATCGACGCCACGTGCCCGCTGGTCACGAAGGTGCACATGGAGGCGAAGCGCTTCGCGCGCGACGACTTCGACATCCTGCTGATCGGCCACGAGGGTCACGAGGAGGTCGAGGGCACGGCGGGCGAGGCTCCCGAGCACATCCAGCTCGTGGACACGGCCGAGGACGTGGACAAGGTCGTCGTGCGCGACCCGTCCAAGGTGATCTGGCTCTCGCAGACCACGTTGTCGGTGGACGAGACGATGGTGCGGGTGAACCAGCTCAAGGGCCGCTTCCCGGAATTGCAGGACCCGCCGAGCGACGACATCTGCTACGCGACGTCGAACCGGCAGACCGCCGTGAAGACGATGGCACCGTCGTGCGACCTGGTGCTGGTGGTGGGGTCGAAGAACTCGTCCAACTCGGTGCGGCTGGTGGAGGTGGCCCTCCAGTCCGGGGCCAAGGCCTCCTACCTGGTCGACTACGCCAAGGAAGTGGACGAGGCGTGGTTGGAGGGCGTTTCCACGGTGGGCGTGACCAGCGGGGCTTCGGTGCCGGACATCCTGGTCATGGAGCTGCTGAAGTGGCTGGCTGAGCGCGGGTACGGGGCTGTGGAAGAGATCACCACGGCGAACGAGACGATCGCGTTCGCGTTGCCGAAGGAAGTGCGGCAGAGTCGGGTTCGTTGATCTTGTTGCTCTAGTTCCAGCGGGGTGTGGCCGATGTGACTCGGGGCCCCTCGATTTGCCCCCTTGTCGAGCTAAAAGGGCAGGTGGGAAGCCCTTGCCCGACAAATTTCAAGGGGCAGACCCCCAAGTAGCATCGGCCGCGCCACAGGGCACTCGTCCCACCGAGGTGCCGGCCCACCAGCCTCTGGCTGCTTGAGTTTGGCTTTGGGCCCCGGCCCCAACTCATGCCCCGCGCACGACTTCATCTCCGGTGCTCTGCTCTTCCGAACCCTTTCCCGGCCGCGCCCCGGTGTTGTGCGCACGTCGTGGCCTTGGGGGTTGTCAAGGCATCTTTCCCGCCTTGGCAACCCCCACGCGGCCATCGAGACGATTGCGCCATCGGGGTGAGACCGAACGGCCGAAAGCGTCAGTCGTCATCTCGGGGCCGAGGCCGCCGAGGCGGCACGGGCCGCTCCCCACGAGCCTGCCGAGGCGAGGACGGCCGATCACCGGGCGGCGGGGACGCGGCCCGGCGCCGCTCACCCTGAGCAGGCCGGGGCCGAGCCCGCCGCTCATCGTCGCCAGCGGGCGCTGGCCGCTTCCCCTCAGCGGGCGCGGGCCGCCGCCGAGGCCCGGTGTCCTCACGGGACCGCGCCTTCTCAGCCACGGGCTTGGCGACGGGCCGAGACGGCTTCTCAACCCGCTCGGCCCGCTCCCCGCGATCAGCCCGCTCCGCCCGATCGGCCTTCTTCACCTCACGGGCCTCGTCACGCGTCACCCGGTTCGGGTCCCGCTGCCGGAACACCCTCGCCACCCCGACCAGCACGGTGCAGATCGTGGTCACCGCCATGGTCGGGAACCCGTTGATCAGCGGTTTGCCGAGCGTCAGCGCGAGGCTGCTCAGCCCACCCGTCGCGGGCATCCCCTGGACCACCACGACGACCAGCGGCACCACGATCGCCAAGATCAACGGGGGTTGCACGACCGGACCGAACATGCTTCGGCGTTCAACGAACACGATCGCGCCGACGCACCCCAGGAAGAACAGGACGGTGAAGATCCACCCGACCGTCTTCGTCGAGTTCACGTCGATGAACGTGCCGATGATCGCCAGCACGAACGCGATGGCCACCGCCGCCCACCAGGGCAGGCCTTTGAAGTTGCCGAAGAGGGCGCGATCGTTCCAGGCGACGTCGTCCGAGTAGTCCTCGTCGTCGTCCAGCTCGCTTAGCCGCTCGCGCGTCACCGTCACGCACTCTCCTTGCTCGGCATCGTCCACGGAAGGGGCACACGGTAGTCGGTGCCGTGTCAGCGCACGCTACGGCCGTGAACGTCCCTCGTGAACATTCACGCCCCACGCGTCTCGAAGGATGCACGGAGTCCGAGATCGGGACGGCGGGCGAGCGTGACGAGAACCACTGATCGTGACACGGCCAGCCACAACACTCGATCAGGCGACACGCCGACCCGGTGGTGCTCGGCACTGTCGGTGCTTGGTCATAGCGTTGCCCCATGCGTCTGCTGCACACCTCCGACTGGCACGTGGGCCGCACGTTCCACGGTCGGGACCTGCTCGCCGAGCAGGAGGCGGTGCTCAGCGGGCTGGCCGACCTGGTGGTGACCGATCGGGTGGACGTGGTGGTCGTCTCGGGCGACCTGTACGACCGGGCGGTGCCGAACGCCGAGGCGGTGCAGACCTGCACCCGCGTGCTCGGCCGCATCAAGGCCGCAGGCGCCCGCATCGTGATCACGCCCGGCAACCACGACTCCGCGGCGCGGATCGGGGTGTTCGGCGAGTTCACGGCGGACGGCGGGCTGCACACGCGCACCCGGATCGCCGAGCTGGACCAGCCGGTGCTGCTTCAGGACGCGCACGGGCCGGTGGCGCTGTACGGGATCCCGTTCCTGGAGCCCGAGCCCGCGCGGCAGGCGCTGGACGTGCCCGAGGCGCGCGGCCACGCGGGCGTGCTGTCCGAGGCCATGCGGCGCGTGCGCGCCGACCTCGACACCCGGACCTCGACGCGGTCGGTGGTGCTCGCGCACGCGTTCGTGTCCGGTGGCGCGAGCAGCGACTCGGAGCGGACCATCGCGGTCGGCGGCGTGCAGGACGTGGCCACGTCGGTGTTCGACGGGGTCGACTACGTGGCGCTGGGCCACCTGCACGGCCCGCAGGTGCTGTCGGAGCGGCTGCGGTACTCGGGCAGCCCGATGGCGTACTCGTTCTCCGAGGCGGGCCAGGTGAAGTCCGTCTGGCTGGTGGAGCTGGACGAGGGCGGGCTCGCGGGCGTGGAGCGGCGCGAGCTGCCGGTGCCCCGCCCGCTGGCGGTCGTGACCGGAGCCCTGGACGACCTGCTGGACGACCCGGCGCACGACGCCGTGCACGACAGCTTCCTGTCCGTGGTGCTGACCGACCCCGTCCGCCCGCTGGACTCGCTGCGGCGGCTCCAGCGGCGCTTCCCGCACGCGGTGCACGTCGAGTGGAAGCCCGCGGGCGGGCGTGAGGCGGCGCTGCGGTTCGCGGTGCGCGGCCGGTCGGACGAGGACATCGCCTGCTGCTTCGTGGACGACTGCCGCAACGAGCCGCCGAACCGGCGCGAGCAGGCCCTGCTGCGCGAGGCGTTCGCCGCCGCGGCCAGGGAGGCCCAGTGAGGCTGCACAGCCTGGAGCTGGCGGCCTTCGGGCCGTACCCGAAGCGCGAGACCGTCGACTTCGACGTGCTCGGCGCGGACGGGCTGTTCCTGCTGCACGGCGACACCGGGGCGGGCAAGACGACCCTGCTCGACGCGGTCGCGTTCGCGCTGTTCGGCAAGGTCCCCGGCGCCCGCGGCGACGTGAAGAGGCTGCGCTGCGACTACGCGGACCCCGACGTGCGCACCGTCGTGGTGCTGGAGCTGACGGTGCAGGGCAGGCGGCTGCGCATCGAGCGCAGCCCGGAGTACCTGCGGCCGAAGAAGCGCGGCGAGGGCTTCACCAGGGAGCAGGCCAAGGCGACGCTGACGTGGGTCAGCGGGTGGCGCGGCGACGGGCACACCCGCATCGACGAGGTGGCGCTGGAGGTCGAGAACCTGCTCGGGATGAACGCCGAGCAGTTCTTCCAGGTCGTGCTGCTGCCGCAGGGCGAGTTCGCCCGTTTCCTGCGCGCGGACACGGCCGATCGCGAGAAGCTGCTGGAGAAGCTGTTCGGCACGCAGCGGTTCCTGGACGTGGAGAACTGGTTCCGCGCCCGCCGGACGGCCGCGGGGCAAGCCCTGGAGCAGCACCGGCAGGTCGGGCGCGCGCTGGTGCAGCGGGTGTCCGAGGCCGCGGGCGAGGAGGCGCCGGAGGTCGGCGACGAGGAGTGGCTCACCTCCGTGCTGAAGCGGCTGGACGCGGTGCTCGGCGACGCCGAGGCCGTGGCGCGCTCGACGGCGACCGCCCGCGAGGCGGCCGAGGGCGCGCTGGCGTCGGTCCGCGTCGAAGCCGACCGGGTGCGCAGGGTGCGCGCGGCCCGGCGGGCGCTGGACTCGTGCGAGGAGGCCGAGCCGCGGCGCCTGGCGTGGGTCGCCGAACGCGGGGCGGCCCGGCGGGCGGCCCCCGTGGTGCCGTCGCACGACGCGACCGTCCGACTGGGGCGGTCGCTGCACGCGGCCAGGGCCGCGGAGGCCGCGGCGTTCTCGGCCCTCGCCGGGTACACCGGCACCGACCTGCGCGGCGATTCCGAACGGCTGCGCGAGGAGGCGGGCGGGCTGAACCAGCTCGCCGCCGAGGCCGAGCGGCAGCGGCGCGACGCGGAGCGGGTGGTCGCGCTGACCGCCTCGCGGGAACGGCTCGAACGGCGGGTGGCCGCGGTCGACCCGACGTTGCCCCAGCAGGTGGCGGCGGCGCGCGCGGCCGTGGAGGAGTCGGCGGTCGCGGCGGCCAGGCTCGCCGAGGTGGCGGCGCGGGCGGACGCGGCCCGGCGGCTGCCCGCGGCCGAGCAGGCGCTGACGGCGGCCGGGGACGGCGTCCGCGCCGCGATCGACGAGCACCAGGAGGCCCAGGGGCACCTGCTCGACGTGCGGCGGCAGCGGCTGGACGGGATGGCCGTCGAGCTGGCCGCCGCGCTGGCCCCCGGCAGGGCGTGCCTGGTGTGCGGCTCGGCCGAGCACCCGGCGCCCGCGCGGCCGGTGCTGGACGCGGTCGGGGCTGCGGACGAGGAGCGGGCGGCCGAGCGCGAGCAGGCGGCGGCCCGGCGGCGCGGCGTGGCCGAGCAGGAGCGGCTGGCGGCGGAGCACCGGGTCGAGTCGCTGCGCGAGGTGATCGACGACCGGCCGCTGGGCGACCTGCTGCGGGAGCACGAGGAGACGTCGGCACTGGCCCGCCAGCGGTCGGCCAGGGAGTCTGCGCGGCGCGAGCTGGAGCGGCGGCTGGAGGAGACCACCGCCGCGCGCGCCGCCGCCGAACGCGACCTCGTGGAGGTGTCCACGCAGCTCACGGCGTTGACGGAGACCGTGACGGCGCGGGCCGAGCGGCTGGACGAGGCGCGCGGCGACTTCCCGGACGTGCTGGCCCGCCGGGCGCACCTGCTCGACCTGGCCGACGCGCTCGTGGAGGCGGCGAACCGGCGCGCGGCCGTCGCCGACGCGGAGGCGCGCCTGGAGGAGCAGCGGGTCACGACGTCGGAGCTGGCCGCCAGGGCCGGGTTCGCCGACGTCGAGGAGGCGCTGTCGGCCGCCCGGACCGACGCGGCGCTGACCCTGCTCGACCAGCGGATCACCTCGCTGGACAACACGCGGGCGGCGGCGGCGTCCGCGCTCGCCGAGCTGGCGGACGTCGACCCGGACCTGGACGTCGACGTGGAGGGCGTGGAGGAGCGGTTCCGGGCGAGCCGCGAGGAGGCGCAGCAGGCCGCGTCGGCGCTGTCGTCGGCCCGGACGGCGCTGCACCGGGTCGAGGAGCTGGCCGCGCGGCTGCGGGCGCGGTGGGTCGAGTTCGAGCCGGTCGAGGCGGAGTTCGCCGAGCTGGACGCGCTGACGGACGTGATCAACGGGCGCGGGCAGAACCACCGGCGGATGACGCTGCGGACCTACGTGCTGGCGTCGCGGCTGGAGGAGGTCGCCGTGGCCGCGAGCACGCGGCTGGAGCGGATGAGCCAGGGCCGCTACCGGTTCGTGCACTCCCTCGAAGCGGGCGCGCGCGGCACCCGCGGCGGGCTGGGGCTCGACGTGCTGGACGACTACTCCGGCCAGCAGCGGCCCGCGAAGACCCTGTCCGGCGGCGAGTCGTTCCTGGCGTCGCTGTCGCTCGCCCTCGGGCTCGCGGACGTGGTCGCGGCCGAGACCAGCGGCGTGCTGCTGGACACCCTGTTCGTCGACGAGGGCTTCGGCACGCTCGACGCCGACACCCTCGACCTGGTGATGAACACGCTCGACGAGCTGCGCGCGGGCGGGCGGGTCGTCGGCCTCGTGTCGCACGTCGAGGAGCTGCGGCAGCGCATTCCCACCCGGTTGCGGGTCCGCAAGGCCCGGACCGGCTCGACGTTGCAGGTCACCGCGTAGACTTCCCGTTCGTGAGTTTGACCCTCGGCATCGTCGGCCTGCCCAACGTCGGCAAGAGCACCCTGTTCAACGCGCTGACCCGCAACGACGTGCTCGCCGCGAACTACCCGTTCGCGACGATCGAGCCCAACGTCGGTGTCGTTCCGCTGCCCGACGAGAGGCTGGCGAAGCTCGCCGAGATCTTCGGGTCCGAGAAGCTGGTGCCCGCCGTGGTGTCGTTCGTCGACATCGCGGGCATCGTGAAGGGCGCCTCGGAGGGTGAGGGGCTCGGCAACAAGTTCCTCGCCAACATCCGCGAGGCCAACGCGATCTGCCAGGTCGTCCGCGTCTTCGACGACCCCGACGTCGTGCACGTCGACGGCCGCATCGACGCGAGCAGCGACATGGAGACGATCAACACCGAGCTGATCCTCGCCGACCTCCAGACGTTGGAGAAGGCCATCCCCAGGCTGGAGAAGGAGGCGCGGACCCAGAAGGACCGCCGCCCCGCCCTCGACGCCGCCCAGAAGGCCAAGGCGATCCTCGACAGCGGTCGCACGATGTTCAGCGCGCAGTCCGAAGTGGACAACGACCTGCTGCGCGAACTCAGCCTGCTGACCACCAAGCCGTTCCTGTACGTCTTCAACGCCGACGAGGGCATCCTCACCGACGACGCGAAGATGAAGGAGCTGCGCGAGCTGGTCGCCCCCGCCGACGCGGTCTTCCTGGACGCCAAGGTGGAGTCGGAGCTGCTGGAGCTGGACGAGGAGTCCGCCCGCGAACTCCTGGAGTCCATCGGCCAGCACGAACCGGGCCTGTACTCCCTCGCCCGCGCGGGTTTCCACACCCTGGGCCTCCAGACCTACCTCACGGCGGGCCCGAAGGAAGCCAGGGCGTGGACCATCCCGCAGGGCGCGACCGCCCCGCAGGCGGCGGGCGTGATCCACACGGACTTCGAGCGCGGCTTCATCAAGGCCGAGGTCGTGTCCTACGACGACCTGGTCGAGTCGGGCTCCAAGGCCGCCGCGAAGGCGGCGGGCAAGGTCCGCATGGAGGGCAAGGACTACGTGATGGTCGACGGGGACGTGGTGGAGTTCCGCTTCAACGTCTGACCCCGCGTTCCACGACGGCCGTCACGCGACTCGCGTGGCGGCCGTTCGCGCGTCACGGGCCCCCGCCCCGCGGCGGTCCAGCAGCCAGTCGGTGAGCAGGAGGAGCAGCAGGGGGCTGAGCCAGACGCCGATGCTCGCGGTGCTGAACGTCAGCATCTCCCGGCTGCCGCCGAACGTGGTGTCCAGCTGGGGCGTGAGCACGATCGTCGCCACCACGGTGATCACCCGGCTCAGGACGATCGACATGGCGAGCGCGAAGCTGCGGGACATCCACCTGCGGTGGTCGCCGAAGCGGCGCTGTCGGGCCGCGCGCAGGCCGATGAGCGTGACCAGGAGCCACAGCGCGGAGCCCACGAGGTTGGCGACCCGCACGGACGGGCCCGCCGCGGTGTGCCAGCCGATGTACAGCCCGAGCAGCCCGGCGGGCAGCACCCCCGCGTAGACGTAGACCCGGCCGGTGATCCGGTGGCCGCGCCGGTGGCGGGTGCGGAACGCGGGCCAGACCTGGAAGCACGCGGTGACCATCGCGACGGTGCCGAAGAGCACGTGCGCCACCAGCAGCGGGTGGTACAGGTCGTTGCCCGGCGGCGCGGGCAGGCGGGAATCGGCCGGGTCGCCGGTCAGGTAGGGCGGTACCGAGAAGACCAGGAAGGCCGCCGCCACCAGCATCAGCGGCGCGATCCAGGGGCGGCGCCACCAGGTCTGGGCTGGTCTGGGCGTCGGGGTCGTCGGCGAGGTCATGGTGATCCGTTCACGGTGGGGAACAACTACGTACAACATACATAAAAACGTATGACATACGTAGTTTTAGGATGGTCCACGACGACGAGGACGGGACGGCGGATGACGACACGCGACGACAGGGGCTCGGACCTCCAGCGCAGCCTCGCGCTGCTCTGGGCGGGGCGCTCCCGCGGCAAGCGCGGGCCGCGACCCCGGCTGACCGCCGAGCAGATCGCGCGCGCCGCGATCCGGATCGCGGACGCCGACGGCCTGGAGGCGCTGTCGATGCAGCGGATCGCCTCCGACCTCGGCTTCGCGACGATGTCGCTCTACAACCACGTCGCGAGCAAGGACCTCCTGCTGGAGGTGATGGTCGACGTCGCGGCCGGGAAGCCGCCCGACCTCGGCGGGGCGTCCGACCTCCGCCCCGCGGTCCGGCGCTGGGTCGCCGCGCTGTGGGCGGGCTTCCGGAGCCACCCCTGGCTGCTGCGCGTCCCGCTCGACCACACGCCGATCGGTCCCAACCAGCTCGCCTGGCTCGACCGCCTGCTGCGCCCCCTGCTCGGGGCCGGGCTGGCGGCGGGCGAGGCGCGGGCGGCGGCGCTGCACCTGACCGCGGTCGTGCGCGGCACCGCCCAGATCAGCCTGGACATGGGCAGCGCGCACAAGACCGACGGCGGGCGCCCGCGCACCGAGGCCGAACTGGTGCTGGCCCTGTCCGACCTGGTCACCGCGGACGACTACCCGGCACTGGCCGCCGTCCACGCCGCCGAGACCGCCGACCACGGCGCGGAACCGCTCGGCGAGGACGCGCTGCCCGCCGAACTGGCTTTCGGCGTCGACCGCTTCCTGGACGGCATCGAGGCGTGGACGGCTGAGCGGACCGGGTAGTCGTCCGCGGTGACCGGACGGCGGCGGCCGGTCCGGTGGCCCGCGAAACGAAATGATCACCGTGGCGATGGACAGGTATGACCCAGCCTGGACTGCTGCCCGCCCGTTCCGCCGACGGCCGCACGATGATCGGCCACGTCGTCGTGTGCCGGACGGCCGGTGAGGTCGCCGTCGCACACCTCGGCGTCGACGGCGTGACGACCGGCGAGTGGGTGGCGCCGGTCGGGGAATCGCTGCTGGAGCACTGCGCGGGACGCGCGCTGCTGGCGTGGGACACCGCCGAAGCCGTGGCGGTCGTGCGCGAGTGGGCGTTGGCCGAGGGGCTGACGGAGGTGAACCCGGTCACCGTCACGCTGCCCGAGGTCGTGGCCGAGGTGGCCGGTGCTCGGGACGCGTACGCCGCCGTGGTGGCCGAGCAGCAGGCGTCCCGGTTGGAGTCCGGTGACCTCCGCTGGCCGGTGACGCTGCCGGACCCGCTGCCCGCGACCCTGGAGGACCTGCGGCGGCGGGCGAGGATCGTGGTGCCGTCGGACGTGTCCGAGGCCGTGGCTCAAGCCCGGTTGATCTGCGGGCTCGGCGAGTGGGTGGTGCGGCGCTGGCAGGAGAACGCCGACGTGCTGGACCGGCGCGAGCACCTGCGGGCGGTGTTCGGGGAACCGTCGTTGTTGGCCCCGCTGTGGGAGGAGCGCGTGGCCGAAGCCGCGGCGGGGCGGGAGTAGGGCCGAAGGCATGGGGGCTGTCCCGAGAAGGGACAGCCCCCATGGACGACCGACTAGTGCAGCTGGTGGCGGTCGCGTGCGGCCAGGGCCAGCACGCCGCCAGCGGTGAACAGCATTCCGACAGCGGCGACGAGCGCCACCACGATGTCCGCGGTCATGATTCTCCCCGTGGTTGTGGACTCCCACCTGTCATGACGTTCGGGTACCCACTTTTTGCTCCCCGAGTCGGCTACTTCACACTGGAAATGTCGCCAACCCCGAGGAGGCCCCGCGTGTGTCCGCGCGCCGTGGAAGCTCGCGTGCTCGCCGTCGCGCCGTGGCTGCTGGTGTTGTCCCTGCTCGGACAGCTGACGATGGTCGCGTTCCAGACGCAGATGACCATGATCGACCTGATGGTCTACCGGAACGGGTCGCCGGAGATCTTCACCGGTCTGCTCTACGAGTGGCGGCTGAGCGAGTTCTCGGACAAGTTCGCGCTGCCGTTCACGTACCCGCCGTTCTCGGCGTTCGTGTTCCTGCCGCTGTCCTGGGTCCCCTGGGGCGTGGCGCGCTGGTTCTGGCAGATCCTCTGCCTCGCGTGCCTGTACTGGTTGATCCGCACGGCGCTGAAGATGATCGACGCCGAGCACCTGTCCCGCCGCGCGATGCTGTGGACGGCGCTGGCGATCTGGGTCGAACCGGTGCGCACGACCCTCAACTACGGCCAGATCAACCTGCTGCTGGCCGCCGTGCTCCTCGCCACGATGGCGAGTTCCCGCCCCTGGGTGGCGGGGTTCGGCGTCGGCCTGACCGCGGGCATCAAGCTGACGCCCGCGGTGTCGGGCGTGTACTTCCTCGGCACCAGGCGGTTCGCCGCGGCGGTCTGGTCGGTCGTGGCGTTCGCGCTGACCGTCGGGTTCGGGTTCCTGATCGCGCCGCAGCTCTCGAAGGAGTACTGGTTCCACCTGCTCGGTGACGCCTCGCGGGTCGGACCGGTCGGGTCGTCGATCAACCAGTCGCTGCGCGGCGCGCTGTCGCGGACCGTCGGCTACGACGTGCAGACCGGCCCGATCTACCTGGTCGCGGTCGCCGTCGCCGTGGTGCTGCTGGTGTGGGCGCTGCGGGAGGCGTTGCGGGCCCAGGAGACGCTGGCCGCGATCGTCGTGGTGCAGGTGTTCGGGCTGCTCGTGTCGCCGATCTCGTGGAGCCACCACTGGGTGTGGGCGGTGCCCGCGCTGATGTGGCTGCTCTACGGATCGGCCAACCGCAACAGGCTGGTCAACGCCACCGCGATCGTCTGGGTGCTGGCGATCGGCAGCTTCCTGATCTCGTTCCTGCTGATCTGGCAGGACTCCATCTGGACCATCCCGCGCCCCTGGTGGGAGTCGCTGCTGGGCTGGGTCTACCCGGCCGCCGGCGTGCTCACGCTGGTCGCCGTCGCGGTCGGTCTGCGGGCCAGGAACGCGGACCCGCGGACCGCGGAGGAGACCAGCAGCCCGGCGTCCGAGCCGCAACCTGCTGACCGGCGGTGAGGTAGGCGCCCACGGCGAACGCGGCGCTGTCGCCCGCGGGCCGGTGCGAGCCGCGCGCGTGCTCGACGCGCAGCGGGCTGTCGGCGGGCAGCGCCAGCACGGCCTTCGCCAGCCCCGACACGGCGAAGCCGTTGGCCTGCGCGCCGCCGACCCGCAGCCCGGTCACGTCGCTGAACAGCCGCCTCGACGCGTCGCGGAACAGCGTCCGCGACGCGTCGAGCAGCGCCTGGTCCGCGTCCACCACGCCGATCCGGGTGAACGACGGCAGCGACGTGGTCAGCGCGTCCGGAGGCGGCGGTGATCTCACCGAACCGCGTCCCCGACGATCGCGCAAGGGCCTGAAGCGACCACGCTGAGCTGCGACAACGTTCGGTTCACCGTTCTCGCGCGAGCCGCCGACCGGTCAGCCGAGGGCGTCGATCACGCCGTCGATCTCGTTGGCCAGGCTGATGTCGAGCGCGGTGACACCCCCCTTGGAGTGCGTGCTCACGCGGAACGTCAGCGTCCGCCAGCGGATGTCGATGTCCGGGTGGTGGTCGTCGTTCTCCGCGATCTCGGCCACCCGGTTCACCACCTGGATCGCCTGCGCGAAGCTCTTCAGCTCCACGATCCGCATCAGCGAGTCCTCTTGCGCGCTCCAACTCGGCAGGCTACGCAGCGCCTCGGTCACCTGGTCGTCGGTCATCAGTTCGGCCATGGCCCTGATGGTCCCACCGAGTCGCGTACGCTGCCGCTTACCACGGGAGTCCGGTACTGCGCCGGGCTGAGAGGAAGGCGCGCGAGCCTTCGACCGTCCAACCTGATCCGGATCATGCCGGTGTAGGGAGAGACCTGATGCTTCGCCGAGTTCTGACCGCTGCCGCCTGCCTGTCGCTGGTCGCGGGGTGTTCCCTGGGCGGCGGCGAGTCCGCGCCCGCCGCGGGCGAGCGCGTCGTCACGCTCGTGACGCACGACTCGTTCACCGCCAGGCAGGAGACGCTGGACGCCTTCAAGGCCTCCTCCGGCATCACGATCAAGCAGGTCGCCAGCGGTGACGCGGGCGCGCTGACGAACAAGCTGGTGCTCACCAAGGCCAACCCGATCGGCGACGTCGCGTTCGGCGTCGACTCCACGTTCGCCTCGCGCGCGCTGACCGAGGGCGTGTTCGCGGAGTACGCGAGCCCCGAGGCGACCAAGGGCGCGCAGCGCTACCAGGTCGACGGCGGCGACAAGCTGCACGCGGTCGACGTCGGCGACGTGTGCCTGAACGTCGACATCGCCGGTCTCGCCGCGAAGGGCGTGCCGGAGCCCACGTCGTACGCCGACCTGATCGACCCGAAGTACCGGGACATGCTCGTCGTCGAGGACCCGGCGACCTCCTCGCCCGGTCTCGCGTTCCTGCTCGGCACCATCGGCGAGTACGGGGCCACGGGCTGGAGCGACTACTGGACCAAGCTCAAGGCCAACGGCGTCAAGGTCGTCAGCGGCTGGGAGGAGGCCTACAACCAGGACTTCTCCGGCTCCGCTGGCAAGGGGCCCCGCCCGATCGTCGTGTCGTACGCGTCCTCGCCGTCGGCCGAGATCGGCGAGGACGGGAACCCGCGCACCAAGGCCGTGCTGGACACCTGCTACCGCCAGGTCGAGTACGCGGGCGTGCTGGCGGGCGCGAAGAACCCCGAGGACGCCGAGAAGGTGCTGGACTTCCTGCTCTCCGAGCAGTTCCAGGCCGACGTGCCCGAGCAGATGTACGTGTACCCGTCGCGCGAGGGCGTGACGCTGCCCGAGGCGTGGACCAAGGCCGCGCCGCTGCCGACGTCGCCGCAGACCCTGCCCGCCGACCAGGTCAGCGCCAACCGCGAGCAGTGGGTGTCCCAGTGGCGCACGCTCGTAGTGGGCTGATCTGGGCGTTCGCCGCGCTGGTCCCGCTGCTGTTCCTCGGGGTCTTCTTCGCGTGGCCGGTGCTCGCGATCGTGCACCTCGGGTTGCGCGACGGCGGGGTCGGCGAGGTGCTGGCCGCCGCCGGCACGTGGGAGCTGGTCGGGTTCACCCTCGGCCAAGCCGCGGCGTCGACGGTGTTGGCGCTGGTCGCGGGTCTGCCGGTGGCGTTCCTGCTGGCTCGCTGCGAGGTCGCGGGCACGGGGTTCGTGCGGGCCGCGGTGATGGTGCCGTTCGTGCTGCCGACCGTGGTGGTGGGCCTGGCCTTCCGGGCGCTGTGGCCGGACGGCGGGGTGCTGCCGATCGTGCTGGCCAACGCGTTCTTCAACGTCGCGGTGGTGGCGCGGACCGTCGGGGGGCTGTGGGCGCACACCGACCGCCGCGCGGAGGACGCCGCCCGCGCGCTGGGCGCGTCCCGCCCGAGGGCGTTCGCCTCGGTCGTGCTGCCCGCGCTGCTGCCCGCCATCGGATCGGCGGCCTCGGTGGTGTTCCTGTTCTGCGCCACCAGCTTCGGGGTGGTGCTGGTGCTCGGCGGGGCCCGCCACCGCACCCTGGAGACCGAGATCTACCTGCGGACGGTGGAGCTGTTCGACCTGTCCGGCGCCGCCGCGCTGTCCCTGCTCCAGTTCGCCGCCGTGCTCGCCGTGCTGCTGCTCGGCGGGCTGGCGCGCAGGCGCCGGGAGACGGCGCTGTCGCTGCGCGGCCGTGCCGAGGTCGTGCGCAGGCCCACCGGCGGCGAGTGGGGTGTGGTCGCGGTGGCGTTCGCCGTCGTGCTCACGCTGCTGGTTCCCGTCGTCGGCCTCGTCGTCCGCTCCCTGTCCACGGTGGACGGCTGGAGCCTCGCGGGCTACCGGGCGCTGACCGGCACGGGGGAGCGCGGCACCCTGGCCGTGTCCGGGGTCGACGCGGCGGTGAACTCCCTGCGCACCGCGACGGACGCGACCCTGCTGGCGTTGACCATCGGCGTGTTCTCCGCCGTCGTGCTGGTCGGCCTGCGCCGAGGCCGAACCCCCCTGGGCATCGGCGAGGTGCTGGACACCGCGTTGATGCTGCCGCTGGGCGTGTCCGCGGTGACGGTCGGCTTCGGCTACCTGATCACGATGGACGCGCTGCCCGGCGACCTGCGCACGTCACCCGCGCTGGTCCCGCTGGCGCAGGCCCTCGTCGTGACACCGCTGGTCGTCCGGATCGTGCTGCCGGTGCTGCGCGCCGTCGACGAACGGCTGCGGCAGGCCGCCGCGACGCTCGGCGCGAGCCCGTGGCGGGTGTGGCGCGAGGTCGACCTGCCGCTCGCAGGCCGGTCGCTGGCCGCCGCGGCCGGGTTCGGGTTCGTGGTGGCGCTGGGGGAGTTCGGCGCGACCAGCTTCCTGGCGCGGCCGGACGCGCCGACGCTGCCGATCGTGATCGCCCGGCTGATGTCGCGGCCCGGCCAGCTCAACAGCCAGATGGCGTACGCCGCGTGCGCGCTGCTGATGGTCGTCACGATCGCCGCGGTGCTGCTGATCGAGAAGCTGCGCGTGCCCAGCAGTGGGGAGTTCTGATGTCGTTGCGGCTCACCGGGGTCGGCGTCCGCTACGGCGCCGTCACGGCCGTGTCCGGTGTGGACCTGGAGGTCGCGGACGGGGAGGTCGTCGCGCTGCTCGGCCCGTCCGGCTGCGGCAAGTCGACGCTGCTGCGCGCGGTCGCGGGCCTGGAACGGCCCAGCGCGGGCGCGGTCCGGTGGGACGACGAGGACCTGGCGGGCGTCCCGGTGCACCGCAGGGGATTCGGGCTGGTGTTCCAGGACGGGCAGCTGTTCCCGCACCGGGACGTCGCGGGCAACGTGGCGTTCGGGATGCGGATGCACGGCGTGGAGACCGAGGCGCGGCACAAGCGCGTCGCCGAACTCCTGGACCTGGTCGGCCTCGGCGGCTACCAGAAGCGCAAGGTCACCGAGCTGTCCGGCGGCGAGCAGCAGCGGGTCGCGCTGGCCCGCGCCCTGGCCCCCCGACCCCGGTTGCTGCTGCTGGACGAACCCCTGTCGGCGCTGGACCGGGCGCTGCGCGAGCAGTTGGCCGTCGACCTCGCCCGGCTGCTGCGCGAAGCGGGCGCCACGGCGCTCGTCGTCACCCACGACCACGACGAGGCGTTCACGCTCGCCGACCGGGTCGCCGTCATGCGCGCGGGCCGCATCCGGCAGGTCGGCCCGCCCACCGAGGTCTGGCGGTCGCCGGTCGACGTCGACACGGCGAAGTTCCTGGGCTGCGGCAGGGTCCTGCCCGCCGCCGCGGCCCTCGACCTGCTGGGGATCACCGTTCCGGGCCGCGTCGGCCTGCGGTCCACGGCGCTGCGCGTCGACTCCGACGGCCCGCTGGACGGCCTGGTCGAGGAACGGGTGCACCGCCGCGACCACGTGCGGCTGCTGGTGACCGTGCGGGGCGAGGAGTTCGAGGCGGTCGCCCCGATCGCCGAGCCACCCGCGCTCGGCGACCGGGTGCGCCTCTCGGTCGACCCCGACGGGCTAGCCGTCCTTGGTGACCAGGCGGATGGCGGCCAGTGACAGGCCGATGAGCAGGTAGCACGCGGCCAGGCCGGTGCTGTTCCACAGGCCGTCCACCGGCATCGGGTCGCGCATCACGTCGGCGAGGCCGTCCCACGCCGAGGTGATCAGGTACGGCTGGAGCCAGTCCAGCGCGCTGAACGCCCCGAGCACGGCGAACACGATGATCCCGGCCATGGTCGCGGCCATCACCACCAGCGGGTGCTCGGTGCACGCGGAGATCGCCAGCGCCACGGCCGCGACGGCCCACACCTGGAACGTCACGAGCAGGATCGTCAGCACGATCCGGCCCAGCGCCGCGCCGACCGACAGCGTCGTGCCGGACACCGTGAGCATCCCGTCCATGCCGAACAGGACCACACCGGTGATCGCGCCGACGAGGGCCATCAGCGTCACCGCGAACAGCGACATGACCGCGATGCCGAACGCCTTGATGCCCAGCAGCCGGAGCCGGCCGACCGGCGCGACCATCAGGCCGCGCAGCGTGCCGCTGTTCGCCTCACCCGCGAGGCCGTCGGCCGCCCAGATCGCGCCGACCAGCGGCAGCAGCAGCGGCAGCGACAGGAACAGCGTGAAGATCGGCAGGACGAGGCCGTTGCCCGCGATGATCGCGGCGAGCCCCGGCCCGGCCGGGCCGTCGGTGTTGTCGACGGCGAACCACAGGCCTGCACCGGCCAGGATCGGGACCACGCACAGCAGCCCCAGCCCGATCACCGTGCGCGGGCGGCGCAGGATCCACCGCAGCTCCGAGCGCAGTTGCCGGGTCAACGGGGCGCGCGTGGCGACAGCCGTGGTCATCGTGCCCCCTCGATGGTGTCCACTGAGGACAGGTGCTCGGATTCCCCGGCCTCGGTGAGCCGCGCGAACAGCTCTTCGAGACCGGTGCGCTGGCGGACCGCCTCGTGGATCTCCACGCCCGCCTGCACCAGCGTCTGGAAGACCGCGGGTGCCGTCGTGCCGATCAGCTCGACCCGCACGCCCTCCTCGGACGGGCGGGCGGAGATCCGGGCGGCGCGCAGCGCGGTCAACGCGGTGTCCACGTCGGACGTGGTCACCTGGAGGGCCGTGCTGTCGGACTGCAACAGCTCGGCCAGTTCCCCCTGCGCCACCACGGTTCCCCGGTGCAGCACGGCCACGTGCGTGCACGTGGCCTCGATCTCGCTCAGCAGGTGCGACGACACCAGCACCGTGCTGCCCGCCGCGTGCAGGTCGCCGATGACCTTGCGCACCTCGCGCGTGCCCGCGGGGTCGAGGCCGTTCGTCGGCTCGTCCAGCACGATCAGCCTGCGCGGCACCAGCAGCGCCGCCGCCAGCCCGAGCCGCTGCTTCATGCCCAGCGAGTACCCCCGGTACCGCCGGTGCGCGGCCTGCGCCAGCCCGACGCGCTCCAGCGCGTCCTCCACCGACTGCTTGACCGCCCCCGTCGCCAGCAGCGGTTCGAACGCCGCGACGCGCCGCAGGTTCTCCCGGCCCGACAGGAACGGGTGGAACCCCGGCCCCTCGACCAGCGCACCGACGTGCGGCAGCGCGTCGGCCGCCCCGTCGGGCAGCGCCCGCCCGAGCAGCTCCACGGTGCCCTCGGTCGGCTTCACCAGCCCGAGCAGCATCCGGATCGTGGTCGTCTTCCCCGACCCGTTGGGCCCGAGCATCCCCATGACCGCGCCCTCGGGCAGGTCCAGGTCCACCCGGTCCACCGCGACCGTGCTGCCGTACGTCTTGCGCAGACCCCGCGTGCGAGCGGCGAGGACCGGGGTGGAGCCCGCCGGAGCGGACTCCACCCGTGCGCTGGTCGAAGTGGTCACTTCACCTGGCCGATCGCCTCGGTCAGCACCTGCTCCGGAACGGCGCCGAGCGCGACGCGCCCGTCGTCGGCCAGCAGGACGTTGCCGATCTTGCTGCTGATCAGCGTTCCGCTGCCCCACGCGCCGCTGACCGGCTTGCCGAGCTGCTTGAGCAGGTCCTGCGGGTTGCCCGCCTGCTCACGGCCGGGGCCGCGGCGGTCGGACTCCTCCTCGGCGGGCAGCTGCATCCCCGCCAGGGTCTCCGCGGGGGTCCTGGCGACGACCACGGTGTCCCAGCCGTCGCCGATGATCTGCGGCGACGCCTCACCCAGGGCCTTCTCCGCCTGGGCCTTGTCCTGCTCGGACGGGGCCTCCGCCTCCTTCTCGTCGACCTTCGCGCTGGCCGACGGGGTGAACTGGAACAGACCCGCGTCCTGGGCGCCGACGGTCAGCTCCGAGAAGCCGACCTGCACGGCGGGCTCGTCGGTGCCGTTGGTCAGCAGCGACACCCGCAGCGGCAGCCGCAGCTCCGAGTCGACCGCGACGCGCACCTCGCGCAGCACCGTCCGCTCGGAGGGCTTCGGCGTGAGCACCAGCTCGTACGCCGAGCGGTTGGCCACGCGGGCCGTGCCGTCGACGGTCACGGTGCTGGTCTTCTCGATCTCCGACACCACGTCCCGCGCCACCTGGAGCGGGTCGGCGGGCTTGCCGTCCTCGCCCAGACCGAGGCCGAGGCCCAGGTCGTGGTCGGGCTTGGCGTCCGCCGAGCCGCGCGGCGTCCTGGTGACGCTCTGCGTCTCCGAGTTCCACGCCCAGATCGTCGTGCCGTCGTCGACGATGGTCCGCTCGGAGTCGCCGGTCGGCAGCGAGACCCGCGACCGGCCCTGGCCGTCGGTCCACATGCGGACCTGGCTGGCGCCGTCGGACAGCTGCGGCAGACCGGCGATGGCCGGGATGCCGAGGCTGTTGTTCACGTCCACCGTGCCGCCGAACGCGGCGGGCTTCGCCGTGAGCACCGATTCGACGAGGGACTGCGCGTCGACCTGGGGCAGCACAGGCGCGGGCCCCGCACCGGCGGGCATCGCCAGCGCCCCCAGACCCGCGACCCCGGCCACCACCCCGGCCGCCGCTACGGCCACGGTCACCCTTCTCCTGTTCATGTCCCCTCCTCCTGCCGTCCGGCCGTGTGCCGTTCGACACCACCGACAGTGCCCGGACCACGCTGAGATCGCGCTGAGAGCCTGAGAGACCGCTGAGATCCCCAGCCGATTGTGCTCCTCAGGCGGCATGCTTGCGGGTGTGAGACCACGGGTGCTGGTTGTCGACGACGAGATCGGTGTGCGGCGGGCGCTGGAGCGTGGCCTGTCGGCGGAGGGCATGGAGGTCGTGACCGCCGCGGACGGCCCCAACGCGCTGCGCGTGGCGCTGACCGGCGCGTTCGACGTCGTGCTGCTCGACATCATGCTGCCCGGCCTGTCCGGCTACCGGGTGCTCCAGCGGATGCGGGCCGAGGGCGTGCGCACACCGGTGCTGATGGTCTCGGCCAAGGACGGCGAGGTCGACCAGGCCGACGGGCTCGACCTCGGCGCCGACGGCTACCTGGTCAAGCCGTTCTCGTTCGTGGTGCTGGTCGCCCAGGTGCGGGCGCTGCTGCGCCGCAACTCCGGCGGCGGCTCCCGGCGCAGGCTCAAGCTGGGCGAACTGGTCGTGGACCGCGGGCTGCGCGAGGTCACCTGGGCGGGCGCGCCGGTCGCGCTGAGCCCCCGCGAGTACGCCGTGCTCGACGTCCTGGCGGGCCGCGCGGGCTCCGTCGTGACGAAGGACGAGCTGCTGCGCACCGTGTGGGGCGACGAGCAGGCCGCCACCCGCAACGCCGTCGAGGTGTACGTCGGCTACCTGCGGCGCAAGCTCGACGCGATGGGCGCGGGCGAGGTCGTCCGCACGGTCCGCGGCCACGGCTACCTCGCCTCCACCGCCGACCTCGACGCGGCGCTCGGCGCGACCGCGCAGCGGGCGGCTCGTAGGTGAACCCGCGTCGGTGGTGGTTCCGGCGCACGCTGCGCTTCCGGATCACCGTGGTGGCCACCGGCGTCGCGTGGCTGTGCCTGATGGCGCTGACGAGCCTCGCCCCGAGCCTGATCGCCCGCGTGCAGATCAGCGCCGTCGACTCCGAGCTGACCAAGGCCGTCGCGCTCGGCTCCGGCCCGTCCGTGCGGGTGCTCGACACGGCGGGCGCGCCGCTGGACGGCCTTCCCGCGCCCGACCTGACGCCCGCGGAGGTGCGGACGCTGAAGTCCGGCAGGCCCGTGCTGCGCGAGGACGGCGTGAGCGCGATGCGCTGGCTGGGCCGCGTCGACACCGCTCCCGACGGCACGCCGAGGCTCATCGCCGCTGGTGACACGCTCGTCGGCTACAACGGCGCCAACGACCTCGGCACCAGGTGGCTGGCCGTCGCCACGGCACTGGTCGCGCTGCTGGTCGGCATCGCCACCTGGCTGTCCGTCCGGTCGTCGCTGCGCCCGGTCGAGCGGATGCGCGTGGCCGCCGCCCAGCTGCCCCGCGGCCAGCGCCTGCCCGTCCCGGAGTCGCAGGACGAGCTCCAGGCGCTCGCGGAGGCGTTGAACGGCCTGCTCGCGCGGCGGGACGAGGCCACCGAGCGGCTGCGCAGGTTCACCGGCGACGCCGCCCACGAGCTGCGCTCACCCGTCACGTCGGTGCGCGCCCAGGCCGAGGTCGCCGTCGCCCACCCGGACCCGGACTTCTCCCTGGAGGTCCTCGAATCCGTGGTGGAGGAGTCCGAGCGCCTGTCGGAGCTGGTCGACGCCCTGCTGATCCTGGCCCGCGCCGACAGCGGCGAACTCCCGCGCGCCGAACCCGTCGACCTCGCCCTCCAGGTGCACTCCGCCGTCGACCGCATGCCCCCGCACGACCTGCTCGTGCAGGTCGCGGCCCCGATGAGCGCCTGCATGGTGTCCGCGACCCGCACCGAGGTCGAACTGGTCGTCGACAACCTCGTCCGCAACGCCTCCCGCTACGCGACCAGCCTGATCCGCATCTCGGTGCTGCCCGCCGTCCGCGAGATCCGCCTCGTCGTGGACGACGACGGCCACGGCATCCCGCCCGAGCACTGGGCCCGCGTGTTCGACCGCTTCTACCGCGTCGAGGAGCACCGCGGCCGGGCCAGCGGCGGGTTCGGCCTCGGCCTGGCGCTCGTCGCCCACCTCGTCCGGCAGCGCAGGGGCTCCGTCCGGGTCCTCGACTCGCCCCAGGGCGGCGCGCGATTCGAGATCCGTTGGCCCGCTTACCGTTGATTTCACAGGTGAATGGCAGTATTCGGCCGTGCCCGATCTCCGTGCGACCACGCTCGTCGAAGCGCCCGTCCGAACCGTCGCGGGCGCTCTGCTGGACGGTCGCCTGCTGGCGTCGTCCGTGCGCGGTCTCGGCGTCCGGATCTCCGGGGGTTCCGGCATCCTGCACGTGGGGGCGGAGCTGTCCGGGTCCGTCGGTCCGGTGCGCGGGAAGCTGGTCGTCACCCGCGCGGACGTGACCGGCGTGGCGGCGGAGCTGGTCGACGGCCCGCTGCCGATGCTGGCGCTGACGACGGACCTGGTGGAGACCGGCGGCGGCACGCTCGTCGTCGACGCCGTGGAGTGGATCAGCCCCGGCGGCCCGTTCGGGAGGCTCGCCGACGTGATCGTGGGCCGGGGGCTGGCGCTGAACATCCTCGAAGCACGGGCGGGTGCCGTGTCCCGGCGGGCGTCGCAGCTGGTCAACGCCGACGTGGTGGTCGGAGCGGCCATCGTGCGGGACGGTCTGCTGCTGGTGCAGCAGCGGGACTTCCCGGTGGAGGCGGCCGGTCGGTGGGAGGTGCCCGGCGGTCGCGTCGACCACGGTGAGAGCGACGGCGAGGCGCTGGCGCGGGAGTGCGCCGAGGAGCTGGGCGTGGAGATCGTGGTGGGGGAGCAGGTCGGGCCGGACGTGCCGCTGCGGGCCGAGCTGCTGCTGAGGGTGTTCGCGGCGACGCTGGGCTCGGGCGAACCGGAGGCCCGCGAGCACCGGGCGGTGCGGTGGGTCGGGCCGTCGGACCTGGACGGCCTGGACTGGCTGCCCGCCGACCGCGTGCTGGTGCCCGGACTGCGGGACCTCCTGTCCTCTGACTAGGGACCAGGTGGCGGGACCGAGGATGACGTCGCCGACGCGGCTCGTGCCGCGTCGGCTCGTGGACGACCCGGCGCGCGAGACGCGCGGACCGGAGATCCGCTCGGCGGCCGGACCGCCGAGCGGCACGGTCCTGGCGCGGCTGGAGAGCAGGTGGGAGGACGTCGATCCCGCCGAGAGGGGCAGGCCGAAACGGCGGTACCACCGGCTGGGCGGTGCTCGACGGCATCGTGCGCGGTGACCGGCGGACGCGGAACACCGCGCGGGTCCTCCGCCGGCTGCTCCCGCCCTGCGGGCTCCTCCGCGGCTGTTCCCCGCTCTGCGGTTCCTTCTCCGGCTGTTCCCCGCTCTGCGGTTCCTCCTCCGGCTGTTCCCCGCCCTGCTGCTGGTGACCGCCATGATCGTCGCCGTCGCCGCGGTGTCGCCCACCGGAACCGCGGTGCTCGCCGCGGTCGCGGGCGGCGCCGCGGCGGC
>NZ_DASUSQ010000086.1:0-50755 GCF_036375055.1 Umezawaea sp.
TGGCGCTGGTGCTGGCGAACGGGCAGTTGGTGCAGCTGCACGACCCGGCGTTCCTGTTCCTGGGCACGGGTGACGTGTTCGGCGTGCCGGTCGGGGTGTTCGCCGCGGTGCTGTTCGCGGTGGCGGTGGCGTTGCTGGTCGGTCGGACGACGTTCGGCCGGCACCTGGTGGCGATCGGCGGCAACCGGGCGGCGTCGGTGCTGGCGGGCGTGCCGGTGCGGCGGGTCCTGATCGGCGTGTATGCGATATGCGGTGTGCTGGCGGCGGTAGCCGGTGTGCTGTCGACCGCGCGCCTCGGCGCGAGCGACCCGGCCGACGTGGGCCTGCTGATGGAACTGTCCGCGATCACCGCCGTGGTGGTGGGCGGCACGCCGTTGACCGGTGGCCGGGTGCGGGTGCTGGGGACCGTGATGGGGGCGCTGCTGATGCAGTTGGTGCGGGCGACGTTGATCAAGCACAACCTGCCCGACTCGACCGCGCAGATGGCGCAGGCCGCGATCATCGTCGGCGCGGTGTACCTGGCGCGTGAGCGGAGCAGCCGATGACCGCCGTCCGTGGTCGGATCGGGCGTGGGATCGGGCGTGGGATCGGGCGGCAGGGCGCCGCGGTCGCGCTGGTGGTGATGGTGCTGGTGGCGTGGCTGTCGTTCCCGAGGTTCGGCAGCCCGGACAACCTGCGTGACATGGCGCTGCAGGGGTCGTTCCTGGCGATCGTCGCGCTCGGCATGACGTTCGTGATCATCACCGGGGGCATCGACCTGTCCGTCGGGTCGGTGTACGCGCTCGGCGGCGTGCTGGCCGCCTACGGCTCCCAGCACGGGTTCCTGGTGGCGCTGGCGCTGCCGCTCGTGGTGTGCGGGCTGATCGGGTTCGTCAACGGCGTGCTGGTGGCCAGGACGAAGATGGCGCCGTTCATCGTCACGCTGGCGTCGCTGCTGTTCGCCAGGGGCCTGCTGCTCGCGATCACCGACGAGGGCTCGACCACCTACCGCGTCCCGGCCGACTCGGCGTTCATCGAGCTGGGCCGCGGCACGATCGGCGGCTTCGGGTACCCGGTGTTCATCGCGGCGGCCCTGTGCGTGGTCGGCGGGATCGTGCTGCGGCGCACCAGGTTCGGCCAGTCGGTGTTCGCGACCGGCGGCGCGGAGCAGTCCGCGCTGCTGATGGGTCTGCCGGTCGCCCGCACCAAGATCACCGTCTACACGATGAGCGGCGTGCTGTCCGGGCTGGCGGGCGCGCTGACCGCCGCCTACCTCCAGTCCGGCGTCACGGTCATCGGCGTCGGCACCGAGCTGGACGCCATCTCGGTCGTCGTCATCGGCGGCACCCTGCTGACCGGCGGAGCGGGCACCGTGCTCGGCACCGTCATCGGCGTGGGTCTGCGCAACGTCATCCAGAACATCATCAACCAGATCGGCACCCTCGACAGCAACTACCAGTCAGTGGTCAGCGGCGCGTTCCTGCTCGTCGTCGTGATCCTGCAACGGTCCCTCGCCAGAACAAAACCACGACGATAGGAGGTTCCGCTCCACGAGCACGGCCCGGCTGCGTTCCCCCGCGAAGTCTTGGAGCCAACGATGCCCTCCTCCCGACGCGTCCTGAGCGTCGTCACCGCCTTACTCGTCGCGACGACGACCGCGGTCGCCGTCGCACCACCGGCTTCGGCTGCCGTCTGGCAGCCGAAGCCGTTCCAGCTCACGACACCCTGGACGAGCCAGGTGTCGCCCACCAACGCCCTCCCCGAGTACCCGCGCCCGCAACTGGTGCGCTCGGAGTGGCTGAACCTCAACGGGGTCTGGGAGTTCGCCGGAGCACCCAACCTCGACTCGCCGCCCATCGGCAGGCCGCTCGCCGAGGGCGTGCTGGTGCCGTACCCGATCGAGTCCGCGCTGTCGGGGATCAAGCGGCACGAGGACAACATGTTCTACCGCCGCACGGTCACCGTCCCGACGGCCTGGAGCGGTCGTCGGGTCAACCTGAACTTCGGCGCGGTCACCTGGGAGACCCGCGTGTGGGTCAACGGGGTCCGCGTCGGCGCGACGCACACCGGCGGCTTCGACGCGTTCTCCATCGACATCACGTCCGCGCTCAAGGCGGGTGAGAACGAGATCGTCGTCGGCGCCCGCTCGACGGTCGACGGCAGCCTCCACCCGATCGGCAAGCAGCGCCGCAACCCCAGCGGCATCTTCTACACCGCCGCGTCCGGCATCTGGCAGACCGTGTGGCTGGAGCCGGTGAACGCGGCGAGCATCACCCGGCTCGACACCACGCCCGACGTCCCGGCGGGCGTCCTCGACCTCGTGGTGCGGGGCACCGCGGGGATGCAGGCGCGCGCCGAGGTGCTGAGCGGCGGCCAGGTCGTGGGCACCGCGACCGGCGCGGTCGGGTCGCACCTGCGCGTCCCGGTGCCCAGCGCGCGGCTGTGGTCGCCGGACGACCCGTTCCTCTACGACCTGCGGGTGACCCTGCTGGGCACCGGGGGAGGGGACGTCGTCACCGGCTACTTCGGCATGAGGTCGGTCGGCAAGGCGATGATCGGCGGCGTGCTGCGGCCGACGCTGAACGGCGAGTTCGTGTTCCAGCTCGGCACGCTCGACCAGGGCTACTGGCCGGACGGCATCTACACCGCGCCCACGGACGCGGCGCTGAGGTTCGACCTGGAGCGCCAGAAGGCGCTGGGCTTCAACGTGGTCCGCAAGCACATCAAGGTCGAACCGGCCCGGTGGTTCTACCACGCCGACCGGCTCGGGCTGATGGTGTGGCAGGACATGCCCGCGCTGGACGCGGTCGACGACACCCCGGTCGCCAGCCACGCCAACTACGAGTCCGAGCTGCGCCGGATGGTCGAGCAGCTCAAGGGGATCACCTCGATCGTCCAGTGGGTCCCGTTCAACGAGGGCTGGGGCGAGTACGACAACGGCCGCATCGTCGACCTGGTCCGCTCGATCGACAGCACCAGGCTCATCAACCACAACTCCGGCTCGAACTGCTGCGTGTCCGACCCGGAGCCGTCCAACGGTGACGTGATCGACGACCACGCGTACCAGATCTCCACCGGCACCAGGCTCCCCACGGCCACGCGGGTCGCGGTGCTGGGCGAGTACGGCGGCCTCGGCAGGGCGATCCCCGGCAGCGAGTGGCAGCCGGGAGCCGGGTTCGCCTACGGCGCTCTCCACCCGGACGAGTCGTCGCTGACGAACCGGTACGTCGACATCACCAGGGAGGTCGGCAGGTTCGTGCACGAGCGCGGGCTGTCGGCGTCGGTCTACACCGAGCCCTACGACGTCGAGAACGAGGTCAACGGCTTCTACACCTACGACCGCCGGGTGCTGAAGATGACCGAGGCGCGGGTGCGCGAGGTGAACCAGCGGGTGCTGGCCCTGGCGCGCGGCACCGAGGTCGGCCGCGGCGAGCTGGTGTCGCTGCGGGTGACCACGACCGGGTACACCGACCGGTTCCTGCGCCACTCCGACGCGCTGGCCCGCACGGACGTGATCAACGGCGGCAGCTCCGACGTGGCCAAGCAGGACGCCACGTTCTGGGCACGCCCCGGCCTGTCGAACTCCGCGTGCCTGTCGTTCGAGTCCCGCAACCACCCCGGCAGGTTCCTGCGGCACTCGAACCTCCGGGTCCGCAACGACCCGAACGACGGGTCCGCGACGTTCGCGGGCGACGCCACGTTCTGCGCCCGCGAGGGGGCGGGGGGCACGCGGCTGGAATCGGCCAACCTCCCCGGCGCCTTCCTCCGGCACCACAACGAGGCCGTCCACCTCGCCCGCTCCAGCGGCACGAACCCGTGGGACGGCGGCGGGAGCTTCTCGGCGGACAGCACGTGGGCCGCGACCACCGGCACCTGGCGCAGCGGCGCCGACCTGCCGCTGGACCAGGCCAGGTCGTTCCGGGTGACCACGCCGGGCTACACCGACCGGTACCTGCGCCACCAGGCCGACCTGGCGCGCACCGACGTGGTGAACGACGCGAGCGCCGCGGTGCTCAAGTCCGACGCCACGTTCATCGTCCGCCGGGGCCTGGCGAACTCGACCTGCTACTCCTTCGAGTCCCGCAACCACCCCGGCCGCTTCCTGCGCCACGCGGACTTCCGCGTCCGCCTGGCGGCGAGCGAGAACACCGACCTGTTCCGGCTGGACGCGACCTTCTGCGCCCAACCGGGAACCGGCGGCGTCCGGTTCGCCTCGGCCAACGAGCTGGGGACGAACATGAGGCACTACGCGGAGGCCGTGTACGTGGCGTCCAGCGGCGGCGCCCACGTGTACGACAACCCGGCGTCCTACGACCAGGACGTCAGCTGGGCCGTGTCCAACCCCTGGGCCCCGTAGCCGGGGGCCGACCGGTGGTGTCGCCGTGTCCGCCGTCCACGGCGACACCACCGGACCGCCCTGCCGGGTGGTCGCGGGCGTGGTCGAGCCGGGGAGGACGGTCGAGGCGCGAGGTGGCAGGGTGGTGCCCATGGTCGACACGCCGGTAAGGCTGGGCATCATCGGACTCGGCGCCATGGGTGGACGGGTGTTGGACGTCGCCGCGGCGCACGCTGACCTGGTGGTCGTGCGCGCCTGCGACCTGGACCGGGCGACGCTGGACCGGGTCTCGGCGGCGCACCCGGACGTCGCGGTCAGCCGCGACCCGGCCGACGTGCTGGGCGCGTCGGACGTGGACGCGGTCTACCTCGCCACGCCGCCCGCGTTCCACGCCGGGATGACCGTGGCCGCGCTCGCCGCGGGCAAGGCGGTGTTCTGCGAGAAGCCGCTCTCGGTGAGCGCCGAGGACGGGCGGAGGATGCGGGACGCCGCGGCGGCCGGCGGCCTGGTGACGGCGGTGAACTTCGCGCTCTCGGACCGCGACGTGGTGCTGGAGGTGGAACGGGCGCTGGCGGCCGGTGAGGTCGGCGACGTGCTCGGCGTCGACGTGCGGCTCCAGTTCCCGAAGTGGCCCCGCGAGTTCCAGGCGGACGCGCTGTGGCTGGACGGCCGGGAGCAGGGCGGGTTCGTGCGGGAGGTGTTCTCCCACTTCGCGTACCTGACCGACCGGCTGGTGGGGCCGTTGCGGGCGGTCGACGTGAGCGCCGACTTCCCCGCGAGGGGCAGCGAGGTGGCCGCGCGCGGCCTGCTGCGGGCCGGTGACGTGCCGGTGCACTTCTCCGGTGTCGCGGGCGTGGCCGGACCCGAGCACTACGAGTGGGTCCTGTGGGGGACGCGCCGGTCGTACCGGCTGCTGGAGTGGGCGAACCTGGAGGTCTTCGAGGACGGCGCCTGGACGCCCGTCCCGAGCCGCGGCCGGGGGTCGGACGCCTCGCGCCTCGGGCTGTTCGCCGAGGCGGTGCGCGGGGGGCCCACCTCGCCGAACCTGGCAGGCTTCGACGTCGCGCACCGGGTCCAGGAGGCGGTGGAGGCCTTCCACGCCTGAGCCGGGGTGCCGCCGCCAGGGGGCGGCGGCACCGTCGTGACCTAGTCCACGTGGAAGCCCGGACTGGTCGCCAGCTCGGTCAGCTGGACCTCGGTGAGCGGGAGGGCGGCCAGAGCGGGGACGCTCTCCCCGTGCTGCTTGGCCTGGTAGACGAAGACCACCGTGCCGTCGTCGTGGCGGTAGGCGGCGAGCTGGTCGAACCGCTTCTGGTCACCGGAGCCGTCGGAGGTGAGCAGGCCGACCTGCTCGCCGCCGACGTCGACCACCCGGCACGGCCCCTTGATGCCCCACGACTGCCCGGTCACCTCGCACGGGCCGGTCGGGTAGGTGTTGCCCGCCGTCGTGACCTGCACGTGCAGGGTGCCCACGGCACCGCTGCCGTCGGTCTTCACGAGGGGGGCGTCCACCAGGTACTCCCACACCTGGCCGCCGTCGGCCGCGTAGTCCAGGAACTGCGACTGCGTCCTCACGGCCGCGGTCCCGGCCCCGCCCTGGAGGGTGAGGCCGGGGGGAACGGCGCCCGTGAGGACGGGCACCATCCCGACGCTCTTGGCCGCACGGGGGCCGCTGGTCGCCGTGCGGTCGGACTGGCCGTCCGGCCACGCGGTCTCGGACGCCTCCACGTCCGGGCCCCCCGTCGTGCTCGGCGCCGCGCCCGTCGAGGCGCTCCCCGGCGCCGCCCCCCCGTTCGCGGCCTCCAGCCCACCGCCGGACATCGCGCCGGGCAGCAGCGCCGCACCCGCCGCGATCCCCACGACCGCCACCCCGGCGACCGCACCCGCCCAGGTCGCGCGACGGCGCCGCTGGGCCTTCCGGCCCGCCTCCACCGCCGTCCTCGTGTCCATCGGTGGCGGCGGGCTGCTCGCCACCATCACGCCGCGCAGGGCGCTCCTGACCTCGTCCTCGTTCATCGGACCCACTCCTGGTAGTCGTCGGCGAGCCTGCCGCGCAGCGTCTGCAGCCCCCGCGCGGCCTGGCTCTTCACCGTTCCCGTCGTGCACTTCAACGCCCTGGCGGTCTCCTCGACCGACAGGTCCTCCCAGTACCGCAGGACGAGCACGGCCCGCTGCCGGGGCGGGACGTGTTCGAGCGCCGCCAGCACCACGAGCCGGTCCTCGGCGGACCCGCCCGTCGGGCTCGCGGCCTCGGGAGCGCCGTCGGAGAACCGCTCGCGGCGGTACTGCCCGCGTCTCGTGTCCGAGACGAACGTGCGCACCAGGATCTGCCTGGTGTAGGCGTCGACCACCTCGTGCCGGGCGATCCTCCGCCACGCCAGGTAGAGCTTGGTGAAGGTGACCTGCACCAGGTCCTCCGCCCGGTGCCAGTCACCGCACAACAGGTACGCCGTGCCGCGCATGGCGCCGGAGCGCGCCGCGAAGTACTCGGCGAACTCGGCGTCCCGATCACTCATCCGTTTCTCCCTACCGTGCGGTACCGGGCTAGTCACGCTCACGGGAGCCGATCCGGTTGCACCGGGCGCGGAAACAGCCGCGGGCAGGATCCACAGTGGAAGGCCGGACGCCGTCCACAACGGACCGCGGCGGGCGGAAGGGGCCGGTGGAGCGGGGCGGACGGGGGTGCGGGGGACCTCCGGTGGACGGGGCGGGTGGACGAGCGTCGGACGTGGCGGAGAGTAGCCCCGCGCCCGTGCGCGCGGCGAGAAGCCGCCATGGTCCTTGTCCCTCGGCGCGAGGTCGCGATACGGTCGCTGGGAGCGCTCCCAGAACATCCACGACGAGGTGGGCCATGAGAGGGAACCGAGTAGTGCCAACGGGTGCAGACGCGTGCCTCTCGGCGGACCGCGAGCCGTGGGTGTCGATCGCGGCCACGGCGCCCCGTCGCCGCGCGGTGTCCGGGTTGGGTGATTTGTCCCCCGGTGGTGGGGCGAACGCCCGCGCGTCCGAGTCGGTGTCGCGCGGCCGTGCCGGATCGCGCGCGGGCGTGTTCGAGTCCACTGTGGTCGGCGCGCTGCCCGGCGCGGGCCGGCGGGCCGCGAGCGCGGTGCCGATCACCGCCGCCGCGTCCGCGCGGGTCGCCGTCCGGTCGCCGGTGCCACCCGGACGGTCCGCGAACGGCCATCGCGACGCCCCGCCGTCTCGTTCGGTGATGGCGGGTGTGTGCCATGTGGCCAGTCCCGATCCGCCAAGCGGGTCACCCCGGTCCCGATCGGCCTAGCGGGTGCTGATCATCGGCCCGTCGCGCTCCTCGATGGTTGGTCTGGCCTGGTTCCAAAACCGCATCCGTGCAGGTGAAGGCACTGGGAGCGCTCTCGGAGTTCAGTAACCGGCCCGATCGGTCCACGAGGGACCGGAAGTGCCATCAACCAAATATCCGCAGTTCACGGGTGTTGTCCACCTATTTGACCCCCATTGGTAACAGGCTGGACACAAGTCCTTGACACCCATTAGTGGTGCCGACCACACTTCGGCACCTGGGAGCGCTCCCAGACTCGTTCGCCTCATCCGGAGGCTGCCGAGATCCGCCGCCCTCAGCAGAGGAGTCCTTACGTGCCGTACCGCTCAAACCGATGGGTCATGGCGCTGGCCTGTACCGCCGCGCTCGCCGCTACCGCCGCCTGCGGTTCGAGCGACGCCGGTACCACCGCAGACGGCAAGGTCGAACTGACCGTCGCCACGTTCAACGAGTTCGGCTACGAGGACTTGTTGAAGGAGTACGAGGCGAGCCACCCGAACATCAAGGTCACCCACCGCAAGACCGGCAAGTCGGACGACCACCACCAGAACATGTTCACCAAGATCGGCGCGGGCTCCGGCCTGTCCGACATCGAGGCCGTCGAGGAGGGCTGGCTCGCGCAGGTCATGGCGAAGTCCAACCAGTTCAACGACCTCACCAAGATCGGCCCGGCCGACGTGAAGCCGGACCGCTGGCTGAAGTGGAAGTCCGACTCCGCCACCACCAAGGACGGCGCGCTCATCGGCTACGGGACCGACATCGGTCCGCTGGCCATGTGCTACAACAAGGACCTCTTCGCCGCCGCCGGTCTCCCGACCGAGCCCGAGGCCGTGAAGGCCATCTTCGCCACGTGGGACAGCTACTTCGCCGCGGGTGACCAGTTCAAGGCCAAGACCGGCGACAAGGCGTGGTTCGACAGCGCCGCGCAGGTCTTCAACGCCATGGTCAACCAGAACAAGGTCGGCTACTACGACGTCGACGACAAGCTCGTCGTCGACTCCAACCCCGACATCAAGGCCGACTGGGACAAGGTGACCGCCGCGGTCGCCAAGGGCCAGTCCGCGAAGCTCGTCGCGTTCGGCAACGAGTGGAACACCGGCTTCAAGACCTCGGCCTTCGCCACGAAGACCTGCCCGTCCTGGATGCTCGGCGTCGTCGAGAAGCAGGCCGGTCCGGAGAACTCGGGCAAGTGGGCCGTCACCGACGCCTTCCCCGAGGGCGGCGGCAACTGGGGCGGGTCCTTCCTGACCGTGCCCAAGCAGAGCAAGCACCCGAAGGAAGCCGCTGAGCTGGCCGCGTGGCTGACCGCGCCCGAGCAGCAGATCAAGGCCTTCACCTCGAAGGGCACGTTCCCCAGCCAGGTCGAGGCGCTGACCGCCCCGGCGCTGCTGGAGCAGACGAGCGCGTACTTCGGCGGCGCCAAGGTCGGCGCGCTGTTCGCCGAGCAGGCCAAGAAGGTCCCGGCCGCGCAGCACAAGGGCCCGGCCTCCGGCCAGATCCAGGACAAGGTGTTCAACTCGGCGCTCCAGGCGGTCGAGCAGGGCACGAGCGTCGACGACGCGTGGAAGCAGGCGGTCGAGGGCTCCCAGAAGGCCGCCAAGTGACGGCTGACCTCACGGAGGTGCCGAGCGGGCGGGGCGTCGAGCCCCGCCCGCCCGTCCTGCGTGAGCCCCCGAACGGGCACCCGAAGCTGCCCTGGCGCGACCGGCTCACCCGGCTCGACGTCAAGTACACCCCGTACGCCTTCATCGCGCCGTTCTTCATCCTGTTCGCGCTGATCGGCCTCTTCCCGTTGCTCTACACGGCATACGTGTCGCTGTTCGACTGGGAGCTGGGTGCCGACGAGCACCCGTTCATCGGGCTGGAGAACTACGCGACGCTGCTCGCGGACGACCAGTTCTGGAACGCCATGTTCAACACGATCAGCATCTTCGTGTTGTCCAGCGTCCCGCAGATGATCATCGCGGTCCTGCTGGCCGCGCTGCTCAACACCGCGCTGCGGGCGCGGACCGCGTGGCGCATGGGCGTCCTGCTGCCGTACGTGGCGAGCCTGGTCGCGCTGGCGATCATCTTCAGCAACCTGTTCGGCAAGCAGTACGGCCTGATCAACACGTTCCTGAACTCGGTCGGGCTGAGCCCGGTCGACTGGCAGGGCAACTGGTTCGCCAGCCACGTCGCCATCGCGACGATGGTGAACTGGCGCTGGACCGGCTACAACGCGCTCATCGTGCTGGCGGCCATGCAGGCCATCCCGCGCGAGGTGCACGAGGCCGCGCTGGTCGACGGCGCGGGCGCGGTCCGCAGGTTCGTCAGCATCACGCTGCCCCTGCTGCGCCCGACGATCATCTTCGTGGTCATCACGTCGACCATCGGCGGCTTGCAGATCTTCACCGAGCCCAAGCTGTTCGACCCGGCGGGCGGCAGCGGCGGCGGGTTCTCCAACCAGTACCAGACCGTCGTGCTCTACCTGTACCAATCGGGCTTCCAGGACTTCAACCTCGGCTACGCCTCGGCGATGGCCTGGATCCTGTTCCTGGTCGTCCTCGTCATCGCCGCCGGGAACTTCTTCCTCACCAGGCGGATCGCGTCAACGGGGGAGAACGAATGACCACGCTGACCACCAGGCAGCCCCCGGTCGCCCGGCCGGGCAAGAGGCTGCGCGCCTCCGCCCTGCTGGAGCGCCCCAACTTCGCGGTGTACGGGATCCTCATCGCGTTCATCCTCGGTTCGGCGTTCCCGTTCTACTGGTCGTTCCTCGTCGCCAGCTACGACGCCAACGTGTTCACCGGCGACGTGCCGCTGATCCCCGGCGGGAACTTCCTCACCAACGCCTCCAGGGTGCTCGACGCCATCCCGTTCTGGAAGGCGCTGGGCAACAGCGTCATCGTGTCCGGCACGGTCACGCTGTCGGTCGTCCTGCTGTCCAGCCTGGCCGGGTTCGCCTTCGCCAAGCTCCGCTTCCGCGGCAGCAAGGGCCTGATGCTGTTCGTCGTCGCCACGCTCGCCGTGCCGACGCAGCTCGGCGTCGTGCCGCTGTTCATGGCGATGGCCGAGTTCGGCTGGTCGGGCACCCTCGGCGCGGTCATCGCGCCGAACCTGGTCACCGCGTTCGGCGTCTTCTGGATGCGGCAGTACATCGTCGACGCCGTCCCGGACGAGCTGATCGAGGCCGCCCGCATGGACGGGTGCAGCATGCTGCGCACCTTCTGGCACGTGTGCCTCCCCGCGGTGCGACCCGCCGCGGCGATGCTGGGCGTGTTCACGTTCATGCAGTCCTGGAACGACTTCCTGTGGCCGCTGATCGTGCTCAACCCCGAGGACCCGACCATCCAGGTCGCGCTGGAGAAGCTCCAGTCCGGCTACTACGTCGACTACTCGCTGGTGCTCGCCGGAACCACCATGGCCACGGTCCCGGTGCTGTTGGTCTTCATCGTACTCGGGCGGCAGATCGTCGCCGGGATCATGCAGGGCGCTGTGAAGGGGTAGTTGTGGACCAGATTTCGTTTCCCGACGGCTTCGTGTGGGGCGCGGCGACGGCCGCTTTCCAGGTGGAGGGCTCGACGACCGCGGACGGTCGCACGGACTCCATCTGGGACGCCTTCTGCAGGTTGCCCGGCGCGATCGTCGGCGGCCACACCGGTGAGCCCGCGGCCGACCACTACAACAGGGTCGAGCAGGACGTGAAGCTGATGGTGGACCTGGGCCTCCAGGCCTACCGGTTCTCCATCGCGTGGCCGAGGGTCCGCCCGGACGGCGGCGCGGCCAACCAGGCGGGCCTCGACTTCTACGGCAGGCTCGTGGACACGCTGCTGGCCAACGGCATCAAGCCGTGGGTGACGCTGTACCACTGGGACCTGCCGCAGGCGCTGGAGGACAAGGGCGGCTGGGCCGAGCGCGACACCGCGTACCGCTTCGCGGACTACGCGACGACCGTGGTCGAGTCGCTCGGCGACCGCGTCACCTCGTGGACGACGCTCAACGAGCCGTGGTGCTCGTCGTTCCTCGGCTACGCGGCGGGCGTGCACGCGCCCGGCCGCCGCGAGCCCGAGGCCGCCGTGGCCGCGGTGCACCACCTGCTGCTCGGCCACGGCCTGGCGACGTCCGCGATCCGGGCCGTCCAGTCCGACGCCGAGGTGGGCATCACGCTCAACCTCTACCCGGTGTTCCCCGCGGACCCGGAGAGCGCGGCCGACGTGGACGCCGCGCGGCGGCTGGACGGCATGCAGAACCGGATGTTCCTCGACCCGGTGCTGCGCGGCGAGTACCCGGCCGACGTCGTCGAGGACTTCACGCCGTACAAGTTCATCGAGAACGTGCGGGACGGCGACCTGGAGATCATCTCCACGCCGCTGGACATGCTCGGCGTGAACTACTACTCCGAGCACAACGTGAGCACCGTGTCCGACGGCCTCGTCCCGCTGCGCAACGGCAGGCGGCAGAGCGGGTCGCCGTGGGTCGGCCTCGACCAGCTCTCGTTCCCCACCCGGAACCTGCCGCGCACCGACATGGACTGGGAGGTGCAGCCGGACGGCCTCACCAAGGTGCTGCGGCGCCTGCACGACGAGTACCCGCGGCTGCCGCTGTACATCACCGAGAACGGCGCGGCCTACCCCGACGCGGTCAACGGCGACGGCGGCGTGCACGACCCGGACCGGTTGGGCTTCATCGAGTCCCACCTCCGGGCGGCGCACAACGCCATCGCCGCGGGGGTGGACCTGCGCGGCTACTTCTGCTGGTCGCTGCTGGACAACTTCGAGTGGGCCGAGGGGTACGCGAAGAGGTTCGGCATCGTGCACGTGGACTACGACACCCAGGTCCGCACGCCGAAGGCCAGCGCCCGCTGGTACGCCAAGGTGACCAGGGAGAACGCACTGGTCGCCACGGGTGGCCTGTGACCGACGTAGCCAGGAACAGACGCCCCGGCCCCCGGCTGGAGGAAGTGGCCCGTGCGGCCGGGGTGTCGCGTTCCACCGTTTCCAGGGTGATCAACGAGGAGCCCTACGTCAGCGCCAAGGCGCGTGACGCGGTCCACCAGGCCATCCTCGACCTGGGGTACAGCCCCAACCAGGCGGCCCGCACCCTCGCGGGCAACCGGGCGAACGCCATCGCGCTCGTGGTGTCGGAGCAGGGCAGCCGCGTGCTGTCCGACCCGTTCTTCGCGGGCGTGCTGCGCGGGGTGCACGCCGAGCTGTCCGGTCGACGGGTCCAGCTCGTGCTGATGATGACCCAGCAGGACGACGAGAAGGACGTCGTCGGCTACCTGTCCGGCGGGCACGTCGACGGCGTGCTGATGGTCAGCCTGCACGGCCAGGACCCGCTGCCGCTGAAGCTGGCCGACGCCGGGGTGCCGATCGTGGTCGGCGGCAGGCCGCTGGTCGGCGACGGCATCCAGTACGTGGACTCGGACAACTTCAACGGCGCGCTGGAGGCGGCCAGGTACCTGGTGGCCACCGGCCGCCGCCGGATCGCGACCATCGCCGGGCCGAGGGACATGGCCGTGGGGATGGACCGGCTCAACGGGTGGCGCCGGGGCATGGCCGAGGCCGGGCAGCCGTCGGACCTGGTGGCGCACAGCGTGTTCACTCCGGACGGCGGGGCGGCGGCGATGGAGGACCTGCTGTCCCGCGAGCCCGAGATCGACGCGGTGTTCGTCGCCGCGGACATCATGGCGATGGGCGCGCTGCGGGTGCTGCACGCGCAGAACCGCCGCATCCCGCGCGACGTCGCCGTCGTCGGGTTCGACGACCTGATGATCGCCTCCACGGCCCTGCCGCCGCTCACCACCGTGCGGCAGGACGTGGAGCAGCTCGGCCGCACCATGACGTGGTGCCTGCTCGGCCAGCTCGACGGGGAGGAGGGGCTGCCCCCGTCCCTGCTGCTGCCCACCTCGCTGGTGATCAGGGCCAGCGCCTGAGAACGTCGCCCGCCGCACGTGTCCCGACCGTGCGGCGGGCGGTCACGCCTACTTCGCGGGCAGGTTCAGCGACGGGTTGACGGCGCCGGAGGAGAAGACGCACACGGCCTGGTTGGACCGCGCGCACTCCTTGGACGCCTCGATCCGCAGGTACTCCAGGTAGTTCGGGTCGGCCAGCGACTTCGAGAGCTGGGCCTGCGCGGCGGACTGGTCGATGGCCACCTTCTTGGCGCTGCGGCCCTTGCGGATCTCCGGGTCGTTGTAGTCCGCCCCGATGATCAGCAGCTCGACCGGCGGGCACGGCAGCAGCCGCGCGTCCTTCGCGTTCGGGTCGCCCGGCAGCTCGCGGTCGAACGACGGGCCGCAGAAGAACTGCTTGCCGGTCTGCCGCTCCAGGTACTCCTGGAAGCGCTTGCCGACGTCGGCCTGGAGCAGCGTGAGCGTGCCCGTGTCGGTGTTGGGCACCTGGACGTTGTTGACGATCGCGTCGCCGAAGTACTTGCGCGCCTCGTCCTTGAAAGCGGATTCGAGCTGCGGGTAGAACTTCTCCCGCAGCAGCTTGCGCCAGCCCTCCGGCTCGTTGCCGTCGTCGTCGAGCTGGCACTCGTAGTGCTTGCACAGGTCCTCGAAGAACTTGCGCAGCGTCCCGCCCTCGTAGCCGGGGATGTCGTCGTCGCGCGTGTTCGTCTTGAAGGCCACGCTGATCTCGAAGTCGACGAGCATGCCGTTGGTGTCGGCGTCACCGCCGGCGGGCACGCTGATCACGCCGTCGACGTCGGCCCGCTCGTCGCGGCGGACGATGTAGCTGCGCTGGGAGGTGGTGAGCCGGTAGACGTCGTCGTTCCAGGTCCACTCGACCTCGCCCGGCCGGACGACGCTGGAGAACGCCTTGCCGTCGATGCTGCCCGACGTGTAGTGCAGACCGATCGCGTCCGGCTCGATCTCGGTCGCCGTGCAGCCCGCGGTGCCGAGCACCGCCACCGCCAGCAGCGCCGCGACCGCGCTCCTCTTCGTCATGGAGTCCTCCCCCTGGGTGCGAGATGTCCGAAGTCTGACACCCGTTGTGCCCCAGGGGTTCCGGAATGGTCCGTTTCCTCGTCGCGCCCCACGCGCGGCGGAGTGGCGCCTCCCGCGAAGCGCCACTCCGGTCCGGTGGGGATCAGGCGCAGGCCGCGCCGTTCAGCCTCGGGCTCGCGAACGGCGGGGTGCCGCCGGAGAACGAGGCGTTGTAGCCGATGGTCACCGAGGCTCCGGTCGCCAGCGGGCCGTTCCAGGCCACGTTGGTCACCGCGATGACGTCACCGGTGTCGGTCCAGTTGCCGTTCCAGCCCTGCGAGAGCGTGACACCGGGCGCGGAGAACTCCAGCGTCCACGAGCTGATCGCCGCACCGCGGTTGGTGATCACGACCTCGCCGCTGTAGCCGCCCGACCAGCTGCTGGTGACCTTCTGCGTGGCCTGGCAGCCGCCGGACGGGGTGCCGGGCGTCGTCGTCGTGGTGGTCGTGGTGGTCGTGGTCGTCGTCTGGATCGGACCGGCCGCCGCGGCCAGGTCGTACGCGCGCTGCGGCACGAACTGGCCCGCCGGGGCGATGCAGCCGTCCGACTCGCCCGGCAGCTTCACCCAGAGGAACGCGTCGATCCTGGAGTCGCCGGTCGCCGTGGTGCTGGGTGTGCCGATCGCGCGGCCCGCCGGGTCGCACCACTCGCTGCCGAGCGGGCCGTTGCCGTTGCGGCTGGTGTCGACCACGGCCTTCAGCCGCTGGTCGCCGACGGCGTCGAGCACCGACTTCGCGAAGGCCACCTCGTTGCCGGTGGCGCGGTAGTTCGACACGTTGGTGGAGATGCCGTCCGCGCTGTTCGAGATGTCCGCGCCCCGCAGGCGGTTGGCGGCCTCGCCCGCGCCGAGCCACGCCGAGTGGCCGATGTCGAAGTACACCTTCGCCTGCGCCGAGCCCGCCTTGAGCTTCTTGCCCGCGTAGGCCATCGACGCCTTGGTCTCGTTCTGCTGGTCCGCGTTCTGGCAGGTGGACATCAGGGGCAGGACGTCGGGTTCGAGGATGATCGACGCCGGTCGGCCCGCGAGCCCGGCGGCCACCTGGTCGACCCACTGGCGGTACGCGCTGTGGGACGGGGCTCCGCCACCGCTCGCGCCACCGCAGTCGCGGTTCGGGATGTCGTAGACGACCAGGATCGGGATCTTGCCCGCGCTCGCCGCCGCGCCCACGTGGGCGTCGACCTCCGCGCGGACGGTCGAGGTGTTGGTGGTGGTGAACCACTTCGCCTGCGGGACGGACGCGATCCGGTCGCGGATCAGCGCCGTGCGGGAGTCGCCGGGGTTCGCCGCGACCCACTTGGCCGCGTTGGTCGTGGGATCGGTGTAGAACGCCGAATCGGCCGCCAGCGCGGTGCTCGGGGCGTGCAGCAGCAGGGCGCCCCCCACGGCGAGCGCGGTGGACAGCGCTCCCAGCGCGAGGACGTGCTTCGGTGCGGACATGGCTCTCCCGGTGGGTCGGGTGCCGGGGGGAGCGACGTTGCTCCCCCCGGCACCACGTTTCAGGGCGGCGGTGGGTGGTGGCGCCGGTCCCGCCGCAGGGCAGTGCGACGGGACCGGCGTCCGCGCCGCGTCGCGGGACGGGCGTCCCGGACCGGTGGTCACCACCGGGTCGGGAGCCCGCGGTCCGCGTGCGGCGCGTTGCCCGGGGTGACGGCCAGACCTCCGCCGTCGGCCTGGCCGTCACCCCGGTACTCCGGGTCGTGCTGGGTAGGCCGGGAGAGCGCGAAACCGGACCCCGGTCGTCAGGGACGTGGGGGAGTGGTTCGCCCGAATTCCTCGCGGCATCTGTTCGACTGCGGGAGTGAAGGACTGGGAGCGCTCCCAGGTGGGAACGACTTTAACCAGAGGGAAACGTGCCCGAAAAGACCCGAAAGTTGTTGAATATCGATCTATATTTTCCTGTTCAGACACGCGCTGTCGCGAAAGTCCTTGTTCCGCCGTGGTTTCTGCGGCAATTGAGACGCCGGGTGGGCCACCGGGATTACGTCGCGTGGTCGGGAGCCTGCCTGTTAGGCCATTGGGGATACGCGGGGTGTGGTGCGAGGGATCGCCGTTGTTGATGTTGCGGCTTTCCCGAATTGCGCCGATCGGCTGCCGGGGTGCGACTCCAGTCGGCGCAGGAAACAAGTCGTGCATTGCGTTTCCGGGCGGTTACGCCCTAACTTGGGAGCGCTCCCAGAATTTTCCGGAGGTTCCGCAATGACGCGCACTCCGTCAGCCCGCGTGCCCGGCGCCGTTGCCGCGGTGCTGCTCGCGGTCGCGGTGATCGGCGCTCTGGTGCTGGTCCCGCCCTCACGGCCGACGGCGGTCGCGGCACCCGCCGTCGCCGGTCGGGTGGACGACCTGCTCGCGCGGATGAGCCCCGACGGCGAGGTCGGGGGGATGACGCGGGCCGAGCGCGCCGCGCCGAGCCCGGTGTCCGGCCTCGTCACCCACCGCACCGGGTCCGTGCTGTCGGGCGGTGGTTCAGCTCCGGAGCCCACCGGGCCCACCACGTGGGCCGACGGGTACGACGGCTCCCAGCGCGCCGCGACGGCAGGCCCGCTCGGCATCCCGGTGCTCCGCCCCGCCCGTGACGACGGGTCGGGCCGGACCTCCGCCACCACCTCGGACGTCCGCCACCAGCGGGCGGGTGACGGCGCCGACGCGGTCGCCCGAGCGGGCGAGACCCCCCACGCGGAAGGAGGAGACCGCCCCGGAGACCACGTTCCCACCGGGACGCCGCCGGTGGCGTGGACGTCCGGCAACGCCCGGCAGCCGATCGACGACGGGGACGGCACACCGCCGGGGTTCGGGCTGACCCACCCTCCGACCAGCACCCCCGAAGGCGGCACGGCGACCAGCCGGGTCGTGGACGAGCGGTCCGGCGGCCTCCAGGCCGGGACCACCGTCGCGAACCCCGGTGCCACCCCCCTGTCCGGCTGGACGGTCGGGTGGAGCAGACCCGACGACCAGCCGATCGGCGGCCTCCGGAACGGGGCCCCCGGCCAGACCTCCACCAGCACGTCGGTCGACGACCTCGACTGGAACGCCTCCGCCGGGCCGGGCGCCACCGTCGCCCTCACCGGAAGCGGTGGTGCCGCGTCCCCCGACACGGCCCACCGCACCCGCTAGACCGACCGCACCACCCCGCGGACCGAAGTGGGCGCCTCCGCCCGCTCCTTCGGCGCGCACCCCTGCACGGGTCGACGGCGACCCGAGATCGAGGAGGACCGAATGAGGATCAGGGGCAGAGCACGTCCGCTCCTCAGGCGACCGTTACCGGGCCTGACCGTCGTGGCGCTGATCGTCGCGTCGGTGCTGCCCGCGACCAGCGGGGTCGCGCAAGCGGCGGTGGCCTGCACGGTGAACTACCAGATCAGCAACGAGTGGAACAACGGCTTCGGCGCGAACGTCACCATCCGCAACGAGGGCGACGCCGTCACCGGCTGGAACCTGACCTGGAACTTCGCCGACGGCCAGAAGGTCACCCAGGGCTGGAACGGCACGTTCACCCAGTCCGGCACCAAGGTCACCGTCACCCCGCCCGACTGGGCGCGCACCATTCCCGTCGGCGGCACCACGTCGGTCGGCTTCAACGGCAGCAAGGGCGCGACGAACACCGCGCCGACGGACTTCGCGCTCAACGGCGTCCCCTGCACGGGGGCGAACAGGGCCCCGTCGATCTCGCTGACCAGCCCCGCGGTCGGCTCCACCTACACCGCGCCGGGCACGATCCCGCTCGCCGCGTCGGCGGAGGACGCCGACGGCACGATCGCCAAGGTCGAGTTCTACGCGGGCGACCAGCTGCTCGCCACGGACACGGCCGCGCCGTTCGCCGGGTCGTGGAGCGGTGTCCCGGTCGGTGACTACTCGATCAGCGCCCGCGCCTACGACAACCGCGGCGCCACCACGAGCTCCACCCCCAGCGCGGTGAAGGTCCTGTCCGGACCCGCCGTCCTCGCCTCGCCCAACGCCGTGAGCGTCAAGCAGGGCGCGACCGGCACGTTCGGCGTCTCGCTGGCGATCCAGCCGTCGGCACCGGTCACGGTGACGATCGCACGGGACTCCGGCAGCACCGACCTGACGGCGTCGCCGACGACGCTGACGTTCACCACCGCCAACTGGAGCACCAAGCAGAACGTCACGGTGACCTCGGCGGCCAACGGCGGCGACCTCGGCACCGCGACCTTCTCGGCGTCGGCCACCGGCCAGACCGCGGCGTCCGTGGTGGTCAAGGAGATCTCGTCGTCCACATCGGACTTCAACCAGGCCTTCCTCGACCAGTACAACAAGATCAAGGACCCGGCGAGCGGCTACTTCCGCAAGTTCGGCGACCTGCTGGTGCCCTACCACTCCATCGAGACGCTGATGGTGGAGGCCCCGGACCACGGTCACCAGACGACGTCGGAGGCGTTCAGCTACTACCTGTGGCTGGAGGCCAGCTACGGCCGGATCGCCGGTGACTGGGCCCCGTTCAAGTCGGCGTGGGCGTCGATGGAGAAGTTCATCATCCCCGCCACCGCGGACCAGCCGACCAACTCCAAGTACGACCCGTCCAAGCCCGCCACCTACGCGCCCGAGCACCCGAGGATGGACCAGTACCCGTCCGTGCTCGACTCGAACGCGAAGCCGGGTGTCGACCCGATCGCGAACGAGCTGAAGACCGCGTACGGCACCTCGGACGTCTACGGCATGCACTGGCTGCTCGACGTGGACAACACGCTCGGCTTCGGCCGCTGCGGCGACGGCACCACCGCGCCCGCCTACATCAACACCTACCAGCGCGGGTCGTCGGAGTCGGTGTGGGAGACCATCCCGCAGCCGTCCTGCGACACGTTCAAGCACGGCGGCCCCAACGGCTACCTGGACCTGTTCACCAAGGACGCGTCCTACGCCAAGCAGTGGAAGTACACCAACGCCCCCGACGCGGACGCGCGCGCCGTGCAGGTGGCGCTGCTCGCCGAGCGGTGGGCGACCGCCCAGGGCAAGGCGGGCGACATCGCGTCGGAGATCAAGAAGGCGTCCAAGATGGGCGACTACCTCCGGTACGCGATGTTCGACAAGTACTTCAAGAAGATCGGCGGCTGCGTCGGGGCCACGAGCTGCGCCGCGGGCACCGGCAAGGACAGCTCGCACTACCTGATGTCCTGGTACTACGCGTGGGGCGGTGCCACCGACACGTCCGCGGGCTGGGCGTGGCGGATCGGCGACGGTGCCTCGCACCAGGGCTACCAGAACCCGCTCGCGGCCTACGCGCTGGCGAACACGCCGTCGCTCAAGCCGCTGTCCGCGACCGGCCAGGCCGACTGGGCCAAGAGCCTGGACCGCCAGCTGGAGATGCTCCAGTGGCTCCAGTCCGCCGACGGCGCCATCGCCGGTGGTGTGACGAACAGCTGGGAGGGCAACTACGGCACGCCCCCCTCGGGCACGCCGACGTTCTACGGCATGTACTACGACGCCCACCCGGTGTGGCGCGACCCGCCGAGCAACCGGTGGTTCGGCTTCCAGGCGTGGGGGATCGAGCGCACGGCCTCGCTGTACCAGATGACCGGTGACGCGCGGGCCAAGAAGATCCTCGACAAGTGGGTGCCGTGGGCCATCGCCAACACGACGATCGGCGCGAACGGGAACTTCCAGATCCCCTCGGACATCGAGTGGACCGGCGCGCCGGACACCTGGAACCCGACGACGCCCGGCTCCAACGCCAACCTGCGGGCCAGGGTGCTCAACTTCAGCCAGGACGTGGGCATCGCGGCGTCGTACGCCAAGACGCTGCTCAACTACGCCGCCAAGTCCGGCAACGCGCAGGCCAAGTCGGTCGGCGAGGGGCTGCTGACGGCGCTGCTGGCCCACCAGGACGACAAGGGCATCGCGGTGCCCGAGACGCGGGCCGACTACAACCGGTTCGACGACAAGTACAACGCCACGACCGGTGAGGGCACCTACGTCCCGCCGGGCTGGACCGGGAAGATGCCGAACGGCGACGCGATCGACCAGAACTCCACGTTCCTGTCGATCCGCTCGAAGTTCAAGACCGACCCGGAGTGGCCGAAGGTCCAGGCCTACCTGGACGGCGGGGCCGCCCCGACGTTCACGTACCACAGGTTCTGGGCGCAGGCCGAGATCGCTACGGCGTTCTCCCTGCACACCGAGCTGTTCGGGTAACACCCGGACGGACGCCGCCCCCCGAACCCGGCAGGCGGGGGGCGGTGGTCCGGGCTCGTCCGCACGTCCTCGACAGCGTTGTCGAAGACGCGCGCAGTCCTGTGTGGACATTGTCGAACATGGCGTTCGAAAGATTCGATAAGTGTTGTGCCGCAATGACTTCAGAACATCTTCGTGGCTGACCGATTAACCGGTTCAGTCCTTGACGCGCGCCAGTTCGCGGTGCTCCCATGATGGGGCCGTCGCATTCGAGAAGGAGCACTCGTGCGATACCCCCTGCACAGAGCGAGGACCCCGCGCGACACCGCGGCGGACCACCCGGTCCGGTCCACGGTGGAGCACCGGCGGAGCCCTGGCCCCGGCGCCGACGCCACCGGCGCCACCGCGTCACCGCGCTCCACCGGGACCCGTACCGCCCGCGTCGGGCGGAGGGCGCTCGCCGGCCTGCTGGCCGCGGTCACGACGGCCGCGCTGGCGGTCGTCGCGCACGTCGGCGGGTCCGCTCCGGCCGAGGCGCAGGCCGGCTACACGTGGAGCAACGTCGAGATCGCCGGTGGGGGCTTCGTCCCCGGCATCGTGTTCAACCAGACCGAGCGCAACCTCGTCTACGCCCGCACCGACATCGGCGGCGCGTACCGCTGGAACCAGTCCACGAGCCGGTGGATCCCCCTGCTCGACCACGTCGGCCTGACCGACTGGGGTCTCAACGGCGTCGCGAGCCTCGCCACCGACCCGGTCGACCCGAACCGCGTGTACGTGGCGGCGGGCATGTACACCAACAGCTGGGACCCCAACAACGGCGCGGTCCTGCGGTCGTCCGACCGCGGTGCGACGTGGCAGAAGACCGCGCTGCCGTTCAAGCTCGGCGGCAACATGCCCGGTCGCGGCATGGGCGAGCGGCTGGCCATCGACCCGAACCGCAACAGCGTCCTGTACCTGGGAGCGCCGAGCGGCAACGGCCTGTGGCGCAGCACGGACTCGGGCGTCACCTGGAGCAGGGTGACCGCGTTCCCGAACGCGGGCGACTACGCCCAGGACCCGAACGACCCCAACGGCTACCTCAACGACAACCAGGGCGTGCTCTGGGTGACGTTCGACCCGCGGACCGGCAGCGCGGGGCAAACCACCAAGACCATCTACGTCGGCGTGGCCGACAAGCAGAACAACGTCTACCGCAGCACGGACGGCGGCACGACGTGGGCGCGCGTGGCCGGGCAGCCGACGGGCTTCCTGCCGCACAAGGGTGTGCTGGACGGCGCGGGGCAGCTCTTCCTCGCCACCAGCGACACCGGCGGCCCGTACGACGGCGCCAAGGGCGACGTGTGGAGGCTGAACACGGCCACCGGCGCGTGGACGCAGATCAGTCCGATCCCGTCGAGCAGCACGGACAACTCCTTCGGCTACAGCGGCCTGACCGTCGACCGCTCGCGCCCCGGCACGCTGATGGTCGCCACCCAGATCGCCTGGTGGCCGGACGTCGTCTTCTTCCGCAGCACCGACTCCGGCGCGACCTGGACGCGGATCTGGGACTGGACCAACTACCCCGAGCGCTCCACCCGCTACACGCACGACATCTCGGCGGTGCCGTGGCTGTCGCTCGGCATGAACCCGCAGCCGCCCGAGGTCACGCCGAAGCTCGGGTGGATGACCGAGTCGATGGAGATCGACCCGTTCGACTCGAACCGGATGATGTACGGCACCGGTGCCACCGTCTACGGCACCAGGAACCTCACCACCTGGGACACGGGCGGCAAGATCACCATCACGCCGATGGTCGCGGGTCTGGAGGAGACCGCGGTGCTGGACCTGATCAGCCCACCCTCCGGCGCACCGCTCATCAGCGGGCTCGGCGACATCGGCGGCTTCCGGCACGACCGGCTGGACGCCGTGCCCGCCAGGGTGTTCACCCAGCCCACCTTCACCTCCACCACGAGCCTGGACCACGCCGAGCTGACGCCCGCGACGGTGGTGCGGGTCGGGCAGTTCGACAAGTCGAGCCGCCCCAACGACAACCGGGTCGCGTTCTCCACCGACGGCGGCTCGAACTGGTTCCAGGGCACCGAACCGGGCGGTGTGACGGGTGGCGGCACGGTCGCCGCCGCGGCCGACGGGAGCCGGTTCGTCTGGAGCCCGGCAGGCACCGGGGTGCACCACTCCACCGGCTTCGGCAACTCCTGGCAGCCGTCGTCCGGCATCCCGGCGGGCGCTGTCGTGGAGTCGGACCGGGTCAACCCGCGCAAGTTCTACGGGTTCGCCGCGAACAGGTTCTACGTCAGCGTCGACGGCGGGGCCACGTTCACCGCGTCCCCGGCGACCGGTCTGCCCGACAGCGCGCACTTCAAGGCCGTCGCGGGCCGCGAGGGCGACGTGTGGCTGGCCGGTGGCGCGGGGCTGTGGCGCTCCACGGACTCCGGCGCGACCTTCACCAGGTCCACGTCCGTGGCGGAGTCGAGCAACATCGGCTTCGGCAAGGCCGCCCCCGGCCGGACCTACCCGGCGCTGTACGCCATCGCGACGGTCGGCGGCGTGCGCGGGGTCTTCCGGTCCGACGACACCGGCGGCACGTGGACGCGGATCAACGACGACAAGCACCAGTACGGCAACATCGGCGACGCCATCACCGGCGACCCGCGCGTCCACGGCCGGGTCTACCTGGGCACCAACGGGCGCGGCGTGGTCCTGGGCGAGGCGTCCGGCACACCCACGACGACGACCACCACGACCACCACCACCACGACAACCACGACCACGACCCCGCAGCCGTCGACCGGCTGCGCGGTGAGGTACACCGTGACGGGCGAGTGGCAGGGCGGGTTCCAGGGCAAGGTCGAGATCACCAACGGCTCCACGACGCCGATCGACGGCTGGACGGCCAAGTGGTCGTTCGCCAGCGGCCAGGTGATCAGCAGCCTGTGGGGCGGCGTGGTGACGCAGTCCGGTGCGGCGGTCTCGGTGGCCAACGCCCCCTACAACCGCACGATCGCCGCGGGCGCCACCGCCGAGGTGGGCTTCACGGCGAGCTGGACCGGCACGAACACCAGACCGACCGCCTTCACGGTCAACGACAAGGCGTGCACGTAGGCCCGACCACCGTTACCCGCACCCCCGGAGGCTCCCGTGCACCGACGCACGACGAGATCGCTCACCTGGCTCACCGCCGCGGTACTCGCGGCGGTGGGGCTGGTGGCGCCCGCACCGCCGGACGCGTCCGCCGCGCCCGCGTTCAACTACGGCGAAGCCCTGCAGAAGTCCGTCTGGTTCTACGACGCCCAGCGGGCGGGCGACCTGCCCGCCGACAACCGGGTGTCGTGGCGCGGGGACTCCGCGCTGACCGACGGCGCGGACGTCGGCCTCGACCTGTCGGGCGGGTTCTTCGACGCGGGTGACCACGTCAAGTTCGGCCTGCCCTTCGCGTCCAGCGTGTCGATGCTGGCGTGGGGGGCGGTCGAGAACCGGCAGGCCTACACGGGTTCCGGGCAGCTCGCCGCGCTGCGGTCGAACCTGAAGTGGGGCACCGACTGGATCATCGAGGCGCACCCGTCGCCGAACGTGGTCTACGGCCAGGTGGGGTCGGGCAACCCCGACCACGCCTGGTGGGGGCCCGCCGAGGTCATGCCGATGGCCCGGCCCGCCTACAAGGTCGACGCGTCCTGCCCGGGCTCGGACCTGGCGGGGGAGTACGCGGCGGCGCTCGCGTCGAGCTCGATGGTGTTCGCCCCGACCGACCCCGCCTACGCGGCCACGCTGATCACCCACGCCAAGCAGCTCTACTCGTTCGCGGACACCTACCGCGGCAAGTACAGCTCCTGCATCACCGACGCCGCCAACTACTACAACTCCTGGAGCGGCTACCAGGACGAGCTGGTGTGGGGCGCGATCTGGCTCTACCGCGCCACGGGCGACGCGGCCTACCTGGCCAAGGCGAAGGCCGAGTACCCGAAGCTCGGCACCGAGCCGCAGAGCACCGAGCGGTCCTACAGGTGGACGATCGCCTGGGACGACAAGTCCTACGGCGCCTACGTGCTCATGGCGCACCTGACCGGTGAGCAGACCTACCTCACCGACGCCAACCGCTGGCTGGACTTCTGGACCACCGGCTACAACGGCAACCGGGTGCGGTACTCGCCCGGCGGCCAGGCCGTGCTCGACACGTGGGGCTCGCTGCGGTACGCGGCGAACACCGCGTTCGTCGCGCTGGTCCACGGCGACTGGCTCAGGACGAGGGACGCCGCGCGGGCCACCACCTACCACGACTTCGCGGTGCGGCAGGTGAACTACGCGCTCGGCGACAACCCCCGCAACTCCAGCTACGTCGTCGGCTTCGGGGTGAACCCGCCGCGCAACCCGCACCACCGCACCGCGCACGGGTCGTGGTCGGACAGCATCGCCGACCCCGTCACGAGCAGGCACGTCCTGTACGGGGCGCTGGTCGGCGGTCCGAGCACGAACAACGACGCCTACGTGGACAGCAGGCAGGACTACGTGGCCAACGAGGTGGCGCTGGACTACAACGCGGCCTTCACCGGCGCGCTGGCCCGCCTCTACGGCGAGTACGGCGGCACCCCGCTCGCGAACTTCCCGGTCGCGGAGACCGCGGACGGGCCCGAGCTGACCACGCAGGCCGCGGTGAGCCAGAGCAGCACCCTGTTCACCGAGATCAAGTCCTACGTGCTCAACAGGTCGGCGTGGCCAGCCAGGACGTTCACCGGCTCCCTGCGCTACTACTTCACCCTGGACGGCACGACCACGGCCGACCAGATCACCGTGACCACCAACTACAACCAGTGCGGTGCGGCGTCGAAGCCGCTGCGGCACAGCGGGAACGTCTACTACGTCGAGGTCCCGTGCACCGGGGTCGCCCCGGCGGGGCAGTCGGCGCACCGCAAGGAGGTCCAGTTCCGGCTGACCAGCTCCGGCACCTGGGACCCGACGAACGACTGGTCCTACCAGGGGTTGCCGGTCGGCAACGTCACGCCGACGACCACGTCCCGGATGGTCCTCGTGCAGGACGGCCGGACCGTGTGGGGCACCGCGCCGGACGGCACGAGCACGCCGGACACGCAGGCCCCGACCGTCCCGGGTGGACTGACGTCGTCCGCGGTCGGCGGGACGAGCCTCACGCTGGGCTGGACGGCGTCGACCGACGACGTCGGCGTGGCGGGCTACGACGTGCTGCGGGTCGACGGGTCGACGTCGACCGTCGTCGGCACGCCGAGCGGGACCTCCTACACCGCGACGGGTCTGACGCCCTCGACCGCGTACCGGTTCGCCGTGCGCGCCCGCGACGCGGCGGGCAACACCTCGGCGGCGACCACCCCGCTGGACGTGACCACCACGTCCGGTGGCGGTGGCGGCTCGGTCGCGGTGCTCCAGCGCGGTGACGGCGGACCGCGGGACAGCCAGGTCCGCGCCGTCCTCCAGGTCGCCAACCGGGGCACCACCGCTCTGCCGCTGACCGGCGTGACGCTGCGGTACTGGTTCACCGGCGACGCTCCTTCGCCCACCTACCAGGCGTTCTGCGACTGGGCCGTGGTCGGCTGCGCCCAGGTGAGGGCCGAGGTGGTCCGGCTCCCGACCGCCAGGACCGGGGCCGACGCCTACCTCCAGGTCACCTTCACGGGTGGCAGCGTCGCGCCGGGTGCCACCAGCGGTGACGTCCAGCTCCGCTTCGCCAAGTCGGACTGGTCCGCGTTCGACCAGTCCGACGACCACAGCTACCGGGTCTCCGCCACCCCGGCGGACCACGACCGCGTGACCGCCTACACGGGCGGCGTGCTCACCTGGGGCGTCGAGCCCCAGCCCTGATTCCGGTGCGGGGCGTACTGCGCGCTCAGGCGCCCCGCGCCGGTTCCACAGCCTCAGGAGAGGTCCCTGCCGATGAGGAAGTCGATCGCACTGGCGAGCGCGCTGCTCGCCACCCTGTTCTTCGTGACACCGTCGCTCACCACGGCGCAGCCCGCGTCCGCGTCGAACGCCGCCGCCACCGGGTTCTCCATCTCCGGCGGCAAGCTGTACGACGCGACGGGCGCCGAGTTCATCATGCGCGGCGTCAACCACGCCCACACCTGGTACACGTCCCGCACCGCGCAAGCGCTCGCGGACGTGAAGAGGCTGGGGTCCAACACGGTCCGCGTCGTGCTGTCGAGCGGTGACCAGTGGACGCGCAACGACGCCGCCGACGTGGCGAACGTGATCTCCCAGTGCAAGGCGAACAAGCTCATCTGCGTGCTGGAGGTGCACGACACCACCGGCTACGGCGAGCAGGCCGCGGCGGTGTCGCTGGCGAAGGCCGTCGACTACTGGATCAGCGTGCAGAGCGCGATGACCGGCCAGGAGGCCTACGTCATCCTCAACATCGGCAACGAGCCGTGGGGCAACACGAACACCTCCGCGTGGACCGCCGACACCAGGACCGCCATCGGCAGGCTGCGCTCAGCGGGGTTCACCCACACGCTCGTGGTCGACGCCCCGAACTGGGGCCAGGACTGGTCCTTCACCATGCGCGACAACGCCGCCTCGGTGTTCGCGAGCGACCCGCTGCGCAACACGATGTTCTCCGTCCACATGTACGGCGTGTTCGACACCGCCGCCGAGATCACCGACTACCTCGGCCGGTTCCGGACCGCCGGACTGCCGATCCTGGTGGGGGAGTTCGGCCACAACCACTCCGACGGCGACCCGGACGAGGACACGATCTTCTCCTACACGCAGTCGCGGGGCATCGGCTACCTCGGCTGGTCGTGGAGCGGCAACGGCGGCGGCGTCGAGTACCTCGACATGGCCACCGGCTTCGACGCCTCCCAGCTCACCTCGTGGGGGCAGCGCATCTTCAACGGCGCCAACGGGATCAAGCAGACCTCGCGGGAAGCCGCCGTCTTCGGCGGCGGTGGCCCCACCGACACGACGCCGCCGACCACGCCGGGCACCCCGTCCGCGTCCGGCGTCACCTCCAGCGGCGCCGCGCTCTCCTGGACCGCCTCCACCGACGCCGTCGGCGTCACCGGCTACGACGTGGTGCGGGTCAGCGGGAGCACGGAATCGGCCCTCGCGTCGACGGCCTCGGCGTCCGCGACGCTCACCGGGCTGACCGCCTCCACCGCCTACACCGTCGCGGTCTACGCCCGCGACGCGGCGGGCAACCGGTCGGCCCGCTCCGGCACCGCCACGTTCACCACGCAGGCGGGCGGCACCGGCGCGTGCGCCGTCAGCTACAAGGTCGCGAGCCAGTGGCAGGGCGGGTTCGGCGCGGACGTGACGATCCGCAACACCGGGACGGCCGCCGTCAACGGCTGGACCCTGCGCTGGACCTTCGCCAACGGCCAGACCGTGACGCAGATGTGGAACGCCACCGCCGGCCAGTCCGGCACGCAGGTGTCGGCGGTCAACGTGCCGTACAACGCCGCCATCGCGGCGGGCGGCTCGGTGGGCTTCGGCTTCAACGCGTCCTGGACCGGCACCAACGCGGTCCCCACCGCCTTCACCCTCAACGGTGCCGCGTGCACCGGCTCGTGATCGAAAGGAGAAGTCGTTGCGCTTCAGGCGAATGATCGCATCGGGTGCGGTGGTCGTCGGCGTCGCCGCCGTCACCACCGTGCTGATGCCCAACGGGGTCGCGCTGGCCCACGGGTCGATGACCTTCCCGGCCAGCCGGACCTACGCGTGCTACGAGGACGGACGGGCGGGCAGCGGGGGCGGCGACCTCAACCCGACGAACCCCGCGTGCGTCGCGGCGGTGGCGGCCGGTGGGAAGCAACCGCTGTGGGACTGGTTCGGCAACCTGATCAGCCAGGCGGCGGGCAAGCACCGGGAGATCATCGGTGACGGCAAGCTGTGCGGCCCCACCACCAAGTTCGACGCCTACAACCTCGGCCGCAGCGACTGGCCCACCACGTCGTTGCGGGCGGGTTCCACGATCACGATCAAGTACAACGCGTGGGCCCCGCACCCCGGCACGTGGGAGCAGTACGTCACGAAGGACGGCTACAACCCCAACCAGCCGCTCCGGTGGTCGGACCTGGAGGCCGCGCCGTTCAACACGGTGGTGAACCCGCCCCTGGGCAACGGCGAGTACTCCTGGAACGCCACGCTGCCGAACAAGTCCGGCAGGCACGTGATCTACTCGATCTGGCAGCGGTCGGACAGCCCGGAGGCGTTCTACAGCTGCTCGGACGTGGTGTTCAACGGTGGCGGCGGGAACCCCGGCGACACCACGGCGCCCAGCGCCCCCGGCACCCCCACGGCCACGGCCGCCGCCAACTCGGTGGCGCTGTCCTGGCCCGCCGCCACGGACGACGTCGGCGTCACGGGGTACCAGGTGTACCGGGAGGCCGGGGCGACCGACGTGCTGGTCGCGTCGACCACCTCGCCGTCGGCGTCGGTGACCGGGTTGACCGGTGCGACGGCGTACTCGTTCTACGTGGTGGCGAAGGACGCCGCGGGCAACACGTCACCGCCGTCGTCCGCGGTGTCGGTGACGACCCTGCCGGGCTCCTCGCCGGGGACGTGCGCGGTCACGTACACGACGCCGAGCGTGTGGTCGGGCGGGTTCACGGCGAACGTGGTCGTCAAGAACACCGGGACGAGCCCGGTGAGCCCGTGGTCGCTGGTGTGGGACGTGCCCAGCGGGCAGACGATCAGCAGCGCCTGGTCGGCCGACGTCGCGGTGTCCGGTGGGACGGCCACGGCCAAGGGCGTCAGCTGGAACACCTCCATCCCGGCGGGCGGCTCGATCAGCTTCGGGTTCAACGGGGCCGCGTCCGGCACCCCGGCGAGCCCCGGCGCGTTCACCCTCAACGGGGCGTCGTGCGGCTCGGTGTGACCCTGGTGATCGCGGCTCTGGTGTCGGGGTCGGCGGCGTGCTCCGCCGTCGACCCCGACACCGGGTCGGCCGCCGGGGTCGGGACGTGGGTGCACGCCAGGACGGGGGAGTGCGCGCCGGTGCGCACCGCGTCCGTCGAGGAGTTCGCCGAGTTCGTGGGGCCGTTGCGGGCGGAGCTGTACGCGCCGTTCGTGGCCGAGTGGGGGACCTGTTCCGTCGCTCCCTACGAGAAGCTGGGGCTGGTGGTGTTCCAGGCCGGGCGCATGAAGGACTTCCAGGAGTCGTGGAAGGCGGCGCTGGCGTCCGGGCAGGTCACCGACAACCCCGACTTCGCGTTCGGCGACGGGTTCGCGCTGAGCGCCACGACGGGGTTGGAGCGGCTGGGCCTGCGGTACCTGCACTGCACGCCGGTGGACGCCACGGCCCTGTCACCGGAGCCTGCCGAGGCCGACGGGTGCGTGTACACGGCGATGGTGCCCGGCCACCACCACCACTGAACCGGTGGTCAGGCGCTGGGCGGGGTGAGGAACGCCGGTTCGGCCGCCGAGAGGTTCTCCGGCAGGCGCATGCCCTCGTGCAGCGGCACCAGCTCCGACTGGAGGACCATCGCCGCCGCGCCGATGGCCGGTGCCGTCGCCGCCGAGCGGGACAGGCGCACGTCCACCCGGTGGGTCGCCCTGGCGAAGAAGGCCCGGTCCAGTTCCTCCTCGACGATCGGCAGGTACACCGAGCCCGCGACGGCGAAACCGGGACCGGTGAGGACCAGGACGTCCAGGTCCACGAGGTTGGCGAGCGTCCGCGCCGCGACGGCGATGTACCGCGCCGAGCGCTCCAGGATCGCCAGCGCCTGCGGTTCGCCGCGCCTGGCCGCGCGGCTGACCGCCGCGAAGTCCGCCGCCACCGAGGGACGGGAGCGCTTCGTGCCGGTGAGGCCCACCATGCGGGCCAGGACCTGGTCCGCCCGCGCCGCGGCCACCACCGCCGCCGGGCCCGCCAGGCTCTCCACGCACCCCCGCGCGCCGCACCAGCACTCGGGGCCGAGGGCGTCCACGCAGGTGTGGCCGATCTCGCCCGCGTTGCCGCTGGTGCCGCGGTAGGTGATGCCGCCGATGACCAGGCCCGCTCCGATGCCGGAGCCCATGTAGAGGGCGGCGGACGTCGACGTGCCGCCGATGCCGCCCGACCAGTGCTCGCCCAGCGCCGCCGCCGTGGCGTCGTTGTCCAGCAGGACCGGCAGGCCGGTCGCGCCCGCGAGCGCCTGGTCGAGGGGGAAGTCCTCCCACCGGCGCATCGGCGGTGGGGTCCGCGCCATGCCGGTGGCCGCCGAGAGGGGACCGGGGGAGACGAGGCCGATGCCCAGCACCCGGTCCTGGTCGACGCCGACGCGGGCCACCAGGGCGGTGACCTCGGCTGCCATCCTGGCGACCACCTCGGGCGGCTCCTGGGCCCCCGCGCCGGGCCTGGTGATGCGGGCGACGACGGCGCCGCCCAGGTTCGTGAGCACGTAGGTGATGCCCGCGTGGTCGAGGTGGACGCCGATGGCGTAGCGCGAGGCGTGGTTGAGCTGGAGGAGCACCCGGCGCTTGCCGCCCGTCGACTCGGCCCGCCCCGTCTCCAGGACCAGGCCCTCGTCGATGAGCCTGCGGACGACCGTGGAGATCGTGGCGCCGGTGAAGCCGGTGGCGTTGATCAGGCCCACCCGGCTGATCGTGCCCGCCGCGCGGATGACGTCGAGCACCGCCGCCTTGCTGCTCGCGTGCAGCGTCGTCCGGGCCTGACCGGTCACTGGTCCTCCGTGGTGTGGCCAGCACTTACTTCGTTCAACGGTCGAAGGGTAGCAAGCGGCCGGCGGCGACAGGACCGATCGGCGGTAGCACCGGAGCGGGCCAGAGGTATTGACTTCGTTTCTTCACTGACTTAACAATCTTCCCACCGCAGCGACTCGCGCGTCGACGGCCGGTCGCTGCCACCCAGCCAGGAGAGGATCAACGATGTTCCTGAAGGCACAGCGCTCCCGCGTCGCGGCGGCGGGATTGGCCGTGGTCGCCCTGATCGCCGCCGGGTGCGGGTCCTCCGGCAGCGGTCGCTCGGCCGACGCGGACACCCTCGTCGTCTACACCGGCCAGTCGGGTGACTACCAGGTCAACTTCAACCCGTTCTCGCCGACGCTCATCGACGGACCGGGCACGATCTTCGAACCGCTGTTCTTCTTCAACGTCATCAAGGACGTCGAGCCCCGGCCCAGGCTCGGCAAGTCCTTCTCCTGGAACGCCGAGGGCACCGAGCTGTCGATCGAGCTCCGCGACGACGCCACGTGGTCCGACGGGCAGAGGTTCACCGCGAAGGACGTGGTGTTCACGCTCGACATGATCACCAAGAACAAGACGATGAACTCCACCGGCTACCAGGGCCGGGCGACCGCGGTCGACGACACCCACGTGGTGGTGGCGTTCGACGAGCCCGCCTTCATGGAGGGCCCGCAGGTGCTCGGCAAGATCTTCATCGTCCCCGAGCACCTGTGGAAGGACATCGCGACACCCGCGACCGACCCGGTGAAGTCGCCCGTCGGCACCGGGCCGTTCCTGCTCGACGAGTTCAAGCCGCAGGCGTTCACGCTCAAGGCCAACCCCGGCTACTACGCGGGCGAGCCGGCCGTGAAGAAGATCCGCTACCTGTCGCTGTCGGGCAACCAGGCCGGTGCCGACGCGCTGAAGGCCGGGCAGGTCGACTGGCAGACCGGGCCGGTGCCGGACATCGAGAACGTGGAGAAGAACTACCCCGGCTACAAGGCGATCATCACGCCGATGAACCAGGCCGCGCTGTTCACCTGCTCCAACGCCGAGCTGGGCTGCACGGGCGCGCAGACCGACCCCGCCGTGCGCAAGGCGATCTACTACGGCGTCAACCGCTCCCAGGTGAACGCGCTGGCGTTCGAGGGCACCGCCAGCGAGGTCTCGCCCGGTTTCGCGCTGGTGCGGCGGGACGAGGGCGTCGTCTCGGCCAAGCTGAAGGAGAGGACCGCGCCGATGAGCCCGGACGTGGCCAGGGCGACCGGGCTGCTGGAGGGCGCCGGGTACACCAGGGGCGGCGACGGGATCTACGCGAAGGACGGCGAGCCGCTGGAGCTGACGGTCAAGGTCGTCGCGGGGTGGACCGACTACATCACCGCCGTGGACACGATGGGCCAGCAGCTCCAGCAGGTCGGGATCAAGATCACCCCGCAGCAGCTGTCCTGGAACGAGTGGTCCGACGCCCGCGGTCGAGGCCAGTACGAGCTGCTGATCGACGCCGTCCAGCAGGGCCCCGCGCCCGACCCGTTCTACACCTACAGCTACTTCTTCAGCAGCGCGACCACCGCGCCCGCGGGCGAGATCGCGAACCCGAACTTCGGCCGGATGAAGGACGCCGCGCTCGACGCCGCGCTGGCGTCGTTGAAGAGGATCGACCCGAAGGACGCCGCCGCCCGGCAGCCGCACTTCGACGTGATCCAGACGCGCATCGAGGAGGTCATGCCCTACATCCCGATCCTCACCGGCGGCACGGCCAGCGAGTACAACGCCGAGAAGTTCACCGGCTGGCCCACCGAGGACGACCTCTACGCCTTCCCCGCCGTGTGGTCGCGGCCGGAGAACTCCGAGGTCTTCCTCAAGCTCAAGCCCGCGGGCAGGTGAGGCGCGCGGGACCGGGGGAAGCGCACCGATGAGGTACTACGCGCGGAAGTTCGCGTTCTACCTGGTCGCCCTGTGGGCGGCGCTCACGCTGAACTTCGTCATCCCCAGGCTGATGCCGGGCAACCCGGTCGACATCCTGCTGGCGAAGCTCCAGCAGCGCGGCGGGTCGATCGACCCGGCGGCGCGGAGGTCGTTCGAGCTGCTGCTCGGCACCGGCGGTGACGAGTCGGTCGTGAGCCAGTACCTCGCCTACCTGGGCAACATCGTCCGCGGTGACCTCGGCGTCTCGGTGAGCGCGTTCCCGGCGCCGGTGTCCGAGGTCATCGCGTCCTCGCTGCCGTGGACGGTGGTGCTGGTCGGGATCGCGACGCTGCTGTCGTTCCTGGTCGGCATCGCGCTCGGCGCGCTGGTCGGCTGGAAGCGCGGCACGTGGCTCGACTCGCTCGTGCCCGCGACGACCGTGCTGTCGGCGGTGCCGTACTTCTGGCTCGCGCTGATCCTGGTGGCGGTGTTCGCGTCCGCGCTCGGCTGGTTCCCGCTCACCGGCGGCTACGACGTGGTGCTCACGCCCTCGTGGGACGCGGAGTTCCTGTCGTCGGCGGTCTACCACGGGACGCTGCCCGCGCTGACGATCGTCGTGTCGTCGGTCGGCGGCTGGCTGCTCGGGATGCGCAACATGATGGTGTCGGCGATGTCCGAGGACTACGTGCTCACCGCGCGGGCCAAGGGGCTGCGGGACAGCAGGATCATGATCCGGTACGCCACCCGCAACGCCGTGCTCCCGTCGGTGGCCGGGTTCGCCACCTCCCTCGGGTTCGTGGTGTCCGGCTCGATCATCACCGAGCAGGTCTTCTCCTACCCCGGCATCGGCTCGAAGCTGCTCCAGGCCGTGCAGAACAACGACTACGCCCTGATGCAGGGGATCTTCCTGGTCATCACCGTCGCCGTGCTCGGCGCGAACCTCGTGGTGGACCTGCTCTACACCCTGATCGACCCCCGAACCCGCGTCAGCGGTGGATGAGGAGCGGCTGACTATGTCCACGGCGGACGTGAAGCGGCGGGTGCTGCCGCGCTGGTCGCCCAAGCTGGCGGTCGGGTTGGGACTCATCGGGGGCGTCGTGCTCCTCGGGCTCGTCGGGCCGCTCGTGGTCGGCGACCCGAACACCGTGCGGGACGCCGGCCTCACCCCGCCCGGTGCCGAGCACTGGCTCGGCACCACCCAGACCGGGCAGGACGTGGTGGCGCAGATCGCCTACGCCACCAGGGGGTCGTTGCAGATCGGCCTGGTCGTCGGGGTGCTGGCCACGGTGCTGTCCGCGATCTTCGGGATCGTCGGCAGCTACGCGGGCGGGATCGTCGACGAGGCGTTCTCGCTGTTCTCCAACGTGATGCTGGTGATCCCCGGCCTGCCGCTGGTGATCGTGATCGCCGGGTTCGTCCCCGCCGCGCAGCGCGGGTCGTGGACGATCGCGATCGTGCTGGCCATCACCGGGTGGGCGGCGTCGGCCCGTGTGCTGCGGGCGCAGACGCTGTCGCTGCGGAACCGTGACTACGTGGCCGCGGCGCGGGTGGCGGGGGAGAGGGCCTGGCGGGTGATCACCGTCGAGATCCTGCCGAACCTGCTGCCGGTGCTGGCGTCGCAGTTCGTGTTCGCGGTGGTGCTGGCGATCCTGAGCGAGGCGGGGCTGTCGTTCCTCGGGCTCGGCGCCTCGAACTCGTCGACGCTCGGGACGATGCTGTACTACGCGCAGAACGGGTTCGCGCTCCAGCGCGAGGCCTGGTGGTGGTTCGTGCCGCCGGGCCTGGTGATCGCGCTGTTCGGGTGCGGGCTGTCGCTGGTGAACTTCTCGATCGACGAGATCATCAACCCGAAGCTGCGGGACGTGCCGCGGAAGCCGGGGAAGGTGGCCTCGACGGTGGCCGCCGCCCCCGCTTCGCGCGGGGAGGACGACGCGGTGCTGACGGTGTCGGGGTTGTCCGTGGTGTACCAGGGGGAGAAGCCCGTGCACGCCGTGCGGGACGTGTCGTTGACGTTGCGGCGCGGGGAGGTCCTGGGGTTGGCGGGCGAGTCCGGGTGCGGGAAGACGACCCTGGCGTACGCGGTCAGCCGGCTGCACGAGCCGCCCGCGGAGGTGACGTCCGGGGCGGTGACGTTCCACGACCGCGACGGGACCGACGTGGACGTGCTCGGGCTCGGCGTGGAGGAGCTGCGGGCGTTCCGGTGGTCGAAGCTGTCGATGGTGTTCCAGGGGGCGATGAACGCGCTGAACCCGGTCACGTCGGTGGCGGCCCAGCTCGACGACGTGCTGCTGACGCACCGGCCGGAGATGTCGCGGGAGGAGCGGCGGGCGCGGTGCGTCGAGGTGTTCAGGCTGGTCGGGGTCGACCCGGCCCGGCTGGGGGCCTACCCGCACGAGCTGTCCGGCGGGATGCGGCAGCGCGTGATGATCGCGATGGCGCTGCTGCTCGACCCGCAGGTGATGATCATGGATGAGCCGACGACGGCGTTGGACGTGGTGGTGCAGCGGGGGATCCTGCTGGAGATCCTGAAGTTCCGCGACTCGCTGGGGTTCGCGGTCGTGTTCATCACGCACGACCTGCCGCTGCTGCTGGAGATCGCGGACCGGATCGCGGTGATGCGGGACGGGGAGGTCGTGGAGCTGGACACGGCCGAGGAGCTGAACCTCCGGCCCCGGCACCCGTACACGCGCGAGCTGCTCGACTCGTTCCCGAGCCTCACCGGGGACCGCGGGTCGTTCGTGCGCGGGACGCCCGCGCTGGACGGAGGGGTGCGATGAGCGCGCTGGAAGCTCGGGAGCTGGTGAAGGACTTCTCGGTCCGGAACGGGTTGCGGCGCTCGGTCCTGCGGGCGGTGGACCGGGTGTCGTTCACGCTGTCGGCAGGGCGGACGGTCGCGCTGGTGGGCGAGTCCGGGTCGGGGAAGTCGACCATCGCCCGCATGATCGCCCGGTTGGAGAAGCCGTCGTCCGGGGAGATCGTGGTCGGGGACGGGGCCGTGCTGGCGGACCGCGAGTACCGGCACCGCGTGCAGATGGTGTTCCAGGACCCGTTCGCCTCGTTGAACCCGTTCCACACCGTGGAGCACCACCTGGCCCGGCCGCTGGCCCTGCACGGGAGGGCCCGAGGGGGTGCGGAGACGGCGGCTCTCGTGCGGGAGCTGCTGGAGCGGGTGGCGCTGCCGCCGGAGTTCGCGTCGCGGCGGCCCCACGAGCTGTCCGGTGGGCAGCGGCAGCGGGTGGCCATCGCACGGGCGTTGGCTCCAGGGGCGGAGATCGTGGTGGCGGACGAGCCGGTGTCCATGTTGGACGTGTCGATCCGGTTGGGGGTGTTGACGCTGCTGGCGCGGTTGCAGCGGGAGGAGGACCTGGCGGTCCTGTACATCACCCACGATCTCGCCACGGCTCGGCACTTCTCCGATGAGATCCTGGTGCTGTACCGGGGGCGGGTGGTGGAGCGGGGGCCTGCCGACCAGGTGATCCTGGAGCCCCGGCACCCGTACACGAAGCTGCTGGCCGCTGCCTCCCCCGATCCCTCTGCCAGGGGGAGGGAGTTCTCCGTTGGGCGGGAGGTGGTGGAGGCCGCGGGGGCCGCTGCTTCGTACGATCACTTCGCCGGGACGTGGTCCTCTGGGTGAGGAAGGGCAGGCAAGGCGGGTGGTAGGCCTTGCGACCTGCGAACCGGCACGTGGTGCCTGGAAGCGTGGCCGGTTTTACTCGGGGGATTCGACCCTTTGTCGGGCTGAGGGCTTCCCACCTGCCCTTCTTGGCCCGGCAAAGGGTCGAATCGAGGGGCCCCACGTCACCTCGGCCACACCACGCTGGAACTCGCACCTCTCCCTGACGAGCCGCGGCTCCCTAACGAGCCGTGGCTCGGACGAGCACCAACCGCTCCGGGAACAGGACCGGAGCCTGGACCCCCGCCACCGCCAGCGCGCGGCCGGTCGTGGTGATGCCCTCGTCGGTCCACCACGGGAGCCGCACGCCCCACCGGACGGCGTTGCCGTCCGGGACGTCGCCCGGTGCCTGCGGGCGCACGTGGTAGGTCCTCTCCGGGTCCAGGCCGGGGAGGCGCACCGGGCCGGTGGGGTAGTAGGCGGAGGTGTCCGTGGCGACGATGGCGTAGAGGGCGTCCGTGCCGTCCTTCGCGACCACGCCGTGGACGTGGTACGCCGGGTCCGGGTGGTCCGCGTGCACGGCCGTGCCGGTGTGCAGGAGGCCGCGCACCTCCTTGTACAGGGCCACCCATTCCGCCAGGCGGGTGCGGTCCTCCTCCGATGCCTTGGTGAGGTCCCACTCGATGCCGAAGTGGCCGAAGAGGGCGGTGCCCGCGCGGAAGTCGAGCGGGTGCCTGCGGTGGGTGGTGTGGGAGGTGCCCGAGCCCACGTGGGTGCCCATCAGCTCCAGCGGGACGAGGGTGTTGGTCCAGCGCTGGATGCTCTGCCGTTCCAGGGCGTCGATGCAGTCGGAGACCCAGACCCGGTCGGTGCGCTGGAGGATGGCGAGGTCCACGCGACCGCCGCCGGAGGAGCACGACTCGATCTCCACGGTGGGGTGCTGGGCGCGCAGTTCGTCCAGCAGGCGGTAGGTCGCGAGGGTCTGGCCGTGGACGCCCGCGCGGCCCGTCGGGCGGTGGCCCGCCTCCACCAGGTCCCTGTTGTGGTCCCACTTGAGGTAGGAGATGTCGTAGGTGGACAGCAGGTCGTCGAGGCGGTCGAAGACGTACCGGAACGCCTCCGGGCGGGCGAGGTCCAGCACCTGCTGGTTGCGGGCCGCGCCGGGGAGGCGGTCGCCGGGGGCCATGATCCAGTCCGGGTGGGCCCTGGCGAGGTCCGAGTCCTCGTTGATCATCTCCGGTTCGACCCAGAGGCCGAACTGGAGGCCGAGGCCGGTGACGTGGTCGATGATCGGGCCCAGGCCGTCCGGCCACACCTCGTCGGAGACGTACCAGTCGCCGAGACCGCGCCGGTCGTCGCGGCGGGAGCCGAACCAGCCGTCGTCGAGGACGAAGCGCTCGCCGCCGACGGCCGCCGCGGCGTCGGCCAGGTCCTTCAGCCGGGTCAGGTCGTGGTCGAAGTAGACGGCCTCCCAGGTGTTCACGACCACCGGGCGGGGGCTGGACGGGTGCTGGGGGCGGGCGCGGAGGTCGTCGTGGAAGCGGGCGGAGACCTCGTCCAGGCCCGCCCCGTAGGAGCCGTACTGCCACGGCGACGTGTAGGACTCGCCGGGCGCCAGTTCGACCTCGCCGGACAGCAGCAGTTCGCCGGAGCCGAGCAGGGAGACGGCGTGGAAGGTCCGCTCGGCGAACGTGCGGTGGTTGCCGGACCACGCCGTGTGGACGGCCCAGACCTCGCCGGTGCGGTGGCCGAACGCCTCCGTGCCCGCGGCGAGCAGGTACGCCGAGTCGTAGCCGGTGCGGCCCGTGCGGTTCTCCCTCATCCGCAGGCCCTGCGTGAACGCGGTGCGCAGCGGTGCGCGCTCCCGCAGGTGGCGACCGGTGAAGTCGAGCAGTTCCACGGCCTCCGGCGGCACCGGGAGGGTCAGGTTCACCGCGTCCACCGCGAACGGCGAGCCGCCGGTGTTGGTCAGCACCGCCCGCTGGCGGACCAGGCCCGCGGCGGTCAGCTCGACGGTCAGCTCCAGTGCGAGCGCCGCGGCGGTGTCCTCGGCGCGCACGACCACGCCGCCGTCGGACACCGACGTGGCGGTGACGCGGAAGGCGGTGGAGAAGTCGCGGCCCGCGCGGTTGCCGACCAGGCCGGGCGTGCCGAGCCAGCCTGCGGACTGCTCGGGCAGCACGGCGACGTCGACGGGGCCGCCGATCGAGTTGCCGATCGGCTGCCGTTGCGTCGTGGTGCGCAGCGCGGCGAACGAGGCGTTCTCGCCGAGGTCGGCACCCCAGTGCAGCACCCTGGGCAGGGTGTCGCCGGACAGGTCCAGGGCGAGGCTCACCCCCGCCGCGCGCAGGTGTGCGTGGTCGGGGTTCGAGGCGAAGGGTGCGGAAGGCACGGTGAGCTACATCCCTGTCGGTCGTCGGAGCACCATCATTGACTTACTTTAGTTGCCGACGTAAGAATCGACCTGATTTCGAGTCACTTCGTGGAGCGGGGACCCCATGATCCACCAGACCTTGCACGACGGGTGGCACCTGAGCGCGGTGTCGGGCGACGTGCCCGAGGCCGTCCGGGGTGTGAGCGTGCCCGCCGAGGTGCCCGGCAGCACCCACCTCGACCTGCTGGCCGCCGGGTTGATCCCCGATCCCTACCTCGACCGCGCCGAGGAGGAGCTGGCCTGGGTGCACCGCGCCGACTGGCGCTACGCGCTGGCGTTCGACGCGGACGCCCCCGCCGACGGCGAGCGGGTCGACCTGGTCTTCGACGGTCTCGACACGGTGGCGGAGGTCGAGCTGAACGGCGTGCCGCTCGGATCGGTGCGGAACATGCACCGCGGCTACCGGTTCGACGTGCGGGACGTGCTGCGGGCGGGCTCGAACGACCTGGTGGTCACCTTCCGGTCCGCGCTGGCCCACGCCGAGGAGGTCGAGGCGGAGCTGGGCTGGCGCGACCACGCGTACCCGCACCCGTTCAACATGGTCCGCAAGATGGCCTGCTCGTTCGGCTGGGACTGGGGGCCCGACCTCCAGACGGCGGGCATCTGGAAGCCCGTCCGGCTGGAGCGGTGGTCGACGGCCAGGCTCGCGTCCGTGCGCCCGCTGGTGACGGTCGACGGCGAGGGCCGCGTCGAGGTGCGGGTGGACGTCGAGGGCGGGGAAGACCTCGTGCTGGTGGCCACCGTGGCCGGTCGTTCGGAGCGCGTGCGGGTGGACGGCGGTGCCGCCGCGGTCACCGTCGTCGTGCCGGACCCGGAGCTGTGGTGGCCGGTCGGGTACGGCCCGCAGCCCCTCTACGACCTGGAGGTCGAGCTGCTCGCGGACGGCGAGGTCGTCGACTCCGCCGAGCAGCGGATCGGCTTCCGCACCATCACCGTCGACACCGAGCCCGACGAGATCGGCACCCCGTTCACCTTCGTGGTCAACGGGAAGCGCGTGTTCGCCAAGGGCGCCAACTGGATCCCGGACGACCACTTCCTCACCCGGATCACCCGCGACCGGCTGGCCCGCCGGGTCGACCAGGCCGTGGGCGCGAACCTGAACCTGCTGCGGATCTGGGGCGGCGGGATCTACGAGACCGACGACTTCTACGACGTGTGCGACGAGCGCGGTGTGCTGGTGTGGCAGGACTTCCCGTTCGCCTGCGCCTCCTACCCCGAGGAGGAGCCGCTGCGCGGCGAGGTCGAGGCCGAGGCGCGCGAGAACGTCGCCCGGCTCGTCGGCCGCCCGTCGCTGGCGCTGTGGAACGGCAACAACGAGAACCTGTGGGGCTTCGCCGACTGGGGCTGGGCCGAGCAGCTCGCGGGCCGCACCTGGGGGCTGGGGTACTACACCGAGCTGCTGCCCGCGATCGTGGCCGAGCTGGACCCGACCCGGCACTACTCGCCGGGCAGCCCGTACAGCCCCGGCGACGTGCACCCCAACGACCCCGACCACGGCACGCGGCACGAGTGGGAGGTGTGGAACCGGCTCGACTACACCCACTACCTCGACCACGTACCGCGCTTCTGCTCCGAGTTCGGCTTCCAGGGGCCGCCGACGTGGGCCACGCTCACGAACTGGGTGCACGACGAGCCGCTGACGTCGACCTCACCGACGTTCCTGCTGCACCAGAAGGCCGAGGACGGCAACGGCAAGCTCGACCGCGGCCTGGCCGCCCACCTGCCCGTGCCCGAGGACTTCTCCGACTGGCACTGGGCGACCCAGCTCAACCAGGCCCGCGCGGTCGCGTTCGGCGTCGAGCACTTCCGGTCCTGGTGGCCGCGCACGGCGGGCGCGGTCGTGTGGCAGCTCAACGACTGCTGGCCCGCGACGTCGTGGGCGGCGGTCGACGGCGACGAGCGGCCCAAGCCGCTCTGGTACTCGCTGCGGCACGCCTTCGCGCCCCGGCTGCTGACGTTCCAGCCGAGGGACGGGCGGCTGGTGCTGGTCGCGGTGAACGACCACGACGAGGAGTGGTCCGGCGAGGTGGCGCTGGAACGGCTGACCTTCGGCGGCGACGTGCTGGAGGCGACTAGGCTCGCGTTCGCGGTGCGGGCCCGGACCGCGGCCCTGATCGAGCCGACCGAGCCACTGGTCACCCCGAACGACCCGGAAGGAGAGGTGCTGGTGGCCACCACGGCCGACGTGCGCGCCGTCCACCTCTTCGCCGAGGACCGCGACCTGTCCTACGCCCCGGCCCCGCTCAGCGCGCGGGTCGAGGCCGTGACCGGCGGCTACCGCGTCGACGTGCGCGCCACGTCGTTCGCGCGGGACGTCGCCCTGCTGGCCGACCGGGTGGCCCCGGACGCCGTCGTCGAGGAGATGCTGGTGCCGATGCTCGCGGGGGAGACCCGCTCGTTCCTGGTGCGCACGGCCGCCGTGCTGGCCGACCCGGCCGTGCTCGCCGCGCCGCACGTCCTGCGCTGCGCCAACGGCCTCGTGACCCCCGCGGTCAGGTCCTGAATGGGAGCCACCCCGACGGAGTCGGTCGGCGCGGTCGGGCTGGTGCTCGCCCGCCCGGCCCGGCTGCTCGGCGCCGAACCCTTCTTCATGGAGTTCATCGCGGGCATCGAGGAGCGCCTGTCCGAGCGCGGGCTGTCCGTGCTGCTGCACGTGGTGGCGGCGCACGACGCCGAGACCGCCGCGTACCGCCGGTGGGCCGCGCAGCACCTGGTGGACGCCGTCCTGCTGGTCAACCGGACGGTCGACGACCCCCGGCTGGCGGTGCTGCGCGAGGTCGGGCTGCCCACGATCGTCGTCGGCGAGCCGTCGCCGGACCTCCCGGTGCCCGCTGTGCGCTCCGACGACGCCGGGGCGATGGAGGAGGCGCTGGCGCACCTGCTGGAGCTGGGGCACCGGCACATCGCGCGGATCAGCGGACCGGGGGAGCTGCTGCACACCCGTGCCCGCTCGGCGGCGCTGCTCGCGGGCTGCCACGCGGCGGGCGTCGAGCCGGTGGTGCTGGAGGGCGACTACTCGGAGGAGTCCGGCGCGAAGCTCACGGCCGCGCTGCTCACCCGCGAGCGGCGGCCGACGGCGATCCTCTACGACAACGACGTGATGGCCGTGGCCGGGCTGAACGCGGCCAAGGAGTTCGGCGTCGCCGTCCCCACCGAGCTGAGCCTGCTCGCCTGGGACGACTCGACGCTGTGCAGGCTGGCCTCGCCCGCGCTGACCACGATGAGCGTCGACGTGCACCAGTTCGGCACCTCGGTCGCCGAGTCGGTGCTGGAGCTGATCGACGGCGCGCCCGTCGCGCAGCGGTGGTCACCGGCCGCCGTGCTCGTCCAGCGGGGCAGCAGTGCTCCCGCGCCCACCCCCTGAGGAGAACCGTGACCCACGCCGCCGCGGACACGCGCTACGACGACATGCCCTACCGCCGAGTCGGCCGCAGCGGGCTCAAGCTGCCCGCGGTGTCGCTCGGTCTGTGGCACAACTTCGGCGACGGAGACCGGACCACCGACGTCCAGCGGGCCGTGCTGCGCCGGGCGTTCGACCTCGGTGTGACGCACTTCGACCTGGCGAACAACTACGGCCCGCCGCCCGGTTCGGCCGAGGAGAACTTCGGCAGGCACTTCCGCCGCGACCTGCGGCCCTACCGCGACGAACTGGTGATCTCCACCAAGGCGGGCTACGGGATGTGGGCCGGTCCGTACGGCGAGTGGGGCTCGCGCAAGTCGCTGCTGTCCTCGCTGGACCAGTCGCTCGGCCGCCTCGGCCTGGAGCACGTGGACATCTTCTACAGCCACCGGCCCGACCCGGAGACGCCGATCGAGGAGACGATGGGCGCGCTCGACTCGGCCGTGCGGCAGGGGAAGGCGCTCTACGTCGGCATCTCCAACTACTCACCGGAGCAGACCGCCGAGGCGGCGCGGGTGCTGCGCGAGCTGGGCACGCCCCTGCTGGTCCACCAGCCGTCGTACTCCATGGTGAACCGGTGGATCGAGGACGGCCTCCAGGACGTGCTGGACACCGTCGGCGCCGGGTCGGTCGTGTTCTCGCCGCTGGCGCAGGGCCTGCTGACCGACCGGTACCTCAACGGCGTCCCGGCCGACTCCCGCGCGGCGTCCGACAGCCCGTTCCTCACCTCCGACCGGCTCACCGAGGAGACCCTCGGCAAGGTCAGGGCGCTGAACGACATCGCGAAGCGGCGCGGGCAGACGCTGGCCCAGATGGCCATCGCGTGGGTGCTGAGGGGCGGCCGGGTCACCTCGGCCCTCGTGGGCGCGAGCAGCGTGGCGCAGCTGGAGGACACGGTCGCGGCGACCGCGAACCTGGAGTTCGACCCCGACGAGCTGGCCGAGGTCGAGCGCCTGCTCTGACGTCCCCCGAAACGCGGCGTTGATCCGGTGGTGCTCACCGGGTGACTTCGCCGGAGCCCTCCACCCGACGAGGTGAGCCGCATGGCGCTGACGTTCGATCTCGCACTCGCCGTGGACGTGGGCGGCACGAAGCTGGCCGCCGCGCTCGTCGCGCCGGACGGGACGGTGGTGGACCGCAGGTCCGCCGCCACCCCGCCCGGTGACGGCGACGAGGTGTGGCGGGCGCTGGAGGTCGTGCTGGTCGGGTTGACCGCCGGTCACGACGTGGTCGGCGTGGGCATCGCCAGCGCGGCGCCGATGGACGTCCGCGCGGGCACCGTCAGCCCGGTCAACATCCGCGGCTGGCGCGGGTTCCCGCTCGTCGACCGGGTCTCCGCGCTGGTGCCCGGCGTGCCGGTGCGGCTGGCCGGGGACGCGGTCTGCATGGCGCTGGCCGAGTACCACCACGGCGCGGGCCGGGGGAGCCGCGCGCTGCTGGGCATGGTCGTGTCGACCGGTGTCGGCGGCGGGTTCGTGTTCGACGGCCGGGCCCACCTCGGCGCGCTCGGCAACGCCGGGCACGTCGGCCACTTCGTGCTCGAACCCGGCGGCCCGCTCTGCGCGTGCGGTGCCCGCGGCTGCTCGGAGGCCATCGCGAGCGGGCCGTCCATCGTGCGCTGGGCCTCCGACCGGGGCTGGCTCGCCGCGGGCGTCGCGGACGGCCGGTCGCTGGCCGCGTCCGCGCGGGCGGGCGACCCGATCGCGCGGGCCGCGTTCCGCCGGTCCGGGGAGGCCGTGGCGCGGGTGATCACCGTCGCCACCGCGCTGTGCGAGGTCGACCGGGTGGTGATCGGCGGCGGGGTGGCGCAGGCGTGGGACCTGCTCGGCCCGGCCGTCACCGGATCGCTCGCGGGGTGGCCCGGCCTGGACTTCATCCGGCACGTCGACGTGCACCCGGCCCAGCTCGGCGTGGACGCCGGGCTGGTCGGGGCCGCCGCGCTCGTCAGGGAGCCAGCACCGTCCGCAGGTGGCGAAGCTGGCGCTCCACGTGAGCCCGCGGCAGGGAGTGCCCGGTGAACGGGAACACCGCGATGTCCTTGGGGGCCGTGATCTCGTTGTAGGCCGCGTACACCGTCGACGGCGGGCAGACGTCGTCCATCAGCCCGGCCGTGAGCAGGCACTCCGCGGTGATCCGGCGGGCCAGCAGCGCGCAGTCGACGTACCGCAGGGTGTCCAGCGCCGCGGTCACCAGCTGCACGTTCTGGGCCAGGAAGTCGGCCACCTCGCTGTACGGCGCCTTGCCGGTGAGCGTGATCGCGCGCTGGAAGTCGCACAGGAACGGCACGTCCGCGTGGCACAGCTTCACCAGGTCGCCGCTGAGCGCGGCGGCGGCGAGCGCCAGCCCGCCGCCCTGGCTCACGCCGCTGACCGCGATCCGGTCGCGGTCGACGCCGTCCAGCCCGGCCACGACCTCCACGGCCCTGGCCGCGTCCACCATCAGCCGCGTGTAGTAGTAGGACTCCGGCTTCTCGATGCCCCTGGTCATCACGCCGGGGTGCGCCGGGCCCGCCAGCGCCGCGCCGGGGTCGCCGGTCGCGCCGACCGACCAGCGCCCGCCCTGGCCCCTGGTGTCCATCACGAACACCGCGAAACCCGTGCTGGGCAGCAGGGTGTGCTCGACCGGCAGGCCGCGCCCGCCGCCGTAGCCGATGAACGTGACCACGGTCGGCAGGGGGGCGTCGCCGCTGCCGGGCGGGCGGATGTACCAGGCGCGGATCGGGTCGCCGTCCGCGCCGGAGAACTCCACGTCCGCGACCGGCAGCGCGCCGTACGCCTCGGGCTCGTGCGGTGTCACGACCGGTGGCCTGGCCGCCGCCCGCGCCTCGTCCAGCCGGGCCTTCCACCACTCGTCCAGGCCGTCCGGCTCGACGGTGGGCGTGCGGTAGGAGACCAGCTGGTCGGCGGGCATGTCGAACCACGGCACGGGAGACCCCCAGGGTGCTTAACCGATTGACCGTCCGAAGACTACTCTCGCGCGGGTGGCGTGCGGACCGGTCGTCCGGGGCTAGACTTCCGTGATCAACAAGCGGTAGGGGGCGTCGGTGCGGGACAAGCGTCCGACCATCTCGGACATCGCGAAGGCGGCCGGTGTGTCGACCGGCGCGGTGTCGTACGCGCTCAACGGCAGGCCGGGCGTCTCGGAGACGACCCGAAGACGGGTCATGGACATCGCCGACCGGCTCGGCTGGGTGCCCAGCAGCGCCGCCCGCTCGCTGTCGGACGGCCGCGCCAACGCGATCGGGCTCGTGGTCGACCGGCCCGCCCGCGAACTCGGCGTCGAACCCTTCTTCGTGCAGCTGATCGCCGGGATCCAGGACGCGCTCGCCGACGGTCCGACCGCGCTGCTGCTCCAGGTCACCGACGACGCCACCGCCGAGCTGGAGGCCTACCGCCGCTGGTGGGCGGGCAGGCGCGTCGACGGGGTGCTGCTGGCCGACCTGCGCGCCGACGACCCGCGCGTCGACCTCGTGCGCGAACTCGGCCTGCCGACCGTGGTCCTCGCCGAACCCGTGCTGCCCGACCTGCCGTGCGTGTGGACCGACGACGAGTCCGCCGTGGCCGAGGTCGTCGAGTACCTGGTGGCGCTCGGCCACCGCCGGATCGTCCGCGTGGCGGGCCCGGACACGTTCGTGCACACCAGGATCAGGTCGAAGGCCTTCACCGAGGCCGCCGCCCGGCTCGGCCTGCGGGACGCGCGCGCCGTGCACGCCGACTACTCCGACGAGGCCGCGGCCCGCGTCACGCGCCGGGTGCTGACCGGTGCGGAACCGCCGACCGCGATGGTGTTCGACAACGACGTGATGGCCGTGTCGGCGCTCGCCGTGGCCCACGAGCTCGGCATCCCCGTGCCCGACCGGCTGTCGATCGTCGCCTGGGACGACTCCGCCCTGTGCAGGCTGGTGCGGCCCGCGCTGACCGCCGTGCGCAGGCCGATAGCCGAACGCGGGGCGACCGCCGTGCGCCTGCTGCTCGACGTGATCGGCGGCGGCGAGCCCCGCCACGTCAAGACCTCCGACCCCGAGCTGGTCCCGAGGTCCAGCACCGGCCCCGTTTCCGACCAGGCCTTGTCGCCCCGTCGTTAACCGCTTAACCTGGAACTGCCTGCCGGCTCACCACTCCCCAGTGGCGAGGAATCGCGTCCCTGCGATGGAAGGCTCTTCCATGAAAGCGCTCTTCGCCGTCCTGCTGGCACTCGCGGCGTGCCTGACCCCGTCGCTCCCCGCCTCGGCCGCCGCCCCCGTCCGGATCATGGCCCTCGGCGACTCGATCACCGGCTCACCCGGCTGCTGGCGCGCCCTGCTGTGGCAGCACCTCCAGGACACCGGGCTGACCGGCACCGACTTCGTCGGCACCCTGCCAGCGCAGGGCTGCGGATTCCCCCACGACGGCGAGAACGAGGGCCACGGCGGTTTCCTGGCCAGCAGGATCGCCGACGAGAACCAGCTGCCCGGCTGGCTGTCGGCCACGCTGCCCGACGTCGTCCTCATGCACCTGGGCACCAACGACGTGTGGAACGGCATCCCCGCCACCACGATCCTCACCGCCTACACCAAGCTCCTCGGCCAGATGCGCGCGAGCAACCCGGACACGAAGCTCCTGGTCGCCCAGATCATCCCGATGAACCCGACCGGCTGCTCCGCCTGCGCGCAGCGGGTGGTGGACCTCAACAGCGCCATCCCCGGCTGGGCCGCCGCCAACACCACGGCCCGCTCGCCGATCACCGTGGTCGACCAGTGGACCGGCTTCAGCACGGCGACCGACACCTACGACGGCGTGCACCCCAACGACGGCACCGGGATCCGCAAGATCGAGAGCCGCTGGTACCCGCCGCTGGCCGCCGTCCTGTCCGGCGCCCCCACCACGGGCACCGCGCTGGTGGGCACGCAGTCCGGCCGCTGCCTCGACGTCGGCGCCGAGGGCACGACCCGGCTGTGGGACTGCACCGGCGCCGCGAGCCAGCGGTGGACCGCCACCGCGGTGCGGGAACTGCGCACGGCGGCGTCGACCTGCCTGGAGGGCACGACCCCTGGCACCACCACCCTGGCCCGCCCGTGCACCGGCGCCGCGAACCAGCGGTGGACCGCCAACGCGGACGGCTCGCTCACCAACGCCCAGTCCGGCCTCTGCCTGGACGCCGTGGGCCAGGGCACCGCCAACGGCACCCGCACCGCCCCGTGGCCCTGCAACGGCCAGACCAACCAGAAGTGGACCCGGCGCTGACCGGTCCCGCCCCGCTCAGGCGTGGTCAGCGCGCAGCGCCGAGACCGTGTCGTAGGCCGCCACCAGGAACCGCCTGCCGAACGGCAGCACCTCGTCGGCCATGAGCGCCCGGCTGATCTCGCGCAGCAGCTCGTCGCTCCGGCGGGCCGCGGTGCGGGCGAGGACGGCCTCGTCGGGCGCCTCGGCACCGAGGCGCCCGACGGGCCACCGGTGGTCCGCGACGGCGGTCAGCGCGGCGTGGTGCAGTGCGACGACCAGGGTGGTCGCCGCGATCCTCGGCACCAGGTCGCTGATGGGCGCGGCGTCGCGGCGCCACGACGTGGGGTAGCGGCGGCGGTCCGGCCGGTGCAGGGGCACCTCCCACCGCAGGACGCGCAGCCGGGTGCGGGCGTGCTCGTGGACCAGCGCCTCGGCGATCCTCAGCGGGTCCTCCTCGCCGAGGCTGATGCCGAACGCGCCCGACGTCGAGTCGGACGAGGTGCTGATCATCTCGCGGGCGGGCAGGCCGAACCTCCGGCCGTCCGGCTGGTGGTGGGGGACCATGACCCGCAGGGTGCGGTCCACCTGGTTCCCGGCCGCCGGGTCGAGGAACGACAGCAGGCAGGACCCGGAGTCGACCACGTCGATCCACGCGCGGGCCCTGGGCAGACCGGCGTCGAGGCGTTCGGCGGGCAGGACGCCGTCGGTGAGGCGGGGGTCGAACCCGTCCAGCACGAAGCCGCTGTGCCGGGTCTGGGGCAGGACGTAGGTGGGCGTCGTGCCCGCCGGCAGCGGCCGCCGCACCAGCAGCGGGTCGAACTCCACCGTGCCGCCGCTGGTCGTGACCCGCGTGGTGCCGTCCTCGGCCACCGAGACCCGTCCGCCCGCGCCGCTCACCACGAGCCTGCCCAGGTGCAGCGGAGCCACCAGGCCCGACCACGGGACCACCGGCTCCGTCCGACCGCACTGGGCGGCGGCGAGCAGCCCGCCGAGGCCCGCGGCCGAGGTCGGGTCCGGCGGCCCGCCGAGCCACTCCTCGAAGGCGGGCACGGAGAGCACGTCCTGGAGCAGGTGCCGCGGCGCGTGCGCGAGGAGGTCGAGCTGGTCGAGGCAGTCCCGGCGCACGGCGGGGTCGGCGGCGTCGAGGTGGAGCGTGAGCAGGTCGGCGAGCAGCGCCAACCGCCTGCGGTACACGGCTTCGCGGAGTCCGCGGTGGACGGCGGGGTTGTCCTCGTAGCGCACGAACGCGGTCAGGTGCTCGTCCGTCCAGGATCCGGTCTCGGCCAGGCCGAGGCGGGCGCGCAGGCGGTCGACGACCGCGGCGGCGTGGCAGGTGTTCACCGTGATCGGCTCCCGTGGTGGTTGGTGCCGGGCCGCGCGGTGCGGATCCGGGAGCGGTTCGGGCCGACCTCCTCGCGTACCCCTCACGACGCGGGGAAGCCGGCTCGCCGCCTCCCGTCGAGCTGCGCGTCCGGTGTGCCGGACGAGTGCGGCCAGAATTCCACGGCCCGCCGCCGGCGCGGCCGGATGTCCGCACTTTGGCGTGTTTTTGGCCTGAGATCGGGGGTTCGGCACCGCGGACCCGAGGTGCGGGTGGTCGGCGCAGGAGCGGTTCGGCCGGGTGGACGCCCGTTGGTCGGCCAGGCCGACCAGAACGCGCCCGAGAGGGCGTGAGCGCGGTGCGAATGGCGCGGCGGACCGCCCGACCGGGCGGTCGGAACGCCTTCGCCCCCGCGGCGCGGTGTCTATCAATTGGCCGCTTTCCGCGAACTTTTCGAGAACTCCGCGGTGGTTCGATTGATCGCATGACAGCGGAACTCCCGAGTGGTCCCGTCGACGCCGTGGCGGTGTGGCAGCGGTTGTCGTCGGTGGTGGTGCATTCCTCGCCCGCGTTCCAGGTCCGGCGGGACGAGGTCGTCGGACCGGACGGGGGGCACGAGGCGCGCACGCGCGTCGTGGTGCCCGCGTCGGTCACCGTCCTGGCCGTCGACGACCAGGACCGCGTGGTCCTCACCCGCCAGTGGGTCTACACCCACGGCGGCACCGAGTGGCGCCTGCCCGGCGGCCGGGTCCGCACCGCCGACGTCGACCCGGCCGCGGCGGCCAAGCGGGAACTCGCCGACAGCACCGGGTTGTGCGCGGCGGCGTGGACGAGGATCGGCCGCGTCCACGGGGCGGACCTGGTGTGCGACCACGTCGAGCACCTGTTCCGCGCGGACGGCGTGGCGCTGGGCGACCGGCTCCGCCGCCGCACCCAGCGGATGCGCCGCGTGCCCTTCACCGACGCGGTCGACCTCGTGCGCCTGGGACGGCTCCCGCACGCGGGCAGCGCCCACGCCGTGCTCGCGGAGGCGCTGCGCCGCACGGGTGCCTGATCCCACGGGCGTCGCACCGGGCTGACCGCCTGGTCGGCGCCCGTTTCCTGTCTCCGCTCGCCTCCGGAAACAGGAAACCCATTCTCACGTCCGTCAGGCCGGTTCATCGTTGTCCCATCGGCGAGAACGAGAGCCGGGCCCGCGGATCCCGAAATCGGGTTTCAGCCGGCGGACGACGCGATGAACGGACAACGGGGAAACAATCGTTTACCCACGTTTATTCGGCATGCCCTCTTCCGCTGGGAACACCGTTGGTCCGTGCGGTTCTCCGAAAGCGGGAAAGGAGGTGCCGTCATGGAGCCGCACTTCATCGCCACCACGTCCACCCCGGTCGTCTAGTCGCGCACCGCGCTCCCCGCGCCGCTCCTGCCGGGAGCGGGAGCCGCGCGGGGAACGGGGGCACCGGGCCGGTCCGGGGTCCGGGGACGCCACTGGACGCCGTAGCCGCGGCCGGGCCTCGGGTTCGCGAACGACACGTCCACCTCGCCGATCCC
>NZ_DASUSQ010000087.1:0-55153 GCF_036375055.1 Umezawaea sp.
GCGACCGCCACCTCGCCGTCCGCCCGGACCAGGAGTTGAAGTTCCACAAGGCCCTGCTCAAGCTCGGCCACGCCATACCGGAACGCTGATCGACGACCCGTTCGACAGCCGACCCGACAGCGTGAATGATTCCGGAACACCGCCAGCACTATTCGACAAGCATCCTGAGCAGCGCACACAGAGAAACCGCCGCCCGGAGGCCCTGTTCACCTCGCTGTCGCAACTGTTCGGTCACCGTCCACCGGCCTGGCGCTACCCTGCACCCTCGACAATTCGGCCTTCGAGAGCGACTCAGGCCCGAGGAGTGGACGAGTGGCGAAGCTCGCGGGGCGTACGACCGGTCGGTGGCGGATCGTGGAGATGAACCAGTGGGACGAGGCCGCCATCGACCTCGTCGAGCCGGGGTTCATCGAATTCACGCGGGACGGGACCGGTGAGTTCGGGTTCATCGCCGTCAACGGGCGGATGGACTGCCGCTGGAGCGAGCGCGACGGCCGGCCCTTCGTCGAGTTCACCTGGGAGGGCAACGACGAGATGGACCAGGCCTGTGGGCGCGGCTGGGCTGTCGTCGCCGAGGACGGCACGCTCACCGGGCACCTGTTCATCCACCTGGGAGAGGGTTCGGGCTTCCGTGCGACGCCGCTCACCGAGACCGGGAAGCGGAGCGGGCGTTGAGCGAGTACCAGTACTACGAGTTCGTCGCTCTGGACCGGCCGCTCGACGCGAAGGCTCAGGCCGAGGTCCGCGCCCTGTCCACCCGCGCGCGGATCACCGCCACCAGCTTCGTCAACGAGTACGAGTGGGGCGACTTCCGGGGCGACCCCGTCCGGTTGGTGGAACGCCATTACGACGCGCACCTCTACCTCGCCGACTGGGGGACCCGACGCCTCCTGTTGCGCCTGCCGCGCGGTCTGCTCGACCTGGACGCGGTCGAGCCCTACCTCGTCGACGAGCAGGTCGGTGCTTGGACGACGAGCACGCACCTCGTCCTCGACCTGCACAACCACGACGAGACCGGCGACTGGGACTACGAGCCGCAGGGAGCGCTGTCCGCCATCGTCGGCGTCCGAGGCGAACTCGCCGCCGGTGACCACCGCGCGCTGTACCTGGCGTGGCTGGCCGGGTACGGCACCTGGGAACGCGACGAGGAAGCGTTCGACCGCGACGAGGACGACGAGCCGGAACCACCCGTGCCCGCCGGATTGCGCACGCTCACCGCGGCGCAGCGCGCCCTGGCCGATTTCCTCCGCCTCGACGACGACCTGCTCACGGTCGCGGCGAACGCGAGCCCTCCGCTCACCGAGACCGCCGACGACCCGGACCCACTCGCTGCCTGGGTGAGAGCGCTGCCCGGTACCGAGAAGGACCGCCTGCTGCTGCGAGTCGTCCAAGACCAGGCCGCGACCGTGCGGACGGAACTGCTGCGCCGGTTCCGCGACCGGACCACCCCACCCGCCGCCGCACCGCCGAGGCGCACGGTGGGCGAACTCCTGGGTGAGACGGCACGCGGGCGAGCCGAACGACAGCGACAGGAAGAGGCCAAGCACACCAAGGAGAAAACCCGTCGTGAGCGCGATAGGACTCGCGCCCGCGAGCGGCGGCTGAACGAGCTGGCGCACGACGAGCAAGCCGCCTGGACACGCATCGACGCCCTGATCGCCACCCGCAAACCCGCCGACTACGACGCCGCCGTCGCACTCCTCGTCGACCTGCAAGCCCTGGCCGACCGCGAAGACCGCCCGGACGAGTTCGCTCGACGCCACTCGGCCCTCCGACAGGCGCACAAGAACAAGCCCAGCCTCATCGCCCGCCTGGCGCGCGTGAACCTGTGACCACCGACCCGCCACCGGTCTGGTGATGTCCTCGCACAGGGCTGCCTGGCACACAGCCCGCGGACCAAACGTCGCTACGCGCACCTGACGTGACCCCATTGGGTCGGTCCAGGACCAGTGGGAGCCTGACAGTCCGGTTCGTGGGCGAAAAGGCTCGATCACGATGAGCACCAGGAAACGGCACACCCCCGAGCAGGTCGTGCGGAAGCTGACCCGACAGGGCGAACTGTTCTGGAGCAATGCGGTTGACCCTGTTTCGGGTCATTCCGGGCTGTGCTCCAGATTTGCTCCAGTTTCGGAGCCGCAGTCCACAGTGGACACACAAACAAGATCACCCGCTAACCAGATAATCCCAGGTCAGCGGGTGATTTGTATTCCATATATCGTTGTGGAGCTGAGGGGACTCGAACCCCTGACCCTCACACTGCCAGTGTGATGCGCTACCAGCTGCGCCACAGCCCCGTGCTTCCACGTTTCCCGGCCGGTCACCCGTCGTTCTCGTGTGCCCATACCGTACAACACCGTCCCCACCGAATAAAAATCGGGGGTCCCCCCACCGCATTCGCCCTGATAGACGACCCGTCGACCGGCCCGCTGGACAGCAGGGCCGGTCGGCGGTGGTCGATCTCAGCCCCTGAGGAGGTCGGAGATCCAGTTCTCGTTGTCGATGCTGACGAGCTTGTCGCCGACGGCGACCGAGGGGGTGCCTTGGAAGCCCTTGCTGCCGTCGCTGCGCTCGGCCTGGAGGTGGGGGGTGTTGTCGGCCTTGTCGAGGTCGGCTTCCAGGGCCTGGCGGTGGGTGCCACTCTCCACACAGGACTTGAAGGTGTCGCCGGTGATGCCCAGGTCGGTTCCCAGCTGCACGAGCTGGGCGATGGTGTAGCCGGGGCCGTTCTCCTCCGGCTGGCTGGCGTAGAGGGAGTCGTGGTACTCGGGGAACTTGCCCGCGTCGGCGGCGCAGACGGCGGCGTTGGCGCTGTCGCTCGAGTAGCCCTCGGGGTCGGAGTAGCGGACCAGGAGCGGGAGCAGGTGGTAGCGGACCCTGAGGTCCCCGGCCTCCACGTGCTGCCTGAGCTGGTCGCCGTACTTCTCCTCGAACGTGCCGCAGACGGGGCAGAGGAAGTCCTCGTACACGTCGACGGTGACCTTCGCGGTGTCCTTGCCGACGAGCACGGTGGCGTCGGCCTGGCGCTGGACGGGCACGGAGAGGGGTTTCAGGTTCGGGGCCGGGGTGAGGGCCTGGGGTTCGGACGGTTTGTTGAGCAGCACGGCGCCGATGACGCCCGCGGCGAGGACCGCCACGACGACCACGCCGATGAGGATCTTGTTGCGGTCGCCGGAGCCGGACGACCCGCGTGCGGCGGCCACCGACTTGGCCGCCATCTGCTGCTGCTTCTTCTTGCGAGCGTTCCGCTCCGCGCCACCCACGTCGTTCGCGTCCTTCCCAGTCCGCCCTGTTCCCCCGGCAGGCTAGCCGCGGAGGCTGAGCGGAACCTGAGCGGTCACGCGTCGGGCTGGCGCGGGCGGCCCCCGACGCGTTCGCCGGTGGGCAGTTCGGGGGCTTCGCCCACCACACCGCACTCGCCCGCCACGGCCTCGCCGACGTGCGGGTCGTCGGCCTCGGGGAGGGTTTCCTCGGCGACGAACCAGAAGGCCAGGGCGATGACCATGATGACGCCGGTCACGGTGAAGGCGACCTGGTAGGAGAAGCGGTCGGCCAGGACGCCCGCGAGCAGCGGGCCGATGATGGCGCCGAGGTCGGTGACCATCTGGAACGCGGCCAGCACGGGGCCGCCCTTGGCGTTCGACCCGATGACGTCGGCGACCACGGCGTTCTGCGGCGGGTTGAGCAGGCCCGCGCCGACGCCCGCGACGAGCGAGGCGACCATGAACAGGGTCACGGTGCCGCTGAAGCCCATGCCGACCGTGCCGACGGCCGAGACGGCGAGGCCCGCGATGGCCATCGGTTTGCGGCCGATGCTGTCGGAGAGCCTGCCGGACAGCATGAGGACGGCGGCGTTGCCCGCGGCGAACACGGACAGGGAGATGCCTGCCACGGCGGGGCTGCCGTGCAGCGCTTCGACGACGAACAGCGGCACCAGGGAGATGCGCAGGCCGAACACGGCCCAGCCGTTGGCGAAGCCGGAGGCGAGCGAGGCGCGGTAGGAGGCGTAGCCGACGGCGTCGCGGACGGTCATCGTCGGCTGCGACCTGTTCTGGTCGAGCGCGGCGAGCGTGGAGCGGCGCAGGAACAGCCAGACGAACAGGGCGGCGATGAACAGGGCCGCGGCGTAGGCGACGAACGGGGTCCGGATGGAGAAGCCGACGAGGCCTGCGCCGACGATCGGGCCCGCGATGTTGCCGAGCAGGAAGCCGGTGGCCCACAGGCCGGAGGCGCGGCCCCGCAGCGGCGCCGGGGTCAGCCGGATGAGCAGGCCGACGGCCGCGACGGTGAACATCGTGGAGCCGACGCCCGCGATCGAGCGGAACACGATGAGCTGCCAGAAGTGGGTCGCGAACCCGCACGCCCCGGTCGCCAGGGCGACGATGACGATGCCCCAGATGTAGGTCCGCGTCTCGCCGAAGCGGGACACCAGGCGCCCGCTCACCGGCGCGAACAGCAGCCTGACCAGGGCGAACGCGCTGACGACGGCCGAGACGGCGAAGGTGCCGACGTTGAAGCTCGACGCGTACATGGGCAGCACCGGGGCGACGATCCCGAAGCCGATGGCGATGATGAAGCTCGCCACCACGAGCACCCACACCTCGTTGGGAAGTCGTGGTCTGACTACGGCGATCCCCTGCACGCGCGGCCTCCCAGCATCGTTTAGCTGTGCTAAAGATATAGCCTCGCGGGCTGGAATCTCAATCCAGCAGCTCGTCCACCCGGCGGGCGTACGCCGTAACGGGGTATCCGCCGGAGAATCCACACGTCTCGGCGAACCGCTCACCGGCTCCGCCCTCGTCCACGTGAGCGGCCACGAGCAGCGCCCCCGCCGACCGCAGGGCGGCCACGGTGCTCGACACCAGATCGCTCCCGAGTCCGCGCCGACGCCGGGCGGGCAGCACCACGACCTGCTCCACGAGCCCCACTCCGCGTTCGGCGAACCCGCCCGCGAACCCGACGAGCCGCTCGCCGTCGTCGACCACGAGCTGCACGCAGCGCGGGTCGTCCCACCGCTGCCCGAGGTGCCGCACCAGCCGCCGCTGACCGCTCATCCGCAGCCCCAGCTCGTCGGCCACGAGCGCGCCGACGTGCTCCAGGTCCGTGTCCCGCGCGGGCCGGACGCGGGGCGAGGTGTCGGCCCGGCCGCGGTGCACGACGGCCATCGACTCCTCGACGGCGTACCAGCCCGCGTCGTCCGCGATGCCCTCGATCTCGGCCACGGTCGTCGGTGAGGCGTACACCACGGCCTCGGCGCGGCCGATGTCGGCGAACGTCTGCTCCAGCCGCATCAGCGTGCCCGCGACCTCCGCCGACGACCCGTACAGGGCGCACGCGAAGTTGCCCGACGGGAACGGGTTGTCGCGGTTGACCACGACGGTCGCGCACCCGACCTTCCCGACCTTGCCGTACCGGACCGCGCCGGAGGCGATCCTGGCCGCCTCCACGAGTCCGGCCAGTTCACGAGCGCGGTAGGGGTCGAGCAGGTCGGGGTCGTCGGGGTCGTGCAGCGGGTCAACCACCCGGTCAGCCTGACACGTCGCGGCCCTTCCACGTCACGCCGCGCCACGCCCGCGCGGCGCTGTCGAGCATCACCAGTCCCAGCGCGACCGGTGCCGCGGGCGCGAGCAGCGCGGTCGCCCGGGGCTGGCCGACGCGCCGCACGTACGCCAGGTGGGCGACGGCCTGGCCGAGCCAGCCGAGCACGCCCAGCGCCCGGACCGCCCTGGACCGGCCTGCTACGGCGGCCACCGGCGCGAGGCCGTAGGCGATGTGCGCCACACCGCTGGCCGCGAGCACCGCGCACACGGCGGCCGGGCCGTCCACCAGCTCGTTGATCCCGGCGAACGTGCTCTTGCGCAGCGACCTCCACGACTTCGCGACCGTGTCGTGCCCGGACGTGGTCAGCTCGGCGCCCGCGTCCACGTACTGCGTGCGCGCGCCGGAGTCCCGCACGAGCGTGGCGAGGCCGACGTCGTCGGCGCGCGTGGCGGCGATGGCCGACCAGCCGCCCGCGTGGTCGTAGGCCTCGCGCGACACCAGCATGCAGTGCCCGACGCCGAGCGCCCTGCGCCCCGGTCGGCCGGACGGCGACGTGCTCTCGAACAGGAGCTGGTTGGTCGGCGGCAGCAGCAGCCAGTAGCCGGGCCCCGACCTCGTGGAGCGGCCCGCCGAGGACACCAGGGCGGCCTGGTGGACCCTGGCGGCGGCGAGCAGGTGCCCGACGAAGCCGGGGGCGACGACCACGTCGGCGTCCACGAACAGCAGCCACTCGCCGTCGGCTTCGAGCGCGCCGAGGTGCATCGCGTGGACCTTGCCCGCCCAGCCCGGCGGTGGTCCGTCGCTCGACACCAGCGCGACGCCGTGGCGCCGTGCGACGTCGGCGGTCCCGTCGGTCGACGCGTCGTCCACCACCACGACCCGGCCGACCTGCCCGCGCAACGCCGTGAGGCACGCGTCCAGCGTGGCCTCCTCGTCGCGCGCGGCCACGACCGCGGTCACCCCCGACACCGGGTCCCCCACGTCCGGCAGCCGCGGCACCCCGCGCCAGACCGCCACCGTGTTCGCCGCCCGCACCACCGCCGCGGCGGCCACCAGCCCCGCTCCGAGCACTCCCCGCTTCCCCATGGAGCCAGGTTGGCACACTGGCTCACCGTGGAGCTGCCGAACCTGCCAGTCCGGGCCGTGCTCGGCGACGTCGTCGGCGCGCTCGCCGAGCACGGGTGCGCGGTGCTGGTCGCGCCGCCGGGCACCGGCAAGACCACGCTGGTGCCGCTGGCGCTGGCCGAGGCGCACGCCGGGCGCGTGGTCGTGGCGGAGCCGCGGCGGATCGCGGCCCGTGCCGCCGCGGCGCGGATGGCGTCGCTGCTGGGCGAGCCGGTGGGGCGGACGGTCGGCTACTCGGTGCGCGGTGACCGCAAGGTGTCGGCCGCGACCCGGATCGAGGTCGTGACCTCGGGGTTGCTGGTGCGCAGGCTCCAGTCCGACCCGGAACTCGCGGGCGTGGGCACGGTGCTGCTGGACGAGTGCCACGAGCGGCACCTGGACGCGGACCTGCTGCTGGCGCTGCTGCTCGACGCGCGTGCCGGGCTGCGGCCGGACCTGCGGCTGCTGGCGACGTCGGCGACCGTCGCGGCGGACCGGCTCGCCGAACTGCTCGGCGACGCGCCCGTGCTGCGCGCCGAGGCCCGGACCTACCCGACCACGACGGACCACGTGGCACCCGCCCGCACGGAGCGGATCGAGGCGTGCGTGGCCCGCGCGACCAGACGGGCACTGTCCGAAGTGGACGGCGACGTGCTCGTGTTCCTCCCCGGTGCGGCCGAGATCCGCCGCACCGCCGCGCTGCTGTCGCTGCCGGACGTGGACGTGCTCACCCTGCACGGGCGGCTGTCGGCGGGCACGCAGGACGCCGCGCTGAAGCCGGGGGCGCGCCGTCGGATCGTGCTGTCGACGGCCATCGCCGAGTCGAGCCTCACCGTGCCCGGTGTGCGGGCGGTCGTCGACTCCGGCCTGGCCCGCGTGCCGCGCGTCGACCACCGGCGCGGGCTGTCCGGCCTGGCCACCGTGCGCGTGTCGATGGCCGTGGCCGACCAGCGCGCGGGCAGGGCGGGCCGAGAGGCGCCCGGTCACGTGTACCGCTGCTGGCCGGAGCACGAGCACAGCACGCTCCCCCGCTACCCGGAACCCGAGGTCAAGACCGCCGACCTGACCAGGCTCGCGCTCGAACTGGCCTGCTGGGGCACGCCCGACGGGACGGCGCTGAGCTGGTGGGACGCCCCGCCGACGGGTGCGCTGGAGGTCGGGCGTTCGGTGCTGCGGGCGTTGGGCGCGCTCGACGCCGACGGGCACGCCACCGACCGCGGGCGGCGGATGTCCGGTCTCGGCCTGCACCCCCGGCTGGCCCGCGCGCTGCTGGACGGCGCGGCGGAGGTGGGCGCGCGGGCGGCGGCGGAGGTCGTGGCGCTGCTGGACGACGACGCGCTCACCGACAGCGCGGAGCTGTCGACCGCGTTGCGGGACCTGCGGTCCGGCCACACCGACCGCTCCAGGCGGTGGTCGCGCGAGGCTCGTCGGCTGGCGGAGCTGGTCGGCGGGACGGGGCACGACGACCCGGCGCTGGTGGTGGCGCTGGCGCACCCGGAGCGGTTGGCGCGCAGGCGGTCCGGCGGGGGCGGGGTGTACCTGATGGCGGGCGGCACGGCGGCCGAGCTGCCGCACGGCAGCGGGCTCGGGGACGCCGAGTGGCTGGCCGTGGCGGTCGCCGACCGCGAACCCGGTCGCAGCCACGGCCGCATCCGGCTGGCGGCGCGGGTGGACGAGAGCCTGGCCGTGCGGGCCGCTCCGGCACTGGTGTCCACTGTGGACGACGTGCGCTGGGACGGGGACGTGGTCGCGAACCGGGTCCGCAGGCTCGGCGCGATCGTGCTGTCCAGCAAGCCGTTGCGCGATCCGGACCCGGCCGCGGTGCGGGCGGCGCTGGTGGCCGGGCTGCGGTCCGAGGGGCTGGGGCTGCTGCGCTGGCACGCCGACGCCACGAGGCTGCGGGAACGGGTGGGGTTCCTGCACCGGGTGCTCGGCGACCCGTGGCCGGAGATGACCGACGAGGCGCTGCTGGCGGGCGTCGACGGCTGGCTCGGCGGTGCCCGCAGGCGTGCGGACCTGGCGAAGGTCGACGCGGAGAAGGTGGTCCGCCAGCTGCTGCCGTGGCCTGCCGCCGGGCGGCTCGACGAGCTGGCGCCGGACCGCCTGGAAGTGCCGTCGGGGTCCAGGATCCGGGTCGACTACAGCGGTGACGACCCCGCGCTGCCGGTGAAGGTGCAGGAGGTGTTCGGCTGGGTCGACACGCCCCGCATCGCGGACGGGCGCGTGCCGGTGGTGCTGCACCTGCTGACCCCCGCGGGCCGCGCCACGGCCGTGACCGGTGACCTCGCGTCGTTCTGGCGGACCGGGTACGCGCGGGTCAGGTCGGAGTTGCGCGGCCGGTACCCCAAGCACCGCTGGCCGGAGGACCCGATGACCGCGCCGCCCGCCCGTCGGTGACAGGGGTTGTCCGCGATGCGTCCTACGGTCGTGGACATGGACCTGAACTGGACGCACGAGCTGACCGAGCAACTCGACTTCCACTGGAACCGGCACCTGCTGCCGCGCCTGGAGGGGCTCACCGACGAGGAGTACCTCTGGGAGCCGGTCGACGGGTGCTGGAGCGTGCGACCGGACGGCGACGGCGGGTTCACGATCGACTGGGCCGCCGAACCGCCCGTGCCGCCGTTCACGACGATCGCCTGGCGGATCTCGCACATCGCCTCGGTCGTGCTGGGAGCGCGGGCCGCCAACCACTTCGGTGACGGGTTCGACCTCGCCGAGGTGCGCTGGCCGGGCACCGCGCAGGCCGGGCTGGACTACCTGCGGGAGTCGTACTCCCTGTGGCACGAGGGGGTTTCGGCGCTGGACGACGAGGGCCTCGCGCGGCCGTGCGGTCCCGCGGAGGGCCCGTACCACGCCCACCCGTTCGCCGCGCTCGTGCTGCACGTCAACCGCGAGGTCATCCACCACGGCGCCGAGGTCGCGACCCTGCGCGACCTCTACCGGGACCGGACCAGCGGCAGGTAGACCTCGTCCACGATCTCGACGAGCACCTCGTCGGGCGCGTTCGGCACGCCGCGGGTCACGAACTCGTTGCGCAGCAACGCCACCGCGACCGTGGCCACGCGCGGGTGCAGCGCCTCGGGTCGCACCTCGCCCCTGGCCACGGCGCGACCGAGGACGGTCAGCCACATCGCGGACCCGCCGTCGGCGGCCCGCTCCCCCAGCTGCGCCAGCAGGTCCGGGTCGGCCAGCAGGCCGCGCAGGATCTCCCCGTACGGCGAGGACCACGTGCGGTTCGCCATCCGCAGCAGCTCCAGGACGTCGGTGCGCAGGTCGCCGGTGTCGGGCACCTCGACGGTGGTGGCCGTCAGCCGGTGGTAGGCGGCGATGCCGAGCGCGGCCCGGTTCGGCCAGCGCCGGTAGACGGCGTTCTTGTTGGTGCCAGCGCGCTTCGCGACCCGGTCCATGGTCAGTCCGGGGTAGCCGGACTCGGTCAGCTCGTCCACCGCGGCCTGGAGGATCGCCTCCTCCAGCGCGGCCCCGCGCCGTCGCGCCCCGACCATCGGCCACCTCCTGAATTGGGTACGAAGAGTACCTTGCGCATCGTATCGCTCACCACCTAGCTTCTCCTACAAGGTACGGCACGTTCCCTAAAGGAGGAGTCATGCGACACGGCATCACCTACGACACCGGCTTCCGCAGCGGGGGGTCGAGCACGCACGAACCGTTCGACCCGGACGTCGTGCGGCGCGAGATGCGGATCATCCGGGAGGACCTGCACTGCGACGCCGTGCGGATCACCGGCGGCCACGTCGACCGGCTGGAGGTCGCCGCCGTCCACGCCGCCGCGGTCGGCCTCGAGGTGTGGATCTCGCCGTTCACCAACGACCTGACGACCGACGAACTCCTGGACCTGCTCGCCGACACCGCGGAGCGCGCCGAGCGGATCCGCCTGGGCGGCGCCGAGGTCGTCCTGGTCACCGGGTCCGAACTGACCCTGTTCACGATCGGCTTCCTGCCCGGCGACACGCTCGACGAGCGGCTCGCGCTGATCACCGGACGGCCCCCGGAACTCGGTCCCGCGCTCGCCGCCCTCCCCGCCCTGCTCGACGACTTCCTCGGCCGGGCCGTCGAGGTCGTGCGCGAGCGGTTCGGCGGTCGGATCACCTACGCCTCACTGGGTTTCGAGCAGGTCGACTGGGACCGGTTCGACATCATCGCCACCGACGCCGGCTACCGGTCGAAGGAGGTGGCCGAGGGGTACGAGGCCGAGATGCGGGCGTTCGGCGCGCAGGACAAGCCCGCGGCGATCACCGAGTTCGGCTGCACGACCCACCGCGGCGCGGCGGACCTCGGCGCGCGCGGCACGTTCGTGGTCGACTGGGACGGGCCCCGGCCGGTGGCGCTCCGGGGCGAGTTCGTCCACGACGAGCAGGAACAGGCGACCTACCTGCGGGAGGTGCTGGACGTGCTGGAGAGCACGGGCATCGACATCGCGTTCGTGTGCACGTTCGTCACCTACAACCTCCCGCACGGCGAGGACCCCGCGACGAACTTCGACGTGGCGAGCTACGGCGTGGTGAGGGTGCTGGAGGACGGGTTCGGCGAGACCTACCCCGGCCTGCGGTGGGAGCCGAAGGCGGCGTTCGCCGCGCTGGCCGAGCGCTACGCCTGACCGGGCGTCGGCACGGGGATCTTCCCGTCGCGCAGCAGCGCCATCGTCTCGTCCGCGAGGGTGCGCATGTCCGCCGTGCCGCCGCTGTTCACCCAGGACCGCACCACGACCTCGATGATGTTGATGGCGAACGCCGCGGTGAGCTGGGCGGTGACGTGGTCGGAGGGGTCGTCGAGCCGCTGGGCGACCTCGCCCGCCAGCGCGTCGCGCCACATCCACAGGACGTCCCCCAGCTGCGCGCGCACCGACCCGTTCGGCCCGGAGATCTCGTAGACGGCGAGCACGCGCGCCGGGTCGGTCGCCATCACGTCGAGGACCTTGCCGATGACCGAGTTCAGCGCCACCGGCAGCGGCGCAGGCGGCTGGGAGCGCAGGTCCTCCAGCGCGTCGAAGAGGCTCGTCCGGACGAACTCGACGACGAGCGTCTCCTTCGTCGGGAAGTAGCGGTAGAGGGTGCGCGGGCCCACCTCGGCGGCGGCGGCGATCTGCTCGATCGTGGTCCGCTGGTAGCCGTTGCAGGTGAACAGCTCGAACGCCTTGTCCGAGATCAGCCGACGTGTCCGGGCCATCTTCAGCTCTCGGATCCCCACGTCCACCTCCTCGGCCGGACTCCCGAAAGGCAGGCTAGCACCGCCACCAGCGACTTCCCGGCACGTGACGTCAGCCACTTGCCGTTACCTCTCCATCACTGGCAGTGTGGTACTTGTGGCAGTTACTGCCACAAAATTCACCACCACGAGGGGTACGCCATGACCGAGGCACTGAGCAAACCGAGCACCGGATCGTTCCCGACGGAACGGTCGAAGGAGTGCCCGTTCGACCCCGCCGTGGGCTACCTGGAGTTCCGCGAGAAGGAGCCGATCGCGCGCGTCTCCTGCCCGGCGGGCATCGACGCCTGGCTCGTGACCGGCTACGACGACGTCCGCACGGTGCTCAACAGCCCCGGCCTCAGCTCCGCCGTGCCCGTCATGGGCCACGCCAACCCGCAGGCCGACTTCGACACCCCGATCAACCCCGGCTCGATCATCCAGAGCGACGGCGAGGCGCACGCCCGCCTGCGCAGGCTGCTGACGGCCGAGTTCACCGTCAAGCGCATCCAGGCCCTGCGCCCGTACATCCAGAAGCTGATCGACGACCACATCGACGCGATGCTCGCGAGCACCGAGCCGGTCGACCTGGTGCGCGACTTCGCGCTGCCGATCCCGTCGCTGGTGATCTGCGAGCTGCTGGGCGTGCCCTACGAGCAGCGCGACCGGTTCCAGCAGCAGAGCGGCATCCTGACCTCGGTCGACGTCGACCCGGACGTCGCGATCCAGGCCAACGCCGAGATCCAGGGCTTCGTCGCGCAGCTCGTCGTCGACAAGATGCGGAACCCGACCGACGACCTGATCTCGCGGCTCATCGCGCGGGCCCAGGACTCCGGCCAGCCCCTCTCCGTCGAGGAGCTCGTCGTCCTCGGCCTGTCGCTGCTGGTCGCGGGGCACGAGACGACCGCGAACATGATCGCGTTGAGCACCGTCGCCCTGCTGCGCAACCCCGACCAGCTCGACGAGCTGCGCGCGAACCCCGACCTGGTGCCCTCGGCCGTCGAGGAGATGCTGCGCTACCTGTCCGTCGTGCAGTTCGGCCTGTTCCGGGCCATCACCGAGGACATCCCGCTCGGCGACGAGACGCTGCGCGCGGGCGAGTGGCTGGTGGCGTCGCTGGCGTCCGGCAACCGCGACACCTCCGCCTTCCCGAACGCCGACCAGCTCGACGTCCACCGCAAGGCGTCCACGCACCTCGCGTTCGGCTACGGCGCCCACCAGTGCCTCGGCCAGCAGCTCGCGCGGGTCGAGCTCCAGCAGGTGTTCAGCACCCTGTTCACCCGCATCCCCACCCTGCGCCTGGACATCCCGTTCGAGGACCTGCGGTTCAAGGACAACACCCTCGTCTACGGCGTCCGCTCGCTCCCCGTCACCTGGTGACCGGGCCCCACCTCAAGGAGAACACCCCATGCGCGTGACCATCGACGAGGACGGCTGCGTCGGCGCGGGCCAGTGCGTGCTCGCCGCCCCCGACGTCTTCGACCAGCGCGACGAGGACGGGATCGTGGTGCTGCTGGACGAGACCCCGGCTCCCCACCTGCACGACGCGACGCGTGAGGCGGCGGTGCTCTGCCCCGCGCTCGTCATCCACCTGGCCGAGTGATGCCCGACATCGGACGCGTCGTCGTGGTGGGGGCCTCGGCGGCGGGGCTGACCACGGCCGAGAGCCTGCGGCGCGAGGGCTTCGACGGCCTGATCACCCTGATCGGCGACGAGCTGCACCTCCCGTACGACCGGCCGCCGCTGTCCAAGCAGGTGCTCCTGGGGACGTGGGAACCGGAGCGCACCGCGTTCCGCGACGACGCCACCTACCAGCGCCTGGACGTCGGTCTGCGGCTGGGCGCGACGGCCACCGGCGTCGACCTGGACAAGCGGTCGGTCGCGCTGGCCTCCGGCGACCACGTCCCCTACGACCGCCTGGTCATCGCCACCGGGGTCCGTCCGCTCCGGCTGCGGCAGGGTCACGACCTGGCGGGCGTGCACGTCCTGCGCACGTTGGACGACACCCTGGCGCTGCGGGCGGCGCTGGCCAGGGCCACGTCCGTGGCCGTGGTGGGGGCGGGGTTCCTCGGCTCGGAAGCGGCGTCGGCGGCACGCACCCTCGGCCTCGACGTGACCCTGGTCGACCTGGCGCCGGTGCCCCTGTCCCGCCAGTTCGGCGACGAGCTGGGCGGCTGGGTCGGCGACCTGCACCGGGAGAACGGCGTCGAGGTGCGGACCGGCGTGGGCGTGAGCGCGCTGCTGGGGGACGGGCGGGTCTCCGGCGTGGCGTTGGCCGACGGCACCACCGTCGACGCCGACGTGGTCCTGGTCGCCATCGGCTCCGCACCCGCGACCGACTGGCTCACGACGAGCGGCATCCCCCTGGACGACGGGGTCCTCTGCGACTCCACCTGCCAGGCCGTGCCGAACGTCCACGCCGCGGGCGACGTGGCCCGCTGGCACAACGAGCGCTTCGGCGCGCTGATGCGCGTGGAGCACCGGATGAACGCCACCGAGCAGGCGATGGCGGTGGCCAGGAACATCCTCGGCGACCCGAAGCCGTTCACGCCGATCCCGTACTTCTGGACCGACCAGTACGACGCCAGGATCCAGGCGTACGGGATCTTCCCACCCGGCTCGACGATGACCGTGGCCCAGGGCGATCCGGCCCACCGCAAGTTCGTCGCCCACTACCACCACGACGGTGACCTGGTGGGTGTCCTCGGCTGGAACATGCCGCGGGAGCTGCGCGGGGCCCGCGCCCTGCTCACCCAGGACTAAAAACCCGCAGCGGTGGCGTTGCCCCCGGTGACGCCACCGCACACTTTCGCCGGGGAGAAGATGACGCCCACCGAGGCAGGCCCGACCAGGTTGAAGCTAGTGGGCCTACTGGGGGCCCTCTGCACCCTGGGCCCCATGTCGATCGACATGTACCTACCAGCGTTCCCCAGCATGGCCTCCGAACTGGGAGCGGCGGCCCCGCAGATCCAACTCAGCCTCACCACGTTCATCATCGGCCTGGCCCTGGGCCAATTGCTCGCGGGCCCCGTCTCCGACGCCATCGGCCGCAGGAAACCGCTGCTCATCGGCCTGGTCACCTACATCACGTTCTCGCTGCTCTGCGCCATCGCCCCCACCGCCCTGGCGCTGGCGGGCCTGCGCTTCATCCAAGCCCTGGGCGTGGCAGCGGGCTTCGTCGTGGCCACCGCCGTGGCGAGGGACCTCTTCTCCGGCCTCGCGATGGCCAAGTTCATGAGCCTGCTCATGCTGGTCAACGGCCTGGGCCCGGTCATCGCCCCGGTGCTCGGCGGCCAGGTCCTCAGGCTGACGAGCTGGCGCGGCACCTTCCTGGTGCTGGCCGTCATCGGCGCGGTCCTGCTGGCCGTCCTGGCCTTCGCCCTGCCCGAGACCCACAAGCCCGAAAAACGAGTACCGGCCAACCTCAAGGGCACCCTCAGGACCTTCGCCACGCTCCTCGGGGACCGCTACTTCGTCGGCTACGCCCTGGCGGCGTCCTTCGCGCTGGGCAGCCTCTTCGCCTACGTGTCCGGCGCCTCGTTCGTGTTGCAGGGGGTCTTCGGCCTGACCCCTCAACAGTTCAGCCTCGTCTTCGGCGTCAACTCCCTGGGCATCCTCCTGGCAGGCCTGCTCAACACCTGGCTGACGGGCAGGCTCATGCCCAGGACGCTCCTCACAGCGGGCCTGGGCATGGCCACCGCGGGCGGTGCGGGCCTGGTGGCAGCGGGTGTGCTGGGCGGCGGCCTGCTCACCTTCCTACCAGCGCTCTTCCTGCTGACCACCAGCGTGGGCGTCCTGCTCCCCAACGCCGCCAGCCTCGCCATGAACCGCCACCCGGAAGCGGCAGGCAGCGCCTCGGCCCTGCTCGGCGTCCTGCAATTCCTCGCGGGCGGCCTCATCGCACCGGTGGTGGGCGCGGCGGGCACGGAGAGCGTCATCCCGATGGCGGCTGTCATGGCGGGCCTCACCATCGCGGCAGCCCTCGCCTTCGCCCTCCTGACCAGGGGCGACAAGGGCATCACAGCAGAACCGGAAACCTCCGGGGAACCACTGCCGACAGCCGCGGCGCACTAACCGCATCTCACCCGACCGGCAGCCGCCGGGGGTGCGGGGGGCGGGAGCCCCGGTGTGACAACCGAAAAGAGCCATGCCCGCGCTCTCCGCGGGCATGGCTCTCGTACGGGTGGAGGTGCCGGGAATCGAACCCGGGTCCTCTGCCGGCTCATCAGGGCTTCTCCGTGCGCAGTCAACTACGTCTCTACTCGACCCGACCGATCACGTTGACGAGTTCGGTCTGACGGGCCCAGACACTGTGGGATTCCCAACCAGTTCCCGTGCCCGGAACTGGAGGTGAGCCTCCTGGCTGATGCCGGGATCCGGAACGGAGGCGCTTCCGGGCCGACAGCGTTTTCCCTAGCCTCAGGCGGCGAGGGCGAACGCGCGCTGGTCGTTAGACTTGGCGCTTATAGGTTTGCGATGACGCTTGCGGTGGTCTCTCGCCTGCACCGGCACGCTTCCCCTGAATCAACGAACAAAGTCGAAACCGTTCACCCCCGTCGGGCGTTGCCGTGTCTACCTCGTACAGCATAACGCTCCGAGCCCGCCGTCTCATCCCAATAGGGTTGGTAGGGCTGGCCCCACCCCCGGCACGCTGGTCTCCCTGATGGTTCGAGGCACGCGTTCCGGTGATGCTGGTCCGGTACACCGAGCGGACCTAGGCGGGGACATGACGACGCGAGCACCTTCGAAGATCGCCAAGACCAGCGCGTTCTTGTTGATGAACTTCTTCCTCAGCACGCTGTGGTTCGTGCTGCTCGTGTCGCTGTTCGCCACCAGCATCGGTCTGTCCGTCGTCTGGATCGGTGTTCCGCTGCTGGCGGTGACGCTGGCGGTCGCGCGCGGCGCGGCGTCGTTGGAGCGCACGTGGACGCGGACCATGCTGGAGATCGACATCCCCAGCCCGTACCGGCCCGCGTCGGAGGAGACCGGCCTGCTGCCGTGGATGAAGCGGACCATCACCGATCCGGCGAGCTGGCGCGACTTCGGCTACTGGATGCTGATGTTCCCGGTGAGCATCGTCGAGTTCGTCTCGGTGGTCGTGTTCTGGCCCGTCGTGCTGTGCATGGTCGCGTACCCCCTCTACTTCGGCACCCTGCCCGCGTACTTCGTCGTGGACCTGCCGATGGGCGGCGAGTGGGAGGTCAACTCCTTCACCAACGCGCTCCCCGTCACGGTCCTCGGGCTGCTGCTCGGTCTGCTCACGGTGCCGCTGATCCGCGGTCTGGGCCGCATGCACGGCCTGCTGGCGTCGTCGATCCTCGGCCCGTCCCGCACCGCCGTGCTGTCCGCCGAGACGAAGCGGCTGGCGGCCAGCCGGGCGCGCGGCGTCGACTCGGCCGAGGCCGAGCGGCGGCGCATCGAGCGCGACCTGCACGACGGCGCGCAGCAGCGGCTGGTCTCGGTCGCGATGACGCTGGGCCGCGCGAAGACGAAGATGGAGTCCGACCCGGACGGCGCCCGCGAGCTGATCGCCGAGGCGCACACCGACGCGAAGCTCGCCATCTCCGAGCTGCGCGACCTGGCCCGCGGCATCTACCCGTCGGTGCTGGGCGACCGGGGGCTCGACCCGGCGCTGTCGTCGCTGATCTCCAAGTGCCCGATCCCGGTCGACCTGAGCGTCGAGGTGGAGCCGCGGCCGCCGACGGCCGTGGAGAGCGCCGCCTACTTCACCGTGGCCGAGACGCTGACGAACATCGCCAAGCACGCGGGTGCGACCCGTGCGCAGGTGCGGGTGACGCGGACCGACCACTCGGTGGTCGTGGAGGTCACCGACAACGGCAAGGGCGGTGCCGAGGTGCGTCCGGGTGGTGGGCTCGCGGGGCTCGCGGACCGTGCTGCGACCATTGACGGCGTGGTCGTGGTGGTCAGCCCCGTCGGAGGGCCGACCGTGATCCGGACGGAGCTGCCGTGCGCGTGGTGATCGCGGAGGACTCGGTCCTCCTGCGGGTGGGGGTCCAGCGCCTGCTGGCCGACGAGGGCATCGAGACGGTCGCCGCCGTCGAGGACGGGGTGGCGCTGCTCGCGGCCATCGAGGAACACCGGCCGGACCTGGCACTGGTGGACGTGCGGATGCCCCCGACGTTCACCGACGAGGGGCTGCGGGCGGCGATCGAGGCCCGCAAGCGCATCCCGGACCTGCCGGTCCTGGTGCTCTCGCAGTACGTGGAGGAGCGCTACGCGGTCGAACTGCTGGCCGGCGGGGCGAGCGGCGTCGGTTACCTGCTCAAGGAGCGGGTGGCCGACGTCTCCGAGTTCGTGGCGGCGGTGCGGCGGGTCGCCGACGGCGGCACGAGCATCGACCACGAGGTCATCACCCAGCTCATGGCGCGCAGCAAGCGCAACCCGGTCGACTCGCTGACCGCGCGGGAGCGCGAGGTGCTCGGCCTGATGGCGGAGGGCCTGTCGAACGCGGCCATCGCGGCCTCGCTCGTGGTGTCCGACGGGGCCGTGGAGAAGCACGTGGGCAACATCTTCGCGAAGCTCGGCCTGGAGCCCAGCACGTCCGAGCACCGCCGCGTCCGGGCCGTGCTCGCCTACCTCGACATCGGGTAGCCCAGCAGGCGCGCGGGGTTGTCGTGCAGCACCGCGCGCAGGAACGGCGTCCCGAGGCGGTCGTCGGAGGACGCCCAGCCCGCGACGGCCCTCAGCTGCTCCGCGTAGGAGTACGGGATGTTCGGGAAGTCCGTGCCGAGCACGATCCGGTCCGGCACGTCCGCGATCCGCGCCACCCAGTCCACGGGCAGGGGCTGGCTCCGCTCGGTGAACGGCACCCCCACCATCGTGGTGTCCAGGTGCACGTTCGGGTACTTCGCCACGAGGTCGAGCGCCGCGCCGTACTCGGGCATCCCCGCGTGCGCGATCACGGCCGTGAGCCGCGGGTGCCTGCGCAGCACGGCCTCGTAGCGGTCCAGCCCGGTGTGCGCGCCGGGCAGCGGCCCGTGGCCGCAGTGCACGACGGCGGGCACGCCCGCCTCGGCCAGCAGCCCCCACGCGGCGTCCAGGAGGGGGTCGGTGGGGTCGTACGCGCCGACCTGCACGTGCGCCTTGACGCACCGGGCGCCCGCGGCGAGCGCCTTGGCGAGGTAGACCTCCACGCCCGGTTCGGGGAACACGGTCGCGGTCGGCACGGCTCCCGGCGTGCGCTGCCCGAAGTCGACGGCCCACTCGGTGAGCCACTCCCCCATGCCGGGCTTGTGCGGGTAGACGAGGGGCGCGAACCCGATCACGCCGAGCGCCCGCAGGCGGTCGAGGCGTTCCGGTTCCGGCAGCCGGTAGTGGATGGGCCACGACGTGCCGTAGTGCGCGGCGGCGCGGTCGAAGAACGCCCACACCTTCGCGAGCACCCGTTCGGGCATGAAGTGCACGTGCACGTCCACGAGACCGGGAAGTCCCAGGCCGGTGACCCAGCCTGGGACTTCCTCGTCGTTCTCGGGCCCGTTCAGTACCGGCCCCCGCGGCCCTTCAGCGCCCGGCCGTAGGCCTTCTGGATGTCGCGGTCGGCGTCGCGCTTGGCGATGTCCTGGCGCTTGTCGTAGGACTTCTTGCCCTTCGCCAGCGCCAGCTCGACCTTGACGTACCCGTCGCTGAAGTACATCGACAGGGGGATCAGGCTCAGACCGCTCTCCTTGGTCTTGCCGATCAGCCGCTCGATCTCGCTCTTGTGCAGCAGCAGCTTCCGCCTGCGCCGCACCTCGTGGTTGGTCCACGTCCCCGCCACGTACTCGGGGATGTGCAGCGCGTGCAACCAGATCTCGCCGTCGTCGACCTGGGCGAAGGCGTCCACAAGGGACGCCCGCCCGAGCCTGAGGCTCTTCACCTCGGTGCCGACGAGCACGACACCCGCTTCGAAGACGTCGAGGATGGTGTAGTCGTGCCGAGCCTTGCGGTTCGACGCGATCACCTTCCTGCCGCGTTCCTTGACCATGGTGCGACTCTACGTGACCGGGCCAGCGGTTAAAGCCGGACGTACAGCCGCAGGGTGACGTAGCCGGTCAAGGCCGAGATCAGCACCGAGACGCCGAACAGGATCGGCGCGATGATCAGCACGTCGAGCTGCCCCAGCGTCGGCAGGATGCCGGACGTGAACAGGTCGCCGAGCACCCTGTCCAGGATGAACGCCTTGAACAGGACGAGGCCCACGACCGAGACGACGGCGCCGATGATGCCCGCGACCACCGCCTCGATGAGGAACGGCAACTGCGTGTACCACCGCGTCGCGCCCACCAGGCGCATGATGCCGACCTCCGTGCGCCGCGTGTACGCGGAGACCTGGATCGTGTTCGAGATCAGCAGCAGGGCGGCGAGGGCTTGCAGCAGCGCCAGGAAGAGCGCGCCGTCGCGCACGCCGTTGAGCACGTTGAACAGCCGGTCCAGGAACTTGCCCTGGTCGTCGACGCTCTTCACGCCCGCCTTGCCGGAGAACTCCCGCACGATCACGTCCGCGCGTTCCGGGTCCTCCAGCTTCACCCGGAACGTGGCCGGGATGGCTTCCGGACGGGCCAGCTTCACCAGCTCCGGCTGGGCCTCGAAGATCCGCTTGAACCGCTCGAAGCCCTTCTCGCGGTTCTCGAAGACGACCGTCTCGACGCCGGACGTCGTCTCCAGCGACTGGCGCAGACCCGAGCACGGCTGGCTGGAGCAGTCCTGGTCGTTCGCGCTGACGTCGTTGGTGAGCAGGACCGCTACTTCGAGCTTGCCCTGGTAGTTGGCCTGCATCTTGTCGACCATGCGGACGACGAGCAAACCACCACCGAGCAGGCCGAGCGAGATAGCGGTCGTGAGGATCATCGCGATGGTCATCGTGACGTTCCGGCGCAGGCCGGTGACGACCTCGCTGAACACGAAGCTGGTACGCATCGGGGGTGGCGTTCCTTGGGGTCGGGGAAGGGTGTGCGGGGCTAGCGGCCTACGCCGTAGACGCCCCGCGCGTCGTCGCGGACGACGCGACCGTTGTCGAGCTCGACAACGCGCCTCCGCATGGAGTCGACGATTCCGTGGTCGTGGGTGGCCATCACGACGGTCGTGCCGGTGCGGTTGATCCGCTCCAGCAGCAGCATGATGTCCTGGCTGGTGTCGGGGTCCAGGTTTCCGGTCGGCTCGTCGGCGATGAGCACGAGCGGGCGGTTCACGAACGCGCGCGCGATGGCCACGCGCTGCTGCTCACCACCGGACAACTCGTGCGGCAGCCGGTCCGCCTTGCCCTCCAGGCCGACGAGCTGGAGCACCTCGGGCACCACCTTGACGATGGTGTTCTTGGGCTTGCCGATGACCTCCAGCGCGAACGCGACGTTCTCCGCGACGGTCTTCTGGGCGAGCAGTCGGAAGTCCTGGAAGACGCAGCCGATGGACTGGCGCAGGCGGGGGACCCTGCGCCGGGACATCTTCGCGACGTCGAAGTTGGACACGTAGACGCGTCCTTTGCTCGGTACCTCTTCACGGAGCAGCAAGCGCAAGAACGTGGATTTTCCGGACCCGGAGGGTCCGATGAGGAACACGAACTCGCCCTTGTCCATCTCGACCGAGACGTCGTCGAGCGCGGGGCGCGTGGAGGTCTTGTAGACCTTGGAAACGTGTTCGAGGCGAATCACGAGGGCGGAGTCTACTCGCGGCCCCGGTAAAGCCTTCGTCTCGCCCGCTGAAGTGCGGAGCGTGACGATCCGTTACCGATCAAGACGACTGCTGCTGCTTGCGCCACCGGATGCCCGCCTCCAGGAAGTCGTCGATCTCGCCGTCGAGCACGGCACCGGGGTTGCCGACCTCGTGCTCGGTCCGGAGGTCCTTGACCATCTGGTACGGGTGCAGCACGTACGACCGCATCTGGTTGCCCCAGCTGGACCCGGTGTCCTTCAACGCGTCCATCCGGTCCTTGTCCTCCTGGCGCTGCCGTTCGAGCAGCTTCGCCTGGAGGACGGCCATCGCGGTCGCCTTGTTCTGGAGCTGCGAGCGCTCGTTCTGGCAGGACACGACGATCCCGGTCGGGATGTGCGTCAGGCGCACCGCGGAGTCCGTCGTGTTCACGCCCTGTCCACCGGGACCGGACGACCGGTACACGTCGACGCGGAGGTCCTTCTCGTCGATCTCGACGTGGTCGGTCTGCTCGACCACGGGCACGACCTCGACGCCCGCGAACGACGTCTGGCGGCGGCCCTGGTTGTCGAACGGCGAGATGCGCACGAGCCGGTGCGTGCCCTGCTCCACGGACAGCGTGCCGTAGGCGTAGGGGGCGGTGACGCGGAACGTGGCGGACTTGATGCCCGCCTCCTCGGCGTAGGACGTGTCGAACACGTCCACGCCGTAGCCGTGGCGTTCGGCCCAGCGGGAGTACATGCGGAGGAGCATCTCGGCGAAGTCGGCCGCGTCGATGCCACCCGCCTCGGCACGCACGGTGATGAGCGCGTTGCGCTCGTCGTACTCGCCGGAGAGGAGGGTGCGGACCTCCAGGGAAGCGATTTCCTCGCGCAGCTTCGCCCGCTCGGCGTCGGCGTCGGCGATGCTGTCCGCGTCGTCCTCGGCCTCGGCCAGCTCGTACATGATGCCGAGGTCCTCGAGGCGACCGCGCAGGTTCGTGATGCGGCGGAGCTCGCCCTGCTTGTGCGCCAGCTCGCTGGTGAGCTTCTGCGCCTTCTCCTGGTCGTTCCACAGGTCGGGGAGGGCGGCCTGCTCCTCCAGATCGGCGACCTGGGCGCGCAACGTGTCGAGGTCCATCACCGCCTCGATGCTGCCGAGGGTCGCGGAGAGGTCCTTGATGTCTGCTTCGACGTCCGGGTTCACGACGAAAGATTACGCCGGCACCGGCCGCGATGAGCGACCGGTGGCCGGGTAAGCGGCGCGTCAGCCCGTCGGAATGGCGTCCAGGAGCTTCAGGACGGCCTTCGCGTGGGCGAGGCCGAACTCGGCCACGGCCTTCGCGTAGGGGTCCTCAGCCGTCTTCACGGCGGTCCTGGCGCTCTCCTGCTCGGCGCCGTACACGCCGCGCGCGGTGTCCACGAGGCCCGTCCGCTGCTTCGCCGTCAACGACCCGGCGTGCACCAGGCGGAGGATGAGCGGGCTGCGGAGGTGGTCAGGACCCGGCTCCGAGAGGAGCCAGTTCTTGAACGCCTTCTTGCCCGCCGCGGTCAGCACGTACTGCTGGCTGGAGCGCGGCCCCTGCTTGCCAAGCCGCAGCAGACCCGCGTCGGCAAGCGCGGGCAGCTCGCGGTAGACCTGGCTGCGGGTGACGCTGAAAAACGCGCCGAAGCGCTCTCCGGCCTCGGCCACGAGCTGGCCACCGGTCTTGGGTCCGTCGTGCAGCAGCCCGAGCAGGGCGGCGGCGGTCGCATTGAGGTCCGACATAACACCAACGGTGCCACGATGTCGGACCGCTGTCCACAATGGTCAACCGTTCTGTCCACTGTGGCTGATCACGGGCTAGTGGAATTGGGCCATGCGGAGCAACGGAAAGCTTCATACGGTGACGACCCCCTGGCCGACACCACGCTTTCGGCCGCTTGACCGGGCTCGTCCAGCTCGCGTGGAAAACCCCTTAGCGCCCAAGGAAGTTAGGCATGCGCACGACCTCCTCACTCGAACGGCAGCAAATAACCAACCCGATCTCACCCGCCGCAGCCGAACAGCCCGCGACAGCCCCCCGACCGTTCGCACAACAGGCTGGACTTCGCCGCGACCCCTGGCGCGACCTCCCAGGACTGGAACGATCAGTCTTGGCGCGTGGCCTGGTCGGGGCTCGCCCGAGTCGGAGGTGCGGGAGATGGGCATCAAGTGGATGGACGGGAAGGTCGCTCGAGGCGCCAAGGTCGTGCGCGGCGCACGCGCGTGGGCCAACGGCACGATCCCGGAGCAGACGGGCAAGGACGAGTGCATGGTGTGCGGCAAGCAGATCCGCCGCAGCCGCAACGTCAGCGGCGAAGGCCGCATCTGCTCCCTCGCGTGCAACCAGTACTGGGTCGAGAACATGAGCTGAGACCCATCGCGACAGCAGGCACCGAGAACCGAGAACGAGGAAGAGGCCCGCCCCAGGAGGGACGGGCCTCTTCCGCACTTTGCGGTCTCAAAACCACAACCCGACCACACCAAGTGGACACACAGGGGTCCAGCCAGACCCACAGCCGCACCCAGCCCAACGGACCTACCCCAAGCGGCCCACAACCTGCCAAGCGGAACCACCAGGCCAACCCACTGCGGCCAAACGGCCCACCAAGCCGCCCGACCACCGCCATCCAGACCCGCACAAGCCGATTGACCCCGCCCGAGCGGACCCGCACAAGCCGACCAGCCACGGCAAAGCAGACCCGCACAAGCCGCCCGACCACAGCCAACCAGACCCGCACACGTCAACCGGCCACGGCAAAGCGGACCCGCCAAAGCCGACTGTCACCCACACCCCACCCTGCCCCCCCCCGATCCCCAGCGCCCTCATGGCCGGACGTGCCGGGTCAAGGCAACTTTCCCGCCTTGACGCGGCACGCCCGGCCATGACGACACTCGCGCACCGGGGGGACAGCCCCACCACCCCACAGGGCCCACACAACCCGAGGGCCCACACACCCACAGCCACACGAACCCGCTGGACCCGCAGACCCGGAGGACCCGCAAACCCACAGACTCACGAACCCTGAGAACCCACCGGACCCGCCGGCCCCGCCGAACCAGCAAGCCTCACAACCCCCTGACCAGCAAGCCGCCCAGCCCTCTGACCAGCCCAAACCAGGCGTCCCCCATCGAGCAGGACCCCCCAACACACACGCTACGACAGGGGTCCGACATTCCCAGGACCCCAACAACCCCAACCCAACCCAAGAACAAGAACAAGAAAAATCCCCGCCCGACCCAAAGGGTCAGACGGGGATCTTCATATAAGTAGCGGGGACAGGATTTGAACCTGCGACCTCTGGGTTATGAGCCCAGCGAGCTACCGAGCTGCTCCACCCCGCGCCGCTTAACTTCATTTACTTGTTTCACTCTGTCCTGCTGAGAACAACTATACACCCTTCCGCACCCGCTTTTCACCACCCCCACCAACGCCACGTTCCCCCAGCTCACAGCCCCGCAGCACCCACCCCCGCCCCCACCGGCCACACCAAGCCCTACAACCCCACCCGCACCCCCGGACAAACAAAAGACCCCCGTACGACCGAAGTCGTACGGGGGTCTTTCGAACCAGTAGCGGGGACAGGATTTGAACCTGCGACCTCTGGGTTATGAGCCCAGCGAGCTACCGAGCTGCTCCACCCCGCGCCGTTGTTGCTGAGCAGAACTGTACGCGGTCCCGCCAGAAACATGCAAATCGGGTGGCCCCCAGCACTGGGGACCACCCGATTCACCTGCTCAGCGGCCCATCACCCCGACGGGGTCGCGGTGGGTGCCACCACGGACGACGACGGAGGCGGCGTGGCCGACCCCGCCGCGTTCGCGGCGTCGAACCTCTTCGTGGCGTCGTCGAGCGCCTTGTAGGCGTTGCCGAGCGCCGCGAAGTCACCGCTGGCGTTGGCGGACTTGATGGCGCTCAGCGCCGCCTGCATGTCCTTCACGGCCTGCGCCAGGTCACCGCTCGCCTGCCCGTTGCCGGGCGGGGTCGTGGTCGACGGCGGTGTCGTCGACGTGTTCGGCGGCGTGGTGCCGCCGGGCACGTTCGGCACCTGCGTCGACGCCCCGGTCAACACCTGCTCCAGGGCCTCGGCCAGCGTGGGCGCGTACCCGACCTTGTCGCCGAAGCTCACGAGCACCTTCGACAGCTGCGGGAACGACGTGTTCTGACTCGCCCGTTCGATGTACACGGGCTCCACGTACAGCAGACCACCGCCCACGGGCAGCGTCAGCAGGTTGCCGTAGACGACCTTCGTCTTCTGCTGCGTCAGCAGGTTCAGCTCGGAGCTCACCGTCGCGGACGTCAGGAACTGCGTCTGGATCTGCTGCGGACCCTTGGCCTCGTTGTTCAACGTCAGCACGCTGATCTTGCCGTAGTTGTCCGGGTCCGATCTCGCCGTGACGTAGGACGCCATGAACTCGCGGTTCTGCCTGACCAGCGAACTGGTCAGCTGGAAGCTGACCTTGTTCGGCTCCGCGGAGGTCGGGTCGCCCGCCACCACGTAGAACGGCGGCTGCTGGTCGCGCGGCTGCTGAGCGGCCTGCGCCTGCTGCTCCAGGGTCGTCGCGTTGTCGATCGTCGGATCGGACGGCACGCCCCAGAACGAGACGCCGGAGAAGAAGTCCCTCGGCTCGTCGACGTGGTACTTCGACAGCGTCTCGCGCTGGACCTTGAACAGGTCCTCCGGGTAGCGGAAGTGCTCGCGCAGCGACGGGGAGATCTCGCTGTTCGCCTTGACGGTGCCGGGGAAGACACCCATCCACGCCTTGAGGACCGGGTCCTGCTGGTCCATCTCGTACAGGGTCACGGTGCCGTCGTAGGCGTCCACAGTGGCCTTGACGGAGTTGCGGATGTAGCTGATCTCGTCGTTCGGCAGCTGCGCGACGCCGGGGAGCGAGTCGTTGGTGACCTCGCCGAGGGGGGTCTTCTTGGCGTACGGGTAGTTGTCGAGCGTGGTGTAGCCGTCGACGATCCAGGTGATCTTGCCGTCCACAATGGCCGGGTACGGGTCGCCGTCGACCGTCAGCCACGGGGCGACCATCTCGACGCGGTCCCTCGGGTGCCGGTTGAAGATGATCTTCGACTCGTCCGTGATCGCCTGGTTGAACAGGATGTTCCGCTCGCCGTACGCGGCGGCGAACACCAGCTTGTTGAACAGGCCACCGATCCGCACGCCGCCCGCGCCGTCGTAGGTGTACGACGAGCTGTCGGTGTCGTACTCGCCGGGAGCCCCGGAGTCGCGGCCCCCGACGATCGCGTAGTCACCCGCGCTGCCGAGCTCGCCGTAGTACGTGCGGGGCTGCTGCACGCCGAACGGGCCGGGCTGGACCTTGCCGTCGGGCGCGACCTCGCTGGCCTGGAACACCGGGTAGCCACCGTTGCCGCCGTTGTCGGCGGGGGTGTTCACCTTGCTCGCCTCGGCGGCCACGAAGCCGTTGCCGTGCGTGTAGATCAGGTGCTGGTTGATCCAGTCGCGCTGGCCCTGCGGGATGCCCGCGGTGTTCAGCTCGCGGACCGCGACGATGTAGTCCTGGAGTTCCCCGTCGACCTTGTACCGGTCGACGTCGAGCTTCTCCGGGAAGGCGTAGAACGGCCGCAGCTGCTGGAACTGGGTGAAGGTCTTGGCCACCACGGCGGGGTCGAGCAACCGGATGTTGCCCAGCGTCGCCTGGTCCTTCTTCAGCTCGTCGAGCGAGACGTTCTGCTTGCCCTCGTACGGTTTCGTCTCGACCTTGTCGTCGGTGAGCCCGAACGCCTCCTTGGTCGCGTTGATGTTCCGCTTGATCGACTCGGCCTCGCGCTCGATGGCGTTCGGCTTGACCGAGAACTGCTCCAGCACGGCGGGCCACGCGGCGCCGACGAGGACGCTGGACAGGATCAGCAGCACCGTCGCGATGGCGGGCAGCTGGACGTTGCGCAGCACCGCGCCGACGAAGAACGCGATGGCGCAGAACACCGCGATGCACAGCAGGATCAGCTTGGCGGGCAGCACCGCGTTGAGGTCGGTGTACGTCGCGCCGTTGAACTTGTCGTTGCGGTCCGAGAACAGCAGCATGTACCGGTCGAAGAAGTACGCGACCGCCTTGAGCAGCACGAACACGCCGGCGACGATCGCGAGGTGCGCGCGCGACGGGCCGGAGAGCTGGCCGCCGCGGCCCGCGAGGCGGATGCCGCCGAACAGGTAGTGCGACACGACCGCGCCGACGAAGGACACCGCGGTGGCGATGAACAGCCACGACAGCAGCCACGTGTAGAACGGCAGCTGGAACGCGTAGAAGCCGATGTCGTGACCGAACTGCGGGTCGGTCACGCCGAACGGGGTGGAGTTGAGGAACAGCTGGAGCTGCTGCCAGTCCGCCTGCGCCGACGCCCCCGCGATCAGGCCGATCGCGGCGGGGATGCCGATCGCGAACAGGCGCATGCGGCGCGACACGACGGCGCGGTAGCGCGCCACCGGGTCGTCCGGACCCGTCACGGGCACGAACACCGGCCGGGTGCGGTACGCGATGATGAGGTTGATCGCGACGAGCCCGCCCACGAGCAGCCCCACGCCGAGGAAGAGTCCGAATCGAGTCAGCAGCACGGTGCTGTACACACCGCGGAACCCGACCTCGCCGAACCACAACCAGTTGACGTAGGTGCCCAGCAGGCGTGATCCGGTGATCAGCCCGACCAGGATCACGCCGCCGATGATGAGCAGCAGCCTGCTTCGTCGGGACAGTTTGGGCAGTCCGACCGGGGGCCGTGTGGCCACGGTGCACCCTCCAGGTTCGCAGTGTGTCGATAGTCGGCTGGCCGACGTCTTCAATTAGTACGTTCTGTCCAACTCTACGGAGGCCGTGCCGAGTTCCCCGATCGGTTGTCCGTTTCGGCCCTGCCGGCGCTCCGAGGTGCTGTGGGATGCGACCATAACGACCGTGTCAGACATTCATTCGACGGAGAACTCGCCCGTGCTCCTCCGCGCCGTCGCGCGCGAGGTGGAGGAGTTCGTGGCCACGGCCGGGTGGGACCAGGGGCTTCAGCTCTTCGCGCTCGTGCCGACGGCCGAGCTGCTCGCGCAGCAGCCCGAGCTGGCGGGCCAGCTCGACCCCGAGGCGTCGCCGCTGACCCCGATCGCGCAGGACGAGCTCCCCGACACCGACCTGGCCGAGGCCCTGCTGGGCATCGTCTGGCCGGACGTGGTCGTCGGATGCGCGTTGGCGCAGGAGATCCTGGTGCTGCCGCCGGAAGCCGAGGAGAAGCTGCGCGCCGAGGAACTCGGTGACGAGGAGGCCCGCGCGTTCGCCGCGGCGCACCCGCAGCGCCGCGAGGCCCGGCTGGTGGCGGCCGTGCTGCGCGACGGCACCGCCGCGTGCGTGCTGCACCTGCGCGGGAACACGGAGATGCCCGACGAGGTCGTGGAGCACCCCGAGCTGGCGCCGAACCTGACCAACGCGCTGCTGGACACGTTCAAGCCGTAGGCGCGTGCTGTTCGCGACGGGCGAACACCCGGCCGGGCGTGTCCGGCCGCGCGGCAGGTCAGCAGCCCGGCGCGTCCTTGCCCGCGGTGATCGCCTCGATGGACTGCACGGCTCCGGTCAGCGTCTCGACCTTGACCAGGCGCAGCCCCTCGGGTGCCTGCTGCTTGGCCTCGACGCAGTTGTCGGCGGGGACGAGGAAGGTCGTGGCGCCGCCCTCCTTCGCGGCGATCATCTTGAACGGGATGCCGCCGATGGGGCCGACCTGGCCGTTCTCGTTGATCTCGCCGGTGCCCGCGATGGACTGGCCGCCGTTCAGCTCGCCTGGCGTCAGCTTGTCCACGATGGACAGCGCGAACAGCAGGCCGGCGGACGGGCCGCCGACCTCGGGCACCCCGATCTTGATCTCGAACGGGGCGTCGGCGCGGTCGACGGCCAGCACCCCGAGGAAGCCGGTCTCGCGGCCGTCCGTGCGGCCGAGCGGCACCCGTGACGTCCGCTGCTCGCCCTCGCGGTCGTAGGTGATCTCGATCTCGTCGCCGGGCTTGGTGGTCTCCAGCGCGGTCTTCACGTCCTCGGCCACGGCGACCGGCTTGCCGTTGACCGCGCGCAGCCGGTCGTTCGGCTGGAGGACGGCGTCGGCGGCGCTGCCCTTGGTGATCTCGGCGGCGAGCACCTTCACCGGGTAGCCGAGGTAGCGGAGCGCGGCGACCTCGGCGCTGGTCTGCGAGTCCTGGAACGCCTTCGTGTTCTGGTCGCGGACCTCGTCCTTGGAGACGCCGGGCTTGAAGAACTCCTCGCGCGGCGCCAGCGCGTACCGGCCGCTCACCCACAGGCCGAGCGCGCCGAACAGCGAGAGGTCGTCGATCAGCGACACCGTCGTCATCGTGAGGTGGCCGCCGGTGGGGAACGTGTCCTGGCCCTCGATGGACACGACGTTCGCGCCGTCGACCTGGCCGAGCGTGTCGTAGGTCGGGCCGGGACCGAGTGCCACGTACGGCACCCGCGCGAAGCCGCCCGCCAGGCCGAGGCCGATGACGACCAGGAAGCTGAACACGAGGGTCCAGGTCCGACGGCTCAGGCCGGAGTCGTCCGACGGCGGCGGCACCGGGGGCGAGGCCGGGCCGATCGTCGTTCCACCGTCGCCGACGACGGTGTCCGTGGTGCCGCCCTCGCTGTGCTCGCTCACGGTTCGACAGAGTACGACCACCGCATGTGGATGACGTGACGTCCTCACGCTCGCAGCGAACCTGAGCCGCGCTCTCAGACGCGTCCGCGTACCGTTGTGGGCATGACTGACCTGCCGTTCGGGTTCGGGCCGTCGGACCCGGACGATGCCAACCGCAAGCCCTCCGACCAGGCCGGGCAGGGCAATCCCTTCGACTTCAACCAGCTCGGCGCGATGTTGAGCCAGCTCGGCGCGATGTTCAGCAACCAGAACGCGTCAGCCGGTCCGGTGAACTACGACCTCGCCAAGCAGATCGCCCTCCAGCAGCTCGCGGGCAAGGGCGGCGCGGGCCTCGGGTTCGCCCCCGACCAGGACAAGGCCGTCACCGACGCCGTCCACCTGGCCGAGATGTGGCTGGACCCGGCGACCGCGCTCCCCGCGGGCAGCCGGACGGTGCAGGGCTGGACAGCGCGCGACTGGGTGGAGCGCACGCTGCCGACGTGGCAGCGCCTGTGCGACCCGGTCGCCCGGCGCGTCTCCGGCGCCTGGGTCGAGGCGATGCCCGCCGAGGCCAAGGAAGCCGCGGGGCCGCTGCTGTCCATGCTCGGCCAGATGGGCGGCATGGCGTTCGGCTCGCAACTGGGCGGCGCGCTCGCCCAGCTCGCCGACGAGGTCCTGACCTCGACCGACGTGGGTCTGCCCCTGGGTCCCGAGGGCGCGGCGGCCCTGCTCCCGGCGAACATCGAGAAGTTCACCGAGGGCCTGGAGCGCCCCGCCAGCGAGGTCATGGTCTTCCTGGCCGCCCGCGAGGCCGCACACCAGCGCCTGTTCACCCACGTCCCGTGGCTGCGCCAGCGCCTGCTGGACACGGTCGAGGAGTTCGCCAAGGGCATCAAGGTCGACACCAGCGCCCTGGAGCAGATGGCGGGCCAGATCGACCCGTCGAACCCCGAGAGCATCGAAGAGGCCATGAAGTCGGGGATGCTGGAGCCCCAGACGACCCCGGAGCAGAAGGCCGCTCTCGCCCGCCTGGAAACCCTGCTGGCCCTGGTCGAGGGCTGGGTCGACGTGGTCGTGTTCGACGCGGTCGGCGAGCGCCTCCCCGGCGCGTCGGCCCTGCGCGAGACCCTCCGCAGGCGCCGCGCGAGCGGTGGTCCCGCGGAGCAGACGTTCGCCACCCTCGTGGGCCTGGAACTCCGCCCCCGCCGCCTCCGCGCCGCCTCGGCGCTGTGGAAGCTGGTGGGCGACCAGCACGGCATCGAGGTCCGCGACAGCCTGTGGGAACACCCCGACCTCATCCCCAGCGCGGACGACCTGGACGACCCGCTGGAGTTCGCCGAGCGCCTTGGCAACACCCGCAAGGCCCTGGAGGACCCGATGGCCGAACTGGAACGCACCCTCGCCGAGGAGAAGAAGGCGGAGGACAAGAAGCCGGACGGCTCCCCGGACGCCTAAAAATCTCCCGAAACAAGGCCACCACGATCCGTGGTGGCCTTGTTCATTTGAACAAATCGGCGTTTTTGCCGACAACCCGACCGCCACGGAACCGGCACTCCAGGCGTCATCGACACCCCTGCCGCCACCCCGATCCCCAGCCGCTTCGTGCCTGACCAGGCCTTGTCAAGGCATCTTTCCTTCCTTGACAAGGCCTGGTCAGGCATCGAGACGATGACAGGAGCGGGGTGACGTCACCCACCAAATCAAAAGGCCCCGCACACCCAGGGCCCCCACGCACGAAACTCCCCCGTGCCTAATCCTCCTCGATCCCCAATCCGGCGGCCGCGGAAATACCCTCCAGGTACCCCATGGCCCTCTCGGACTTCGGGTACCGGTGCACCAGCTCCCAGAAGTCCTTCCCGTGCCCCGGCACCCTCAGGTGCGCCAACTCGTGCACCAGCACGTAGTCGAGCACCCAGGACGGCACGTCCCTCAACCGCTCGCTGACCCGGATGGTGCCCTCGGTGGGCGTGCACGACGCCCACCTCGTCCGCATCGGCGGCACCCACCGCACGCTCGTCGGCTCCGCGTCGTCGTCCAGGTACCGCTGGGCCAACTCCTCGCACCGCGCCAGCAGAGCGGCGTCCGACGTGCGAGCAGGTGACCGTCTGCGGGTCTCGCTCCGTTGCAGGCGGCTGAGCATCTCGGCCACCCAGTGCTCCTCCTCGCCCTTGCTCATGCGGGCGGGCAGCAGCACCACAACCTTGTCCCCCTCCCGGTACGCGCTGACCATGCGGCGCCGCCGCGCGCTGCGGCGGACCTCCACACGGGTTTTGGCTACCTGCGGTTCGGCCATGGCTCCCACGGTAAAGCCACCCACCGACAATTCGGGGCCGCCAAGCGGCCGTGAGGGATGACACGGTCGGGGCAGATTCCTCCGAAAGGCGGCTGGACACGCACTGGTGGACATGCAGGCGTCCGCACGCATCCGGAGGTAGCGTGCTGCGCAGGCCCCCGAGTGCGGTGCAGAACGCTCCGCCTCACGACGCTGTCAGCCGCCCGGCGGACGTCAGCCAAAGCAAGGGAGGAACCCGTGGCCGAGACCTACAACGGCTACTGCGTGAAGTGTCGCGAGAAGCGCGACTTCTCCGGAGAGATCCACGAGAACAACAACCGCAGGATGGCTAAGGGCAAGTGCCCCACGTGCGGCACCACGGTCACCCGAATCCTGGGCAAGGCCAAGGTCTGACGAAACCTGCTGGTGGGCAGCTCACGAGGTTGCCCACCAGCACGTTCGTCCATCTCCCGTCAAGACCTCTTCTCCCGCCCTGTGGACAACTCCGGGGCCTGTGGACGAGCGTTGTGCCCCCGCCGATCCCGGCGGCACGCTGACCCCGTGAGCACCAACACCACCGACCGAGACCCCTCCCGCAGGCTCCGCGTGCTGCCCGGCCTGCCCGTGCTGCTGCGCGACGAGGGAGAGGTCCAACTCGGCACGGACCCCCGCCACGCCATCGTCGTGGATGACCTCCCGTCCCCTTTCGTGGACGAGTTGATGGCTCTCGACGGCCGTTCAACGGTCGCTGAACTGGGTGAACGTCTGGCCGCGAAGGACACCGACCCGGCCGAGTTCCTCGACCTGCTGGACCAGTTGGCAGAAGTCGGCCTGGTCGACGAGGCCGTGCCGGTCCCCGGTCGCCTGGCGCCGGACACGACGAGCCGGGCGCTGCGCACCGGGCGGCCGGGCACGGGGATCGTCGCGGCCCGCGACCGCAGAGCCGTCGTCGTGCACGGCAACGGCCGGATCGCGGTCGCCCTCGCGTCCCTGCTGGCCGCCGCCGGCATCGGCCGGGTGCACGTCGTGGCGAGCGGTCGCGTCGGCCCGGAGGACACCGGGTCCGGGTACCTGGACATCGACGTCGGCCGTCCGCGCCGGGAGGCGGCAGTCGACGCCGTCGGCCGAGCGTCGGGCGACGTGCGCACGGGCTGGATGACCAGCACCGGAGCACCGGACATGGTGGTGCTGACGGACTCGCTCGTGCCTCCCCCGCAGCTGCTGAACACCCTGATGCTCGAAGGCACCCAGCACCTCGTCGTGCGGGTGCGCGACGGCACCGGCGTCATCGGCCCGCTGGTCGTGCCGGGCCGCACGAGCTGCGTGCGGTGCACCCACCTGCACCGCACGGACCGCGACGGCCGCTGGCCCGCGGTGGCGACCCAGCTCGCGGACAAGACGCAGCCCTCGGACGTGGCGTCGGCCGCGGTGTGCGCGGCGCTCGCGGTCGGTCAGGTGCTCGCCGCGCTGGACCCCGTCGAGGTGGGGCTGAGCCCGCCGACGACCTGGAACGCGACCCTGGAGGCCAACCCGCAACTGGGCGTGGTCGAACGTCTCGACTGCCCGCCGCACCCCGCGTGCACCTGCGGCAGCGCGAGGGCCCTCTCGTCCTCTGTGTAGGTTTCGTGGTGGACACGTGTTCCACTGCGACCGAGACAAGGGGCGGGGGAGAATCACCGGGTGAGCGAGATCCCGCGCAAGGCCGTGCAGCGCACCGCCAAGCTGGCAACCCTTCCCATCGGGGTGGCCGGCCGTGTCGTCGGCGGCTGGGGCAAGCGGCTGACCGGCATGAGTTCCGAAGAGGTCACCGCCGACATGACCGCGAAGACGGCTGAACAGGTGTTCGCCGTCCTCGGCCAGCTCAAGGGCGGGGCCATGAAGTTCGGCCAGGCCCTGAGCGTGTTCGAGGCCGCGGTGCCGGAGGACATGGCCGCGCCCTACCGCGAGGCTCTCACCAAGCTCCAGGCCGGGGCTCCACCGATGCCGACCCGCACCGTCCACCGGGTGCTCGCCGAGCAGCTCGGGGCGGCGTGGGCGAAGCGGTTCGTGGAGTTCGACGACGAGCCCGCCGCGTCGGCCAGCATCGGCCAGGTGCACCGGGCCGTGTGGCACGACGGCCGCCAGGTCGCCGTGAAGGTGCAGTACCCCGGCGCGGACGAGGCGCTGAACGCCGACCTGAAGCAGCTGCTGCGGTTCAGCAGGCTCGTGCAGGCGATCGTGCCCGGCGCCGAGGTGAAGCCGCTGCTGGAGGAGCTGCGCGACCGGATGGTCGAGGAGCTCGACTACCGGACCGAGGCGGACAACCAGCGGACGTTCGCGAAGGCGTTCGACGGCGACGCGCACGTGCTGGTGCCGAAGGTGGTCGCCAGCGCGCCGAAGGTCATGGTCAGCGAGTGGATCGACGGCACCCCCCTGGCCACGATCATCCGCGAGGGCACCCGGGAGCAGCGCGACCTGGCGGGCAGGCGCTTGGCGGAGTTCCACTTCTCCGCGCCGAGCCGGTCCGGTCTGCTGCACGCCGACCCGCACCCCGGCAACTTCCTGCTCGGTGACGACGGCAGGCTCCGCACGATCGACTTCGGCGCGTGCGCCCGGCTGCCCGACGGCCTGCCGAGGACGTTGGGCCTGATGACCAGGCTCGCGCTCGACAAGCGCCCGGACGCCCTGCTCGACCTGCTGCGCAACGAGCACTTCATCCGTCCCGGCACGGAGTTGGAGGGCGAGGACGTCCTCAACTACCTCGGTCCCTTCGTCGAACCGCTGCGCACGGAGAAGTTCAAGTTCACCCGCCGGTGGTTGCAGAGCCAGGCGGAACGGGTCGGTGACCTGCGCAAGCCGGACTCGCGCACCGGCCGCTCGCTCAACCTGCCGCCGCAGTACCTGCTGATCCACCGGGTGACGCTCGGCGCGACCGGCATCCTCTGCCAGCTCGACGCCGAGGTGCCCACCCGCTCCATCGTCGCCCGCTGGCAACCGGGTTTCGACGACGAGTCCGACCTGTCCACAGGCGACTGAGTTGTCCACAGCTCCGAGATAGCCGCTCGCTCATCCCACCGCCGTCCAGCACGATCGAACCGTGACGATCCACGACGGCGTGACCAGCACCTCTGACCTGCTCGAATCCGGTGTCGCGAGGTACACCATCGAAACCAGGTGCCGCCCCGGCGGCCCCTGGCGCAGGCTCCTGCCCGGCGTCCTGCTGCTCAGTCCGGGAGAGCCGACGAGGCGACAACGCCTGCGGGCCGCACTCGTCTACGCGGGCCCGCGGGCGGTCATCACCGGCATCGACGCCCTGCACGGCCAAGGCCTGCCGGGCCTGCCGCTACCGCCGCGCGTCCACGTGCTCCAGCAACCGGACCAACGCCTCAACAACCACGACTTCCTCCTGCTGGAACGCACCACCAGACGCCCGCAGGTGGTCCTCAACACCGATCTCCCCCTGGCCACACCGACCAGGGCAACCCTCGACGCCGCCCGCCGCGAACAACACCCGCTCCGCCTGCACCAGTTGCTGGCAGCGGTGCTCCGCGCGGGCCTGTGCACCGCGCCGGACCTGCTCACCGAACTGGACGCGGGCAGCAAACGCGGCGCGGCAGCCCCCAGAGCCGCCCTGAGAGCACTGACAAGCGTCTGACCTGCGATTCTTCACCGCCCGCTCACCACAACCGGTAGTCCGGCAGTGATGGGGCTCAATCAGCGGCACGACGCCAACCACCCCGGGTGGAGGAGGCCAATTCAGCGAACCGACATCCAGTGGCTCAGTTCCCACCGTTTCGCCGTGAACTGGCGGTCCGTTCCGCCGCCGGCTACCAACCGCGAAGCCGCTCAGCCGTGCAGCCGTCGACCTGGTCCGCTACCAACTGACCGCCAGCCGCCCCACCGTCCACCGACCACCGATCCGCTCTGCGACCACCAGCCGCCACGGCGGGCCGCCGCCCACTGCCAGCACCCGCCGACCTCACCGCCCGCAACCCGCAACCCGCAACCCGCAACCCGCAACCCGCAACCCGCAACCGACCCACTCTGCCGCCCGACGGCCCCAACCGCCAGCCGCTACCCGCGCCAAGCCCCAGCCGTGCCCAACCTCGCCCCCAGCCGCTCCCCGCCCAGCCGCCAACCGCCGGACCCTGGTTTCGGCCGGTTACCAGTACTCGGTCGGGAGTTTGGCCTCCAGGTCGCGGACGTGGGTGCGGGCGCAGGTGTGGCAGAGCCAGGTTCGGCGGCCTCGGTCGCGGTCGCTCACCCAGGCCAGGCGTTGGGCCGGGTCGGTGACCGCGTCTCGGGACCGGCCGCACCGGGAGCAGGTTTCGGTCACGGTTTCTGTCCTGTGTGGACGGTGTTGGTCTGGAGGAAGAAGACGTCCTCGCGAAGACCGACGTAGTTCGGGTCGCTCGGGTCGAGGAGGGTGCGGAGGGCTGCCCGGTCCGCCGGGTGGAGGAGGTCGCCGGTGACGTCGTGGCGCCAGCGGAGCCAGTCCTCGATGGAGTCGCGGACCACCGGCTTGGTGGGGGCCGGGTGGTCGACGAGGTAGCTGAAGGCGCTCACGTCGTGCAGGCCCGCGTCGGCCAGGACGATGTTCCAGCCTGCGGTGAGGCGGACGACGTCGGGGATTTGTTCACGCATCCGGGTGAACCACTGGTCGCGGGCCGCGGCCAGGCGGTCCTGCAAGCCCGGTTCGCCGACACCGAGGTCCCACGGGAGGCAGCGGGTGTCGAGGCCGCCCTCGGCGAGGGCGAACCAGCCGCCGGGTGCCAGGGCGCCGATGAGGTTGACCGCGCCTTGGCGCTGGTCGGGGAGGTGGTGCAGGACGTTCGACGCCCACACGAGGTGTGCGGCGGCGGCGAACTCCGTCGGTTCCTCGGTGGCGATGTCGGCCAGCACGGGACGCACCCGGACCGTGGTGGTCGTGCTGTCGGACTCGTAGGAGGCGGCGGCTCTGGCCCTGGTGGTGGCGGCGTCGAGCAGTTCGGGCACGGCGTCGACCAGGACGACCGTGCCGCCGCCCCGCGCGCACAGGGCCTCGGTGAGGGCGACGCTCATGCCGCCCGCCCCCGACCCGACGTCGATGACGGTCGGGTTGTCGGGCAGCGCTCGGACGAGCCTCCGAGCGACGACGCGCAAGGCGTCCGCGTGCAGTTCGTCGGCCCGGCGCATCGCGATCAACCGCGAGGGCCAGTCGATTCCGTCGTGCGTGTGTCGTGCCACCTCCGCACCGTACCCATGACTCGGGCCGCTCTCCCGTCGAAAGGGGGAGAGCGGCCGGAGTCGCCCGGATCAGAGCTGGCGGGCTGAGCGGAGCGCTCGCTTCTGGGCCCACCCGGACAACCGGCGCCAGCGGTTGGCGACGATCAGCCGGTGGGCCAGTCGTTGGCGTTCAGCGAGGTTTTCCGAATCTCGCATTCGGGCACGTGCAAGGTCTTCATGGAGCAACATTCGGCCGATCCCCTGGTTCTTGTGGTCGAGGTTGTGCAGTTCGTCGTCGGTGATTCGCTTCGTGGTCACGCGGCGGCCTCCTGGCTGGTAGCCCCCCGGACAACGGTCGCGGCGGGCGCCGCGGGTACTACAGGTGCGGCGTCCTTGCGCGGACGGCCGCGCGGACGCTTGCGCGCGATGACGGCACCGCGCTCGAAGATCTCGCCACCCCAGACACCCCACGGCTCGTGGCGAGCCAGTGCTCCGGCGAGGCACTCGGCGATCACGGGGCAGCCGACGCAGAACGTCTTGGCCTTCTCGAGCTCGGCGGGTGCGTCCGCGAACCACAGGTCGGGGTTGTTGGTGCGGCAGGGCAGGTCGAGACCTGCGTCGGGAGCGGTGTCGATCAAGCAGGCGACACCGGCTCCGCCGTGGTCAGCAGGCTCGGGAAACGTTCCGCTGGTTATCGGAACGGTTGCGGTCAACATCAGGTGAACTCCTGTCGGGTGCTGCGATGGGGTTGTCGTCCCAGGGACAGCAAAAAGGCCGCGGTCCCTGTGCGGGTCCGCGGCCTTAGGTGAGCCAGGTAGTCCTGACAGTCCTGTGTCAGGTTCTACTTCGCTCGTGCGCGGACGGCGCATCGATAGAGTTGTTGGTGGTGGTGCGGCCACCGCTGGTGCCGCCACCCGTGTAGGCGATCGGCTCCAGGACTGGCAGGACTCGCTCGGCGTTCCACACCTGTGCGTGGCGAACGCGGGCAGACTTCTGCCCCGCAGCGAGATCCATCGGCGACACGCAAACGACCCCGGCCGAGAGGCGACCGGGCGTCGTGAAGATGCTGAGAGTCTTCACAGTGGTCACCTCCATCAACGGGCTCGTGGTTGGCAAGTCGGTTCGTTCTCATCCCCAGTCGGGCACTCCGTGCCCGGCATCAGCAGGTTACGAGGCCTCGCGGGAGGCGTGCAACCGCTTTTTCCAAATCTCTTCCGATCGGATGGATTTTCACCGTTCGCCCTGGACAACGCCCAGTACGTCGGCTCCGAACTTGTCGAGCTTCGAGGCCCCGATGCCGGAGATCGACACCAGTCCCGCGTTGTCCGCCGGACGCACCTCGGCGATGGCCACGAGGGTCGCGTCGGTGAACACGACGTAGGACGGCACCTTCAGCTCACGGGCGCGCGCGGCCCGCCAGGCCCGCAGCCGCGCCAGCAGCTCTTCGTCCACATCGGACGGACAGCGGGCGCAGCGGCCGAGCTTCACGGCCTGCGTGCCGACCAGCTCCGACTCGCACACCCGGCAGACCGGCTTCGGCCTCTTCTGGAGCGGTTCGCGCTTGGTGCCGAGGGCGGCGGGGTGGTCGTCGGGCACGAGCCCGTACATGAACCTGCTGCGCCGCCGGTACTTGCGGCCCCCGGCGGCGCGGGACAGCGCCCACGACAGCCAGAGGTGTTCACGCGCACGGGTGACGCCGACGTAGAGGAGCCTGCGCTCCTCCTCGATCTTCGCCTCGTCGCCGTCGGCGTGCATGATCGGCATGGTTCCCTCGACCAGGCCGACGAGGAACACGGCGTCCCACTCCAGGCCCTTGGCCGCGTGCAGCGACGCGAGGGTCACGCCCTCGACCGTCGGCGGGTGCTGGGCCTCGGCGCGCAGGTCGAGCTCGACGGCGAACTTCGCGAGGTCCGCGCCCTCGACGGCGCTCGCCAGCTCCTCGGCGAGTTCGACGAGCGCGAGCAGCGACTCCCACTTCTCCCGCGCGGTGCCACCGGCGGGCGGCTCGTCCGTCAGGCCCAGCCGGGCGAGCACCTGCCGCACCTGGCCGGGCAGGTCGCCGTCGGGCGGCGCGTGGCTCGCCGACCGCAGGGCGACCATCGCCTGCCGCACCTCGGTGCGCGCGAAGAACCGCTCGCCGCCGCGCACCTGGTAGGGGATGTCGACCTCGGTCAGGGCCTGCTCGAACACCTCGGACTGGGCGTTGACCCGGTAGAGGATCGCGATCTCGCTCGCGGGCACGCCCTCGGCGAGCAGCTTGCGCACGCGCTGGGCGACCATCGCCGCCTCTTCGGGCTCGTCGCCGAACTCCGTGAACGTCGGCCGCGGCCCTGACGGGCGCTGCCCGATCAGCTGGAGCCGCGAGCCCGCCGGACGGCCGCGCGCCCACTTGATGACCTCGTTCGCCAGCCCCACGACCTCCGGCGTCGACCGGTAGTCGCGCTCCAGGCGCACCACCTGCGCCTCGGGGAACCGGCGGCCGAAGTCGAGCAGCGGGCGGGGCGAGGCACCCGCGAACGAGTAGATGGTCTGGTTGGCGTCGCCGACGACGGTCAGGTCGTCGCGCTGCCCGAGCCACGCGTCGAGCACGCGCTGCTGCAACGGGGTGACGTCCTGGTACTCGTCGACCACGAAGCACCGGTAGCGGTCGCGGAACTCGTCCGCGACCTCGCTGTGCTCCTCCAGCGCGGCGGCGGTGTGCAGGAGGAGGTCGTCGAAGTCGAGCAGCTGCGCGTTGTTCTTGAGCTGCTCGTAGGCCTGGTAGACGAGGGTGAGCTGCTCGGCGGGCACCGGGGTGTCCCGGTGCGTGCGCGCCGCGGCGGCCGGGTAGCCCTCCGGCGTGACCAGCGACGCCTTCGACCACTCGATCTCGCTCGCCATGTCCCGCAGGGTCTCGGGTGACGTCGGCGCGCCGACCCGGTTCGCCGCCTGGGCGATGTAGCGGAGCTTGCCCTCGATCAGCTGCCACTGGTCGCCGCCGACGACCCTCGGCCAGAAGTAGCGGAGCTGCCGCAGCGCCGCGGCGTGGAACGTGCGGGCCTGCGCGGCCGTCACGCCCAGCGCGCGCAACCGCGTGCGCATCTCCCCCGCCGCCCGCGCGGTGAACGTGACCGCGAGGACCTGACCAGGGGCGACGTGCCCGCGCTGGACCAGGTAGGCGATGCGGTGGGTGATCGTGCGCGTCTTGCCGGTGCCCGCACCCGCGAGCACGCAGACCGGCCCTCGCGGCGCCTCGACCGCGGCGCGCTGTTCCGGGTCGAGTCCCTCGAGCAGCGGGTCCATGCGGAGCAGTCTCGCAGACGGTCCGACAACGATTGTGGGAGGCGGTGAACGCGGTGTCGCCACGGCCGTATCCTGGTGGGCATGGCTGGTAAGCAGGACAAGGCTGCCAAAGTGGACAAGACGGCTGCCAAGGAGGCGAAGAAGGCGCGGCGCGCGGCTTCACGCGCCAAGCGCGGGCAGATCTTCGAGGCGTTCAAGATGCAACGCCGCGAGGACAAGGCGCTGGTGCCGCTGATGCTCGGCGCGGTGCTCGGCGCGACGGCGCTGGCGTTCGGCATCGGCTACTTCTTCGACATGCAGTGGGTGTTCCTGCCGATGGGCATCGCGCTCGGCGCGCTGCTCGCGGTGATCATCTTCGGCCGCCGGGTCCAGGCGAACGTCTTCAAGAAGGCGGACGGCCAGCCGGGTGCCGCGGCGTGGGCGTTGGAGAACCTCCGCGGCAAGTGGCGGGTCACGCCCGCCGTCGCCGGGACGACCCAGCTCGACGCGGTCCACCGCGTGATCGGGCGGCCCGGCGTCGTGCTGGTCGCCGAGGGCGCTCCGCACCGGGTGAAGGCGCTCCTCGCCCAGGAGAAGAAGCGCATCGCCCGCGTGATCGGCGAGACCCCGATCTACGACCTGACCGTCGGCGCCGACGAGGGCCAGGTCCCGCTGCGCAAGCTCCAGAGCTACCTGATGAAGCTGCCGCGCAACATCTCGGCCGCCCAGGTCGAGACGATCGAGGGCAGGCTGTCCGCCCTCGCCAGCCGCGGTGCCGCGCTGCCCAAGGGCCCGATGCCCGCGGGCGCGAAGATGCGCAGCGTCCAACGCACCATGCGCAGGCGCTGAGACCCCGTTCACGCGAGAGGCCCCGATCACCGTGATCGGGGCCTCTTCCGCGTCACGGAGGTCCGCACGCGCACGACGTCGCGCCGCGGCGGTCCGCACGACCGGCCGATCCGGCGTTCCACCTGGTCAGCGGACGCGGATGACCACGGTGTTGCTCGCCTTGTCGTGCAGGCAGCGGCCGTCGGCGTCCCAGATCACCGCGGGGATGACCAGGAAGATCAGCCCCGTGCGCAGCGCGGCCCTCGGGATGCCCACCATCGGGGCTCCGTCGAGCCGGGCGACGCGCAGGCCGAAGATGGCGTGCCCCGGCGTGAACCCGAAGAACGAGACGGCGATGATGGTGATCGCGAACCAGGCCAGCAGGCTCCAGTTGCGCGGCAGGTCGGGGTAGGTGAACAGGCCCGCGACACCCGCCGCGAGCAGGAAGTCGGTGAGGATCGCGAACGCCCGGCGACCGCTGGACGCGATCGAGCCCGGTCCGCTCCGCGGCAGCCCGAGGCGTTCACCCTTGAAGCGCGGCCCGGTCCCGTCGCCGGAGTCCGCTCCCGGCTCCAGGACGCTGCGCGGGCCCGAAAGCCACGAACCGGTCCATTTGCTCACACCTACAGAGTAATGCCGTGCTCACTGGGTGAGTACCGGCAGGTCGGCTTGCCCTCGGTGCGCGCCCCGTTAACACTGGCGAAACATCGGAGTGACGGCTGGGCAACACCAGCGACATAGCGTCACCCCCGATGGCAGGCCGCGATCCTGCGGCCGCGCAGGACCGCGCCCCTCCAGTGTCGACAGGGCCAGCGGACAGCACTGCACTCAAGACGTGAGGAGTCGACGAGCGTGTTCAAGAATTCCGACGAGGTCCTGAAGTACATCTCCGACGAAGGCGTGAAGTTCGTCGACGTGCGGTTCAGCGACCTTCCCGGCGTGATGCAGCACTTCACGCTCCCGGTGTCGGCCTTCGACGCGGACGCGATCAGCGAGGGCCTGGCGTTCGACGGCTCCTCGGTCCGGGGTTTCCAGTCGATCCACGAGTCGGACATGCTGCTGCTGCCCGACCTGGCGACGTCGCGCATCGACCCGTACCGCATCGAGAAGACGTTGGTCATCAACTTCTTCGTGCACGACCCCTTCACCCGCGAGGCCTACAGCCGCGACCCGCGCAACATCGCGCGCAAGGCCGAGCAGTACCTGGCCGAGTCCGGCATCGCCGACACCGCGTTCTTCGGTTCCGAGGCCGAGTTCTACATCTTCGACTCGATCCGGTTCGAGAACAAGGAGAACAAGTCCTTCCACGAGATCGACTCGATCTCCGGCTGGTGGAACACCGGCCGTGAGGAAGAGGGCGGCAACAAGGGCTACAAGGTCAGGTTCAAGGGCGGCTACTTCCCCGTCAGCCCGACCGACCACTACGCCGACCTGCGCGACAAGATGGTCCTCGACCTGGAGTCCTCGGGCTTCGCCGTCGAGCGCGCGCACCACGAGGTGGGCACCGCCGGTCAGGCCGAGATCAACTACAGGTTCAACACGCTGCTGCACGCGGCCGACGACCTCCAGTTCTTCAAGTACATCATCAAGAACCGCGCCCACGCCGAGGGCAAGACGGTGACGTTCATGCCCAAGCCGCTGTTCGGCGACAACGGCTCCGGCATGCACACCCACCAGTCGCTGTGGAAGGACGGCGCGCCGCTGTTCCACGACGAGTCCGGCTACGCCGGCCTGTCGGACACGGCCCGCCACTACATCGGCGGCATCCTGCACCACGCGCCGTCGCTGCTGGCGTTCACCAACCCCACGGTGAACTCCTACCACCGCCTGGTCCCCGGCTACGAGGCCCCGGTCAGCCTGGTCTACTCCCAGCGCAACCGCTCGGCGTGCGTCCGCATCCCGATCACGGGCAACAACCCGAAGGCCAAGCGCATCGAGTTCCGCTGCCCCGACTCGTCGGGCAACCCGTACCTGGCCTTCGCCGCCATGATGATGGCGGGCCTGGACGGCGTGAAGAACAAGATCGAGCCCCCGGCCCCGATCGACAAGGACCTCTACGAGCTGCCGCCCGAGGAGGCCAAGGACGTCAAGCAGGTCCCGGCCACCCTGGACGCCGTGCTCGACAGCCTCGAAGCCGACCACGAGTTCCTCCTGGAGGGCGGCGTGTTCACGCCCGACCTCATCGAGACCTGGATCGCCCTCAAGCGCGAGAACGAGATCGACCCGCTCCGCCTCCGCCCGCACCCGTACGAGTTCGCCCTGTACTACGACGTGTGACGAGCGACCGGACACACCGAGGGCCCCGTGCGATCCGCACGGGGCCCTCGGCCGTTGCCCTGGTGGTCAGGACGTCGGCACCCGGTCCTCGGGGACCAGGCGGATGATCGTGCCGTCGCGCAGCCGGATCGTGGTCTGGTTGGGCTCGGGCCTGACGCGCACGCCGTTCTCGTAGATCTCGGTCTGCGACGGCACGGTGTACACGCCGCCGGGCTTGGGGCGCAGGACCTTGCCGCCGGGGATGTTCAGGACGGTGCCGCCCTGCCGCGAGCCACCGCCGCCGCCCGCCTGGGCCTGGGCGAAGACCACGCCGCGGGTGGTGCCGGGGTCGGCCGCCGCGGCGGTGGTGGTGAACGCCTCCGGGCGGTTCGGCGCGGCCACCTGCGCGGCCGACTGCGCGGACGCCACCGACGTGGAGCCGTCGGAGGTCGTGGACGCGGTGGTGGGAGCGCCCCGCACGGCGTCGGCGAGGGCGGTGAGCAGGGGCGTGACGTTGGTGATGGTCTGGCGGACCCGCTGCTCCACCGCGGAGATCGGGGCGCGGTAGGAGCTGATCATGCCGGTGCTCTCGGCGAGCACGGTCGAGGTGATCCCGCCCTCGACGGCGATGGCCTGGAGGGCGAAGGAGATCAGCCGCTGGACCAGGTCGGTGAGCAGGTCGCCCGCCTGCTGCCTGCCGCCCGCGACGGCGGTGCCCACGGCGGTGGTCGCGGCGCTCCCGGCCAGGGCCAGCGCCACGACCTGGGCGAGCGCGGACGCGATCTCCGCCGTGCGGGCCCGGTACCGGTCGCCCGCGGCGCCGCCCCACTGGGCGGTGTCGGTCGCGGACGAGCGGACCAGCCGCTCCCGGACCTCCTCGACGCGCGTCGCGACCTGCTGCCAGGTGTCGGCGAAGGTACGGACCACCTCGGCCTTGCCCGCCATCCGGTCGCACACGTCCTGCAACGGCTGGACGTGCGAGGTGAGGAAGCCGAGTCCGGCGGCGGCCAGTGCGTCGACCGGTCTCACGGTGGCGTCCAGCGCCGCCGTGCTCCCGCTCCCGCCGAGTCCTCCCGCGACCCATCCGCCGCCGCTGATGGTGCCCGCCAGCGCGGCCACCCGGTCGCCGCTCATGCCTGTGCCCCCGGTGCGGTGCCGCGGCCGATCGCCCCGAACCGCGCCGCCTCGTCGGCCTCCTGCCCGAGGTAGGCGGTGACCGTGTCGCTCAGGGCCGTGCCCGCGGACTCCAGCGCCTCCACGTCGGTGCGCAGCACCTCCTGGCCCGCTCTGGCCAACGCGGCGACGGCGGTGACGAACGGCTGACCGATCAGTCCGCAGGCGTCGGCGGTCAGCTCGACCCCGGCCGCGGTGTCGGCCGCCTGCCCCAGTTCCGCCGCCAGGTCCCGCAGCGTGCGCGCGTGACCCGACAGCGCGTCGGTGACGACCTCGTACGACTGGCTCATCGGGGGTTCTCCTCTCGGACGTCCTCCACGGCGGTGTTCGTCCCGGTCCTCCCCGCGGCGCGGGCGCGGACGGCGGACGCGGCTCCCGGCCTGCGCCGGGTCCGAGGGTGGCGCACCCGCCGCGTCGCGGGCTAGGCCCGTTCAGCCGCTGTGCACCACCACCGCGAGCACCGCGAGGGTCGTGGAACGCTCATCCGGGTGGTCCGGGTACGAATGTCGACGAGCCATTGTTCACGACTAATTAGTGATCTCGATCACATATATTCCAGGTCGCGATCGTCGAGAATTTTCCGTTTTCACCACCAATTAGCCATGAAATGCCGAAAGCCCCCGAACACGGGGTTCGGGGGCTTTCGCGGGACCGGCCTAGCGGGGGATCTCGATGCCCGCGACGGCAACCGCCCCACCCGTCGGGGCGAGGGAACCGGTGATGCCGTTGAAGGCGATGTCTATCTTCGTGGCGGCCTTGGCGACGCTCTGGTCGAGCTCGACGGTGCCGGTGATGCCAGCCCCCTTGGCCACGGTCACGGGCCACTTGCTCGTCGACAGCGACGCGCCGTACTCGCGCTTCGTGTCGTCGACGGCCTTGAACGGACCGAGGGGCAGCTCCATCTTCGCGGTGCTGGCGTTGACCGCCGTGATGTGCAGCTTGACCCGTCCGCCCTGGTTCTCGACCCTCGTGACCTCGACCGTCAGCAGTCCGCGGGACTGCTTGAACGAGCCTTCGACCACCTTCGTCTCCGCGCTGGGCGACGCGGGCGTCTCCGAGGACTCCGCGGTGGTGGTGCCGAGCGCGCCGTTGAGGCCACCCTGGCCGCTCGGTGACTCGCTCGACGTCACGGGCGGGTTCTGGCCTGTCGTGTCCCGCAGGTCGACGCTCAACGCGCCTACGCCGACAGTGCCCGCCGTGACCGCCTGGATGACGCCGAGGAGCACCAGCACTCCGAGCATCACCAAGCTGATCTTGAGGACCGTGTTGGTCTTCCTGAGGTGTTGGATCTCGTCGTCCATGACGTCCTTCGTCCGGGCGCGCGCCGTACTGACGTGAATGTCTTGTCGGTGTTGAACCGAGCCAGTCTTGACACCAACAACGGTTCCCGTCAATGCGATCCGGGATATAGTTCACACTATTCGACGCTGTGTGAGCGAAACCGAACCCGCTGTCGCAGACCGACCGGTCCTACACCCGTCCGGCGGAACATCCGGTGAACGCCGCGGGGCTGACCACGCGCCGCGGCGATGCGGGGGTTAGGGTCGCGCGGTGTCTGATGACGTAGCTGAATTCCACGCCCCGCAGTTGCTCTCCACCCAGATCGTCGACTCCGCGGCCGAGGCCGTCGAGGCGGTGCTCGCGGCCGACACGCTCGACCTCGGTGTGCGCGTCTACAACCGCCTGGTGCCCGACGACGACTCCGACGACACGCTGGTCGAGGAGTGGGTCATCGAGATCTACACCAACGCCCCGGCCGTCGACCCCGACGACGACGAGGACGAGGACGAGGCCCCCGCCGAGAGCTGATCGACCGAACGAACCGGTGGGCCCGTGCGAGCAGCACGGGCCCACCGGCGTTCTCAGACCTCCAGCACGACCTTGCCGCGCACGTGGCCGCCTTCGAGCAGCCGGTGCGCCTCCACGGCCCTGGCGAGCGGGAACACCTGCTGCACCTCGACGCGCAGCGCACCCGCGTCGACCTGCCCCGCGAGCCACTCCAGGTCGGCGGCCACGGGGGCGGCGAACACCCAGCGCCCACCGAGCCCGACGACGTTGGTGTCCACGATGGACACCACCCGCGCCGGATCCCGCACCAGAGCGGGAGAATCGCCGAGCGCGGCACCGCCCACGCAGTCCAGCGCCACGTCGACCTTCCCGTCACCACCGACCAGGTCGGCCACGTTGTCGACCAGCGCGTCGCCGTACGCCACCGGCTCCGCACCCAGCGACCGCACGAAGTCGTGGTTGCGCGGCGACGCGGTGCCGATCACGCGGCTGGCGCCCAACGCCTTGGCGACCTGCACCGCGAGGTGCCCGACCCCGCCCGCGGCGGCGTGCACGAGCACCGCGTCACCCGGCCCGACGCCGACGGCCCGCAGCGACTGGAGAGCGGTGAGCCCGCACAGCGCGAGCCCGCCCGCCTCCGCGAAGCCGAGCGACGCCGGCTTGTGCGCCAGGCCGCGCTCGGTGGCCGCGACCAGCTCCGCGTACGTGCCGTCCCGCACGTGGTCCTGGCGCTGGTAGCCGAACACCTCGTCACCCGGCGCGAACCCGGTCACCGCCAACCCGGTCGACACGACCACACCCGCCACGTCCCAGCCGGGCACCAGCGGGAAGTGGTGCGGCAGCAGACCCCGGAGGTGCCCGGCGCGCACGGCGGCGTCGACCGGGTTCACGCCCGCGGCTCTGACCTCGACCAGCACCCGGTCCGGTCCGACCAGCGGCTCCGGCAGGTCTCGCAGCGTCATGACCTCGGCATCGCCGAACGCGTCGTACGCGATCGCTTTCACAGCAGCCCCTCACCCCGGTTCCGGCAGTGATCGACTCCAGTGTCTAGGACTCGTAGAAGACGCGCTCGACGACGGCGCGGGCCCTCCTGGTCGTGCGCCGGTACTCGTCGAGGAACTCCCCCGGATCCGTGCCCGGCGCGTGGCCCATGACGGCCGCGACGGCGGTCAGGTCCCGGCCGGTGGTCGGCAGCTGGTCACCGGGCTTGCCCTTCACCAGCATCACCGCGTTGCGCGCCCGCGTCGCCATCAGCCAGGCGTGCTTCAGCTCCTCGGCGTCCCCCTCGTCGAGCAGACCCGCCTCCGTGGCCGCCTGGATGCCGCGGATGGTCGACGGCGTGCGCAGCGACGGCACGGCGTGCGCGTGCTGGAGCTGGAGCAGCTGGACGGTCCACTCGACGTCGGCGAGCCCGCCGCGCCCGAGCTTGGTGTGCGTGCTGGGATCGGCACCGCGCGGCAGCCGTTCCGCGTCGACGCGGGCCTTGATCCGCCGGATCTCGCGCACGGCCTTCGCGTCCAACCCGCCCTCGGGGTAGCGGATCGGGTCGATCATCTCCACGAACCGCTCCCCGAGGCCCTCGTCACCGGCGATGGGCCGCGCGCGCAGCAGCGCCTGCGCCTCCCACACCTCGGCCCACTGCCGGTAGTAGGCGCGGTAGGACTCGAACGTCCGCACCAGCGGCCCCTGCCTGCCCTCGGGCCGCAGGTCGGCGTCCACCTGGAGCGCCGGGTCCTGGCTCGGCGAGCCGAGCAGCCGCCGCACCGTCTCGGCGAGGGAACTGGCGTACTTCAACGCCTCCCCGTCCTCCGCGCCCTCCACCGGCTCGCACACGAACAGCACGTCGGCGTCCGACCCGTAGCCCAGTTCCCGGCCGCCGAGCCTGCCCATGCCGATCACCGCGACCCGCGCGGGCCGCACGTCACCCGACGCGCGCACGGCGGCGTCCAGCGCGGCCTGCACGACCGCGACCCACACCTCGGACAGCGAGACGCACACCGTCCGCAACGTCGCCAGCCCCAGCAGGTCCGCGCTCGCGATGCGCAGCAACTCCTGCCGCCGCAACGACCTCGCCGCGGCGACCGCCCGTTCCAGCGCGTTGTGCCGGGCGACCGCGCTGCGCAGCGGGTTCCCCACCGTCATCGGGTCGCGCCCGACCAGCGCTTCGGTGTCCGCCAGCATCGGCAGCACCTCGGGGGCGCGCACCAGCAGGTCCGGCACCAGCTTCGAGGTGCCCAGCAGCGCCGCGAGCCGCTGCACGACCGCGCCCTCGTCCCGCAGCAGCCTGAGGTACCAGGGGGTTTCGGCCAGCGCCTCGGACACCTTGCGGTACGCCAGCAGCCCGCCGTCCGGATCGGGCGTGGTGGCGAACAGGTCCAGCAGCAGCGGCAGCAGCGCACCCTGGATGCGCGACCGGCGCGACATCCCCGCCGTCAGCGCCTGGATGTGCCGCAGCGCCCCGTCAGGCGCGGCGTACCCGAGCGCGGCCAGCCGGGCGACGGCCTCCTTCGTCGTCAGCCGCATCGCCTCGGTCGGCACGTTCGCGACGGCCTCCAGCAGCGGCCGGTAGAACAGCTTCTCGTGCAGCCTCCGCACCTGGTTGCCGTGCCTGCGGAACTCCGCGAGCAGCACCTGGCTCTCCGACAGCCGCCCCTCCGCCGACAGGCCCGTGGCACGGGCGAGCCAGCGCAGCCCGGCCACGTCGTCGTCCGCAGGGAACAGGTGCGTCCGCAGCATCCGCTGGAGCTGGAGCCGGTGCTCCAACGTCCGCAGGAACCGGTAGGAGCGGCCGAAGTCCACCGCGTCCTCACGGCCGATGTACCCGCCCTTGCCGAGCACCGCCAGCGCCTGCGTGGTCGCCGTGGTGCGCAACGACTCGTCACCGCGCCCGTGCACGAGTTGCAGCAGCTGCACCGCGAACTCCACGTCCCGCAGTCCGCCGCGGCCGAGCTTCAGCTCCCGCCGCACCAGTTCGCTCGGCACGTGCTCCTCGACGCGGCGGCGCATCGCCTGCACTTCCGGCACGAAGTTGTCGCGGTCCGCCGCCGTCCACACCATCGGCCGCACGACCTCCAGGTACTGCCGCCCCAGCTCCTCGTCACCGGCGACCGGGCGGGCCTTGAGCAGCGCCTGGAACTCCCACGTCCGCGCCCACCGCTTGTAGTACGAGGTGTGCCCGTCGAGCGTGCGGACCAGCGCGCCCGCCTTGCCCTCGGGACGCAGCGCGGCGTCGACCTCGAAGCACGCCTGGCCCGCGATCTGCATCATCGTGCTGGCCACGCGGGTCGCCGCGCCGAGGTCGCCCTCGCCGACGAACACCACGTCGACGTCGCTCACGTAGTTCAGCTCGCGGGCGCCGCACTTGCCCATCGCGATCACCGACAGCGTGCACTCGGCCGAGCGGTGGGTCTGGGCGAACGCCACGGCCAGCGCGGCCCGCAGCGCCGCCACCGCGAGGTCGGAGATCTGGCTGGCCACGTCGTCGTAGCCGACGAACGGCAGGTCCGGGTCGACCACGTGCGCCAGGTCGTCGGCCGCCACCAGGCACAGCAGCGACCGGTACTCCTGCCGGAGCACGCGGATCGCCTCCTGGTCGCGCAGCTCCGCGACGGCGTCGACCAGCGTCGGCGTGAACCGCTCGACGTCGACGGACTCGGTGCCCGCGAGCAGCCGCCACCGCCCGGCGTCGGCGACGAGGAAGTCCGACAGCGCGGTGGACGAGCCGAGCAGCGCGAGGAACCGGGCCCGGAGCACCTGGTCGGTCCGGAGCGCCCCGGTCAGCTCCGCCCAGCCGTCACCGAGCGCTTCGCGGACGCGGTCGACGCCGCGCAGCGCGAGGTCGGGGTCGGGGCTGCGGGACAGCGCCAGCAGCACCGGCTCCGCGCCGTCGGCCGGACGGCCGTCCGACCACCAGCCCGTCGCCCGGAGGTGTTCTTCACTGCGCGGCCCGGTCAGCCCGAACCTGGCGGGTGAAGCGGACGTGCGGGACGGATCGCTCATCACTTCCCACCGTAGTCCGGGTCACCGGGGGACGAGCGGTCAGCCCGCCACGATCAGGTAGAGCCCGAACAGCACCACGGCCGTGCAGGCCGCGAAGCTGACACCCGCGGTGATCGTGCCGTTCACGCCGTTCTCGCCGCGTTCGCGGGCGGCCTCCCGCGCGGACACCCCGCGCAGGCCGACCGAGAACAGCACGACGAGCCCGAGCACGACCCCGATGCTGACCGCGAAGACCGTGGCCAGCGCCATCCAGTCGACCTTCATGCCGCCACGTCCAGCTTGTGCGTCTCGGCCTGGGCCGCGATCTCGTCCACGACGTGCTCCGGCCGCACCGGCTCGCGCCGGGACAGCAGCCAGACACCGACCGCGACGGCGAGGCCGAGCACCGCCACCAGCACCACGCCGAACGTGCCCTGTCCCGCGAGCAGGCCCGCGAGCGCGCCGACGATGCCCGCGGCGGGCAGCGTGAACAGCCACGCCATCGCCATCCGGCCGGCGACGCCCCACCGCACGCCGTCGCGCTGGCGGCCGAGACCGGAACCCATGATGCCGCCGGACGCCACGTGCGTCGTGGACAGCGCGAAGCCGAGGTGCGACGACGCCATGATCACGGTCGCCGCGCTGGTCTGCGCCGCGAAGCCCTGCGGCGCCTCGATGGTGGTCAGGCCCTTGCCCAGGGTCTGGGTGATCCGCCAGCCGCCGAGGTAGGTGCCCAGGGCGATGGCGATGCCCGCGCTCAGGATCACCCACGTGGGCGGACCGGCACCGGGGTCGAGCGTCCCGGCGGTGATCAGCGTCAGCGTGATGATGCCCATCGTCTTCTGGGCGTCGTTCGTGCCGTGCGCGACGGACATCAGCGCCGCGGACGCCACCTGGCCGACCTTGAAGCCCTTGTCCGCCACCGACGGACGGGTCTTCCGGGTCAGCCGGTAGGTCAGGAACGTCGCCAGCAGCGCCACGATCCCCGCGACCAGCGGTGCCGCGATGGCGGGCACCAGCACCTTGTCCACGACCTTCGCGAAGTGCACGGCGTCCGCGCCCGACGACACCCAGGTCGCACCGATGAGGCCGCCGAACAGCGCGTGCGACGAACTCGACGGCAGACCGGCGTACCAGGTCACCAGGTTCCACACGATGGCGCCGATGAGGCCGCCGAACACGATCGCCGGGGTGATCTTGGTGTCGTCGACGATGCCGCCCGAGATGGTCTTCGCCACCTCGACCGACAGGAACGCGCCGACCAGGTTCAGCACCGCCGACAGCGCGACGGCGGTTCTGGGACGGAGGGCACCGGTCGCGATGGACGTGGCCATCGCGTTCGCGGTGTCGTGAAAACCGTTGGTGAAGTCGAAGGCCAACGCCGTGATGACCACGATGATGACTAGAAGTGAGGCATCCACTCTGATTCCCCCGGCTGAACCGACACAGTCGTGGGTGAACGCTACCTGTCGTTCCGGTAAACGCAGGCCCTGCGAACGCAGGGAGAAAGGTTCATCACACCAGTGGCAGCTCGATGCCCGTGTGCCCGCCGGGCTCCAGCTCGCCGCTGGTCAAGCGCACGAAGCGCTCCGTGAACGGCTGCCACACCTCGGCGACGTCGGCGTGGGCCTCGGCGAGGCGCTCGGCGTCGAACGTGCCGGGCCTCGCGAGCGCCGCGCTGTCGGGTGCGTGCAGCGCCCACTCCAGGACGATCTCGGGGGTCGTCTCGATGTGGAACTGCAACCCGTACGCGCTCTGACCGACGCGAAACGCCTGGTTGTCGTACTTGGGCGACGCCGCGAGGTGCTCGGCGCTCGGCGGCAGCACGTGCACCTCGTCCTCGTGGAACTGGATGACGTCCGGCGTCCACGGCAGGTCCGCGAACAGCGGGTCGCGGCTGGAGACGTCCCGCTTCGCGACCAGCATCACGCCCACCTCCGGCCCCTTCGGACCGCGGCGCACCTGCCCGCCGGTCGCCGCTGCCAGCAGCTGCGCGCCGAGGCAGATCGCGAGGGCGGGCACCTTCCTGGCCACCGACTGGGACAGCAGCTTGCGGGCGTCGGCCAGCCACGGGTACCGGGCGTCGTCCAGCGCGCCCATCGGGCCGCCCAGGCAGACCAGGCCCTGGTAGCCGTCGAGGGACTCCGGGGCTGGCTGCTCGTAGAGCCGGACGACGTCCAGTTCGGCGCCCGCTCCGGTCAGCCATTCTTCGAGCGTGCCCAGCGGGTCGGACGCGTCGGGTTGGAGCACGAGCAAACGAGGTGCGGTCACGCGTTCGAGCGTAGGTCGGACCCCTTCAGCAGGCGCAGGTGGCCCCGCTCAGGGCGCCCTCGACGGGGTAGCCCGCCGCCCGCCACGCCGTGATGCCGCCGGAGAGCCGCTTGACCCGGAAGCCCAGCCCCGCCAGCGCCAACGCGCCCTTGGTGGCGGCGTTGCACTGGAAGCTCTCGCAGTAGCAGACGTAGACGAGGCTCCGGTCCAGGTCCTTCGTGGTCGTCTCGTCCACCTCGCGGTAGGGGAGGTTGATCGCCGTGGGGATGCGCGCGTCCGCGAACGCTTGCGCACCACGGGTCTCGACGAGTTGGAAGCCGGCGGCCGTGCCCGCCCGCAGGTCGCGGACCACGTCTTCGGGATCGGCGTCGAAGGCGAGTTCGGCCGCGAAGAACGCGGCGGCGGTGGCGGGGTCGGCGGGCGGGAAGCGCAGCGTGTTCGTCACGTCCACGATCCTGCTCGGTCGGGCGTCCCGGTCCCATGCGGAAGTCCAGCCGTCGAGCGGGTTCTGCCTACGATTCCCCCGTGGAACTCGACGAGGTCGACTGGAAGCTCATCGGGCTGCTCCAGGAGGACGGGCGGCTGACGTTCACCGAACTGGGCAGGCGGGTGTCGCTGTCCGCGCCCGCCACGACCGAGCGGGTGCGGCGGCTGGAGCAGCTCGGCGTGATCGTCGGGTACCGCGCGGTCGTGGACGTGCGACGGCTGGGGCTGCCCGTCGAGGCCGTGGTGCGGGTGCGCGTGCGGTCGTTGGACACGCCGCGGTTCCGGGAGCGGATCGTGGTGCTGCCGCAGGTGCTGGACGCCGACCACGTGACCGGCGACGACTGCTGGGTGCTGCGGGTCGTGTGCCGGTCGACCGGCGACCTGGAGGCGTTCGTCGAGCAGGCCCAGAGGTACGGCGACACGACCACGTCGCTGGTGTTCTCGTCGCCGGTGCGGAACCGGGCGGTCGGGCGGGAGACGGTGAACGGCGTCCCCCACCCGTGACGGTGTTCGACCGGGACCGGCTCAGGGTTCGGTGGTGAAGGCGAGTTCGGTGGCGTCCAGGACGGGCCGGAAGCCCACGCGCTGGTAGAGGGCGTTCGACGTGGGGTTGGCCAGGTCGGTGTAGAGCAGGACCTCGGTGGAGCCCGCCTTCCTGGCCCAGGCGCAGACGGCGGCGGTGACGGCGGCGGCGTACCCGTGACCGCGGTGCTCGGGCGGGGTGTAGACGGGGGCGATGCGGGACATCGCGTGCACCGGTGCGCTGGTGGCGGCCCAGGAGACCGGCACGTCGTCGACCTCCCAGAGCACGTGGGCGTCGCCGTGGTCGATCTGGGCGCGGATCTCGGCGGCGTGGTCGGCGTCGGCGGGCAGGTGGGACATGGCCTCCTGGATGAACGAGCGACGCCAGCGACCCAGGAGGTCCGCGTCGTCCGCGGTGGCGAGGCGCATCCGCCCCGGCACGTCCGGGACGACCAGGGTGTCCAGGCGGAACAGGCGCAACGCCATCGCCTCGGTGACGCCGCACCCCGTCCGGGCGCTCCAGGCCGCGGCGAACGCCTCAGCCGTCCGGCGGTCGCCGGTGACGCCGGTGGGTTCACGGTCGAGTTCCAGCAGGAGCCGTACGAGGTCGTCGACCAGGTCGAGGGGTGCGGCGCTCACGACCAGCGGGTGGGGCGGCATCCGGAACGCGGCACAGACGAGGTCGGAACCGCGGTGGGCGGTGATCAACGTGTCCGGGGGCGCCTCGGAGGTCGAGCGGGCCAGCCTGTGGGCGATGGCGGTGAGCGCCACCGTGTGCCGCACCGGGTCGGCCGTGTAGAACGCCTCCGTCGCGGCCCAGAAGTCGGCCAGCTCGTCGTGCACCACGAAGTCGGGCATGACATCGGACCGTAACGCACAAAGCCCTCAGGGGGAGTCCCATAAAGGAACTCCCCCTGAGGGAAAAATTGTCCCGCAGCGACCTACTCTCCCACACCGTCACCAGTGCAGTACCATCGGCGCAGGAGGGCTTAACTACCGGGTTCGGAATGGGACCGGGT
>NZ_DASUSQ010000088.1:0-29503 GCF_036375055.1 Umezawaea sp.
CGCGTGGAACGCCTCCACGTCCCGGCTGACCGCGTACGGCACGACCACGAGACGGCCGCCGGTGGTCAGCGCGCCCCACATCTCCCAGACGGAGAAGTCGAAGGCGAAGCTGTGGAACAGGGTCCACACGTCGTCCTGCCCCAGGGGCAGGTTCTCGCGCACGCCGTCGATGAGCCGCACCACGTTCCGGTGCGTCACCGTCGTCCCCTTCGGACGGCCGGTCGACCCCGACGTGAAGATCACGTAGCAGGCGTTGTCGGGTGCCACCTCGGGCAGCGCGGCACCGTCGTCGGCCACCGCCTCCTCGACGTCGACGGCCTGCCACGGCCCCTCGGGCACGGCGGCGGCGGTCGGCGGGTGGACGAGGACGGTCTTCGCGCCGACCTCGTCGAGCATGAACGACATGCGGTCGGCGGGGAACGCCGTGTCGAGCGGCACGTACACGCCGCCCGCCTTCAGCACCGCGAGGCACGCCACCACCATGTCCGGCGAGCGCTCCAGGCACACCCCGACGCAGACCTCCGGCCCCACGCCCAGTCCGCGCAGCCGCCGCGCCAGCGCCGAGGAGCGCCGCTCCAGCTCCGCGTAGGTCCACGTCGTGCCCGCACCGGACACGGCGACGGCGTCCGGTCGCTCGGCGGCGCGGTGCGCCACGAGCCCGTGCACGGTCGCGGCCGGGAACCGCTCCTCCACACCGGACCACGACGCCACCAGCTCCGCCTCCTCGGCGGAGAGCAGGTCGACCTCGCTGAGCGGGCGGTCGGGCTCGGCGACGACCCGGCGCAGCAGGGTCTCCCAGTGGCCGACGAGGGCCCGCACGGTCTCGACGTCGAACAGGTCGGTGGAGTACTCGACCTCCAGCCGCAGCCCTTCGGCGCCGCGGAAGACCGACCAGGTGAGGTCGTACTTCGCGGTGCCGGTGGGGACGCTGCCGCGTTCGAGGACGACACCGTCGTCGAGGACCGCGGCGTCGTCCTCCTCGTGCAGGGCGAAGACGACCTGCACGACGGGGCTGTAGCTGAGGTCGCGCTCGGGGTGCAGGTGGTTCACCACCACGTCGAACGGCGTCCGGCTGCGCGACAGGGCGTCCAGGACGTCGGCGCGGGTGCGGGAGACGAGTTCGCGGAACGTCGGGTCGTCCGCCAGGCTGGTGCGGACGACCAGCGAGTCCGCGAAGAAGCCGACCAGCTCCTCCAGGGCGGCCGGACCGCGGCCCGCCGTCGGGGAGCCGATCACGACGTCGTCGCTGCCGGAGTGCCGGGCGACGAGAGCCTGGAAGGCGGCGACCAGCGTGACGAACGGGGTCACGCCCTCGTCGGCGGCGAACTTCTCCAGCGCGGCGAGGGGGACGTCGGTCAGGGTCACGTGCTCGGTGCCGCCGCGGTAGCTGAGCTCGGCGGGTCGGGGGCGGTCGGCGCCGAGGTCGAGGACGGCGGGCGCGCCGTCCAGGGCGCGGCTCCACGCCTCCAGCGACCGGGCCGTGGCCGGGCCCTCCATCACCTCGCGCTGCCAGAGCGCGTAGTCGGCGTACTGGACGGCGGGCGGCTCGGTCGGCGCGGCCCCGGTCCGGTAGGCCTCCACGAGCTGGCGCTGGAAGACCTCCAGCGACCAGCCGTCGCAGGCGATGTGGTGGAACGTCAGGTGCAGCCAGTGCGCGTCCTCGGCCAGGCGCAGCACCTGGGCGCGGAGCACCGGCCCCTCGGCGAGGTCGAACGGCCGCCGCGCGTCCTGCTCGACCAGTTCCCGTGCCCGCGCCGGGGCCTGTGCGCCCAGCCCGGTCAGGTCGGTGGTCGGGCAGGCCAGCTCGCGCCGGTCCGACACCCGCTGGCGGGGGCCGTCGGGACCGTCCTCGAACACGGTGAACAGCACGTCGTGGCGGGCGGCCACGGAGCTGACGGCCGCGGTGAGCCGGTCGACGTCCACCGCGCCGGTGAACCGGAGCGTGACGGGCATGTTGTACACGGGGCTGCCCGCCAGCCAGCGGTCGAGGAACCAGAGCCGCTGCTGGCCGTACGAGAGCGGACCCCGCTGGTCGGCACGGGCGCGCAGTACCGCAGGGGCAGGTGTCTGCCTGTCCTTGTGGAGGCTTCCCATGAGTATTCCCTTTCCTGCCGATCAGTATTTACGGCCGTTTTCGCCAAAGGGGTCGAGACGGAACACTAGGGAGCCGCAATCGAGCGGGTCAACAGACCACCCGCCATCAAAGGTCGAACGATGGAGCCGCGATAGCAAGGAAATAGCAATAGCTCCGAAGGGAAAGATTCGCGGTGCGGGCGATAGACCCGCGATGGAGCGATCCGAACACCATCTCTCCTGATCACAGGCCGTGCCGGCACCCCGAGGACGACCACCCGAACCGGCCGCGGGGGCGACTATTCACGACGGTCGGAGCGTCGAATAGGTGGTGCATCGCGCGACGAAAGCCCACCAGTAGCGAGACCGACCACACTGTTGCCGTCCGGGCAGACCGGAGACACGTCTGCGCTGTCCCGCCGGCGATTCGCCCGGCGAACGGGAGGAAGAGCTATGCCCAAGCAGAATCTCCAGGCACGCGGACCGGTCGACGGTGTCCTGGAGGGCCACGCCGGGCTCAGGGTCGACGGCGAGAGGCTGCTCGGCCGGCTGGAGGAGCTGGGGAAGATCGGCGCCGACCCCGCGGGCGGCGTGACCAGGCTCGGGCTCAGCGCCCAGGAGAACGCGGCCATGGCCTACCTGCGGGACCTGTGCGCCGAGGCGGGCCTGGAGACCGAGACCGACCCGGCGGGCAACCTGCTGCTCCACCGCCCGCACACCCGGCGCGGGGCGGCGCCCGTGCTGCTGGTCGGCTCGCACGTGGACACCGTGGTGCAGGGCGGGCGGCTGGACGGCGCCTACGGCGTGATCGCCGCGCTGGAGGTGCTCCAGGTCCTGCACGAGCACGACGTCGACCTCCCCGTCGAGATGGTCGCCGTCGCCTTCGCCAACGAGGAGGGCGCGCTGATCCAGACCCCGTTCTGGGGGTCGCGCGCGCTGTGCGGCTCGCTGGAGGACGGCCTCGCCGCCGAGGACAGGGCCGGGCGGCCGGTCAGCGCGTACCTCACCAGGGCGGGCGGCTCGCCCGAGCGGCTCCAGGACGCGGCGTGGCCGCCCGGCGACATCGCCGCCTACCTGGAGCTGCACATCGAGCAGGGGCCCTCGCTCGAACGCCTCGGCGTGCCGATCGGCGTCGTGGACGGGATCGTCGGGCGCACGATCCTCGACGTCGAGGTGGTGGGCGAGGCCCAGCACGCGGGCACCACGCCCATGGCCGACCGCCGGGACGCGATGGTCGCCGCCGCCGAGATCGTGCTCGCCGTGCAGCGCGCCGCCACCGAGCGGGCCGTGTGCGCGACGGCCACCACGGGCTACCTGGAGGCCCACCCCAACGTCACCAACACGATCACGGGCACCGTGCGGCTGACCGTGGAGGTCCGCGACACCGATCCCGGCAGGCTGGTCCGGGGCGAGGCCGACGTGCGGGAGGAGTGCGCGCGGGTGGCGGCGGCCTCCGGGTGCACCGTCGACGTGCGGGCGTCCATGCGGTCGCGCCCGGTGTCGACCGCTCCCCCGCTCCGGGACGCGGTCAGGGGCGCGGCCGACACCCTGGGCCTGGCGCACCTGACCATGCCGAGCGGGGCCGGGCACGACGCGCAGATCGTCGCGCTCGTGGCCCCCATCGGCATGATCTTCGTGCCCAGCAAGAGGGGCATCAGCCACGCGCCGGGCGAGGACACCGACCCGCTCGACCTCGTGCACGGCGCGAACGTGCTGCTGCACTCCGTCCTGGGCGCGCAGGCCGCGGCGGCGGACCGGATCTGAACCGGGCGGTCAGACCTCGGCGAACGTGACCGTGCACATGGCCAACCCCCAGGCGTGCTCGGCGAAACCGGCGGTGGTCGCCTGCCGCACCGCGGTCAGCACCCAGGACCGCTCGCGGGTGTACCAGCCCGCCGAGTCCGCGACGAGCCGTTCCGACAGCGAGCCGGGCAGCTCCCACCGGCTCGCCCCGTTGCCCGCCAGTTGCAGGTGGTGGCCGCCCTGGTGCCGGTGGGCCTTCTCCGACAGGTGCAGCAGCGCGCCCAGCAGCCGTTCGAACGCCTTCCTCACCGACTCCTCGCCCTCCTCGGCCTGGCGTCGGCGGGCGAAGCCGCGGATCCAGCCGGGGACCCAGTAGCGCGTGCCGTCGGTGTGGGGGCGGACGACCACGAGGTCGGCGTCGGCGAGTTCGTCGAGCAGCGCCTCCGACCGCGCCACGCTGACGTCCAGCAGCGGCGCGCCCACCCACGACGCGAAGTCCGCCGCCTCGACGAGCGGGAGCAGCCGGAAGAGGCGGCGGGCCTCCGAGGACAGGCCCGCGTACGCGGGGTGCACGCCGGTCTGGTCCTCCAGGTCGTCCAGCCAGCTCGACCCGCTGTCGAGCCTGCTGATCATGTCCGCGACCGTCCAGTGCGGGTGCGAGGCCAGGCGGGCGGCGGCCAGGCGCAGGGCGAGCGGCAGGTACCCGCACGCCTCGTTCAGCGCGGTCGCGGCGCCGCGGTCGGCGTCGATCCTGGCGCGCCCCGCGATGCGGCCCGCGAGTTCCAGCGCGCTGCTCTCGGTGAACGGGGTCAGCCGGACGCGCACGGCGGCGGGGAGCCCGGCGAGCGGCTGGCGGGACGTGACGACCACCCGGCACAGCGACGTGCCCGGCAGCAGGGGGAACACCTGGCTCTCCGAGACCGCGTCGTCGAGGACGACCAGGGCGCGCCGGTCGGCCATGTGGTCGCGGAAGGTCCCCGCCCGCTCCTCGGCGCCGTCGGGGATGTCCTGGTCGGCGAAGCCGTACGCGCGCAGGAACCGGCCGAGGATGTCGTGGGGGTCCTCCGGCACGCCGTCGTGCGACAGCCTGGCGAAGAGCTGCCCGTCGGGGAAGTCCGGGGCGAGCCGGTGGGCGGCGTGCACCGCCAGGGTGGTCTTGCCGACGCCGCCCCGGCCCGTGACCACGACCGTGGGGACGGCGGTCCCGTCCCTCGGCTCGGACACCCCGAGGAGGCGTTCGAGGCTGCGCCTGCGGCCGGTGAAGTCGACGATGTCGGCCGGGAGGTGGCGCGGTCCCCTGCTCCTGACCGGGATCGGCCTCGGCTCGGCGGGCCGGGACAGGGCGGGGTCGTGCACGAGGATGCGCTGGTACAGGCCGCGCAGCTCCTCGCCGGGCTCGATGCCCAGTTCGCCGACGAACCGCGCGCGGGCCCTGCGGTACTCCTCCAGCGCCTCGGCCTGCCTGCCCGCCCGGTACAGGGCGGTCATCAGCAGGACGAGCAGGCGCTCGCGCCGCGGGCGGGCGGCGACCAGGGCGGTCAGCTCGCCGACGAGTTCGTGCGGGGCCCCGAGGCCGTGCGCGAGTTCCAGTTCCAGGCACTCCTCGTGCACGGCCAGCCGCCGGTCGTCCAGCGCGGTGGCCACGCCCCGCAGGAGCCTGCTGCCGACGCCCGCGAGCGCGGGGCCGTGCCACAGGGACAGGGCCGACCGCAACTCGGTCGCCGCGCGCTGCGGGGCGCCGTCCGCGACGGCCGCGTGGGCGGCGGCCACGTGCGCCTCGAAGGTGTGCAGGTCCAGTTCGCCCTCCGCCACGCGCAGGCGGTAGCCGGGGGCGCAGGTGTCGACGAGGTCCCGGCCGCCGGAGAGCTGCCGCCGGAGCGAGGAGATGCAGATGTGGATCTGGCTGCGGCTGGTGACCGGGGGCGCCTCGTTCCACACCCCGTCCACGAGGCGGTCCACGGGCACGATCCGGTTGGCCTCCACCAGGAGCAGGCCGAGGACGGTCATCTGGCGCGTGCCGCTGACCTCCAGGACGGCTCCCTCGTGCCGTGCCTCCAGGGGGCCGAGAATGCGGTATTCCATCGTTCGCTCCGGAGTCCTTGGCGACCTCGTGGTTGCTGCGGTAACCACGAGGTCGGTACGTGCGCGTGCCGGGCTCGGTGCCGTCGAGGTCGTGCGGACCGCACGACAGCGCTCTCGTCGAGCACTTCGGTTCTACGAATCGATTATCCAGTCATTGAGAATGCCAATGACAACATTGGACGAGCATATGGATAATCGTAAGCACCGTTCGACGGCACAGGTTTCTAGGCCGAATGCCACGACCGCTGGGCCGAATCCGCCAAAAAACACCACACCGACCGCCTTGTTCATCTCCCCAGGCCGCCACCAAATGCGCAGGAGAGACAGTTTCGCCGGAAGACCAAGACAGAATTCACTTCGAAAAAATTTACTTTGAGGGGTGAACTATCGAGGAACCTAGCACGCTGGGGAACGAGAGGTGAATGCTCCAACCCAGTGAACCGGCGGCGGCGACCACCACGTGATGTAATGCCATAAGGAAGACAGATCCCGCTGGTCGGGGGCATCTTGACCAGCAAAAGCGGGCTCGCGCGTCCAAGCGCCATCAAACGCACTGTCAGTGACGAAGAATGATTGCTCTGCGCGACCGCGCGCATTGTGGAATGAGAGCGCTTCGCCATCCCGCATTGTTCGGGCGAGCCGGCTGAGCGTGGTCGCGACCGGACTTGACGACGGCGGGCGCGGCGCTCGGGGTGCCGCGACGAGCCGTGCGGAGCGACCGCGGTCGCTCCGCACGGGTGGGGTACGTCGTCGTCGGGAGGGTCAGGGCGTCCAGGGCGCGTCGAGCGACCAGCCGAGGTCGGGCACCAGGTTGGCCGCGGTGTCCCACGCGCTGGAGCCGCCGGGGGTCGCCAGCCAGAGTTCGCTGTTGACGTGCCTGAGGTAGGAGCCGGGCAGGTTCCACGCGCTCAGCCGCACGCCGGTCGGCGCGGAACGGCCGCACCACGTGGCGTCGGCGCGCATCAGGGCCGTGCCGTCGTCGGCGCTGATCCGCACGCGGGAGTTCTGGTGGCGCAGGTAGTGGCCCGGGAAGTTGCGGGACTCCAGGCTGTGGCAGCCGCCCGCGAGACCCGGCACGACCCGCCAGGTGGCGTCCGCCTTGAGCAGCGCGGGACTGCCCGCGTCCACGTGGTCGGTGCGGCCCAGCGCGTTCTGGTGGCGGACGTACCGGTCGGTGAAGCCGGGCGTGGTGACGCGCAGCGAGCGGTGGCCCGCGGGCAGGGTGACGGGCGCCCCGTCGTCGCCGGCCGAGCCGGGGACGGCGGCGAGGGCGGCGGCCCAGCGGGCGGCCATCTTGTCGTAGCCCGCGCGGGTGGGGTGGATGCCGTCGGCCAGGTCGGCGGTGGTGAGGGCGGAGTGCATGTCCACGAAGTGCACGCGCGCGCCCCTGGCGCGGACCACGTCGGGCAGGGCGGCGTTGAACGAGGCCGCCCTGGCTTCGAGCACGGGGTCGCCGAGCGGGATGAGCGAGGAGACGAACACGTCGGCGCCGGGAGCCGCGGCCCGGATGTGGTCGACCAGCGCGCCCATGCGGGCCGGGGCGCCGGGCACGTCGTGGTCCTGCACGACGTCGTTGGTGCCGAGGTGGATCAGCACGGTTCGCGGCGCGGCGGCGCGCACCCACGCGTCCGCGTTGGCGTCGACCTCGTCGATGCGCCAGCCGGAGTGGCCCTCGTGGTCGTGGTCGGGCAGGTCGGCCGGACCGCTGGACCGCTGCGAGCCGACGAAGTCGACGAGGTGGCCTGCGTTCGCCAGCGTGCGCCACAGGGAGATCCGGTAGCCGCCGGGGACGGTGAACCCGTCGGTGATCGAGGCGCCCAGCGGCATGATCCGCGTGCCGCCGTTGCTCTCCGCCGCCGTGGCGACGCCCCCGAGGCCGAACGCCGCGAGGAGCAGGGTTGTCAGGACCAGAGCGCGTCGTCGCCACATGTCGAACTCCCGTCGTTCGAGTGAGACTGCGAGGAGGGGGCCGTGGTGGTCGGGGACGCCGACCACCACGGCCCGCGTGCTACGGCGCCCAGGGCGCCGCGACGGTCCAGCTGCTGTCGGCGGTCAGCGTCTGCGGCCTGCCCGCGCCCGAGTCGGCGGCACCGGAGGAGATGTGCACCTGCGAGTCGAAGTGCCGCAGGAACGAACCGGGCTGGTTGATCGACTCGAAGGTCACGCCCGTGCCGCTCAGCCCCGGCCGGGCGCAGAACGTGGCGTCGTCGCGGAACAGCGCCGAGCCGTCGTTCGGGGAGTTGCGCACCCGGCCCGAGGCGTGCCGGAGGAACTGGTTGGGGAAGTTCACCGACTCGAACGAGTAGCACGAGGAGTCTGCGAGACCGCGCCGGACCGTGTAGGTGGCGTCGGCCTTGAGGGTCGCGGAGCTGCCGCCGCTCACGACCTCCGTGTAGGCGAGGCTGTCGGCGTGCCGCAGGTAGCGGTCGGTGTAGCCCCACGTGGTGACCCGCAGGGACTGGCGCACGTTCGTGGCCAGCCGCACGGAACTGCGCCACAGGGCCGGGTCGGTCGTCCCCCACGTCGCGTCGGCGGCGAAGCCGGTCGCGGTGTCCCAGGCGTTGGGCCCGCCGCTGCGCGCCAGGTAGGCGTTGTCGGCGAAGTGCCGCAGGTAGGAGCCGGGGAAGTTCAGCGACTCCAGCGACGTGCCGCCCGCCGCGAGGCCGGGCCGGGCGCACCACGTGGCGTCCGAGGCGAACGAACCGCCCGTGCCTGCCTCGACCCGCACCCGGCTGTCGGCGTGCCGCAGGTAGCGGCCGGGGAAGTTCACCGACTCGAACGAGTAGCAGCGCGCGTCGGCCAGACCCGCCACCGTCCGGAACGACGCGTCCTGGCGGTCCCCGTCAGCGCTGGCGGCGCTGATGACGTCAGTGCGCGCCACCGAGTTGGCGTGCCGCAGGTACCGGTCGGTGAAGCCCGGCGTGGTCACCCGGAACGACCGGACGTGCCCGAGCGTGAGGTCCACCGGGGAGTTGAGGTTGCGCGAGGCGCCGATCAGGTCGGCGTGCGCGGCCCGCACCTGGTTGGTGTCGACCTTCTGCACCTGGCGGTCGTAGGTGAGCAGGCCGTTGTACTCGCCCTCCACGTCGGTGATCTCCGTGTAGACGTAGGCGGAGACGCCCTTGGTGGTCATGAGCTGCTTCACGTCGCGGACCATGCCGGTGTAGCGGTCGTTGAGCTGCGCCGCGCTGGACACCTGCTCGTAGGCGAAGAACTGGCCGTTCGGGCTGTACTCGTGACCGGGGTTGCGCAGCCCGATCCCACCGAACTCGCCGAGCGCGGACACGCGGGTCGCCGACGGGCGCGGCGCGTCGGGCCCGGTGTAGACGTGCCAGTCGATGATGTCGCCCGTGCCGGGATCTCCCTTGGAGGCGCAGCAGTTGTAGCCGCTGTGGGCGTTCACCAGCCGCGTCGGGTCGTAGTTCTTCAGGTCCGTGGTGACCCGCCGGGTGTCGGCGAGGTTCCACTCGCCCCAGCCCTCGTTGAACGGCACGTAGGTGATGACGGCGGGCGAGAACCGGTGCTCGTCGATGATCTCGCGGGCCTCGGTCTCGAACTGCGCGATCTGCGCGGCGGTGCGGTTGGCGTCGGACGTCGGGGTGGACGGGACGTCCTGCCACACCAGCAGCCCGAGGCGGTCGGCGTGGTAGTACCAGCGGGCCGGTTCGACCTTGATGTGCTTGCGCACCATGTTGAAGCCGAGGTCCTTGTGCTTCTGGAGGTCCGACGCCAGCGCCGCGTCGGTCGGCGCGGTGTACAGGCCGTCCGGCCAGAAGCCCTGGTCCAGCGTGCCGACCTGGAACACGAACTCGCCGTTGAGCGTCGGCCGGAGCACGCCGTCGACCAGCTTCGTGCCGACCTCGCGCATGCCGAAGTAGTTCACCACCTGGTCGACGGTCGCGCCGGACGCGTTGCGCAGCGAGACGCGCAGGTTGTAGAGGTACGGGTCGTCCGGCGACCAGCGGCGGGCGTTGGGCACCGGCACGGAGAACTCGGTGAACCCGCCGGTGCTGCTGCCCACCACGGTCGACCCGGCCATCGCCTCGGCCAGCACGGAGTGCCCGGCCGTGTCGCCGCGGGTGAAGACCCGGACCCTGGCGGTGTTGTTGGCCAGGTTCGGGTAGACGTCGACGGAGAACACCGACGTCGCCGCCGTGGGCTCCAACCACACCGTCTGCCAGATGCCCGACGACGGCGTGTAGAAGATGCCGCTGGGGTTGTTGACCTGCTTGCCGACCGGCTGCTTCTCACCGCGCCCGTCGGTCGGGTCGTAGACGCGCACGACGATCTCGTTCGTGCCGCCGTTGAGCTGCGGCGTCACGTCGACCTCGAACCGGTCGTAGCCGCCCTTGTGGGTGGTGACCTGCGTGCCGTTGACCCACACGGTCGCCTCGTAGTCGACCGCGCCGAAGTGCAACTGCACGCGCCTGCCGTTCCACGCGGGCGGCACGGTGAACGTGCGCCGGTAGAACATCAGGTCGCGGTTGTCGTTGCGCATGATCCCGGACAGCGCCGACTCGATCGGGTACGGCACCAGCACGCGCTCGGGCAGCGTCTGCCCCAGCGGCGGCGCCGCGTTCCGGTTCACGCCGCCCGCCCCGTCGGTCGCCGGGTTGAGGAACTGCCACTCGCCGTTCAGCGACTGCCAGTCCGGGCGGGTCATCTGCGGGCGCGGGTACTCCGGCAGCGGGTTGGTCGTGGACACCTGGTTGGTCCACGGCGTGGTCAGCGGCGGTGTCTTGGGCACGACGGCGGACGCGGTGGCGGCGGTGGCGACCAGGCCACCGGCCAGGGCCAGCACGGCCACCGCGGAAGCGACGAGGCGGCGCATCGAACTCCTTCGGGCACAGGGAGGCGCGCGGGATCGGCGCGCCACCCCGGCTCGACGGCTTCGGTGGCGTGCGGAGTCCGTGCGGTGGAGAACGTGGTCGAACGGCAGGGGGTGACCGGCCCCGGAACAGGTCCGGGGCCGACGTGGCGAACGTAACATGAGACATTCGTAAACGGAACAAATCAGAAACAACCAGCAATCAACAGACGAACCTGCTGGCGCACCCCACCGCTCGGCGGTGCCGCACCGGTGCGGCGGCACCGGCAGCCGGCGCGCGCACCGCCGGCACGGCACGAGTCCCCCCGCGCGCTCGACCAGCGCGGTCGTCCACCTGCCCCTAGCGTGGGGCCGATGCGACTCCCCCGCCCCGCCGCCCGGTGCACCCGCCGCCCGACCGGGCGTGCCGGGTCATGACCCGGTGCCTGGTCATGGGTGCCACGGGGTACCTCGGCTCGCTCCTGGTGCCCGCCCTGCTCGACGCGGGCCACGAGGTGAGCGCGCTCGTGCGAGCGCCCGACGCGTCCGACCCGCTCCCGGCACCGGTCACCGTCCACGCGGGTGACGCCACCGACCCGCGCGCCGTGCGCGAGGCGCTGGCGGGCGTCGAGGTGGCGTACTTCCTCGTGCACTCGCTGGAGCGCGACGACTTCGCCGACGTGGACCGCCGCGCGGCGACCGTGCTGGTGGAGGGAGCGGCGGCGGCGGGCGTCCGGCAGGTCGTCTACGTCGGCGGGCCGCGGCCGACGTCCGACGACGTGTCGGAGCACCTCGCCTCGCGCGCGGAGGTCGGTGACATCCTCACGGCCGGGAGCGTGCCCGCGCTGGCGCTCCAGGCATCCATGATCATCGGCCGCGGCTCGACCAGCTTCGACCTGCTCGCCACCGCCCGGCTCTCGCCGTGGGTGCCCGTCCCGCGGTGGATGCGCAACACCAGCAGGCCGGTCGCCGCCGCGGACGTCGTGCACTACCTCCTCGCCGCGGCGGAGGTGGAGCCGCCGGTGCGCGGGACGTTCGACGTGCCCGGCCCGGAGGCGCTGAGCTACCTGGCCCTCGTGCAGCGGTACGCCCGCGTGACCGGCCTGCGCACGAGGCTGCCCGTGCCCGCGCCGCTGTGGTCGCACCGGTTGGCCGCCGCGCTGACCGGCGTCGTGACGGCGATCCCGTCGGCCGTCGCCAGGCCGCTGTTCGAGTCCCTCGACCACGACCTGGAGCCCACCGACGGCGTCGTGACCGACGTGCTGCCCGCGCCGCCGCGCGGTCCGACCACCGTGGACAACGCGATCCGCGCGACCTTCCCGGCGACGGCGTGCCGTGCCGCCACCGGCGCGCCGTTCGTCGACGAGCTGGTGGTGCCCACCACCGCCGGGCCGGACGAGGTCTGGCGCACCATCACCGGTCTGGGCGGCACCACCGGCTGGCACACGATCCCCCTGGTCTGGACCGTCCGCGGCGCGGTGGACCACCTCGTGGGCGGCGTCGGGCTCTACCGGGGCCGGGCGCCGGAGGTCTCCGACGGCGACGTGGTCGACTTCTGGACCGTGCTGCACCGCGACGACGCCGCCCGCCGCCTGGTCCTGCACGCGGACATGAGGATGCCCGGTGACACGGTCCTGGAGATGAGCGTCGAGCCGGGGGCCTACCGCCAGAGGATCACGTTCACCCCGGACGACGTCGCGGGCAAGCTCTACTGGCACCTGCAAAAACCGCTGCACGACGTCGTGTTCACCACGATGGCCCACGGCATCGCCCGCGGCTCGACGTCGACCGGGCGTCGGGCGGTCGCCGAAGCCCTGCGCGACGCGGCGAACCACGTCGCGGGACGGCTGCGGTAGCCGGGGCCGCCCCGGCCGTGGTGGTTCGCTACGTCGTCAACGGCCGGTCGGCCGACCGGTGGTCGACCGCCAGGGGGCGCTGTGGGCTCGTCGGGCGTCGTGGTCGAGCCCACCCGGCCGCGCGGCGGATCGCGACCGGTCCGCGGGCGTGGACGGCGGTGCGGGCGTCACCGCGCACGCGAGGACCTCTGGGTGCGGATCGGTGCGTCGGAGACGTCCACCCCACCCAGAGGTCCTCGCTCGGTCGACTCGACGCGCCGTCCACGTCCCAGTCGGTCACAACGGCTAGCTCGGCGGGTACTGCTCGGCCTTGAGCAGCCGCGCGAGGTGGGCGGCGTTGGCGGCGAGGGTCTTCGTGGCGGACGCGGTCGCGTCCGGGGTCTTCTCCAGGTCCTTGTAGTCCTCGCCCTGCATGGCCTCACCGTTCCAGTAGGTCACACCGCTCGCCGGGATGGTGAACCCGACGTCGTTGAGGCACTGGAACAGGTCCGCGCTGATCTTGTGCGTGCCGTCCTCGTTGCCGACCACGGCGACCACACCCACCTTGCCGTAGGTCAGCAAGCGGCCCTCGTCGTCCTTTTCGGACAGTTCGCCGTCGAGGCGCTCCACCGCCCGCTGCGCCACGCTGCTGTGCTGGCCCACCCACGTCGGGGTGGAGATCAGGAGCACGTCGGCGGCGAGCATCCGCTCCCGGATGGACGGCCACTCGTCACCGGGCCCCATGTCCGTGAGCACACCGGGTTTCACGTCGTGGTCGACGAGCCGGACGCTCTCACCCGTCACGCCGTGCTCGGCCAGCGCGGCCAGCACCTGGTCGGCGATGAGCTGGCTGCTGGACTCGGCCGGGGACGGCGACAGCGTGCACACGAGGGCCAGGGCGCGCAGCGGTGGGGTTGAGGTTGTCATGTCCAGGAGTTACCCACGACCGCCACGCCCCACACCGGCCGGGCGTTCCCCCGTTAGGGGCGTTCGGCCAGTTCCGCCCACACCGTCTTGCCGCCGCCGACACCGGGCAGCACGCCCCAGGCACGGCTGAGCTTGTGGACGATCAGGATGCCCCTCCCGTTCGCACGGGTGGGGGACGGCGCGCGCAGGACCGGGCGGAAGGAGGTCCCGTCGGTGACGTCGACCCGCACGGCACCCGCCCGGCGCGAGATCCGCAGGCGTCGCGGGAACTTGGCGTGCTGCACCGCGTTGGTGACCAGCTCCACCGCCACCAGCACGACGTCCTCCAGGACGGCCGAGGTCAGCACCGCTCCCAGGTGGCCGCGGATCCCCACGCGCACCGCGGCCAGGTCGACCCGGTCCTCCAGCGGGCACTCCCACGGCACCAGGCCCAGGGTCAGCGCCCTCTCCACCTCGGCGTGCAGCTGGGCGGTCGCGTCGGCGACCGACCCGGTCACCAGCGGTGAGCCGTCGAGGTCGAAGCTTCTGTCGGTGCCGTGCCGGTGGTTCATCGGACAACTCCTTCGGTGCAGGGCGGTGCAACGCGTCCACTGGTGGACGGAGCCACGTCGGGCTGCGCCAGGAGTACCCCGCTCGACGCCGTCGCACACGGCAACGCGCGGGTGATCCGAGGTTCGGACCACCCGCGCGGGCGGGCTCAGCAGTGGACGGACGCGAACAGCCCGATCAGGTCCTCACCCGGCACCCCCTCGCCCACCGGGTTGTACGACAGCGCGGCCACGCGGCCGTCGTCACCGCGGGTGGCGTAGGTGAGGTAGCCGATCAGCTCGCCGCCGTGCCCCCACACCGAACGCCCGCACGGCAGGTCGAAGCGCTGCAACCCCAGCCCGTAGGCGAAGACCGTGCCGGTGTCGACGGTCTCCCGCATGGCGGCCAGCGAGGCCGCCGAGAGCAGCCTGCCGCCGAGCAGGGCGTCGAGGAACCGGGTGAGGTCGTCGGCGGTGGAGATCATCTCCCCGGCCGCCCAGTCCAGCGACGGGTTCATCAGCGTCGCGTCGACCAGCCGCCCGTCCACGGTCGTGTAGCCGCGGGCGTGCGGGTGCGGCAGCCCCGGCCGGTGACCGGGCACGGTGGTGTGGTCCAGGCCCAGCGGCCGGAGCACGCGCGTCCGCACCTCGTCGCCGTAGGGCCGCCCGGTCACCCGTTCGACCAGCATCCCGGCGACGACGTAGTTGGTGTTCGAGTAGTGCCACCCCTCCCCCGGCTCGAAGTACGGCTCCCGCGCCGCGGCCACCGCCAGCAGTTCCTCGGGCCGGTAGCCGCGGAACCGCTCGGCGCCCCGCCACCGGTTGGTCGACCAGCCCTGCTCGTGGGCGTAGTCGTAGAGCCCGCTGGTGTGGTTGAGCACCTGCCGGACCGTCGTCCGGGCGCCGTTCGGCACCCCGTCCACGTACCGGTCGACGGGGTCGTCCAGTCCGACGCGACCCTCGTCCACGAGTTGCAGGACGACGGTCGCGACGAACGTCTTGGTCACGCTGCCGATGCGGAAGTGCCCACCGACCCGCGCCTCGCCCGAGGCGTCCGCCCGGACGCCACCCGAGTCCTCGACGGTGAGCAGCGCACCGGACACCCACCCCCGGTCGACCCACTCGCCCAGCACGGGGAACGCCCCGGACAGGGCCAGAACCGCTGCCACCACACTTTTGATCATCACGCGACCCATGCTGGCGCGGGCCGCGCGGCGCCACCATGAGGTGCGCCGCCCGATCGCACTGCGGAAAACCCCAGCCCCACCGCTACGCGCGGCCCCCGTCCCTGGTCGCGGTGATCAGGACGACCGGCGCGAGGGCGGGGAGCGGCGCGCCGTGGGCGTCCACGACCTCGGCGGAGCCGAACCGGGCGCGCACGGCGTCGAGCGCGTCCGCACCGGTCCAGCGCGCCACCGCCCGGCAGAGCGCCCCAGCGCCCCGGCCACGGGCGACCAGGCGCACGTCAGGGGCGAAGAGCCGCCCACCCGGCCGCAGGGCGCGGTGCGCGGTGTCGACGACGGCCGGGACGTCCTGGGTGGCGCTGATCGAGAACGAGGCGAGCAGGCCTCCGGCTCCGGGTCGACCGCGGTCGCGTCGGCGCACCGGACCTCCACGTTGTCCCGCTCGCGGGCGCGCGGAGAGGCCTTGGCGACCATCTTCGGGCTGTGGTCCGCCCCCAGCACGTGCGCCGTCTGCCGCCCGGACAGCACCCCTCGCCGAGGCCCACCGCTCCGATGCGCGTGGGCAGCACGACCGAGCAGGTCGGACGGCGCGTCGCGGAGGCGTTCGCCGCGCTGCCCGACCCGGACGACCCGCTCCAGCGGGTGCGCGCGCCGCTCGTGCAGACCCTGCCGGTGGACGACGCCGAGCGGGAGGCGAGCGGGCTCCTGGCGCTGACCGACGGCCTCACCGCGCACACCCTCGCGGGCCACCACGACCCCGCCGGGGCCCTGGCGGTGCTCGACGACGCGCTCGACCGCCTCGCGCAGCGGCTACCGGTCGTTCTCCGGGACGTCCATGCCCGGCAGGTGGGGCTCGTCGGCCCCGGCGGTCTCCACCGCGCTGCCCCGGTCGATGACCTCGCTCAGGTAGCGCAGGACGACGGCGACGGTCGCGGCGACCGGCACGGCCAGGAACGCGCCCGCGATGCCGTACAGGCTGCTGCCCGCGGTCACGGCCAGCAGCACGACGGCGGCGTGCAGGCGGAGGCTGCGGGACTGGAGGATCGGTTGCAGGACGTTGCCCTCAAGCTGCTGCACCACCACGACGATCACCAGCAGGATCACCGCGGCCGTGACGCCGTTGCTGACGAGCGCGACCAGGACGGCCAGCGCGCCCGCGATGAACGCGCCGACGATCGGGACGAAGCCGCCCAGGAACGTCAGCGCCGCCAGGGGGATGGCCAGCGGCACGCCGAGGACGACCATCCCGATGCCGATGAGGACGGCGTCGACGAAGCTCACGATCGCCTGGGTGCGGATGAAGTCGCCCAGCGTGGTCCAGACGCGGTCCAGCACGACGGTCAGGTGACCGCCCGCGCGGTCGCCCACCACGCCGCGCAGCCACGGCAGGAACCTCGGGCCGTCCTTGACGAACAGGAACGCCAGCAGGAGCGCGAGGATGCCGGTGACGACGCCGGACGTGACGGTCCCGACGCCGGTGATCAGGCCGTTCGCGATCGAGCCGACGCTGGCCTGCAACTGGTCGGTGCCCTGTTGCAGGAGCTGGTCGAGCTTGCTGTCGGCGAGGTTGAACGGGGGGCCCGCCAGCCAGTCGCGCGCCTGCTGGATGGCGTCGGACGCGCTGCTCGCGATGTCCGGGACGCCGGAGGCGATCGAGACGGAGATCAGCGTCAGGACACCGCCGAGGACGGCCAGTCCGACGAGCAGCACGATCGACGCGGCCAGCGCCGGGGGCGTGCCGCGCGAGCGCAGCCACCTGGCGGGCGGCCAGAGGACGGTGGTGATGAGCAGGCCCAGCAGGACCGGCATGACCACGACCCAGATCCTGCCGATGAGCAGCCACAGCAGGACGACGCCGACCGCGATCAGCGCCAGCCTCGTGCTCCAGCGCGCCGACCACATCAGTCCGTGCCCGATGGCCTCGCCGCGGTCGGTCCAGCGACGGTCTCCTGCGCCCACGTTGCTCGCCCCTCGCCCGGCGACGCGCGCACGCCGCTCGGGTGCAGCCTGCCAGAACCGGTGCGGGCGGGTGACCCGAGCGGGCCTGTCGCCCGAACACCGGGTGCGCGGCTCGACGATCGGCTCAGGGCGACGGAGGCGGTCGCCGACGCCCCACGCGCCGAGCACCCGCCGTTGGTCGGGACGGCCCTGCCCGCGCCGGAGGCGGTGCTGGTGCACGCCGACGGGGCCGAACGGGCGGAGCGCGCCGGTCGGCGGCGTCGGCCGGGCGTCGGAGCGGGGCCGCGCGGCCGGCGACCGGTCCCGGCACGAGGGGCACCGGGGAGAGCGCGGACGACGGCACGACGAGCGCGGGCCCGCCGTCGGGCGCGGGAGCCCGAGTCGGGCGGCGACCGCTCCGCACGGCTCGGCGTCGAAGTCCCGGCCAGCTCCTCCGGCACGATCTCGGCGGGGTCGAGGACGACCCGTCGGGCGTCGAGGATTCCGAACCGCCCCACCGGGTAACCACGGGTATGACCAAGGTGGACCTCGACATCCCGCGACCGCCCGACCAGGTGTTCGCCGCTCTCGCCGACGGCTGGTCCTATGCGGGCTGGGTGGTCGGCGCCACGCACATCCGCGACGTGGACCACGGCTGGCCGGAGGTCGGCACGCGCATCCACCACAGCGTGGGCGCGTGGCCGTTCCAGCTGGAGGACCAGACCGTCGTGCGGTCCGTCGAGCCGGGCCGGTCGCTGGAGCTGCACGCCAAGGCGTGGCCGATGGGCACCGCGCTGATCCGGTTCGACCTGGTGCCCTCGGCGAGCGGCGGCACGCGGGTCACCATGACGGAGAAGGCCGCGACCGGCCCCGGCTCGCTGCTGCCGGAGGCGGTGCAGACCGTCCTCCTCGCCCCTCGCAACCGGGAGACCCTCAAGCGCCTGGCCGACCTGGTCGTGCGCGGCGATCAGCGGTAGACCGCGCGCAGGGCCGCTCCCACCACCGCCCGGTACGCGCCGCCCCCGTGGCCGTGCCGGGCGAGCGCCGCGCGGGCCGCGTTCGCACCGCACGCGCCGTGCACGCCGCCACCGGGGTGGGCGGACGCGCTGGCCAGGTAGAGCCGGTCGACCGGGGTGTCCGCTCGGGACAGTCCCGGTGTCGGCCGGAACACCAGCTGCTGGTGGAGGCCCGCCGTGCCCGCGTTGATCGCGCCGCCGTCCACGTTGCGGTCACGCGCCTCCAGCTCGCCGGGACCGCTCACCGACCGGGAGATCACCAGGTCGCGGAACCCCGGCGCGTGCTTCTCCAGCACCTGCTCCACGCGGTCCGCGCGCCGCCGCAGCCGGTCGGCCGACCACGGTTCGCCGCGCGGCACGTGGGTGTAGGCCCACAGCGACTCGGTGCCCGCGGGCGACCGGGTCGGGTCGGTGGTGGTCATCTGGCCGAGCAGCAGGAACGGGTTGCGCGGCAGCCTGCCGCACGCGAGGTCGTTGGCGAAGTCGGCGAGGCCGTCCAGGTCGGCGCCGAGGTGGACCGTCCCCGCGCGCCTGGCGTCCTCGGAGAGCCACGGGACGGGGCCGGACAGCGCCCAGTCGACCTTGATCGTGGCGTCGTCCCACTCGAACCGGTCCAGGTCGGCCAGCAGCCGCGCGGGGAGGTGGTCGGGGCCGACCAGGCCCAGGTAGAGGGCGGGAGCGGACACGTCGGCGAGCACCGCGCGCCGGGCCCGCACCGCTTCGCCGTCCGCGGTGCGCACGCCGAGCGCCTTCCCGTCCGCCACGACGACCTGCCGCACGGGCCTGCCGCACTCCACCCGCCCGCCGCGGGATTCGAGCCTGCGCACGAGCGCGGCGGACAGCTCGCCCGCACCCCCCTGGGGCACGGGGAAGCCGACGTCCTGGCCGAGCATCGCGAGCAGCCAGCCGAACACCGCGCCCCCGGCCTGGTCCGGACCGAGGTCGGTGTGCAGCGCGTTGCCCGCGAGCAGGAGCTTCGCGCCGTCGCCGTGGAACCGCTCGTCGCCGAACGCGCGCACGGGCTGGGCCGCCATCCGCGCGAACCGCAGCGCGTCGGACGCCCCCAGCTCGCGCAGCAGCCGGGTGCCCGAGCGGACCGGCGGGAACGGCCGCAGCAGCGCCCCGAGGAGGTCGTCGCGGACGCGCCGCCACGCCTCGAACTCCGCCAGCCACGCCGAGGCGTCGCGCTCGTCGAACGAGCCGACCGACTCGGCGGTCCGCCGGGGGTCGCGCGACAGCAGCGCGGAGCGGCCGTCGGGGAACACGTGGGCCAGCACCTCGGGTGCGTGCACCCAGGTCAGGCCGTGGTCGGTCAGGCCGAGGCCGTTCAGCACCGGCGAGGCGACCCCGAGCGGGTAGAAGGCGCTGAACAGGTCGTTGCGGAACCCGGCCGCGGTGATCTCCGCCGTCCGGACCGCCCCGCCGGGGGTGTCGGCGGCCTCCAGGACGAGGACGCTCCAGCCCTCGTCGGCCAGCAGGTTCGCCGCCACGAGACCGTTGGGCCCCGCTCCCACGACGACCGCGTCGTAGTCGTTCACCGCGCCTCCCGGCCTTGGCTCTGGTGTGTCGGTTCGAGCGGGCCCAGCCTGCCCGCGCCGCCGCGGAGCGGTGCGCTGGGGGCCGAGCCGTCGTGGGCGAGGGCGGCGACGAACTGCCGCAGCACAGCACGGGTGTCGTGCTCGGGCCGCCATCCCAGCAGCTCAGCGGCTCGGGCGGTGTCGACGACCGGGGCCTGGTCGGCCAGGCGCAGCCAGCCGGGGTGCAGGGGGACGAGCCCGGTGCGCCACGCCGCCCACGTCAGTGCCCGCAGCACCGGGAGCGGCACCGGCAGCAGACCACCGCCGAGGATCCGCGCCAGGTCACGGGCGTCGAGGACGGGCTCGGCGGCCAGGTTGAACGCCCCGGCCAGGCCGCGGTCCAGCAGGGCGGTGATCGCCGCCGCGACGTCGTCGGCGTGCACGGCCTGCGCCCGCAGGCCGTGCCAGAGCGGGACGGGCAGCAGGCGCCGTCCGAGCAGGCGGGCGGGGAGCAGCGGGCCGAGCGTCCACCGCCGCAACTGCGCCGCCGAGGCGGGCTGGAGCACGCCGCACGGTCGGATCCTGGCGACGGCGATCGTCGGGTGCTCCGCCGTGAACGCGTCGAGCACCGACTCCAGGGCGGCCTTCTGCGCGCTGTAGGCGCTGCCCGGCACGCCCGTCACCGGCCAGGCCTCGCCGACCCGGCGGGTGCGCGGGCCCGGCGCGTACGCGGCGACCGACGACGCGCACACGACCTGCGGCACGCCCGCGTCGGCGACCGCGCGCAGCACCCGTGCGGTGCCGTCGAGGTTGGTGTCGCGCATCGGCCGGTCGTGGCGGTCGGGCTGCACCGCCCACGCGAGGTGCACCACGGCCCGAGCCCCGGCGAACACCTCGCGCAGCAGCGCGTCGGCGGTCGGGGCGGCCAGGTCGCAGCGCACCCAGCGGGCCCGCGCGTACGGCGGCGCGGTCTCGTCCGGCACCCGGCGCGCCACGCCGACCACGTCACCGCCGAGCCGCTCCAGCAGGGCCGTGCCGATGCTCCCGCTCGCCCCCGTCACCACCACGGTCATGCGCGCCGCCGAGCGGGGCGGTCGTGGGGAGCGGCGATCGTCACGGGCTGGCCTCCGGGGTAGGCGGAGTCCGGGGGTTACCCGGTCGGACGGCGTTGACACGTGCACCACGCCCTCGGGACGAACAGGTGTCGCGATTCCACGCGCGGGGTAGTCACCTCGGACACCGAACGACGAACGGAGCACCCGATGCGGATCGCACAACTGGTCGGCGAGCGGGCGGTCGAGACGATCAGGGTGGCGACCCGCGAACACGTCCTCGCCGCCGTGCTGGGCATCCCGCGCCTGCTGCGCCACCGGGCGTGGACCGACGTCGACCCGGAGCAGGGGCAGGGGCTCGGGGTGCTGCTCGTGCCGGGTTTCGGCGCGCACGACCGGTCGCTGGCCCTGACGAGCGCGTGGCTGACGGCGCGCGGGTACCGGCCCGCGGGCGCCCGCCTCGGGTTCACCGTCGGGTGCACCACGGACCTGGTCGACCGGGTGGAGCGGGCGCTGGAACGGCACGTCGCCGCGACCGGTGGACCCGTGGTGCTGCTGGGCCAGAGCCGGGGCGGCATGGTCGCGCGCTTGGCCGCCGTCCGCAGGCCCGACCTGGTGCGCGGCCTGGTGATGCTGGGCAGCCCGGTCGTGGAGCCGCTCGACGCGCAGCGGGACGTCGTCGCCATCGCCCGGCTGCTCACGCGGCTGTCCGCGCTGGGGATCCCCGGCCTGATGGACGGCGACTGCCTGGCGGGCGACTGCTTCAGCGAGAACTTCGCGGCCCTGGGCGCACCGCTGCGGGTGCCCGCCCTGTCGGTCTACTCGCGGTCGGACGGCATCGTGCCGTGGCGGTGCAGCCAGGACCCGCACGCGGACTGCGTGGAGGTGCGGAGCACGCACACCGGCATGGGCTTCGACCCCGACGTCTACACCGCGCTCGACCAGCGGCTGCGGGAGTGGAACCCGGCCCAGCTCCTCGCCGCGGCGTGCTGAGCGCACCGCTCCACAATCGAGAGGGGTTTCCGCCGATCAGCCGCTCTAAACATCTGGCGGACATGATTTTCCCAGGCTGGCCGGAGCGCTCCGAGCAGGTCAGAATTGGTGGATGACGTTCTCCAACGACGCGGCTCGAACGATCTCGGCCGACGGCACGACCGTCCTGCGGGTCGCAGGCGAAATCGACATGTCCAACAGCGACTCGCTGCGCAAGCAGTTCGTGGAAGCCCTGGACGGCGGGGCCAGAAAGCTCGTGCTCGACCTGTCCGAGGTGACGTTCTTCGCGTCGTCGGGCATCGCCGCGCTGGCCCACGCCCGTGAGTACGGCAAGCAGAGCGGGGACAAGCCTGTCCACGTGGTGGCCAGCCGGAGCGTCCGCAGGTCCCTGGAGGCCACGGCGATGGACCGCCTGCTGCCGCTGCACGCGACGCTGGACGAGGCGCTCGCCGCGACGGGCTGACCGGCACGGCCGCCCGCCCCAGCCACCCGCGTCTCCCGCGGCCCACCGGTCCGGGGGCGGCGGTGCTCGCGGGCGCACCGCCCGGACCGCAACCGTGCGGGCGACCTCGCCGGGGCGCGCCATCCGATTCCACTGTGGACGGACAGTCGCCGCGAACCACCTTGTCGGGCCAGTTCCGACCGGATAACGTCCATCACGGGCACGGCGCTCACGAGCGTTCCACCGGCCGGGCAACGGGTGCGGACCCGAACGGCTCGACCGGCCGCGACGAGAGACCGGTGGTGGGCACATGCGGATCGCGATGGTGGCGGCCTCCTGGGAGGTCGACACCGACGAGCGCCGCACCCACATCTCCGAGCTGTCGCAGGGTCTGACGCGCGGCGGCCACCACGTCACCCTCTACACCCGCCGCGATTCGGCGGGCCCGCTCCGGCGGATGCCCCCTCGGCTGGTCCGCGTGCCCGCGGGTCCCGCGGCACGGTTGACCGAGGCGGAACTGCTCCCGCACCTCGACGAGTTCGCGGCCAACCTCGACAAGCACTGGAGCAGGCAGCGCCCGGACGTCGCGCACCTGCACTCGTGGACCTCCGGGTTGGCCGTGCGGGCGCTGGACATCCCCGTGGTGCAGTCGTTCCACGGTCTGCGCGCCACCCGGCAGCGCCCGTCGGCGGGCGTGCGCGGGCTGGTGGAGATCGAACGCCTCGTCGGCCTGGCGGCCGACCACGTCATCGCCACCAACGACGAGGAGCGGACCGCTCTGGCGTTCCTCGGCGTCCCGCGCGAGCGGGTGTCGCTCGCGACGACCGGCGTGGACGTCGACCACTTCACCCCGGACGGCCCCGCCTGGGCGAGGGGCCCCGCGCTCCGGCTGCTCGGCCTCGGCGACGTCGAGCCGCACAGCGGCTTCTACACCACCATCGGCGCGCTCCCCCGCGTCCCGGACGCCGAACTCCTGATCACCGGCAGGATCCGGCACGCCGTGCCGCGCGACGGCCCCGAGGTGGCCAGGCTGCTGAGGCACGCGCGGGAACTCGGCGTCGGCGACCGCGTGCGCTTCACCGGCCCGGTGGGCCGCGCGGAACTGCCCGCGCTGCTGCGCTCGGCGGACGTGGTGGTGCGCGTGCCGTCCCACGACCCCCTCGGCACCCCGGCGCTGAGGGCCATGGCGTGCGGCGTCCCGGTGGTCGCGTCCTCCGTGGGTGCGCTGCGGGACCTCGTGGTGGACCGGACGACCGGCCTGCTGGTGCCCCCGCGAGCGCCGACCGTGCTCGGGCGCGCGCTGCGCGACCTGCTCGCCGACCGGATCCGGCGTGACGTCTACGCCGTCGCGGGAGCGGACCGGGCTCGGGCGGGCTACTCCTGGACCGCGGTCATCGGGCACACCGTGGCCGCCTACCGCAAGGCGATGACCGCCGGGTCGAACCGGCGAGGAGCCAGGACCGACACGAGGTGACCGCGTCAGCCCGCGGAGCGGACGGTCGCCGACGTCTCCAGCGCCCGCAGGGCCGCGGCGGTGTCGGGGTAGACGTCGACGACGGAGTCGACCATCGTCACCCGGAGCGGCCGCAGGACGCAGCTGCGGTCGGAGGCCACCGCGAAGCCGACCCCCGTGCGGGCCGTCCTCTCCAGAGTCTCGACCAGGGTCGCGATGCCGCTGGAGCCGAAGAAGTCGATGTCGGTCAGGTCCAGCACCAGCGCGGACGGCCGGTGCTCCAGCAGCGTTCTGAGGGTTTCCCTGATCGACTCGCACGTCGTCGTGTCGACCTCGCCCGCCACGCAGACGACCGAGATCTCGCCGTGCATCGTGAAGTCGATGGTGATCTGCTCCTCCGGCGACCGGTACTCCCCCACCGCGTGCACTCCTCGACTCGATCGACCAGGCCGGAACCCGCACGGCCGGTGCTGGAGACGCGGAACGGGCCGCACCCCCAAGGTACTCATCCGGCGTTCCCGTGTGCAATCAGTTGGGCCCCGGCGTTCGGGGGACCCGTTGTCCGGCGCGGTGATCAGCGGGCCGCGCACTCCACACCGGCGGGAATCCCCGTCGCGGCGGGGCTGCCGGACCCCCGCCCGGCGGACGGTCGGCACGGGTGAGGCGCGAACGTCACCCGAGCGGCGGGCACCCGAGCGGCGGGCACCCGCGATCAGCGGACCTGGTGCCGCGCGAGCAGGAGGGTGCCGAGGCCCGTCACCTTCAGCACCCGCTCCAGGAACGGCGGGACCGGGTCGAGCACCACGCTCTTCCCGTGCTTGAGCCCGGCCTTGTACGCCGCGACGAAGATGCTCAGCCCGCTGGAGTCGACGAACGTCAGCCCGCTCACGTCGAGCACCACGTCGGTCTCGACCGCCAGGGTGAGCAGCACGGCCTCGAACTCGCCTGCCGTGGTGAGGGCGACCGCCCCCACCGGCGCGACGACCACGTGCTCGTCGTGGCGTTCGACGGTCCAGGACAACTCGTTCACGATGTGTGTTCCCCTTGCAGGACAAGGCCGTCGGCCCAGTAGCGGACCACGAGGTCGTGCGCGGTCGGGAAGTCGAGCAGCGTCGAGGCGAGCGCGTCGCCGAGTTCGCCCGCCAGCCGGGGGTCGGCGCCCCTGGCCGTGAGCAGGCGGTCGATCCACGCCGCCGTCTCCGAGATCGTGCGCGGGTCGCCGGTGAGCAGCGTCGCCGCCACGGAGTGCAGGGCCTGGTGGAGCACCTCGCCGCAGGCCGCGGAGAACAGCTTGCGCTCCAGCGGGGCGTCCGGGGTCGCCGCCGCGGCGGGCGTCCACCGTCCTCTGAGGACTTCCACCAGGCGGTGGTGGTCGAGTTCCATCGCGGACTGCTCGGTCACGCCCTGCCTGGGCAGCGGCTTCGCCCTGGGCACCACGGCGGGCAGCCCGTCCAGCAGCGCCACGGCGCCGTGGGCGTCCGGTGCCCACGCCGTCGCCCCCAGCGCCAGCGCCCTGGTGGAATCCCGGCCGAACGCCGAACCGCCGACCACGACGGGGATGCCCGCCGTGGTGCTCGCCTCGATGAACCGCCGCGTCGTGGGCAGCGCGCCGAGCACCGAGCAGCTCACGGCGGTGGCGTCCGGACCCACGTCGTGCAGGCACTGGCTGAGCCGGGCCGGTGACGTGCTCGCGCCGAGCAGGACGGTGTTCCAGCCGTGCAGGCGCAGCGCGGTGCCGATGATCAGCGCGGGCAGGGCGTGCCACTCCCGTTCGGCGCACGCGACCACGACCCGGCCCCGCGTGATCGGGACGCGCTCGGCGAAGCGCGCGACGACCTCGGTGGCCGAGACCGCGACGGCCGTGGCGGCGTGCTCCTTGGCGATCGACCACTCGCCGCGCTGCCACCGCTCACCGACCGTCCGCTGACCGGCGGCGATGACGTCGACCAGCACCGCGAGCGGGTCCTCGCCGTCGTCGAGCAGGCCGCGCACCACCGAGGCCGCCGCACGGCCGTCGACGGCCGACAACGCCCGGTCGAACTCGACCGAGCCACCGGACAGCGCACCGGTCACGCGGATCACCCCTCGCAGGACACCGCTAGCAGGGCGATGTCGTCGTGGGCGCGACCGTCCAGGTGTTCGACCACGCTCTGCTCCACGGCTTCGCAGAGCGCCACCGGACCCGCGCCCGCGTAGTCCGGCAGCAGACCGAGCAGCTTGTCCATGCCGTAGAAGCCGTCCGCACCCCTGGCCTCGTCCACGCCGTCGGTGAACATCAGCATGGTGTCACCGGCCTCCATGCGGATCCGCGCCTCGGTGTAGTAGACGTCCGGCACCACGCCGGAGGCGATGCCCGCCACCTCGACCTGGTCCACCGAGCCGTCGGCGTGCAGGACGATCGGGGCCGGGTGGCCCGCCACGGCGATGTCGACCTCCGCGTGGCTGCCGTCCGGGGCCGGGCGGAACCGCGCGCACACCACCGTGACGAAGCGGGAGGAGTCGTTCTCGCACAGCACGCTGTTCAGCGCCTTGAGCACCGCGGCCGGCCTGCGGTCGAAGTAGGCGGCCATGCGGATGCCCTGCCGGGCCCTGCCCGTCAGCACGGCCGCTTCGACGCCCTTGCCGCACACGTCGCCGAGCACCAGCAGCCAGTCGTCGGCCGAGCCGTGGACGTCGTAGAAGTCGCCGCCGATGTCCAGGTGCTCGGCCGCGGGCCGGAAGCGGGCGGAGACGCGGGCACCGGGGATGGTGGGCAGGTCCGGTGGACGCAGGCTGGACTGGAGGATCGAGGTGATCCGGCCGCGCTCCTCGTAGAGCCGGGCCGAGTCCAGCGCGATCGAGGCCTGGCTGGCGATCTGGCCCGCGAGCTCGACGTCGTCCTCGGGGAAGCCCCGGCCCGCGCTGCGGATCATGACCAGCGTGCCGATGGTGCTGCCCCGCGCGGTGAGCGCCAGGCTGAGCACGTCGGCGGGCCGGAGGCCGACCGCCTCGTCGCGCAGCCGCGGGTGCGGGATCATCGTGTCCAGGCCCTCGGTGCTGTCCAGCTCCACCGAGACGTGCAGCAGCTCGTCCTGGCCGGAGCGCAGCACGCGCTCCACGCCCGTGCCCTCGATCAGCGCCCGGGGGATGGCCGTGGCGAAGGTGGGGTCGGCGCCGCCGTGCAGGGTGAGGCCGCTGGCCTCGTCGACCAGCACGACCATCGCCCAGTCCGCGACGCGCGGCGTGACGAGGTCGAGCAGCCGCAGCACGGTGCGCCGCAGGTTGAGGGAGCCGGTCAGCGCGGAGGTGACCTCGCCGAGGAGGTCGACGCGCAACCGCGCTTCGGCCAGCAGTTCGTGCTCGGTCGCGGAACCGGTCCGCACCGCGTTCGCCCCACTGGTGGTCATGACGCCCTCCTCCCGTGAGCAGGCAGCGGTCCTGAGCCTACCGAACGATCGAGGGCCGCAACGGCGGCCACGCGGTTCGGCCGCTGCTCGGCGAGGCCCGGGCGGACGTGAAATCATCTTGATCACATCGACCGGAACGGGGTGGAACAGCACGTGACGGGCGTTGACGGGCCGAGAGCGGCTGACGGGGCGGGGCGGGCACTGGTCGCGTTCGTCGGGGATGACGGGCGGTTCACGCGCCTGGACGGCGCAGGCCGGGAGCTGCTCGGTCTGCCCGCCGACGCCGACGTCACCGCGCTGCGGCTCGACACCCTGCTCACGGGGGCGGGCACCGCCGAGCGCGTGCTGGCCGCCGCGGGCCGTGACCGGGTCTGGGCGGGTGACGTCGTGCTCGACACCGCGGGCGGGCCCGTCGAGGTCTTCCTGGTCTGCACCGCGCACGACGGGGCCTTCACCGTCGTCGCACGGCCCTCGGCCGGGACGAGCGCGGCGTTCACCGCCGACCTCGAGGTCCGGTTGCAGGGCCTGGAGGACGCGGAGGCGATCTTGGAGCTGGCGACCCGCGCGCTCGGCACCCACCTGGGCGTGGACCGCTGCGCGTACGCGCGGACCGAGGCCGACGAGGACCACTTCGTCATGAGCGGCGACCACGCCGCGGGCCTGCCCCACCTCGGCGGGCGGTTCGCGATGTCGCAGTTCGGTTCGGGCTGCCTGCGGGCGATGCGGGCGGGCGAGCCGTGGGTGGTGGACGACTGCGCCGCCGACGACCGGCTGGAACCGGAGGACCTGGCGGTCTACCGCGCGACCGGCATCCGCGCCGTGATCTGCCTGCCCCTGCTCAAGTCCGGCCGGTTCGTCGCCGCCATGGCCGTCCACCAGCAGGTCCCCCGCCGGTGGACGCGGGCGGAGGTCGACCTGGTGGGCGTGGTGGTCAACCGCTGCTGGGAGTCGGTCGAGCGCACCCACGCGGCCCTGGCGCTGCGCGAGAGCGAGCAGCGCTACCGGCTGCTGGTCGAACGCGCCACGGACGCCATCTGGATGGTCGACCGGGATCTGCGGTTCGTGGAGGCGAACCGGGCGGCGTGCGCGCTGTTCGGCCACCGGCGCGAGGACCTGGTCGGCACGTCCGTCACCGACCTCGTCGTCGCCGAGCACGAGCACCGGCTGGCCGAACTCGTCGCGGACCGGCAGACCGCGCAGGTCGTGACGGAGGTGTGGGACGTGCGCCGCGCCGACGGGACTGTGCTGTCGGTGGAGCTGAGCGTGCAGAGCACCCCCGGTGGGCTCCAGGCGATCAGCCGCGACGTCACCGCCCGCCTGCGCGCTGAGGCCGAGCGCGACCTGCTGCTGCGGCAGGAGCACGAGATCGCGCAGGCGTTGCAGCGGAGCCTGCTGCCGCGCGAGCTGCCGGAGCTGGCGCGGCTGGCGGCGTCGGCCAGGTACCTGCCCGCGTCCACGCACGCGCAGACCGGCGGCGACTGGTACGAGGTCCTGCCGCTCGGCGCCGACGTCGTCGCGCTGTCGGTGGGCGACGTCGTGGGCAAGGGCCCGACGGCCGCCGCCGTGATGGGGCAGCTCCGCGGCGCGCTCGCGGGGTACCTGCTGGACGGCCACTCCCCCGCCGCCGCGCTGGATCGCCTGGACGCGTTCGCCCGCCGGACAGCGGGCGCGGCGGGCAGCAGCTGCGCCTGCCTGACCTTCGACGTCGGCACGGGTGAGCTGAGCTGGGCCGCGGCGGGCCACCCCCCGCCGCTGGTCGTGGCGGAGGAGGGCTCGCGGTTCCTGCCCGAGGGCCGCGGCGCGGTGCTGGGCGCGCCGTTCCACGAGCCCTACGAGGAGCAGAAGGCGCTCCTGACGCCGGGGACGTCGATCGTGCTCTACACCGACGGGCTCGTGGAACGGCGGGGCGTCTTGGTCGACGAGGGCCTGGACCTGCTGCTGCGCACGGCTTCCGGCGCGCACGACCTGCCGCCGGAGGACCTGGCGGGGGCCATCACCGACGTGCTGCTGGCCGACGGCCACCACGACGACGTGGCGCTGGTCGTCGTCCGCCACGTCCCGGAACCGCTGCGGGAGCGCGTGCCCGCCGAACCGGCCGAGCTGGGGGCGATGCGCCGCCGGGTGAGCCGGTGGGCGGGCGCGGCCGGGCTGTCGGCCGACCTGCTCGACGACCTCCAGCTCGCGCTGGGCGAGGCCGCGGCGAACGCCGTGGACCACGCCTACCCGCGGGGATCGGGGGACTTCGACTACGAGGTGGCCCGCGAGGGCGGCGGCGGTGTGCACGTCGTCGTCCGCGACCGGGGCACGTGGCGCCCCGAGCCCACCGACAACGGCCACCGCGGCCGGGGGATGCGGATCATCCGGGCGCTGTCCGAGACGGCGTCGTTCGAGCACGGCACGGGCGGCACCACGGTCGACTTCGCGCTCGCGGCCCCGACGGCCACGACCAAGCAGGCACCCGCCGCCCCCGTGGACGTGCCTGCCGGGCTGGCGGTGGACGAGAGCGGTGGTGAGGTCCAGGTCCTCCG
>NZ_DASUSQ010000089.1:0-27082 GCF_036375055.1 Umezawaea sp.
GACGGTCTGGGCGTGGGCGGCGCCGGCCGGACGCCCGGGGACGCGGCACCGGAACCGGCGCGGGAGACAGCCGCGCGGAGACGGGAAAGGGGTCTCTCGCGCCCTCTCAGCACTCGATGACGTTGACGGCGAGCCCGCCGCGAGCCGTTTCCTTGTACTTCAGCGACATGTCCGTGCCGGTGTCGCGCATGGTCTTGATGACCTTGTCCAGCGACACGAAGTGCGAGCCGTCGCCGCGCAGCGCCATGCGGGCCGCGGTGATCGCCTTGATGGCGGCCAGAGCGTTGCGCTCGATGCACGGGATCTGCACGAGCCCGCCGATCGGGTCGCAGGTGAGGCCCAGGTTGTGCTCCATGGCGATCTCGGCGGCGTTCTCCACCTGCTCGGGCGTGCCGCCGAGGACCTCGGCGAGCCCGGCCGCGGCCATCGAGCAGGCCGAGCCGACCTCGCCCTGGCAGCCGACCTCGGCCCCGGAGATGGACGCGTTCTCCTTGAACAGCACGCCGACCGCGCCCGCGGTGAGCAGGAAGCGGACCACGCCGTCATCGGAAGCGCCCGGCACGAAACGGGTGTAGTAGTGCAGGACGGCGGGAACGATGCCCGCCGCGCCGTTGGTGGGCGCGGTGACCACGCGCCCGCCCGCGGCGTTCTCCTCGTTGACGGCCAGCGCGAACAGCGTCACCCAGTCCATGACGCGCAGCGGGTCGGTGGCGAAGTGCTCGCCCGCCAACGCCTTGCGCATCTCGGCGGCGCGGCGGCGCACCTTCAGGCCGCCGGGCAGGATGCCGTGCTCGGTGCAGCCGCGTTCGACGCACTCCTGCATGACGTGCCAGATCCGCAGGAGCCCGGAGCGGATCTCGCCCTCGCCGCGCCACGACTGCTCGTTCTCCAGCATCACCGAGCTGATGGACAGCCCGGTTTCCCTGGTGCGGGCCAACAACTGGTCGCCGGTGAGGAACGGGTGGGCCAACGGGGTGTCGTCGGCCTTGATCTTGTCCGCGCCGCTGGCGTGCTCGTCCACGACGAACCCGCCGCCGACCGAGTAGTACACGGCGTGGTCGAGGGACCCGTCGTCCGAGAACGCCTCGAAGCGCATCCCGTTGGGGTGCACGGGAAGCGACTTGCGGCGGTGCATGACGAGGTGCTTGTCGTGGACGAAGGCGATCTCGTGCGCGCCGCCCAGCCTCAGCCGCCCGGTCCGCTTGATCTCCTCGAACCGCTCGTCGGCCGCCGCCGGGTCGACCTCCTCGGGCCTGCACCCCTCCAGGCCCAGCAGCACCGCCTTGGGGCTGCCGTGACCGTGGCCGGTCGCGCCGAGCGAGCCGAACAGCTCCGCGTGCACGCGCGTCGCGCCGTCCAGCAGGCCGCGCGAGCGCAGCCGGTCGACGAACATCGACGCGGCGCGCATCGGGCCGACGGTGTGCGAGCTGGAGGGTCCGATGCCGACGGAGAACAGGTCGAAGACGCTGATCGCCATCAGCTGCCCGTCAGTTCCACGTACTTCGCGGCGGTGAGGAGACCCTCGGCGTTCTCGACCCGGACCTTGAACAGCCACCCGGCCGCGTACGGGTCGGAGTTGATCAGCGCCGGGTCGTCGACGACGCCCCCGTTGACCTCCACGACCTCACCGCTGACCGGCGCGTACAGGTCGCTGACCGACTTTGTCGACTCCAGCTCGCCGCACACGTCGCCGGACGTGACGCGCTCGCCGACCTCGGGCAGCTGCACGAAGACCAGGTCGCCCAGCGACTCGGCGGCGTAGGACGTGATGCCGACCGTGACCGGCTCCTGCGTGCCGGGCGTCCAGTCGACCCATTCGTGTTCGGGGGTGTAGAGCAGGTGTTCGGGGTGGTCCACAGCGGCACTCCACGGGGCTCGGGGCAGGCGCGCGACAACCGCGCCGACCTTGGGGTCGGTCCGACTCCCCCTCTGTCATGGGACCTGAGAGCTTCACCGCGCGAACGCGGCTTGCACCGTGGGTGCGCGCCCGGAGCGCGCTTTCCAGAGTCGCCTCGCCCGAGCGGTTCTCGTTGCCTGAGAGTGTGCGGGGTACTTGCTCCTTCGGCGCCCCGGCGACTGCCGGGGACTCTCCCGCTCGGGTTGCGGCGCCGCGAGGGCGCCCCGGCCGTTCTTCAGTTGGCGAACGTGCTGAAAGCTATGTGGCCGCAGATCGGGTGTCAACGCGCGCACGGACGGCGAAACCCGATCTCGTTGTGCCACGCGCACAAACCGACCCCTACGCGGTAGTGCCGCGAACACGATGACAGCGTGCTGGGCATGCCGGACCTTTGAACCAGCAGCCCAGCTCCCGCTCTCCGAGGTCGAAGGAGTCACCGTGCGGATCGCCGTTCCCCGCGAGGTCAAGAACCACGAGTACCGCGTCGCGCTGACCCCCGCCGGTGCCCACGAGCTGACCAGCCGCGGCCACGACGTGTTCGTCGAGGCGGGCGCGGGTCTGGGTTCCGCCATCACCGACGCCGAGTACGAGGCGGCGGGCGCGAAGGTGCTGGCCTCGGCGGACGAGGTGTGGGCCGAGGGTGAGCTGGTGCTCAAGGTCAAGGAGCCCGTCGCGGCGGAGTACCACCGGCTGCGCGCCGGGCAGGTGCTGTTCACCTACCTGCACCTGGCCGCCGACCTGCCGCTGACCGAGGCGCTGATCGCGTCCGGCACGACGGCCATCGCGTACGAGACGGTGCAGACCGCGAACGGCGCCCTGCCGCTGCTGGCCCCGATGTCCGAGGTCGCGGGCCGCCTCGCCCCGCAGGTCGGCGCGTTCGCGCTGATGAAGCCCTCCGGCGGCCGGGGCGTGCTGCCCGGCGGCGTGCCCGGTGTGGCCCCCGCGCGGGTCGTCGTCATCGGCGGCGGCGTGGCGGGGGTGAACGCCGCGACGATCGCCGTCGGCATGGGCGCCGACGTGCAGATCCTCGACACGAACGTGGACCGCCTGCGGCAGGTCGACGCCCAGTTCGGCGGCAAGCTCCGCACGATCGCCTCCAACGCCTACGCGGTCGAGCAGGCCGTGCGCGAGGCCGACATGGTCATCGGCGCGGTGCTCGTGCCCGGCGCCAAGGCACCGAAGCTGGTCAGCAACGACCTGGTCGCGCGGATGAAGCCCGGTTCGGTGCTCGTCGACATCGCGATCGACCAGGGCGGCTGCTTCGCCGACTCGCGCCCCACGACCCACGCGGACCCGACCTTCCAGGTCCACGAGTCCGTCTTCTACTGCGTCGCGAACATGCCCGGCGCCGTGCCGCGCACCTCGACCTACGCGCTCACGAACGTGACGCTGCCGTACGCGGTCGCGCTGGCCGACAAGGGCTGGCAGCCCGCGCTGCGCGCCGACGCCTCCCTCGCGCCGGGCCTGAACGTGCACGCCGGCCAGCTCGTCAACCTCCCGGTGGCGGAGGCGCTCGCGCTCCCGCACACCCCCCTCGACCAGGTCGTCTGACCACTGCGGGACGGGCCGGGCAGCTACCTGTGCGGCTGCCCGGTTCGCGTTTCCAGACCCGCGAGCACGCAGTCGAGGCCGTGGTCGAACTGCGCGTCGGCCTCCCACAGCTCCGTCAGGACGAACTGGCTCGTGAACAGCGGGAAGCGCTCGCGGTACCGCTCGACCAGCACCGCGATCCACGCCGGGTCGGGCTGCCCGGCGGGGGACGACTGCTCGGCCCACCGCACCTCGGAGGACGCGAAGCCGGTCACGAAGCTCATCAGGGTGCTGGCCGCGCGGCTCGACTCGACCTGCGAGAGCCCGGTGCCCACCAGCACCGCCAGCACCGACTCCGCCAGCCCTACCGCGTTCGGCCCGATGTTCGGGTAGAGCCCCTGGAGGTGCGGGAGCCACGTGTGGCGGTGGAACAGCTGCCGGAAGTGACTCATCAGGCCCCGCAGCGCGTCGGTCCACGCGCGGTCGAGGTCCGGCGGGCCCACCTCGCCGAGCACCTCGTCCAGCGCCAGCTCCAGCACGGCGTCCTTGGTCGGCACGTGCCAGTACAACGACATCGGGGCCACGCCGAGCCGGGTCGCGAGCTTGCGCATGGACAGCGCCGCGAGCCCGTGCGCGTCCAGTTCCTCGACGGCGGCGCGCACGATCGCCTCCCGGCTCAGCGCCACGTGCCCGGCGGACGCGGGCCTGCGCTCCGCCAGCCACACGCTGTCGAGCACGGGGTCCCGCGTCTTGTCCGCCACGGGAGTGGATCCTAGGCGGCCACCGGGTGCGGCCGATCCGTCCGCCGCAGCAGGAGCCCGGACAGGACACCGCCGAGCAGGGCCGCGCACGCGCCGACGACGAGGCTGACCGACATCCCCGACACGAACGCCTCGCGCACCGCCAGGACCGTCTCCGGCGAGCCCGCCGCGGCCCGCAACGCCGACGACATCGACCGCTCCGCGCCCTCCGGGAGGGCGTCCGGCAGCGCGGCGGCGAACCGCGCGGAGAGCAGGCTGCCCAGCACGGCGATGCCGAACGAGTTGCCCAGCTCGGTGAGCGTGCCGTTCAGGCCGGACGCGATGCCCGCCCGTTCCGGTGGGATGGCGCTCATGAGCGCGTTCGCGGCGACCGGCATGGCGATGCCGACGCCCGCCCCGATCAGGACCAGCCCGGCCAGCGTCGCGGTGTAGCCGCCGTCCGCGGTGGAGAACGACAGCGCCAGCAGGCCCGCGGCGACCCCGGACATGCCGAGCACCATCGTGTTGCCCGCGCCGAACCTCGCCCCCAGGCCCGCGCAGAGGTTGCTGACGACGAGCACCGCCACGGCCATCGGCGCGACCCGCACGCCCGCCTCCAGCGGCGAGTAGCCGAGCACCGACTGGAGGTGCTGGGTGAGCAGGAACAGCGACCCGCCCATGCCGAACGCCGCCAGCACCCCGCCCGTGACCGCCCCGGAGAACCGCCGGTCGGCGAAGAACCCCAGGTCGAGCATGGGGTCGGGGGTGCGCCGCTCCCACCAGCCGAACGCGAGCAGCGCCACGAGGCCCACCCCCAGCGCGGTGAGCACGCGCGCCGAGCCCCACCCGTGCTCCGGCTGCGAGATCACCGCCCACACGAGCGAGGTCATGGCGATCGTGGACAGCACCGAGCCGGGCAGGTCGGGCCTGCGCACGGTCGGGTCCTTCGACTCCGGCACCAGCAGCGCGACCGCGACCACGGCCAGGGCCGCGATCGGCACGTTGACCAGGAACACCGAGCCCCACCAGAAGTGGTCGATCAGGAAGCCGCCGATGACCGGACCGCCCGCGAGGCCGATCGACGAGACCGCGGCCCAGATGGCGATCGCCCTCGGCCGCTCGCGCTCGTCGAAGAGCTGGACGAGCACGGCGAGCGTGCCGGGCATGAGGAACGCGGCCCCCAGCCCCATGAACGCCCGTGCGCCGATGAGGGCCTCCGGCGTGCCCGCGCAGGCACCCGCGGCCGACCCGACGCCGAACACCACCAGCCCCGCGACCAGCGCGCGCTTGCGGCCGAACCGGTCGGACAGCGCGCCCGAGGTCAGCAGCAGGCCCGCGAGGACGAGCGAGTAGGCGTTGATCATCCACTGGATGTCCGCGGTGCTGGCCCCGAGCCCGGTGGAGATGGACGGGATGGCCACGTTGAGCACGGTGTTGTCGAGCACCACGACCATCACGGACAGGCAGAGCACCCCGAGCACCAGCCAGCGCTGCGGGTGCGCACGAGTTTCCACGATTCCCCCTTACGTTGTACGACTGCCGTACACCGTACGAGATGGCCGGACGTGGAACAACGCGTTAAGCCGTGCGGGGAGTCGAGGGCGCTAAAAAGCGACCCGCTCAACCAGCCTGGGGGTCACTGGGAGCGGGCCGCCGAGCACAAGCTTAGACAACAACCGGCCTCCGTGCCCAGTTGCCCCACCGATTCGAGACATTGGACCTTCGGGGTCGTGGACCACCGCCCGTGTGCGCTCCTCAAACAAACGAGTGAATTCCCCGGTGACCAGTACTCCCGGAGGCCCCCGCGACCGATGGACGTATCAGGGGACAGCGTCGCTACGCAGCGGATACACCCGCTCTCACCCCGTCAACCCCGGAAGCCCGAGCACACTCCGTTAGGAGCGCACATGGCTGAACCACAGGGCTGGATCGACTGCCACGACCCCTTCGGCAGGGACCGGTCGATGACCGTGCTGGTCGAGAACGACCGCGTTCTGCTGGTCTCACCCCCCGGAGAATCCGCTGTGATGTCCGCCACTCAAACGCGGCGACTGCACCAGTTGCTCGACCGCGCCGCGGCCTCCTCGGCACCCCCCGAGCAGAGGTGACGCACGGTGGAAGAAGCGTTGCGCAAGGCCGTCCTCCAACGGCTCGCGCTGCTCGACAAGGTTGCTGAGCAGGGCGAAGCCGAGTCTCTCGTCCCGCTTGCCCGCTCCGAGATCCACCGGCTCGCCGACGGGTGGCGGCTGCTGCTGACCGTGCACCAGCCCGACGAGGACAGCCGGTGCCGCGCCTGTCCCGGTTGGCTGCGCCGCCGCAGGTGGCCGTGCCAGATCTGGACGATGGCTCACCAGCACCTCATCGGCGAGGGGGTTGCTCACCGCGACCGCCGCGCGCCGTTGCGGAATCCGTTCACCCGATCGGGGACGGGCGAGGGCAGCGCCGACCCGGCCTACCCCACCACCGAGCTCGACGACGTGGAGTACGACGAGGTGCCGCCGGAGTCGTCCTCGGAACGCACGACCGAACTCCCGGTCGTGCGGGTCGCCGCCGAAGCGGGCCTCCACCGCGCCCCCGTCGTGAGCAGGGCGCGCCACGCGCTGCCCGATTGACCGGATCGCCCGGAGCCCGAGATCCCTCTAGGGCAGGATGACCCCGAGCGGGGCCACGACACCCGCACATCGGGAGGGACGCGTGCACGACGGCAGTGGGCGCATCGTGGTGCAAGGCCTGACCAAGCAGTTCGGTCCGGTCACCGCGGTGCAGAACCTGAGCTTCACGGTCGAACCGGGGTCGGTGACCGGTTTTCTCGGCCCGAACGGTGCGGGCAAGACGACGACGCTGCGGATGCTGCTCGGCCTCGTCACGCCGACCGCGGGGACGAGCTTCATCAACGGACGGCCGTTCCACCAGCTCGGCAACCCGGCACGGGTGGTCGGCGCGGTGCTGGAGGCGCAGGGGTTCCACCCCAAGCGCACAGCCCGCAACCACCTGCGGGTGTACGCCGCGGCCATCGGCGTGCCCGACCAGGCCGCCGACCACGTGCTGGACCTCGTCGGTCTCGGCGCGGCGGGCGGGCGCAAGGCGGGCGGCTTCTCGCTGGGCATGAAGCAGCGGCTCGCGCTGGCGACCGCGCTGCTCGGCGACCCGCAGGTGCTGGTGCTGGACGAGCCCGCGAACGGCCTCGACCCCGAGGGCATCGCGTGGCTGCGGACGTTCCTCCAGAGCTACGCGCGCGCGGGCCGCACGGTGCTGATCTCCAGCCACCTGCTGGCGGAGATCGAGCAGACCGTCGACCAGGTGGTGATCGTCAGCCGCGGCCAGACCATGTACTACGGCAGCCTCGACCAGCTCCGCGGTTCGCAGCGCAGCCGCGTGCTGGTGCAGCCGTCGGACGCGAGCGCGCTCGTCACCGCGCTCCAGGCCGAGGGCGTGACCGGGATCGAGCAGGTCCCCGACGGCAGGCTGGCGGTCACCGGCATGGACGCCAAGCAGGTCGCGGACGCCGCGCTCAAGGCAGGGGTGTCGGTCTACGGCATCCAGGAGGAGCGGGTCGACCTGGAGCAGCTGTTCTTCCAGCTGACCAACGGCCAGTACACCGCCGCCGGGCAGAACCCGTTCGCCGGGCCGCAGGGTCCGCAGCAGAGCGGCTACTACGCGCCGCCGACGCCGTCGGGGCAGTTCCCGCAGCAGGGCTACCCGCCCCAGCAGTACCAGCAGCCGCAGCTCCCGCCGCCGGACTACCAGCAGCAACAGCAGTACCAGCCGCCACCCCAGGGCTACCAGCAGTACCAGCAGCCCCCGCAGGACAACCAACAGCAACAACCCCCGCCGGGCTACCAGCAGCCGGGTCAGGGTGGATACGGGGGCGGCAACTGATGTTGATGAACCTGGTCAAGGCCGAGTTCCGCAAGACGACCACGACCGGCCTGTGGTGGGGGATCATGATCCCCACGGTGCTCATCGCACTGGGCTGGGCGCTGGGCACCGGCGCCATCGGCAAGAGCCTCATGGACGTGCTCAACAGCTCCGACACCCAGGACCTCGCCGAGATCCTCGGCATCGACTCGTCGCAGTGGCAGGTCTCGGTGTTCGGGATGGCGCGCAGCATCAACGTCGCCACGGTGTTCCCGATGATCTTCGGCGGCCTGGCGATCTCGAACGAGATCAGCCGCCGCACGATCACCACGACGTTCCTCACCGCGCCGAACCGGGTCGCCGCCCTGTCCGCGAAGCTGCTCGTCTACCTGGCGTGGGGCGCGATCTTCGGCGTCGCCATCGTCGCCTCGGTCAGCGTCGGCATCGTGTTCACCTCGGACTCCTCCTCGCTGCCGGACGCCACCGGGTGGATCGCGATGGCGGGCGTCGGCATCCTGTCGTCGATCCTGATGACGATGTTCGGCGTCGGCGTCGGCGCCCTGATGACCAGCCCGATCGCCACGACGATCGTGCTGATCCTCTACATGCTCATCCTGGAGAACGGCATCCAGCTGGTGCTGGCCGCGCAGGGCGTGCCGTCGGTCATCGGGTTCCTGCCGAACGGCTCGGTCAACGGCCTCACGGGCTCGGTCGCCGCCAACCTGTTCCTGTCGACGGCGGGCGTGGTGCCGGACGAACTGGCCGAGGTGATCCGCGGCATCGCGGGCGCGCTCGGCGCGTTCGACTGGTGGCTCAGCGGCCTGATCTTCCTGGTCTGGACCGCCGTGTTCTTCCTGGGCGGCTGGGCTGCAACGCAACGGAAGGACATCACCTGATCGAGTTATGACCGACCACCGCGCGAGGCCGCGCCGGTAGGTCGGGTCACCATCTTTTCGAGTTGGGGTGGGGACGGAGTCCCTGCCCCGACTCGAAGATCGGGGCACGGACTGCCGGCTCCAGGCGGCCGAGCCGGAGTCCGCGGAGCAGGGACCGACAACACAGCGGGCCCGGTTTTGTCGGAGGGGCGTCCTACTGTGGGTGCGTGACTACCTCTGTCCCCGACACGTCGGGCTGGATCCGCAAGCTGGCGCGTGCCTGCTGGCGGCACCGGTCACTGGTGCTGCTGTCCCTGGTCGCCTCGGTGCTCGGCGTCGGGTTGCAGGCCGCGGGCCCGCTGCTGGTGAAGCTGGCCGTCGACGACGCGGTGATCGGCCGCACCGAGCGGCTCGCGCTGCTGGTGGCGGTGCTGGTCGGGATGGAGCTGCTGACGTTCGGCACGGCGTTCCTGCGCCGGTACCTGGGCGGACGGCTGGCGCTCGACGTGCAGCACGACCTGCGGCAGGGCGTGTTCGGCGCGGTGCAGCGGCTGGACGGGGCCAAGCAGGACGTGCTGCGGACCGGGCAGGTGGTGTCGCGGTCGATCACCGACCTCCAGCTCGTGCAGAGCCTGCTGTCGATGGTGCCGCTGGCCGTCGGCACGGTGGTGTTCGCGGCGGCCGCGCTGGTGGCGATGGTGTGGCTGTCGCCGCTGCTGACGCTGGTCGCGCTGGTGATCGTGCCCGCGGTCGGGTGGATCGCGGCCCGCAGCAGGCTGGTGCTGTTCCCCGCGACCTGGTCCGCGCAGCAGCGCGCGGCCGACCTCGCGCAGCACGTGGAGGAGACCGTCACCGGCGTGCGCGTGGTGAAGGGCTTCGGGCAGGAGGCGCGCGAGGTCACCCGGCTGGAGGGGCAGGCGCGGTCGCTGTACGCCGAGCGGATGCGGGCGGCCCGGCTGACCGCGCGGCCCGCGGCGACGCTGACGGCGCTGCCCGCCGTCGGGCAGGTGGCCGTGCTCGCCCTCGGCGGCTGGATGGCGCTGGACGGGCAGGTCAGCCTGGGCACGTTCCTCGCGTTCGCGACGTACGTGGCGAACCTGGTCGGGCCGACGCGGCTGATCTCCAGCCTGGTGGTGAACGCGCAGCTGGCGCGCGCGGGCGTCGAGCGGGTGTACGAGCTGATCGACTCCCAGCCGGACGTGGTGGACGGGCCGGGCGCGGTCGACGTGCCCGCCGGGCCGGTGGGGCTCTCGCTGTCGGGGGTGACGTTCGGGTACACGCGCAGCGAGCCGGTGCTGTCGGACGTGTCGCTGGAGGTGCGGCCGGGCGAGACGGTGGCGCTGGTCGGCACGGCCGGATCGGGCAAGTCGACGGTGTCGCTGCTGCTGCCCCGGTTCTACGACGTGCACGAGGGGTCCATCGCGGTCGGCGGGGTGGACGTGCGCGACCTGCGGCTGTCGTCGTTGCGCGGGACGGTCGGGGTGGTGTTCGAGGAGGCGTTCCTGTTCTCGGACACCCTGCGGGCGAACATCGCCTACGGTCGGCCGGACGCGACCGACGAGCAGGTCGAGGCCGCGGCGCGGGCCGCCGAGGCGCACGATTTCGTGCGGGCCCTGCCCGCGGGCTACGACACCGTCGTGGGCGAGCGCGGGCTCACGCTGTCCGGCGGGCAGCGGCAGCGCGTGGCGCTGGCGCGGGCGCTGCTGACCGACCCGCGGGTGCTGGTGATGGACGACGCGACGTCGGCCGTGGACACCGCGACCGAGTCGGCGATCCACCGCACGCTCGCGGCCGTGACGGCGCAGCGGACGACGCTGCTGATCGCGCACCGCCGGTCGTCGCTGGCGCTGGCCGACCGGATCGCCGTGCTCGACCGGGGCCGGGTGGTCGACGTGGGCACGCGGGCCGAGCTGGACGAGCGGTGCGCGCTGTTCCGCGAACTGCTGGCCGGGCCGACCGACGCGATCGAGCAGGTCGCCCCTCGGGCGGACGCCCCGCTGGAGCCCGGTCCGGACGGCACGACGCCGTCGCTGTGGCCGTCGATCGACCCGTCGGACCTCTCGCTGCTGGCGTCGGCAAACCGGACGGTCAAGCCCGTCGCGCAGCCCGGTCGGGGCAGTTCGACGACGGCGCTGGCGGGCGGGATGCCCGCGACGCCGGAGCTGTTGGCCCAGGTCGAGGCGCTGCCACCGGCGAACGAGCAGCCCCGGTTGGCGGGCGACGACCCGACGGCGCCCGACCCCGGCTTCCGGCTGCGGAACCTGCTGCGGCCCGCGCGGTGGGCGATGACGGCGGTGGGGCTGCTGATCGTGGTGGACGCGGGGTTGGCCATCGGTCTGCCCACGCTGGTCCGGTACGGCATCGACCACGGCGTCCTCGAACGGTCGACCGCGGCGCTGTGGATCGCGGCGGGCGTCGGGCTGCTGCTGGTGGGGCTGAACTGGGGCAGCACCGCGCTGAACACCGTGCTGACCTCGCGCGTCGGCGAGCGGCTGCTGTACGTGCTGCGCGTCCGCAGCTACGCGCACCTCCAGCGGCTCGGGCTCGACTACTACGAGCGCGAGATGGCGGGTCGGATCATGACCCGGATGACGACGGACGTGGACGCCCTGTCCACGTTCCTCCAGACCGGGTTGACCACGGCGGTGATCAGCGTGCTGACCGTCGGCGGCATCGCCGTCGCGCTCGCGCTGACCGACTGGGGGCTCGCGCTGGTCGCCCTGACCGTGCTGCCGGTGCTGCTCGTGGCGACCTTCATCTTCCAGCGGCTGTCGTCGGCGGCGTACACCGAGGCGCGCGAGCGGGTCAGCGTCGTCAACGCCGACCTCCAGGAGAACGTGTCCGGGCTGCGGGTGTCGCAGGCGTACACGCGTGAGGGCCGGTCGGCGGAGGCGTTCGCCGAGCGCAGCGACGCCTACCGGGTGTCGAGGCTGCGGGCGCAGCGGTACATCGCGACGTACTTCCCGTTCGTGGCGATGCTGTCTGGGGTGGCGCAGGCGGCGGTGCTGGCCGTGGGGGCGTACCGGGTCGCGGAGGGGACGTTGACGCCGGGCGTGCTGCTGGCGTTCCTGCTGTACCTCGGGCTGTTCTTCGCGCCGCTGATGCAGCTGTCGGGGGTGTTCGACGGGTACCAGCAGGCCAGGGTGGGTCTGCGGCGGATCGGCGACCTGCTGGCCACGCCGAGCACCGTGCCGCCCGCCGCCGATCCGGTGGCGGTGGTGTCGCTGCGCGGGGAGGTCGAGCTGCGGGACGTGACGTTCCGGTACCAGGGCGTCGAGGAGCCCGCGCTGGACCGGGTGTCCCTCCGGGTGGCGGCCGGGGAGACGGTGGCCCTCGTCGGGGCGACCGGGGCCGGGAAGTCGACCCTGGTGAAGCTGATCGCGCGGTTCTACGACGTGACGGCCGGGGCGGTGCTGGTCGACGGGGTCGACGTGAGGTCCTACGAGTTGTCGTCGTTCCGGCAGCGGTTGGGGGTGGTGCCGCAGGAGGCCCACCTGTTCGGCGGGGACGTCGCGGACAACGTGCGGTACGGGCGGGTGTCCGCGTCCGACGCGGAGGTGGAGCAGGCGGTCCGGGCGGTGGGGGCGCTGCCGGTGGTGGCGTCGTTGCCGTTGGGGTTCCGCCAGCAGGTCGGGGAGCGCGGGCAGGGGTTGTCGTCGGGGCAGCGGCAGTTGGTCGCGTTGGCCCGGGCCGAGTTGGTCGCCCCTGACCTGCTGCTGCTGGACGAGGCGACGGCCGCGTTGGACCCGGCCACCGAGGCCGCCGTGCTGGCGGCCAGTGACCACCTGGCCGGGAAGCGGACGACGTTCGTGGTGGCGCACCGGTTGGCCACGGCGGCTCGGGCGGATCGGATCGTGGTGTTGGACGGGGGGCGGATCGTGGAGGTGGGGACTCACTCTGAACTGCTGGGGGCTGATGGGACGTATGCCCGGTTGTGGAGGTTCGGCCAGCCGGGGGAGCAGGCTGCTTGAGGGGTGGGGGTGGTGTGGGTTCGGCAAGGGGTCGGCGCGTTCCGGGAAGGGCTGGCGCGTTCCGGGAAGGGTCGTCGCCCCGATCGCCGAGTGTCGTCATGGTCGGACGCACCGTGTCAAGGCGGGAAAGATTCCTTGACACGGCACGGCCGACCATGAGAGCGGCTTCGGATCGGGGCGGCGGCCTGGGTGTGGGCTTCTCCCGAGTTGCGTGCTTCCGTGCCGGTTCGCAGGAGGCTGGGTTGGATGCGCTGGTTCGCAGGTGGCCGGGTCCGTCGGGCCAGTCCGGTGTGGGCGGTGGTGGGCAGGACCGCGCGTCCGAGGTGGTCGGCGCGGGTTGGTCTCCGGCTCGGCTGGTCAGTGGTTCCAGATGGCCGGCGGGTCGGCGGGTCCGGCGGAGTTGGCCGTCGGCCCGGTTGGTCGGCGGGTCCAGACGGCCGGCGGGTCCACCTCGGTTGGTCGCTGTCCCGACTGGTCAGCGGGTCCGGCACAGTGGCCCTCGGTCCAATTGGTCGGCGGATTCAGTCGGCCAGTGGGTCCACTTCAAGCGGTCAAGGGGTCCGCTGGCCTGCGGGTCCGGATGGCCTGCGGGTCAACTTCAGTGGCCGGCGGGTCCAGGTGATCCGCTCGCCCGGAGGGCCAGTGGTCCGGCGCGGTGGCCAGCGGGTCCACGCAGCAGCGGGTCTGGTTGGCCGGCGGTCCAGGTCTCGGCTGTCCTGCTGCTTCCACCTCGGCCGTCTGGCGGCTTGTCCAGGTCCAGACCACCCAACCTCGCGCGCCTGTCGAGTGGTTTCCACTCCATCGGGTACACACGGGTTGGGCGTCCGGTTCGTCCGGATGCGCGTGAGGTCGTCGTCGCCCCGGCGGCGGCCTGTGCGAGGTCGTGCGGTTCACCTACCGGAACCGCGTCCCAGCAGACGAGGAGGGCTCACACCGGGGTTGGTCCAGGTCGACAGCGACGTCACATCAAGGAATGCTCAAGTACCTGCAACACCCGCGGGATCCTGATCGATCCTGTGACTGAGCACTCGTTGGCCGGTGCATCCTCCGTATGAAGTGGCATGTGCGGGGGACTAACCTGGCAGGGAGTTATGTCGACACCAAGAGCGAGATGGATAGAGGCGAGCGGCAGCCGTGTCCAGCAGTAGTCCTGCGTCACAGTTCGGCCCCAATGAGTGGCTGGTCGAGGAGATGTACGAGCAGTTCCTCGCCGACCCGTCGTCCGTAGACCCGGCGTGGCACGATTTCTTCGCCGACTACAAGCCGACGCAGCGGGCAGCCGGCAACGGGGGCGTCGCGGCGTCCTCGGCCGGTACGACGACCACCACCACGACGCGTGCGGCCGAGAACGGGCAGGCGCAGGCGGCCAAGCCCGCTGCCGCACCCAAGCAGGCCGCGCCGGCCGCCAAGGCTCCCGCGCCCGCTGCCGCTCCCAAGGCGACGCCTCCCAGCGCGAGCAAGCCCGCGCCGCAGCAGGCCGCCAAGGCCGCGCCGGTGAAGCCCGCCGAGGGCGAGGAGCAGAAGCAGCTCCGAGGCGCCTCGGCCGCCATCGCGAAGAACATGGAGCTGTCGCTCACCGTTCCGACCGCGACGAGCGTCCGGGCCGTGCCCGCGAAGCTGCTGGCCGACAACCGCATCGTCATCAACAACCACCTGAAGCGGACTCGGGGCGGGAAGGTCTCCTTCACGCACCTGATCGGCTACGCGGTCGTCCGGGCGCTCAAGGCGTACCCGAACATGAACCGGCACTACGCGTCGATCGACTCGAAGCCGTTCGTGGTGACCCCCGAGCACGTCAACTTCGGCCTGGCGATCGACCTGCCCGGCAAGGACGGCGCTCGGACCCTCGTGGTGGCCTCGATCAAGGGCTGCGAGGACATGACGTTCACGCAGTTCTGGCAGGCCTACGAGGACCTGATCCGCAAGGCCCGCACCGGCGGTCTCGGCTCGGAGGACTTCTCCGGCACGACGATCTCGCTGACCAACCCCGGCACGATCGGCACGAACCACTCGGTTCCCCGCCTCACCGCGGGTCAGGGCACGATCGTCGGCGTCGGCGCGATGGAGTACCCGGCGCACTTCCAGGGCACCAGCGAGCAGGCCCTGACGGACATGGGCGTCAGCAAGGTCATCACGCTGACCAGCACGTACGACCACCGGATCATCCAGGGCGCCGAGTCGGGCGAGTTCCTGCGGCGCATCCACCAGCTGCTGCTGGGCGAGGACGGCTTCTACGACGACGTGTTCACGTCGCTGCGGCTGCCGTACGAGCCGATCCGCTGGGTCGCGGACATCCCCGAGGGCTCGGTCGACAAGACCGCCCGCGTGATCGAGCTGATCGACGCGTTCCGGACCCGCGGCCACCTGATGGCGGACACGGACCCGCTGAACTACCGCCAGCGCAGCCACCAGGACCTCGACGTCCTGTCGCACGGCCTGACGCTGTGGGACCTGGAGCGCGAGTTCCCGGTCGGCGGGTTCGCGGGCAAGGAGCGGATGAAGCTCCGGGACATCCTGGGCGTGCTGCGCAACTCGTACTGCCGCACCGTCGGCGTCGAGTACATGCACATCCTGGAGCCCGAGGAGCGCAACTGGATCCAGGAGCGCGTCGAGGTCCCGCACGAGAAGCCCCCGGCCACCGTGCAGAAGTACATCCTGTCGAAGCTGAACGCGGCCGAGGCGTTCGAGACGTTCCTCCAGACCAAGTACGTCGGCCAGAAGCGGTTCTCGCTCGAAGGCGGCGAGACGGTCATCCCGCTGCTCGACGCGGTGCTGGACAAGGCCGCCGAGCACGAGCTGGACGAGGTCGTCATCGGCATGCCGCACCGCGGCAGGCTGAACGTGCTGGCCAACATCGTCGGCAAGCCGATCTCGCAGATCTTCCGCGAGTTCGAGGGCAACCTCGACCCCGGCCAGGCGCACGGCTCCGGCGACGTGAAGTACCACCTCGGTGCCGAGGGCAAGTACTTCCGGATGTTCGGCGACGGTGAGACGAAGGTGTCGCTGACCGCGAACCCGTCGCACCTCGAAGCGGTCGACCCGGTGCTCGAAGGCATCGTGCGCGCCAAGCAGGACATCCTCGACAAGGGTGGCGACGGCTTCTCCGTCCTCCCCGTCGCGATGCACGGCGACGCCGCGTTCGCGGGTCAGGGCGTGGTCGCCGAGACGCTGAACCTGGCGCTGGTGCGCGGCTACCGCACCGGCGGCACGGTCCACGTGGTGGTGAACAACCAGGTCGGCTTCACCACGGCGCCGGAGAACTCGCGGTCGTCGAAGTACTCCACCGACGTGGCGAAGATGATCGGCGCGCCGGTCTTCCACGTGAACGGCGACGACCCCGAGGCCTGCTACTGGGTCGCGAAGCTGGCCGTGGACTACCGGCAGGCGTTCAACAAGGACGTCGTGATCGACATGGTCTGCTACCGGCGCCGCGGCCACAACGAGGGCGACGACCCCTCGATGACGCAGCCCGCCATGTACGACGTGATCGACACCAAGCGCTCGGTGCGCAAGACCTACACCGAGTCGCTGATCGGCCGCGGCGACATCTCCGTCGAGGAGGCGGAGAAGGCTCTCCAGGACTTCTCCAGCCAGTTGGAGCACGTCTTCAACGAGGTCCGCGAGCTGGAGAAGCACCCGGCCAAGGCCAGCCCGTCGGTCGAGTCCGAGCAGCAGGTGCCCGCGAAGCTCCCCACCGGGGTCAGCATCGAGGTGCTGGAGAAGATCGCCGACGCGCACGTCAACCTCCCGGAGGGCTTCACGCCGCACGCGCGCGTCAAGCCGGTCCTGGAGCGGCGCGCGAAGATGGCCCGCGAGGGCGGCATCGACTGGGCGTTCGCCGAGCTGCTCGCGTTCGGCTCGCTGACGCTGGAGGGCCGCCTGGTCCGCCTGGCCGGTCAGGACTCGCGGCGCGGCACGTTCGTGCAGCGCCACGCGGTGCTGGTCGACCGCAAGACCGGCGCGGAGTACACGCCGCTCCAGAACCTGTCCGACGACCAGGGCAAGTTCATGGTCTACGACTCGGTGCTGTCGGAGTTCGCCGCGCTCGGCTTCGAGTACGGCTACTCGGTCGCGAACAGCGACGCGCTGGTGCTGTGGGAAGCGCAGTTCGGCGACTTCGTGAACGGTGCCCAGCCGGTCATCGACGAGTTCATCTCGTCCGGTGAGGCCAAGTGGGGCCAGCGTTCCGACGTCGTGCTGCTGCTGCCGCACGGTCACGAGGGCCAGGGTCCCGACCACACGTCGGGTCGCATCGAACGGTTCCTCCAGCTGTGCGCCGAGGGCTCGATGACGATCGCCGTGCCGTCGACGCCCGCGAACTACTTCCACCTGCTGCGCCGCCACGCCCTCGACGGCGTGAACCGGCCGCTGGTGGTGTTCACGCCCAAGTCGATGCTGCGCCTGAAGGCCGCGACCAGCCCGGTCGAGGACTTCACCGAGGAGCGGTTCAAGTCGGTCATCCAGGACCCGACCAAGCCCGACCCCTCGAAGGTCACCAAGGTCGTGCTCTGCAGCGGCAAGATCTACTACGAGCTGGCGGCCGAGCAGGAGAAGCGCACGGTCAAGGACACCGCGGTGGTCCGGGTCGAGCAGCTCTACCCGGTGCCCGCCCGCAAGCTGACCGAGGCGTTGGAGCAGTACCCGAACGCCACCGAGGTCCGCTGGACGCAGGAGGAGCCCGCGAACCAGGGTGCGTGGCCGTTCTACGGTCTCGCGCTCCCGGAGCTGCTGCCCGAGCGCTTCCGCGTGGTGCGCGTGTCCCGCCGCCCGATGGCCGCCCCGTCGGCCGGTTCGAGCAAGGTGCACGAGGTCGAGCAGCGCGAGATCATCGCGAAGGCGTTCGACTAGCAGGCCAGATCCACCACCGAGCCGCCGGAACCGAGCACGTGGGTTCCGGCGGCTCGGCCGTTCACGGAGGACCCGATGTACTTCACCGACCGCGGCATCGAAGAGCTGGAGACCCGTCGGGGCGAGGAGGAGGTCAGCCTCGCCTGGCTGGCCGACCGGCTCCGCGCGTTCGTCGACCTGAACCCCGACTTCGAAGTCCCGATCGAACGCCTGGCCACGTTCCTGGCGCGCGACGACGAGGACGACGAGTGACGGAGGGGGCCCGGGCGGGCCCCCTCCTCCGCACTACCAGGCGTACGCCTCCGGGGCGGGCTTCGAGCCGTTCGGGCCCGGCGCCGGGAAGAGTTCGTCCAGCTTGGTCAGCACCTCGTCGTCCAGCTTCAGCTCAGCCGCGCGCAGCGAGCCGTCGAGCTGCTCGGTGGTGCGCGGGCCGATGATCGGGGCCGTCACGCCCTCCTGGTGCAGCAGCCACGCGAGACCGACGTTGGCCGGGTCCTCACCGAGGTCCGTGCACAGCTTCTCGTAGGACTCGATGGCCTCCTGGTGCTTGGCGAGACCCTCCTTCGCCCGGCCCGAGTTGCTCCGGCCGCCGCCGCCCTCGCGCTGCTTGCGCAGGGCACCGCCGAGCAGGCCGCCGTTGAGCGGCGACCACGGGATGACGCCGAGGCCGTAGTGCTTGGCCGCGGGCAGCACCTCCAGCTCCACCCAGCGGTTGAGCAGGTTGTAGATGGACTGCTCGCTGACCAGGCCGAGGAAGTGCCTGGCGCGCGCGGCCTCCTGGGCCTGCGCGAGGTGCCAGCCCGCGAAGTTCGACGACCCGAAGTAGAGCACCTTGCCCTGCTGGCGCAGGACGGAGAACGCCTCCCAGATCTCGTCCCACGGCGTCGCGCGGTCGACGTGGTGCATCTGGTAGAGGTCGATGTAGTCGGTCTGCATGCGGCGCAGCGACTCGTCGCAGGCGCGGCGGATGTTCAGCGCGGACAGCAGGTTGCCGTTCGGCCAGTCGCTCATGCTGCCGTAGAGCTTGGTGGCGATCACGGTCTTCTCCCGGCGCAGACCGCCGGTGGCGAACCACCGGCCGATGATCTGCTCGGTGACGCCCTCCCCCGTCTTCCAGCCGTAGACGTTGGCGGTGTCGAAGAAGTTGATGCCGTGCTCGTGGGCGCGGTCCATGATCGTGAAGCTGTCGGGCTCGGTCGTCTCAGGACCGAAGTTCATCGTGCCGAGGCACAGGCGGGACACGGAAAGGCCGGACCGTCCGAGGTTCGTGTACTCCATGACCTCCAGCTAACCCCGGATGCCCCGCGGCTGCCGGGTGGGGCCGCGCCAGGCGGCTTCCACAAATTTGACAGTATTGACCTCGAATATTCGACACTGCCATTTCACCCTGTCGTGGAGTTATTTTCATCTCGGTTCACTCAATTCCCTGCGGAGGACCCGAATGATGGAAAAACTACGTCGAGGAGCGGTGTTCACGGCTCTCGGCCTCACCGGGGCGGTCCTGTTCGCCCCGACCGCGACGGCCGCGCAACCCGAGGAGGCCGTTGTCGCGGCGGCGGGCGCGGACGCGGTTCCCGGGAGCTACCTCGTGGTCTACCGGGACGGCGTGCGCGGCGACGCGACCGCCCTCGCCACTCGCTACCAGGGCGAACTCGGCCGTTCGTTCAACTCCGCGCTGCACGGCTTCTCGGTGCGGGGGCTCTCCGAGAAGCAGGCGCGGCGGCTGGCCGCCGATCCGGCGGTGGACTACGTGGAGCAGGACGCCGTGGTCCGGGTGCAGGACACGCAGACCGATCCGATCTGGAGCCTGGACCGCATCGATCAACGCGAACTGCCCCTCGACAAGAAGTACACCTACGACAACACCGCCTCGAACGTGACGGCGTACGTCATCGACACCGGAATTCGCAAGTCCCATTCGGAATTCGAGGGACGCGCGAGCCACGGGTACGACTTCATCGACGACGACCCGGACGCGTCGGACTGCCAGGGCCACGGCACGCACGTCGCGGGCACGGTCGCGGGCAAGACCTACGGGGTCGCGAAGAAGGCGAAGGTCGTCGCGCTGCGCGTGCTGGGCTGCGACGGCACCGGCTCGTTCGAGGGCATCGTCTCGGCGATCGACTGGGTGACCGCGAACGGCGTCAAGCCCGCCGTGGTCAACATGAGCCTGGGTGGCGACGGCAGCAACGCCACGATGGAGAACGCGGTGCGCAGGTCCATCGCCGCGGGCTTCACCTACGCCCTCGCGGGCGGCAACAGCGGGCAGGACGCGTGCCGGTTCACGCCCGCGCGCACTCCGGAAGCCATCACGGTCGGCGCGGTCGACCAGACGGGGAAGAGGTCGGTGTGGAACTCCTCAGCCAGCTCCAACTTCGGGACGTGCCTGGACGTCTGGGCGCCGGGTACGGCTATCCGTTCGGCGTCGTACTCCGGTGACACCGCCTCCACCGAGATGGGCGGCACCTCGATGGCGAGCCCCGGTGTCGCGGGTGCGGCGGCCCTCTACCTGGGCGCGAACCCGACTGCCACGCCCGAGCAGGTCCGCGACGCCCTGGTCGCCAACGCCACCGGGGGCCTGCTGACCGACATCAGGACCGGTTCGCCGAACCTGTTCCTGCACACCGGGTCGGCGGGCCAGAACCCGAACCCGCCGGACCCGCCCGCGGGCAAGCTGACCGCCGCGACCTCCCCCGCCGCGCAGACGATCACGGCGGGCCAGGTCGGCAGGACGACGGTCACCGTCCAGGGCGGGACGGGCACGGTCCGGCTGTCCGCGACCGGCGGACCGCGGGGCTCGCTCAGCTTCTTCCAGCCCTCCGCGCTCTCGGCGGCGGGCAGCTCGCAGCTGACGGTGTACACCGGGTTCGGGACGCCGGGGACCTACCCGATCACGGTCACGGCGACGGACGGCACGACGAGCACCGCGGCGACGTTCACGCTGACCGTCAGGTAGCCGCGGGCACCGGGCCCGGCATCACTCCCATTCCCAGCGGATGCCGATGATGCCGGGCCCGGTGTCGTGCGCGACCAGGTGCGCGCTGTGCGTCGTGCCGATCCACAGGTCCCGCACGTCGGTCTCCGGGTCCTGCGAGGTCTCCTGGCGGAACCGGTAGCAGCGCACCGGGACCGCGTCCGGGTGGAAGTTCACCTGGAGCAGGTAGTCCCGCGCGCCGCGCAGGAACCGGCGGTCGCTGCACGAGCTGGCCGCGCCGGGACGGGCGGTGATCCGGTAGTCCACGACCGCCGTGTCGCCCGCGCGCAGCATCCGGTCGAACAGCACCTCGGCCAGCAGGAACCCGTGCTCCGGCTCGGTCCGCACCCGACCGATGCGGCACGCGCCCTCGGCCGAGATCGTGCCCACCGTCTCGTCGTCCTCGTCGGCCCGCTGGATCGCCATGAACCGGTCGATGCCGTCCTCGTCGGCGCGCAGCACGCCGTTGCAGTGCCACTCCACCTCACGCCCGTCCGCGCCGACCGTGGCGACGTCGCGCCAGCTCAGGTAGGTGACGGGGGTCGGCTCCAGGTGGTCGAGGGTGAGCATCAGGTCGTTGAGGCCGTCGGCCTGCACGTCCCAGATGCCCTCCAGCGTCAGCGTCCGCTCGGCGGTCTGCTCGGTCCACCGGCCGCGGGGCCGCTTCGGGCCGAGGCCGCGCAGCAGGTCGTCGACGCCGAGGACCTCCTCCAGCAGCGTCACGACGCGCAGCGACTCGGGGCGTTCCGGCCTGCTTCGCCCGCGCCGCCAGTAGCTCAACGTCGACACGCTCACCTGCGCGCCGCGCCGGGCCAGGTGGTGCTGGATCCGTTCCAGGCTCAGCCCGCTGGCCTCGATCGCGCGCGTGAGCGCGTCCCCGAAGTCCTCCGCCACGAGGACGAACCCTACGTGGTCGAACGCGCGAGGACCGTTCGTCCGACTCGGTGAACACGCGGCGTGCACCGGGGGGAAGCGCTCACCGGGTCGCCGACGACCACCGGGCTGGGGAGGACGGAGCGGCGATCGGTCATGACCGCCGGGACGGCGGGCCCCGCGCTGCCGCACGACCTGGCGGACGAGCTGCCGCCGCTGTTCACCGGCGTCGGCGGGCGGTGGCCGCACGCGCTCGCCGACCGCCTCGGAGCCCCGTCACCGCACCCGCGCGCCCGCGCGCCACACGGCGCGGGTCAGCGGGACACCGGGCCGGTAGGCCAGGTGCGTGGTCGACGGCGCGTCCAGCACGTGCACGTCGGCGCGGGCACCGGGGCGGAGGACGCCGATGTCGTCGCGGCGCAGCGCTCGCGCGCCCCCGAGCGTGGCGGCCCGGACGGCCTCCTCGACGCTCATCCGCATCTGGAGGACGGCGGTGGTGACGCAGAAGGCCATCGAGGACGTGTACGACGAGCCGGGGTTGCAGTTGCTGGCCAGCGCCACGGTCGCGCCCGCGTCGAGCAGGCCCCTGGCGTTCGGCAGCGGTTGGCGGGTCGACAGGTCGCACGCGGGCAGCAGCGTGGCGACCACCTCCGAGGTGGCGAGCAGGTCGACGTCCTCGGCGGACAGGTGGGTGCAGTGGTCGACGCTCGCCGCGCCGAGGTCGACGGCCAGCCGGACACCGGGTCCTTCGCCGAGCTGGTTGCCGTGCACCCGCAGCCCGAGCCCCTTCGCGGCGGCGGCCTCCAGCACCGCCCGCGACTGGTCCTCGTCGAACGCGCCGGTCTCGCAGAACACGTCGGCCCAGCGGACGTGCGGGGCCACGGCGTCCAGCATCTCGCCGCGCACGAGGTCCACGTAGTCGTCGGCGGCCACACCGGCGGGCACCAGGTGCGCACCGAGGAACGTGACCTCGTCGACGTGCCGCGCCGCGAGCGTCGCCGACCGCAGCTCGTCGGCGACGGTCAGCCCGTAGCCGGTCTTGGTCTCGACGTAGGTGGTGCCCTGGCCGACGGCCTCGGCGACGTGCCTGCGCAGGTTCGCCTCCAGCTCGTCGTCGGACGCGGCACGGGTCGCGCCGACCGTGACGGCGATCCCCCCTGCCGCGTAGGGCTTCCCGGCCATCCGCGCCCCGAACTCGGCGGTGCGGTCGCCCGCGAACACCAGGTGCGTGTGGCTGTCGACCCACCCCGGGAGCACGGCCCTGCCCTCGACGTCGACGCTCTCGTCTGCGGCGGGTGCGTCGGCGGCAGCGCCGACCCAGACGACCCGGTCGCCCTCCAGCACCAGCGCGGTGCCGGAGACCTCGGGGTCGTTCGTGGTCAGCTCACCGATGCCGGTGATGAGCGTGCTGGAGGTCATGCCGTGTGCACCCCGTTCTCCGCGATGACCTTGCCCGCCACGACGACCGCGGCCACGTCGGACGCGGTCGCGGTCAGGACGACCTGTTCGGGCCGCGATCCCGCCGTGCGCACGGAATCCAGCCGGACGGCGACGAGGTCGGCCGGTGCGCCGACGCCGATCCGCCCGGCTTCCGGCCAGCCGATGGACGCGTGGTTGGTCAGGGCCGCCATCAGCTCCCGCGGCGAGAACCGGCCGCGGCGACCGGTGCGCAGGCGTTCGCCGTGCTCCAGCGCCCGCGACTCCAGCAGCGGGTCGATGACGGCGTGCTGGTCGCTGCCCAGCGACAGCGGGCTGCCCGCGTCCACCAGTTCGCGGGCCGGGCCGATGCCGTCGGCCAGGTCGGCCTCCGTGGTGGGGCAGAAGCAGGCGCCGGTGCCGGAGGTGCCGAGCAGCGCGATGTCCCCGCCGGTCAGGTGGGTCGCGTGGACGGCCGTGGTGCGCGGCGAGAGGGCGCCCGCCTCGTGCAGCAGCTCGGTCGGGGTCATCCCGTACGCCGCCAGGCAGGCCTCGTTCTCGGCGGGCTGCTCGGACAGGTGGACGTGCAGCGGGCGGTCCGGGAAGGCGGCGGCGACCTCGGCCAGTTCGGCGCGGGGCACCGCGCGGACGGAGTGGATGGCCGCGCCGACGCGGGTCATGGCGTCCGGGCGCAGCTCCGCCACCCGTGCCGCCCACGCCGACGCGGTGCCGTCGGTGAACCGCTCCTGCACGCCCCTGACGGGCACGTCGATGCCGCCCGCCAGGTAGCAGGTGTCGAGCAGCGTCAGGCGGATGCCCGCGTTCGCGGCGGCCTGCCGGAGGGCCTCGCCCATCTCGTTGGACCGGTCGTGCAGGTAGTGGAACTCCCCCACCGCCGTGATGCCGGTGACCGCCATCTCGCGGTACACCGACGTGGCCAGCTCCAGGTAGCTCTCCGGGGTCAGCTCGGCGGCGACGGCGTACATGGCGTCGCGCCACGTCCAGAACGTGCCGCCGCCGTCGTGCGTGCGCCCCCGGAGGGCCCGGTGGAACGCGTGCGAGTGGGCGTTCGCGAACCCCGGCAGCACCACGCCGGACAGCCGGCGCGCATCACCCGGAGCGTCCGCGGTGGACAGTCGGACGACCAGGCCGTCCACGACGTCGACCACCACGCCGGGGACGACACCCTCGGGCAGCCACGCGTGCTCGCACCAGTAGCTCGTCACGTCGCCAGGTGCTCCAGGGTCGTCGCCAGCGCCACGACGCCCGCGGCGCAGTCGTCCGACGACGCGAACTCCTCCGGCGCGTGGCTGACGCCGGTGGGGTTGCGGACGAACAGCATCGCGGTGCGGGTGTGCGCCGCGAGGACACCCGCGTCGTGGCCCGCCCCGGTCGGGAGCGCCGGGACGCCGCCCAGCACGGCGGCGAGGGAGTCGCGCAGCTCGGGGTCGAAGTGCACGGTGCCGCCGTAGGACTCCTCGGTGACCTTGAGCGAGCAGCCCTCGTCGCGCGCGGCCCGCTCGGCGGCCGACACGACCTCGGCGACCACCTCCCGCGTCCGGGCGTCCTCGTCGGCGCGCGCGTCCAGCCAGACGTCGACCGAGGACGCGATCACGTTGGTGCCGCCGGGGTTCGGGACCAGCCGCCCCACGGTCGCCCGCGCGCCACCGGTGGCGGCGCGACGGGCCGCGAGGACCACCTGCGACGCCGGGAGCATCGGGTCGCGGCGGTCCTCGATCAGGGTGGCACCGGCGTGGTTGCCCTCGCCGGTGAAGCTGAACCGCCACCGCCCGTGGGCCAGGATCGACGACGCCACGCCGACGGGGACGTCCAGCCCCCGCCCCTGCTCCACGTGCAGCTCCACGAAGTCGCCGATCATCGACAGCGACCGCTCGTCGCGGCCCATCCGCAACGGGTCGAAGCCGGCCCGGTGGGCGGCCTCGCCGAACGTCACGCCGTCCGGGTCGGTCAGCCCGCACGCCGCCTCCGGCGTGATCGCGCCCGTCATCAGCCGGGAACCCAGGCAGGCCACGCCGAACCGGCCGCCCTCCTCCTCGGCGAACACGACGACCGCGAGCGGTCGGGTCGGCGTGAAACCCTTGGCCTTCAACAGGTCGACGGCCTGGAGCGCCGACACGACCCCCAGGGGTCCGTCGAACGCACCGCCGCCGGGCACCGAGTCCAGGTGGCTGCCGGTCACGACCGCGTCGCGACCGGGCGCGCCCCACCACGCCCACAGGTTGCCGTTGCGGTCGGCCCGCACGTCCAGGCCGCGCCGGGCGGCCTCGGCGGTGAACCACTGCCGCAGCTCCAGTTCCGCGGGCGTGAAGGCGTGGCGCGAGTACCCGCCGCGCTTGGCGTCCCTGCCGACGTCCGCGATGTCGGCGAGCAGGTCACCCACGGGCGGACATGGGGATGCGCACCCCGCGCTCGGCGGCGACCTCGGAGGCCCGGTCGTAGCCCGCGTCGACGTGCCGCAGCACGCCCGTGCCGGGGTCGTTGGTCAGCACGCGCTCGATCTTCTGCGCCGCCAGCTCCGTCCCGTCGGCCACCGTGACCTGGCCCGCGTGGATGGAGCGGCCGATGCCGACACCGCCGCCGTGGTGGATGGACACCCAGGTGGCGCCGGACGCCGTGTTGACCATGGCGTTGAGCAGCGGCCAGTCGGCGATGGCGTCGGAGCCGTCGGCCATCGCCTCGGTCTCGCGGTACGGGGAGGCGACCGACCCGCAGTCGAGGTGGTCGCGGCCGATCACGACCGGCGCGGACAGCTCACCGCTCGCGACCATCTCGTTGAACCGCTCACCCGCGAGGTGCCGCTCGCCGTAGCCGAGCCAGCAGATGCGCGCGGGAAGTCCTTGGAAGGCAACGCGTTCGCCCGCCATGCGGATCCAGCGGGCGAGGGACTCCTTCTCCGGGAACAGTTCCAGGATCGCGCGGTCGGTGGCGGCGATGTCCTTCGGGTCGCCGGAGAGCGCGGCCCACCGGAACGGGCCCATGCCCTCACAGAACATCGGCCGGATGTAGGCGGGCACGAACCCGGGGAAGTCGAACGCGCGGTCGCAGCCGCCGAGCTTCGCCTCGCCGCGGATGGAGTTGCCGTAGTCGAACACCTCGGCGCCGCCGTCCATGAACCCGATCATGGCGTCGACGTGGTCGGCCATCGAGTCGCGGGCGCGATCGGTGAACTCGTCGGGCTTCTTGGCGGCGTAGTCGGACCAGTCGTCGAGCCCGAGGACTGGCACGACTACGCCGAGGCGAAGCCCGAGGAGTTCACCGACCGCGCCCGGGCCTCGATGGCCAGGCACGTCGAGGCGATGGTCGGGTTCCTCGACGCCGGCGCCGAGGTCTTCGACTACGGCAACTCGATCCGCGACGAGGCCCGCCAGGGCGGCTACGACCGCGCGTTCGCCTTCCCGGGGTTCGTGCCCGCCTACATCCGGCCGCTGTTCTGCGAGGGCAAGGGCCCGTTCCGCTGGGCCGCGCTCTCCGGCGACCCCGCGGACATCGCCGCCACCGACCGCGCCGTGCTCGACCTGTTCCCGGACGACGACCACCTGCAGCGCTGGATCCGCGCCGCCCAGGACAAGGTCGCGTTCCAGGGGCTGCCGGCCCGGATCTGCTGGCTGGGCTACGGCGAGCGCGACGCCGCGGGCCTGGCGTTCAACGACCTGGTCGCCTCGGGGCGGATCAGCGCCCCGATCGTCATCGGCCGCGACCACCTCGACTCCGGCTCGGTCGCCTCGCCGTACCGGGAGACCGAGGCGATGGCCGACGGCTCCGACGCCATCGCCGACTGGCCACTGCTCAATGCGCTGGTCAACGCCTCGTCCGGGGCGACGTGGGTGTCCATCCACCACGGCGGCGGCGTCGGGATCGGCCGGTCGATCCACGCCGGGCAGGTCAGCGTCGCCGACGGCACGGAGCTGGCGGCCCGCAAGCTCGAGCGGGTGCTGCGCAACGACCCGGGCACCGGCGTGATCCGGCACGTGGACGCCGGCTACGACCGCGCCGCCCAGGTGGCCGAGGAGCGCGGCATCCGGGTGCCGATGGCGGAAGCCTGATGAGGGCCCCGACGAGGGCCATAGTGGCCACTTTGG
>NZ_DASUSQ010000090.1:0-19553 GCF_036375055.1 Umezawaea sp.
AGCGACCGCAGCGTGGCCGCGCTGATCGCCCGACCGCACCTGGACCGGGAGCGGGCCGCTCTCCGCCAGGCGTTCCTCCAGGTCCCGGAGCGGTCGCGGAGCGCCCGGCCCGCACGGCCCCACCGCAGCTGGGTGACCACGGCGTGGATGTCGGTGCTGACCGTCGGGGTGGTGCTGCTCGCGCTCGCGCAGTTCGGTGTGCTGCAAGCCCTGGTGGCCAACCAGGGGATCGCGAAGCTGTGGCCCGCCGTGGCGAGCGTGCTGGCCACGGCCGCCGGGGCGGTCGGGCCCGCGATCCTCGCGGAGGAGTACAAGATCCGGCGGCAGCCGCGAGCACGGGAGCGAACCGCCGATGAGTGACCTGGACCGGCAGCTCGCCGTCGCCCGCGCGGCGGGGCGCAAGGCCGGGCACGCGATCCGCTCCCAGTTCGGCCGGCGCGACGTCGTGCGCTTCAAGGGCAACAACGACGTCCAGCTCCGGGCGGACCTGGTCGCGCAGCGCATCGTCCTCGACGAACTGGCGCACGGGTTCCCGTCGTACGGCCGGGTCACCGAGGAGGAGCCGGGCGGCGCCTGGCCTGCGGCCGAGCACGTCTGGGTCGTCGACCCGATCGACGGCAGCAACAACTTCGGCTACGGGATCGCGCACTTCTCGACGGCGATCTCCCTGGTCCACGGCCGGGACGTCGTGCTCACGTCCATCTTCGACCCGATCGGCGGCCGGGACTTCAGCGCCACGGCCGCACACGGGTTCGTGCCGTCGGTCCGCGTGGCGACGGACTTCTCCCGCGCCACCGTCTCGGTGGTCACGAACTACTCGGCCGACGGCCAGGCGTGGACCGAGCAGGTGACGAAGACCCTCGCCTCCACGTGCAAGCGGGTGGTGAACCTGTGGGCGCCGTCGCTGGACCTCGCGCTGCTGGCGAACGGGTCGATCGACGCGGTCCTGTGCCACCGCGGCAGCGTGCTCGACACCTGTGGAGGGGTGTTCCTGGTCGAATCGGCGGGCGGCGTGGTGCTGGACCTCCACGGCGGACCGCTGGCTGTGGACTTCGACCGGTTCGGCGACCCGATCTCCTTCGTGGCCGCCCGGTCCGCGGACGTCGCCACCCAACTGCTCCCGCTGCTCCCGTCCTAGAAGGCCAGTCGCGCGTCGCAGTAGGAGTGGTCGCCCAGGGTGGGCACCACGCGGGTGTCGAGGAGCCGGAACGCGCCGGAGTGCAGGATGTGGTCCTGCTGAACGCCCTTCGGGGTCGTCGGCACGTCCCGGAACGCGGTGGAGTACCCGCCCTCGCCCACGACGCCACCCAGCAGGTCCTCGACGGACGGGTGGTTCAGGTCGACGGCCAGGAGCACCGGCGCCGCCGCGGCGGTGGCCAGCAGGTCACGGCCGAACGCCTCCCACATCGGGGCGAAGCGCGCCTCCGTCGGCGACGCGCCGAAGTGGTGCAGCGGGAAGCAGTGCGCGTTCACGACGGTCACCGGCCGCCCCGCGATCACCACGGTCGCCTTGAGGTAACCCTTGTCGTAGATGGACCAGTCCTCACCGGACGGACCGACCGCGCTCAGTCCGGGGTTGGCGAACCGGACGTGGGTGAGGTCCGCGACGGGGTACCGGGACAGGACCCCCAGCGACAGGCGCGCGTCGTCGGCGAGGTGGGAGGGGCTGATCGGCACGGCGACGGAGTGCGGGTACCCGGCCCTCGCCGCGAGGTCGGCCGTCTGCCCGAGACCCAGGTCGTACTCGTGGGCCTCCTGCACGCACACGACGTCCGGGGAGAACCGCCGGAGCACACCGGCGTGGTGGTCCAGGTCGGGAACGCCGTGGCGCTGGTGCGACGCGCCGGTGACGCCCCCGCCGACGTTCCACGTGGCGAAGGTGACCTCGACCGCCATCCCGGTCAGGCCCAGAGGTGGCCGTCGAGGCGTTCCGAGGCCTCGTCCAGGGTGCCGGAGTACGCCCCCGTGGACAGGTACTTCCAGCCCGCGTCGGCCACGATGAACACCACGTCGGCCGGTTCGCCCGTGCCCGCCGCCTTCTCGGCGACGGCGAGCGCCGCGTGCAGGATGGCGCCGGTCGAGATGCCCGCGAAGATGCCCTCGGTCTCCAGCAGCTGGCGGGTGCGGCGCAGGGCGTCGTACGAGCCGACCGAGTACCGGCCGGTCAGCACGGACGCGTCGTACAGCTCGGGCACGAAGCCCTCTTCGAGGTTGCGCAGGCCGTAGACGAGTTCGCCGTAGCGGGGTTCGGCCGCGACGACCTGCACGTCCGGCTTGTGCTCGCGGAGGTACCGGCCGACGCCGACGAGCGTGCCCGTCGTGCCCAGGCCCGCCACGAAGTGCGTGATGGTCGGCAGGTCGCGCAGGATCTCCGGGCCGGTGCCGTTGTAGTGCGCGAGCGCGTTCGCCGGGTTGCCGTACTGGTAGAGCATCACCCAGTCCGGGTTCTGCTTCGCCAGTTCCTTCGCGGTCGCCACGGCCTGGTTCGAGCCGCCCGCGGCGGGCGAGTAGACGATCCTGGCACCGTACGCGGCGAGGAGCTGCTTGCGCTCCGTCGACGTGTTCTCCGGCATCACGCAGACCAGGCCGTAGCCCTTGAGCTTGGCGGCCATGGCCAGCGAGATCCCGGTGTTGCCCGAGGTCGGCTCCAGGATCGTGCAGCCCGGCGTGAGCTGCCCGTCGCGCTCCGCCGCCTCGATCATGGCCAGCGCGGGGCGGTCCTTGATCGAGCCGGTCGGGTTGCGGTCCTCCAGCTTCGCCCAGACGCGGACGTTCTCCGACGGCGACAGCCGGGGAAGACCGATCAGCGGGGTGTCGCCGAGGGCGTCGAGCAGCGAGTCGTACCGGGCCACGGGTGGTCAGCCCCCCGCGACGGCCGGGAGGATCGTCACGTTGTCGCCGTCCTTGACGGCCGCGTCGAGCCCACCGGAGAAGCGGACGTCCTCGTCGTTGACGTAGACGTTCACGAAGCGGTGCAGCGTGCCCTCCTTGACCAGGCGCGACTTCAGCCCGCCGTGGTTGGCCTCCAGGTCGTCGATGACCTGCGCGAGCGTCGTGCCCGCTGCCTCGACGGACTTCTGACCACCGGTGTGGGTGCGCAGGATGGTGGGGATGGAAACGGTGATGGCCATGCGAGAACCTCCGAGAGAGGACGGGACTGCGAACGAGCGCGGGACGGCGCTCAGGAGCCGTCGGGGGTGTCGTCTACACCGGTGTGGGCGAACATGTACGACTCGACGACCTGCACCGGCTCCTCGGTCACGACGCCGTCGACGATCCGGTAGGAGCGCAGCTCGTGCTCGTCCGGGTCCGCGGTGCCGATCAGCACGTAGTGCGCGTCCGGCTCCTGGGCGTAGGAGATGTCGGTGCGCGACGGGTACGGCTCGGTGGCCGTGTGCGAGTGGTACACGACCACCGGCACCTCGTCGTTGCGCTCCATCTCCCGGTGCACCTTGAGCTGCTCGGTCGCGTCGAAGCGGTAGAAGGTCGGCGAGCGCTCGGCGTTCAGCATGGGGACGAACCGCTCGGGGCGGTCCGATCCCTCGGGCCCCGCGATCTGCCCGCATGCCTCATCCGGGTGGTCGCGACGGGCGTGCGCCACCATCGCGTCCACCAGGTCACGGCGAATCACCAACACACGTCCATCCTACGTGGTGGGGGAAGGTGTCCCGCGTTGTGAGAACGCGCACCTACACCGGGGCGAACAGGTCCGGTGCGGCCGTGCAGAGCTGGTTCAGGTCCACCGGGGACGTCACGCCGTCCACACCCGTGGCGAGGACGAACACCGTCGCCCCTCCCCGGTGGCCCGCGCGGACCAGGCCGTCGTGGGCGGAGACGGCGATCCGGCGGCACTCGGCCTTGCTCAGGACGGCGTCCGTGGCGATCACGCCCACGCCCGCCAGGGCGAACCCGCCGATGGTGTGCTCGCCGACGGTCACCGGCGGCCCGCACTCCACCGGCGCCGTGCACGCGGCGTACCCGTCGTCCGAAGTCGACGGGGCACCGCCGGGCACCGCGGCGGCGGGCACGAGCGGCACGACCTGGTGCGGCTCGGACCCGACCGGGAGGCCGTGGTTCCGCTCGGCGAGCCACCGCACGACGCCGTCCACGGCGGCCAGCCCCCTCGGGCCGCCGGACGGCACGCACACGCCGTGCACCCGCCGCACGAGGTTCGGCGGGTCGAGCAGGTCCAGTTCCCGCGTGCCGAGCGGCGCGCCGCGGGTGTCGACGCCCGCCGCCGCGCCCCAGGGCGCCAGCACGACGGTCACGCCGCCGGAGCGGCCGACGAACAGGCCGCCGATCACGCCATGACGGCTTCGACGAGCGTCTCCTGCACCCAGGTCAACCAGTGGTAGACGCCGAGGTGCGGTGAGCGCGGGTCGTCCGGGGGCAGTTCCTCCGGCATCTCGTCGTTCACGTCCAGGGCCGTGCCCAGGGCGAGCCGCACGTCGTTCAGCGACGCCAGCCACGCCTCGGCCTGCTCGGGCCGCAACCGGACCTCGCCGCCGTCGGGCGGGCAGGTGTCCAGCACTACACCCGCGACCCCGGTCTTGAGGTCCAGCAGCTCCGGCTCGTGCAGCGAGCGCAGCGCGGCGGCCGAGTCGAGGTCACCGGGGTCGGGCGCGTCCGGGTCGAGGCGGTGGAAGTCGGGCAGCAGCCTGCCCAGGATCGGGTCGTCCGGCGCTGTCGACGGACCTGTTCGGATGCCCGTCAGCTCGGACAGCTCGTCCTGCGGCGCTTCCTCGGCACGTGCCATCAGCATGTCCTGGATCTGGCTGACCAGTCCGCGCACGACGGCCGCCTCCTGGCGGTCGAAACGGCCGACAACGATGTCGCCGTCGCGGCTCCACTTCTTCACGACGCGCGCTGCATGGTCGCCCAGAGGCCCGCGGCGTGCAGCTTCTTCACGTCGACCTCGACCTTGTCCTTGGTCCCCGAGGACACGATCGCCCGGCCCTTGTGGTGCACGTCCAACATCAACTTGGTCGCCTGGTCCCTGCTGTAGCCGAACAGCTTCTGGAACACGTACGTCACGTAGGACATCAGGTTCACCGGGTCGTTCCAGACCACCGCCTGCCATGGCCTGTCCTCGGCGCGGACCTCCACGCCTTCCGGTTGCACCTGCGTCCGTTCATGCTCGACGGGCGTGGTCATACCGCCAATGGTGTCATGGCCCACGCTCCGGTGGCGCCCCGAGGGGCGACTAACCGTGGCGCACTCCATAGAGCCATCCGCTGCGCAGCGGAGCAGGACCCGCTTAGGCTCTCGAACCATGTCGACCGCGCTGCTCACCGACCACTACGAGCTGACGATGCTGGCCGCCGCGCTGCGCGACGGCGCGGCGGACCGGCCCTGCGTCTTCGAGGTGTTCGCCCGAAGGCTCCCCGAGGGCAGGCGCTACGGCGTGGTCGCCGGGACGGGCCGCCTGCTGGACGCGATCCGGGACTTCCGCTTCGGCGAGGCCGAGCTGACCCAGCTCGCCGAGGCGAACGTCGTGGACGAGCGGACGCTGGCGTGGCTCGCCGACTACCGGTTCACCGGCGAGGTCGACGGCTACCCCGAGGGCGAGCTGTACTTCCCCGGCTCGCCGCTGCTGTCCGTGCGGGCCTCGTTCGCCGAGGGCGTCGTGCTGGAGACCCTCGCCCTGTCGGTCCTGAACCACGACAGCGCCATCGCCTCGGCCGCGGCGCGCATGGTCGGCGCCGCGAACGGCCGCCGGATGATCGAGATGGGTTCCCGGCGCACGCACGAGGAAGCCGCCGTGTCGTCCGCGCGGGCCGCGTACCTGGCCGGGTTCACGGCCACGTCGAACCTGGAGGCCGGGCGCCGCCACGGCATCCCGACGGCGGGCACGTGCGCGCACGCCTTCACGCTGTTGCACGACACGGAGGAGGAGGCGTTCCGCAGCCAGGTCGAGGCGCTCGGCGCCGACACCACGCTGCTGGTCGACACCTACGACATCACCAACGGCATCGCCCTCGCGGTGAAGGTCGCGGGCGCCGAGCTGGGCGCGGTGCGGATCGACTCCGGCGACCTCGGCGTGCTGGCCCGCCAGGCCCGTGAGCAGCTGGACTCCCTGGGCGCGAAGAACACCCGGATCGTCGTGTCGGGCGACCTGGACGAGTACTCGATCGCCGCGCTGCGGGCCGAGCCGGTCGACTCCTACGGCGTCGGCACGTCGCTGGTCACCGGGTCCGGTGCCCCGACGGCGGGCATGGTCTACAAGCTGGTCGAGGTCGACGGCCGCCCGGTCGCGAAGCGCAGCTCGCACAAGGAGTCGCGCGGCGGTCGCAAGGGCGCGCTGCGCAGGCACAAGGAGACCGGGACCGCCCTGGAGGAGGTCGTGTTCCCGTTCGGCGAGCAGCCGGAGACCGGCGAGCACGACCGGCTGCTCCAGGTCCCCCTGTTGCGCGATGGACAACCGACCGACCAGGTGCCCACGCTGGCCCAGAGCCGCGAACTGCTGCGGGCGGCGCTCGTCACCGTTCCGTGGGAGGGCTTGAAGCTGTCCCGCGGCGAGCCCGCCATCCCGACGACGTTTCTGTAGAGGAGAGCTCCGGTGACCAAGGCGCTGATCGTCGTGGACGTGCAGAACGACTTCTGCGAGGGCGGGTCGTTGGCGGTGGCCGGTGGCGCGGCCGTCGCGGCGGCGGTGTCCGCGCACATCGCGGAGGGCGACTACGACCACGTCGTCGCGACCAGGGACTACCACGTCGACCCCGGCGGCCACTTCAGCGAGACGCCCGACTTCGTCGACTCGTGGCCGGTGCACTGCGTCGCGGGCACGCCGGGTGCGTCGTTCCACCCGGAACTGGACGTCACGGCCGTGCAGGCGGTGTTCTCCAAGGGCGCGTACGAGGCCGCCTACTCCGGTTTCGAGGGCAGCAGCGGCGGCGGCGAGCAGCTCGTGGACTGGCTGCGGGAGCGGGGCGTGGAGCAGGTCGACGTCGTCGGCATCGCGACGGACCACTGCGTGCGGGCGACCGCGATCGACGCCGCGCGGGCCGGGTTCGCGACGACCGTGCTGCTGGACCTGACCGCCGGCGTCTCGGCGGCCACCGTGGACGGTGCGCTGGGGAGGTTGCGGGACGCGGGGGTCGTCCTGCGCGGCGACCCCCGCGTCGGCTGAGCTACGGCGTCGGCGAACAGGCCGCCGCGCCGAGGACGATCTCACCGGTCACGCCCGACTCGGGCGTGAAGCGGAAGTGCACGGCGTTGATGGCGATGCCGCCGTCGTTCGGCTCGGGCAGCACGACCTCGCTGAAGGTCACGTTCGCGAGCACGACGCCGTCGGACCTCTTGACCCGGTGCACGTGGTTCGTCGGGATCTGGGCGGGCAGGTCGGTGAAGCCGGAGAGGCCACCCAGCTGCCAGCCCGCGTCCGTGCCCGACTCCTTGCCGACGCACACGGCCTTCCAGGACCCGATCTTCAGCCTGGGACCGCCCTCGGAGACCAGCGCGGACAGCTCGAACGCCTGCCCGTTGGCCTCGGACGTCGACTCGGTGGTGTCGTCCGTGACCACCCTGGTCGTGCACGACGTCGTGCCGCCGCCGAACTTGACGCCGGGCTGGTCGGTCACGGCCTGCGCGGAGTTCGACGTCGGACCGTCCACGGAGCACGGCGCCTGGGGCGGCACCGAGGCCTTCCTGCCCGCCTTGCTGAACTCGACGAAGCCCAGCGAGGCGGCTCCGGCGGGGTTGGCGGCCAGCGCGGGCGCGGCCGACGCGACGAGTCCGGCGACGATCCCGAACGCCACCACTCCCGCACGGCGTGCGGTGGTGCTGTTCATCTGGTGTTCCCCTTCCACAGTTCCCCCGAAAGCCGTTCAGGTCCGCTGAGTGCCGAACACCGGCGGCTCCACCCCTCGTCGAATGATTGATCGGGGATGGGTCTACCGCTAACAGCTCGGCACCCCATGTCACTCGTTGGGGGAACTGCTGTACCCGACCGAGTTCACCGCGCGCTGGTTGTCACGGCAGTTGCCGGAATCCTCACCCGCTGACGGCCAACTGGTCGCGCCAGCGGATCGGCCTGGTGACAGGGGCCAGCCCCAGCAGCCGCTCCAGCGCGGCCCGCACGCGCCCGGCCGCGAGCCCGTCGCCGAACGGGTTGCGGCCCAGCGGGAGCCGCAGCCGCGAGCCGAGCACCCAGCCCGCCTCGGCCATGATGCGGGTCGGGTCGGTGCCGACGACCCACGCGCTGCCCGCGTCCACCGCCGCCGTGCGCTCGGTCGAGTCGCGCAGCACCAGCACGGGCACGCCGAACGACGGCGCCTCCTCCTGGATGCCGCCGGAGTCGGTCAGCACGAGCGAGGCGCGGGCCAGGGCTCGGACCAGGTCGGAGTAGTCCAGCGGTTCGGTGATCACGATCCGGCGGTGGCCGTCGAGGACCTCGCGGACCTGGGCGCGCACCACGGGGTTCGGGTGCGCGGGCAGCAGGACGACGACGTCGGGGTGCCGGTCGGCGATGGCGCGCACGGCCGTGAGCACGCGGTGCAGCGGCGCGCCCCAGGACTCCCGGCGGTGCGCCGTGACCAGCACCATCCTGCCGCCGGTCACGTCCAGCTCCCGCTCCAGCGCCGCCAGGTCGGGGTCCCTGGCGGGCAGGCCCGCCGCGGCGACCCTCACCACGGCGTCCACGACGGTGTTGCCGGTGACCACGATGTCGCTGCCCGGCGGGTGCTCCGCGCTCAGCGCGCTGGCCGCCTCGTCCGTCGGCGCGAGGTGCAGCGAGGCGATCCGGGAGATCATCTGCCGGGTCCCCTCCTCGGGGAACGGCCCGGCCAGGTCACCCGTTCGCAGCCCCGCTTCCAGGTGCGCCACGGGGATCCCGCGCCAGAACGCGGCGAGCGCGCCCGCCAGCGTGGTCGACGTGTCGCCCTGCACCACGACGGCGGCGGGGGCGCGTTCGGCCAGCACCCGGTCGAACTCCGGCAGCAGGCCCGCGACCAGCTCGGCCTCGCCGCCGCACCGCGGCACGTCCAGCACCACGTCCGCCACGAGCCCGAACGCGTCGAGGGCCTGGTCGACCATCTCGCTGTGCTGTCCGCTGTGGACGATCGTCGGCCTGAGCACCGCGTGGCCCGCCAGCGCGAGCGCGACGGGGGCGATCTTCACCGCCTCCGGCCTCGTACCGGCCAGCAGCAGGATTTCCTTGGTCACCGTTCTCCTCTCGGGGGGTGCGGACGGTCCGGCGGGGGCGGGCCGGACCGTCCGCTGGCTACCGGGTGCGGCGCGACGCGCGTTCGGGCGCTCCTGGGCCGATCGGGTCGTGGACGTGCCTCCTCGCGGCGGGGCGGTGCTCTCCACAACTCGTGCGGCTGGCAACTCACCATCGGCGGACACCCCGTCGGATTAAGGGTTACTGCCCGTAAGGAGTGACGGCGTGTACCCACTTCGCCCAGCAGGGGCCACCCAAAGTCGATGACCTGGCCGTGAAGGAGGTTTCTCATCACCCGATCCGGGGGTAATGACCAGCGCAAACCTGACCGATGGCCCTTCAGGTGACTCTTTCGGGCGTTTCCCGGTCGGCTCGGCACCGGACGCCCTCGGGTGGCCGGGCTGGGACGACGCCGGGCACGTCCCAACCCGAAAGTGGAATCGACGCGATCGGGATCTACCCGCGCAGAAGGCTCGACATTCCTGTGCGACCAGCAACCCGATCTGGGCAGAGCGTCACTGTCACCCCCGCCCCCGTGCCCTAGACCCGCCTCACCACGTGCAGCAGGTACTCCTTGCTGTCCAGCGGGTTGCCGTCGGTCCGCTGCCTGCGCGGCGGCACGCCCACCACCGGCCGGTGGCTGTCGAAGCGGCTGACGAGCACACCGGACCCGTGGCTCAGGCCCGGCAGCACCCGCGTGAACTCCTGGACGGTGCGCAGCGGGATGGTGCCGTCCACGAGGCAGGTCGGGTCCGCCGCGGTGACGGTGTCCGGCACCGCGCCGTGGGCCGCGAGGGCGGCCAGGACGGGCCCGGCGGTGTCGGCCGGCACCTCCAGGTCGAAGCGGGCGACGGGTTCGAGCACCGTGGTCCCGGCCCGGCGCAGGGCTTCCACCAGCACCAACGGCGTCAGGTTGCGGAAGTCGGCCGCGACCGACACCGGGCTGGAGTAGGCGGCGTGGGTGAGGGTCACGCGGACGTCGTGGACCGCCCAGCCGCGCAGACCCTGGTCGAGCGTCGCCAGGACCGTGTCCTCGATGGCCTTGTGGAACGCCAGCGGGAGGCAGCCCAGTTCGACCTCCATCCCGTACGAACGCCCCGCACCCGGCTCCACGCGGAGGCCGATGGTGGCGACGAAGGGGTTGTCCGGCCCCATCTCCGCCAGCGACTCACCCGTGCCGACCGGGTGTTCCACGCACACGACGCTGGTGGGGGCGAAGTCCACCGGGATGCCGTACTCGTCGGCGAGCGTGGCCGCGATGACCTCCTTCTGGACCTCGCCGTACAGCGACACGACGATGTCCGCCCCCTTGCGGACGTTGATGAACGGGTCCTGTTCGGACAACCGCTCCAGCGCCTCGTACAGGCCGGGTGACGGCGAGCTGACCACGGTCTCCAGGGTCGGCGGGGCGAAGAGGCCGTGGTCGGTGAAGGCGTGCGGGGCGCCCAACTGGTCCCCGATGCGGATGCCGCGCAGGCCCCGGACCTTCGCGATGTCACCGGAGGACGCCGCACCGTCCCGGCACCGGGCACCGCGGTCGAACACCGAGACCCCGGTCGTGCGGCCGGTGGACCGGGTGTCGCCGCGGTAGTGGTCGACCCGGGTGCGCGGCGCGAGCGTGCCGGAGTGCAGGCGCACGTAGGCGGTGCCGTCGCGGTCGATCTTGAACACGGTCGCGCGCAGACCGTCCGAAGGGGAGTTGAGCGGGAAGTACCGCGTGATGCCGTCGACCAGTTCCGGCACCCCGGCCCCGGTCACGGCCGAGCCGAAGAACACCGGGTGCAGACGACCGGTGGTGGCCTGCCTGGCCAGCTCGGCCCGGCAGTCGTCGTAGGTGAGGGTGGTGTCGAGGTACCGCGCCAGGAACGTGTCGTCGTGCTCGGCCAGGTCGGCGGCGAACCCGCGCGGCACCGGGGAGGCGTCCGCGCTCCCGATGGCGGACACGGTGCTCAGCGGGACGATCCCCGACGCCAGCGCGCGCAGGTCGGGCACCAGGTACCGCGCGCCGCGGCGGTCGATCTTGTTCACGAACACCAGCACGGGCATCCCGAGCCTGACGAGGGTGCGCATGAGGAGTCGGGTGTGGGCCTGGACGCCCTCCACCGCCGAGACGACGAGGACCACGCCGTCGAGCACGGCGAGGGCCCGTTCCACCTCGGAGATGAAGTCCGGGTGGCCGGGGGTGTCGATCAGGTTGACCTTGACGTCGTCGACGGTGAAGCTCACGACCGCCGAGCGGATCGTGATGCCCCGTCGACGTTCCAGGTCGTCGGTGTCGGTCTGGGTGTCGCCGCGGTCGACGCTGCCCACGTGGTCGATGACCCCCGTGGCGTGCAGCAGCCGTTCGGTCAGGCTGGTCTTCCCGGCGTCAACATGGGCGAGGATCCCGATGTTCACGGTCTTCATGACGTGCGTGTCCCCTGTGTTCGGTCGTCACGTGCGGAACCGGCGCAACACAGGTCTTTCGGGACATGCCGTCTCTCCCAGAATCGGCGACCAAAACTCGAAGGTAGCAACGACCGCAACCGAATAACCGGCCCCCGACGAGCGTGAGGTTCGCAACTTGTCGATGCGGACGGGGCTCCGAGCCCCAACCCCCGGTTAACCTGCCTTGACGTTGCCGCGACCACACCGGGAGGTCTCCGTGTCCGTGCTAGCCATTCCCCGCCGTGCGGTACTGGCCGACTTCGTGCCCGGCTCCATCGCCCGAGACGTGGCGCTGGTCATCGGGGGCGCCGTGCTGACCGGTGCGGCCGCCCAGATCGCCTTCCCGGTGCCGGGCAGCCCGGTACCGATCACCGGCCAGACCTTCGCCGCGCTGCTGGTGGGAGCCTCGCTGGGCTGGCGACGCGGAGCGACGTCCATGCTCCTCTACCTGATCGCGGGCGCGGCAGGCGTCCCCTGGTTCCAGGGTGGAGCATCGGGCGCCCCGGCCTCCCTCGGCTACGTCGTCGGCTTCGTCTTCGCAGGAGCCCTGGTGGGCACCCTGGCAGGCCGCGGAGGAGACCGAACCCCGCTGCGCACGGTGGGCACCATGATCCTCGGCAACCTGGTCATCTACGCCTTCGGCGTCCCGTGGCTCATGGCGGCGGTGGACATCAACCTCAGCAGGGCACTGGCGGTGGGCGTGATCCCGTTCCTGCTGGGCGACGCCCTCAAGGTGGCCGCGGCAGCAGGCCTGCTCCCAGCAGCCTGGGCACTCGTCCGCCGCACCAAGTAGCCACCACGACAAAGACCCAACACAGGCCAACAAAGACCCAGCAAGGGCAACGCAGGGCCTTCCCTGAACCAAGGCCGAGTTTGCTCGGGGGATTTGCCCCTTGCCCTGGTGGATCGGGCAGGTGGTCACCACCTGCCCTTGAGCCCGGTCAAAGGGGCAGATCGAGGGGTCCCCGAGTCACATCGGCCACCCCGCTGGGACCGGCAGCACCCGGATCCCACGGACCGGCAGCAGCCCGATCCACGGACCAGCACCCCGATCCGACGAACCGGCAGGCACCCGTTCAGACAGACCGGCAGCACCCCGATCCACCGCAACCAGCGGCCACCGGGTCCCCCGAACCAGCAACCACCGGGTCCCCCGGAACCAGCACCCCCCGAACCCCACCAACCGCAAAACCGTCACCCCCTCCGGGTACCTTCTCCGGTGTGCCCGCCAAGACCGCGATCCCCGACACCCGAGCCCTGCTAGCCACCGCCGTCACCTCGGTAGGCGGGGCCGAACGCCAGGGCCAGGTCGAGATGGCCGAGGCGGTGGACCACTCCATCCGCACCGGCGAGCACCTCGCCGTGCAGGCGGGCACCGGCACCGGGAAGTCCTTGGCCTACCTGGTCCCCTCCCTCCGCCACGCCGTGGCCGAGGAGGCGACGGTCGTGATCTCCACGGCCACGATCGCGCTCCAGCGCCAACTGGTGGACCGCGACCTCCCCCGCCTCTCGAAGGCGCTCAAGAAGGAACTGGGCCGCGAACCCAACTTCGCCATCCTCAAGGGTCGCCGCAACTACCTGTGCATGCACCGCCTGCACTCCGGCGCCCCGGAGGAGCCGGACGACGGCGCCCTCTTCGACCCGTTCGCGGTCTCCCGCCTCGGCCGCGAGGTGAAGCGCCTCCACGAGTGGTCCTCGGAGACCGAGACGGGCGACCGCGACGAGCTGGTCCCCGGCGTCACGGAGCAGGCGTGGAAGCAGGTCTCCGTCACCGCGCGGGAGTGCCTGGGCGTGGCGAAGTGCCCCATCGGCGTCGACTGCTTCGCCGAACGCGCCCGCGCCGAGGCGGGCAAGGCCGACGTGGTGGTGACCAACCACGCGATGCTCGCGATCGACGCCATCGAGGGTTTCCAGGTCCTCCCGGAGCACGACGTGGTCGTGATCGACGAGGCGCACGACCTGGTGGACCGGGTCACGTCCGTGGCCACCGAGGAGCTGAGCGCGGCGGCCATCGCGTCAGCGGCGCGCCGGTGCGGCAGGCTGATCGACCAGAGCGTCGCCGACCGGATGGTCGAGGCCAGTGAGGGCCTGGCGATGCTGCTGGAGGACCTGCCGGTCGGGCGCATGGACGAGCTGCCGCGCGCGCTGGCGGGCACCCTCGCGGCGGTGCGGGACGCCTCGCACGCGTGCATCTCCTCGCTCGGCCCGGAGCGCAAGGAGGACGTCGAGGGCGCGACCAACCGCAAGCTGGCGCTGTCGCTGCTGGAGGAGGTCCACGACGGGGCCGTGCGGATCCTCGACGCGTTCGACGACGAGCGCGACGTCGTCTGGGTGTCCGGCGACTTCGCCGACCGGGGCCGTGCGCCGACCCTCCGCGTCGCCCCGTTGGGCGTGGGCGGCCTGCTGCGCGAGAAGCTGTTCGGCAAGCGCACCACCGTGTTGACGTCGGCGACGCTGACGCTGGGCGGCACGTTCGACACGCTCGCCCGCCAGTGGGGTCTCCCGGCGTCCTCCCAGAACCGCAGGGCCGAGGGCACCGCGACCGAGAAGGAACCGCCGTCCGACTCGGCCCCCATCCGCTGGACCGGCTTGGACGTGGGTTCCCCGTTCCAGCACGGCAGCAGCGGGATCCTGTACGTGGCGCGGCACCTCCCGCCTCCCGGCCGCGACGGCCTGCCACCGTCCTACGTGGACGAGATCGAAGGTCTGGTCAACGCGGCGGGCGGGCGCACCCTGGGCCTGTTCTCGTCGATGCGCGCGGCCAAGGCCGCCGCGGAGGCGTTGCGGGACAAGGTGGAGTACACCGTGTTCTGCCAGGGCGACGACGCCACCGGGCAGCTGGTGAAGAAGTTCGCCGAGGACCCGAGGAGCTGCCTGTTCGGCACGCTGTCGCTGTGGCAGGGCGTGGACGTGCCCGGCCCCTCGCTGCAACTCGTGGTCATGGACCGGATCCCGTTCCCCCGCCCCGACGATCCGCTGGCGTCGGCCAGGCAGAAGGCCGTGTCCGAGCGCGGCGGCAACGGGTTCCTGACGGTCGCGGCGACGCACGCCGCGCTCCTGCTGGCGCAGGGCGCCGGGCGGCTGCTGCGGTCGATGAACGACAAGGGGGTCGTGGCGATCCTCGACCCGAGGCTCGCGACCGCCCGCTACGGCGGGTTCCTGCGGGCGTCGCTCCCGCCGTACTGGACCACGTACGACCCCGAGGTCGTGCGGGCGGCGCTGAAGCGCCTGGACGCGGCCGTGGAAGCCGGGAAGTAGCGAGGAGCGTCGGCTAACCGTCCACGAGCAGGCCGCGCAGCGGCCCCTGCAACCGCTCGGCCCGCCGGGAGACACCGGGCAGCTCGGTCAGCCTGCCGTCACCCTCCATCGTGGGCCGCCAGATCCGGTCGACCACCTCGGCCGGGTTGCCGTCGATCTCGTTCACCGGACGTTGCAGGTGCTCCGACCAGAGCCTCAGCCTGGTCTCCCGCGCGACCGCCGGGTCGTCGGTGACGACGTTGACCTCGGTGTCGTTGAACAGCGAGTGCTCGTTGAGGTTGGCCGAACCGACGGTGAGCCAGCGGTCGTCGACGATCCCCAGCTTGGCGTGCACGTACACCTGCGCGCTGTGCTGACCGTCGTGCGTGTGGATGGTCGACGCGACGAGCCTGCGCCCGCCGTCGTCGGCGTCCAGGAGCCGCCCGAGCTGCCCCCTGGTGGTGTCGGACCCGTTGCTGGGCTTGCGCGGCAGGACCAGCACCACGCGGTAGTCGTCGTTCGGCGGGTTCTTCAGCTTGTCGATCAGGACCTCGGCGATCTCCGGTGACCAGAGGAACTGGTTCTCCAGGTACACCAGGTGCTCCGAGCTGCGCAGGGCGCGCAGGTAGGAGTCGAGGATGGTGAACTCGCCGCGCGGGGAGAAGTCGTAGTTGCGCTCCGGCACCGTGCGCGTCACCTGCACCGACGACGTTCCGACGGGAGCGGGGACCGCGGGCTTCGGCAGCGGTTGGCCCGCCACCTCGGTCCAGCGGCTGCGGAAGTGCTCGGCCACGTCCGCCACCGCGGGCCCCTCGATCCGCGAGCTGAGGTCGTGCCAGCAGATGGGGCGTTCGGCCGGGTGCTCGTGGCTGTCGTGGCGGTCGCCCTCCAGCGCGGTGAAGTCGATGCCGCCCACGAACGCGACCTCGTCGTCCACGACCACGATCTTCTCGTGGTGGCAGTGCATCGTCCGCTCGCGGGCGTCGAGCACGCACTGGACCGCGCTGTTCTCCGTGAAGCGCTTCTGGTTGCGCAGCACGCGCTTGCGGGTCGGCTCGAACATCGGCACCGGCGGACCGGCCCACAGCAGCAGCCGCACCGGAACCCGGTCGGCCACGGTGGTGAGCAGTTCGCCGAACGTCGGCTCGCCCGGTTCGCGGCTCAACCGGAAGTCGGGTTCCGCGCACCACGAGGCGATGTGGACGTGCGACCGGGCCCCCTCGATCGCCGAAGCGATCATCGGGAGGGCTTCCGATCCGTCGACGAGCACCCGGATCCGGTTGCCGTGGCGGACCGGCGAACGGGGTGAGAACCACCCCGTCACGCCGTCACCGAGCACCTCGCCCCAGCCGAGCTTCGTCAGACGCCGATCGTGGTGAGCGCACAGCACGCTCTCCAGTCGGTCTCCCAGGCGGTCGTCCAGCGTGTCGAATAGGCCCACAGGCCGTCTTTACCCCAATTCGGACGCTTCCCAAACATCCGGTCGCTCCTCCGGCCACTCGGCGACGACCGTCGTGGTGCCCGGCTCGACCTCGGTGAACCCCGCGTCCCGCACGGCCACCGCGCCCGCGTCCAGCAGCGCCCGCCACCTCTCGACCGACGGCGTGCGCACGGCGGTGCGGAAGTCGTTCGCCGCCCACGACTTCAGCCGCTCCTCCGACAGCGTCGGCGCGAGCAGCATCGTGCCGTGGCCGACCTGCGCCGCGGCCTTGCCCGCCGTCATCGGCACCTTCGGGTTCAGCCACAGCACCGGCACGTCCTCCGGCACCGGACCCGGCTCGTCCTCCGGCAGTTCGCTGCCGGAGATCTGCAACCGGGTCAGCTCCTTCGGCGCCTCCACGACCAGGCCGGGCACCAGCGCCCGCGCCTCGGCCCCGTTCACCGAGATCGTCACGCCGGGGAGCGCCTGGACGGCCTCCCAGTGCGCGCCGCGGGCCCGGCGCGACACCTTGCGGATGCGACCGCGCACCCAGCTCACGACCTCGTCGTGCCACTCCCCGTCCGGTTCGGCGCGGGGGTCGAGGCAGACGGCGATGGCCGCCGCGGCGGCGGCCTCCAGTACCGCGGTCCTGGTCGGCGGCTCGGCCCGTTCGATGCGCAGCACCACGGGCATCGCGCGCACCAGCGCGGGGTCTTCCTCGTCCGTCGAGTAGCCGCGGCCGACGAGCAGGTCCAGCACCTCGTTCACGGCCGGACCAGCTCCAGGCCGTCGGCCGCGTCGGCGGCCTCGACCTCGCCCCTGGTCACGCCGAGCACGAACAGCACGGCGTCCAGGAACGGGTGGGACAGGGCGGTGTCGGCGACCTCGCGCAGCGCGGGCTTGGCGTTGAACGCCACCCCGAGACCGGCGGTGCCGAGCATGTCGATGTCGTTGGCGCCGTCGCCGACCGCGACGCACTGCGCCAGCGGCACGCCCGCCTCGGCGGCGAACCGGCGCAGCGCCACGGCCTTGCCCGCCCGGTCGACCACGTCGCCGACCACGCGACCGGTCAGCTCGCCATCGACGACCTCCAGCTCGTTGGCCGCGCAGAAGTCCAGCGACAGCTCCTCGACCAGGCCCCGGATGACCCTGGTGAAACCGCCGGACACGACGCCGCAGCGGAAGCCGAGCCGCTTGAGCGTGCGGATGGTGGTGCGGGCGCCCGCCGTCAGCTCCAGGTTCGCGCCGACCTCGTCCAGCACCTCCTCCGGCAGCCCCTCCAGCAGGGCGACGCGGCGGCGCAGCGACTCGGTGAAGTCCAGTTCGCCGCGCATGGCGGCCTCGGTGATGTCGCGGACCTTGTCCTCGCACCCGACGTGCGCGGCCAGCATCTCGATGACCTCGCCCTGGATGAGCGTGGAGTCGACGTCGAACACGACCAGCCGCTTCGCCCGCCGGGCCAGGCCCGCGCGTTCCACGGCCACGTCCAGGCCGACCCGCACGGACACGTCGGCCAGCGCCGAACGCAGCTGCGCGTCGCTGTCCTCGGTGTCCTCGGCGACCGAGACCCGCAGTTCGAGACCCGTCACCGGGTAGTCGGCCACGCCGCGGATCGCGTCGATGTTCACACCGAGCGACGCGAGCCTGCGCGCGACCTCGGTGAACGCCCGCGCGGTCACCGGGCGGCCGAGCACGATCAGCACGTGGCTGGACTCCAGCCGCGCGGTCCGCTTCGAGTCCGCGCCCAGCTCGATCTCCACGTGCATGGACACCGTCGCCATCGCCTGCTCGACGGCCTCCTGGAGACCCTCGGGGTCGTGGTCGGCCTCGACGAGCACCCCCAGCACCAGCCGACCTCGGATGACGACCTGCTCGACGTCGAGCACGTCGACGCCGTGGCGCGTCAGCACCGCGAACAGCACCGACGACACCCCCGGTTTGTCCGGTCCGGTGACCGTGATCAGCACTGGCGTGGCCTTGGCCATGTTCACTGAACTCCTCCGGAATGCGAAGAGCCCCGACAGCCATGGCGGCTGTCGGGGCTCAACGTTGAACCTGCGCTCAGGTTACTTGTGGTCGGGTTCGGCAGCGCCGGAAGCCGTACCGGATTCCACGACGTGCGTGGCCATCTCGGAGAGGGCCGGGGTGGCCTCCTCGTGCGGGATGGTCTTGCCGGTGAACGTCACGTGCGCCTCGTTGTGGATGCGCTCGATCATGTGCGGGTAGTGCAGCTCGAACGCCGGGCGCTCGGAGCGGATCCGGGGCAGCTCGGTGAAGTTGTGCCGCGGCGGCGGGCACGACGTGGCCCACTCCAGCGAGTTGCCGAAGCCCCACGGGTCGTCCACCGTCACGACCTCGCCGTACCGGTAGCTCTTGAAGACGTTCCAGATGAACGGCAGCGTCGAGGCTCCGAGGATGTACGCGCCGATCGTGGAGATCGTGTTCAGCGTGGTGAAGCCGTCGCTGGCCAGGTAGTCGGCGTACCGGCGCGGCATGCCCTCGTTGCCCAGCCAGTGCTGGACGAGGAACGTGCCGTGGAAGCCGAGGAACGTGGTCCAGAAGTGCAGCTTGCCGAGGCCCTCGTCGAGGTAGCGGCCGGTGATCTTCGGGAACCAGAAGTAGATGCCGGCGAAGGTCGCGAACGCGATCGTGCCGTACAGCACGTAGTGGAAGTGCGCGACCACGAAGTAGGTGTCCGACACGTGGAAGTCGATGGCGGGCGCGGCCAGCAGGATGCCGGTCAGACCGCCGAACAGGAACGTGACCAGGAAGCCGACGCTGAACAGCATCGGTGTCTCGAAGGTCAGTTGCCCCTTCCACATGGTGCCGATCCAGTTGAAGAACTTCACCCCGGTCGGGACCGCGATGAGGAACGTCATGAAGGAGAAGAACGGCAGCAGCACCGCACCGGTCGCGTACATGTGGTGCGCCCACACCGCCACGGACAGGGCCGCGATGCCCAGGGTCGCGTAGACCAGGCCGCGGTAGCCGAACAGCGGCTTACGGCTGAACACCGGGAAGATCTCGGAGACGATGCCGAAGAACGGCAGCGCGACGATGTAGACCTCGGGGTGGCCGAAGAACCAGAACAGGTGCTGCCACAGGATGACGCCGCCGTTGGCGGGGTCGAACACGTGGGCGCCGAGGTGTCGGTCGGCCAGCAGGCCGAACAGCGCGGCGGTGAGCACCGGGAACGCGATGAGCACGAGGATCGCCGTCACGAAGATGTTCCACGTGAAGATCGGCATCCGGAACATCGTCATGCCGGGGGCGCGCATGCAGACGATCGTGGTGATGAAGTTGACACCA
>NZ_DASUSQ010000091.1:0-63519 GCF_036375055.1 Umezawaea sp.
ACTCGGGGGATTTGCCCCTTGAAATTGTCGGGCAAGGGCTTCCCACCTGCCCTTTCAAGCCCGACAAAGGGGCAAATCGAGGGGTCCCGAGTCACACCGGCCACACCACGACGTGCGCGACCAGACCGCCCTTCACGAACCTCCCGAACCTCACAAAAGCCACAAACCTCACAAGCCCCACCAACCCCGCAGAACCAGCCCCGCCCGAGAAGCGCCGGCCAAAACCGGACACGCCCTGCCGATCTCCCCACCAGGGTGCGACCGGCAAGGCAAACTGTTCCGGTAATGGACCTTGTGTTGCGAGGAGAGTGACGTGTACCGGGTGTTCGAGGCCCTCGACGAACTGGTCACGATCGTCGAGGAAGCGCGTGGAGTGCCGATGACCTCCGGGTGCGTCGTGCCGCGTGGCGACGTCCTCGAACTCCTCGACGACGTTCGTGACGCCATCCCCGCCGAGCTGGACGACGCGCAGGACGTGCTCGACCACAAGGACGAGCTGGTCGGCAAGGCCGCGCACGAGGCCGAGACGGGTGTCAGCAAGGCGCGGTCCGAGGCCGAGCGGATGCTGTCCGAGGCGCACGCGGAGGCCGAGCGGATGCTCGCGGAGGCGCGCGCCCGTGCCGAGCGCATGGTGGGCGAGGCCGAGAACCAGGCCGAGCGCACCGTGGCGGCCGGTCGGCAGGAGTACGAGGACCTGGTGGGGCGCGCGCACGCCGAGGCCGACCGGATGGTGCAGGCCGGGCGGGCCAGCTACGAGCGGGCGGTGGAGGAGGGTCGGGCCGAGCAGGTTCGGCTGGTCGACCAGACCGAGGTCGTGGCGGCGGCGCACGCCGAGTCGGCCAGGGTGCTCGACGCGGCCCAGTCGGAGGCCATCAGGCTGCGCAGCGAGTGCGACGCGTACGTCGACGGCAAGCTCGCCGACTTCGAGGACCTGCTGGCGCACACGCTGCGCAGCGTCGGCAAGGGGCGCTCGCACCTGCGGGGTCCGGCCGTCGCCAGCGTGTCGGCACCGTTCGACTACCACGACTGAACGCAACGTTCACCTGCGGATTTCGCCCACGGCCCACTCGTCGCGTACCCTGGAGCGGCTGGCCGTGGTAGGTCCCCCGACAGCGAAACCAACACATCATGTCTGAGCATCGTCACGCCTCCGCGCGTTCCACAGCAACCGGGCCCTGGGTAATCGACACCAGGGACATCGGTCGTAGAGCGGGCTCCAGCCGCGCTTACCAGCGGTCGGTGCCCGCGGCAGGTCTTGGCCTGCTCGACGTGATCGCGGTTCCGGATGGCGGGGCGGTGGAGCTCGACTTGTTGGCGGAGTCGGTCGTGGAAGGCGTGCTGATTTCCGGCACGGCGATCACGGACGTGGCGGGGGAGTGCTCGCGCTGCCTCGACCCGATCGCCGACCACGTCGAGATCAAGCTGATGGAGTTGTTCGCGTACCCGGACAGCACCACGGATGAGACCACTGATGAGGACGAGGTCAGCCGGATCTCCGATGATCTGATCGACCTCGAACCTGTGGTGCGGGATGCCGTCGTGCTCGCGCTGCCGCAGGTGCCGCTGTGTTCGCCGGACTGCCTCGGGCTGTGCGTCGACTGCGGTGGCAAGCTGGCGGAGCTTGGGCCCGACCACGGGCATGAGACGATGGATCCCCGTTGGGCCGCGTTGCAAGAGCGGTTCGGCGGGAATCGTGATAACTCGGAGGAGAACTAGTCGTGGCCGTCCCGAAGCGGAAGATGTCGCGCTCGAACACGCGCTCGCGCCGCGCCCAGTGGAAGACCAGTGCCGTGCACTTGGTGGCGTGCTCGAACAAGGCGTGCCGCGCTCCCAAGCCCCAGCACATCGCCTGCCCGACCTGCGGCCAGTACGACGGCCGCCAGGTTGTTCAGCCGGCCTGAGTCTCCTGGCGAAGGTAGCGGCGAACCGTGGGGGGTAGGTCGTCGCGTGATCGGTCCGCCGATCGCGCCCCGTTGCTCGAAGCGCTCGGCGTCCAACTGGACGCCGAGCTCCTCGTGCTCTCCTTGACACATCGGTCCTATGCCTACGAGAACGGCGGCTTGCCGCCGAACGAACGGCTTGAGTTCTTGGGCGACGCAGTTCTCGGACTCATCGTCACCGACCATCTCTACAACACCCACCCCGATCTGCCCGAGGGGCAGCTCGCCAAGCTCCGCGCCAGCGTGGTCAACATGCACGCACTGGCGGGCGTCGCCCGAACGCTGGGCGAGGACGGACTGGGCGGCTACCTGCTCCTCGGTCGCGGGGAAGAGCTGACCGGCGGCAGGGACAAGGCGAGCATCCTCGCCGACGGCCTCGAAGCCGTCATCGGCGCGGTGTACCTGGAATACGGTATCGATACCGCGCGCAAACTCGTGCACAAGCTGTTCGACCCGTTGTTGGCCGAAGCGCCGTTGCGCGGCGCGGGCCTCGACTGGAAGACCAGTCTTCAGGAACTCACCGCCTCAGCAGGCCTTGGAGTGCCCGAGTACCGGGTGGACGACCAGGGTCCGGATCACCGCAAGGAGTTCACCGCGACCGTGGTCGTGGCAGGCAACTCCTATGGCTCAGGCGATGGTCGTACCAAGAAGGAAGCCGAGCAGAAGGCGGCCGAGGCCGCCTACCGCGTGCTGTCGGAACAGGTCAGCGCTGATCAAGAAGCGGTCGCGACCGACAACGGCCATGCTGCTGGTAACTCGGCTTCATCCGAGACCTCACCCACCGAGGAAGTCTGACGCGATGTACGCCACCAACGTCCGCACGAACCGACGCACCCGCTCCACCAACCGCCCCACGCGTCCGCTGAGCGCTTCGCGCAGCGGAGGCATCCAGGGGCTGGTGCTCGTCCGCGACACCGCCCAGGCAGGCGGGTGGATGCTCAAGCCCACCAAGCCGCAGGCCGCCGCGTACGAAGACCTCGAGGCCCTCGAGCAGCTCGAAGCCGCTCGCGCGACCGAGGCCGAGGCTGCTGAGGACACCCAGGCTGACGCCTGAGCCGCACCTGATTGACTGAGCCGTGCCCGAACTCCCTGAAGTAGAGGTCGTTCGCCGCGGCCTGGATGCCCACGTCTCCGGCCGAGTCATCTCGGCCGTGGAAGTGCTGCACCCGCGAGCGATCCGCCGCCACCTACCCGGTGCGGCGGATTTTTCCGCGCGCCTCTCCGGCCAGACGATGCTTGCCGCGCGCCGTCGCGGCAAGTACCTCTGGGTCGACCTGGACGGCCCCGGCACCACCGACGGCGAAGCCATGCTCGCCCACCTCGGCATGAGCGGGCAGATGCTCGTCCAACCGTCGGGCACCCCGGACGAGAAGCACCTGAGGGTCCGCATCACGTTCGCCGACCAGGGGCCTGAGCTGCGGTTCGTCGACCAGCGCACCTTCGGCGGTCTCGCGCTGTCCGACATCGTCGAGGTCGACGGCACCAGGCTCCCCGGGCCCGTGGCCCACATCGCCCGCGACCCCATGGACCCCAGGTTCGACCCGGTCGCCGCGGTCAAGGCCCTCCGGTCGAAGCGCACCGAGATCAAGCGCGCCCTGCTGGACCAGACCCTCGTGTCCGGTGTCGGCAACATCTACGCCGACGAGTCGCTGTGGCGGGCGAAGCTCCACGGCCTGCGCCGGGCGGACAAGCTCACCGCGGCGAAGGCGACGGAGCTGCTGGGCCACGCCACGGACGTGATGAACGAGGCCCTCGGCCAGGGTGGCACGTCCTTCGACGCGCTCTACGTCAACGTCAACGGCCAGTCCGGCTACTTCGACCGCTCCCTCGCCGCCTACGGCCAGGAGCACGAGCCGTGCACGCGCTGCGGCGCGATCATCGTCCGCGAGCCGTTCATGAACCGCTCGTCGTTCTCCTGCCCGGTGTGCCAGCCGAAGCCCCGCTAGTGGTCTGACCAGCGGTAACTCCTCTCAGTACCCATGTGGTCCTCTGCTGTGGACACTACTGCGCAAACCGTAGTACTGTTCACGGCACATCACCGGGGAGATCTCATGGACACAAGTCAGTTGCTGAAGGGGGTGCTGGACCTCGCCGTCCTGGCGGTGCTCCGCAAGGAGGACGGGTACGGCTACGACGTGCTGCGCAGACTCCGCGCGGGAGGTCTGGACGAGGTGGGTGACGCCTCCGTCTACGGCACCCTGCGCAGGCTCTACAACGCTGGTCTGCTCACCTCGTACGTGGTGCCGAGTGAAGAGGGCCCGCACCGGAAGTACTACAGCCTCAACGAGCCAGGGCGGGAACGCCTGGCCGAGTCGGGAAGGACATGGCGGTCGTTCGCCCACACGCTGGACGACCTGCTGGGGGTGGTCGCATGAGCAGCACGCACACTCGCGCGGAGGTCCGGGACTACCTGGACCGGATGCGCGCCGCGCTCTCCGATCTGCCGGACGTCGAGATCTCCGAGATCATGGACGACGCGGACGCGCACGTGGCCGAGGTGGCGGCCGAACTGGGCGAGGAGTTCTCCGCCGAGGCCCTCACCAGCAGGCTCGGCACACCCGAGGTCTACGCGCACGAGCTGCGCGTCGCCGCGGGCTACCCGCCCTCGAAGCACGTCGTGGTCGTCGAGCCCCCCAAGCCGGTGTTCGCCGCCAGGTTCGCGTTCTGGGCCCTCGTGGCGGGGACGGCGACGGCGTTCGCCATGGGCATCGGCGGCCGTGACGGCTTCCCGCTCGCGTCGCTGGTCGCGGTCTTCGTCATCTGGGCGGTCGTCCTGCTGCACCGCAGGCCGGAACTCATCGGCCAGGTCGGCGACCTCCCGGAGAACACCGCCCTCCAGCAGGCCCTGGCCCAGGCCGAGGCGGGTCCGCCCGGCAAGGCCATCGCCTACCTGAGGTCGCTGCAACCGGCCTGGTGGCTGGCCCGGACCGTGCTGGTCGCCATCTCCGGGGTGGTCGTGGCGGGCTTCGGCATCCTCTTCCTGCTCACCCTGGCGCTGGCGGCGCTGACCTTCATGTCGGGTCCGCGGGCCAAGACCGACCGCCGCTGGCTCTGGGTGAGCCTCCCCGCGGCGGGCCTGGCCGCGGGCACCCTGCTCTACATCCTCGGCGCGGTCCTCCCGAACGCCACCTACCACGACAACTACCCGACGTCGTACGGGCCGCCGACCCCGACCCTGCCGAACAACGTCTACGTGTTCGACAAGAACGGCAAGGCGCTCACCGACGTCTACCTGTACGACGAGGAGGGTCAGCCGATCGAGACGCCGTTCTACGGCTGCCGCAACGGCGGTGGCGACGGTGCCAACTCGCGCTACCGCGAGGACAACAGGTACCCGCGTCCGAGGGTCGAGTACGACGACTACGGCAACTGCCGGGTCATGAGCGGCGTGCCGTTCGCGGTCTCCATCCCCACCGAGTCGCTCGACCCGTCGGCCTCGCTCGACCCGTCCGCGTCGGCGACCCCGTCGGGTCCGGTCGACCCCTCGATCTCGGTCACGCCACCCTCGAGCGTGTCTCCGGCGCCACCGACGGTGGCGACCACCTCGAAGTGACCGGGAGGGGGAGCGGAACCGGTCGGGGGTTCCGCTCCCCCTCATCAGTGCTGGGTGGGTTCGCCGAGCTTGCGCAGCAGCGGCGTCGCCGCGAGCAGCAGCTCCTGTTCGGACGGCGTCAGCTGCGCCAGCCGGTCGGACAGCAGCTCGGCCTCGCCGTGAGCCATGGAGATGATCATCTCCCGACCGTGGGGGGTGAGCTCCACGATCGTGGCGCGACCGTCGGCGGGATCGGGCTCGCGGTGCACGAGCCCCGTGGCCTCCAGTCCGGTGACGACGGTCGTGGCGGTCGGCTGCGAGCACAGCGCGCGCACGGCGATCTCGCCGATGCGCATCGGTCCGTGCATGGCTAACTCCGACAGCACCAGCATCTGGGTCGGTTGCAGGCGCCGCACCGGTGCGGTCTGGCGAAGGCTGCGAACCAACCTGTGCACCGCCACGACGAGCTGCAGTGCTTCCTGGTTGGTCACACTGGTGGTGGTCATAAAACGGCCTCCGCGTGCTCACTGGAGGTGAGCGATTGTCTGAATTCGGACAGGACATTCGCACTTTCGCACCACCCGTGTCCAGCACCCGCGACGAATAGTGGCCTCCTGCGACCCGCGACCACACCTTTGCCGTAACGCCGCAGGTCGTAGCACCCCGAAAGAGCGCTCCCCGGATGAATGAGCGTGAGTTGTCAAAAACGTGTCAATTCGGGTTGTGGCGGCATCAAGACCGCGTCAAGGCACCCACGATCGGGTGACTTTTTGGCGCACTGTGTGTCCATGCTGGAACGCGTTCACCACCGGGCAGACTGACCGACGTGGACGATCGACGCAGGCGCGGTGAGTTGCGCATCTACCTCGGGGCCGCACCGGGTGTCGGCAAGACCTTCGCGATGCTGGGCGAGGCGCACCGGCGGCGGGAGCGCGGGACCGACGTCGTGGTCGGCCTCGTGGAGACGCACGGCCGCGAGAAGACCGCGGAGCTGCTGGTCGGTCTCGACGTGCTGCCCCGCGCCAGGGTCGTGCACCGCGGCCTGGCGCTGGAGGAGATGGACGTCGACGGGCTGCTGGCCCGGCACCCCGAGGTCGCCGTGGTCGACGAGCTCGCCCACACCAACGCCCCCGGCTCCCGCAACGCGAAGCGGTGGGAGGACGTCGAGGAACTGCTCGAAGCGGGGATCGACGTGCTGTCCACGGTCAACGTGCAGCACCTGGAGAGCCTCAACGACGTGGTCCAGCGGATCACCGGCGTGCCGCAGCGGGAGACCGTGCCGGACGAGGTCGTTCGCCGGGCCGAGCAGATCGAGCTGGTCGACCTCACCCCCGAGGCGCTGCGGCGCCGCCTGGCGCACGGCAACGTGTACCCCGCGAGCAAGATCGACGCGGCCCTCGGCAACTACTTCAGGCTCGGCAACCTGACCGCGCTGCGGGAGATCGCGCTGCTGTGGGTGGCCGACCAGGTCGACGTGGCGCTGCGGCGGTACCGGGCCGAGCAGAGCATCACCGAGACGTGGGAGACCCGCGAGCGGGTCGTCGTCGCCATCACCGGGGGCGGGGAGAGCGAGACCCTCATCCGCCGCGCCCGCCGGGTGGCCACCCGCGCCGGGGCCGAGTTGCAGGTGCTGCACATCCTGCGCGGCGACGGTCTCGCGGGCGCCGCGCCCGCGGCGGTGGCGCGCTGGCGGACCCTGGCCGCGGACGTCGGGGCCACCTTCCACACGGTCGTCGGCGACGACGTGCCCACGGCGCTGCTGGAGTTCGCCCGCGGCACCAACGCGACCCAGCTGGTGATCGGCACGTCCCGGCGCACCCGGCTCGCGCGGCTGTTCTCGGAGGGCATCGGCGCGACCGTGCTCCAGGAGTCCGGCCCGATCGACGTCCACATGGTGACCCACGCCCAGTCCGGGACCGGCTGGCGCGCGGCGGTGGCGCGGAGCCCGCTGCGCCCCTCCCGGCGGGTGCTGGGCTGGCTGCTGGCCGTGCTGGCGCCCGTGGCGGCCACCGCGGTGGGCGTGGCGCTGCGGGAGGACCTGATCCAGTCGACCAACGTCGTCGACTACTTCCTGGCGACGGTCCTCGTCGCCCTGGTGGGCGGCCTGGGGCCAGCGGTGTTCGCCGCGGTCTTCTCGGCCCTGCTGCTGAACTTCTACTTCACCCCGCCGCTCTTCACGTTCACCGTGGACACCCAGCAGAACGTCGTCACGCTGGTCGCCATGGTGGTCGTCGGGGTGACGGTCGCGCTGGTCGTGGACCGCGCGGCCCGCCGGGCCGCGCAGGCCGCCAGGGCCCGCACCGAGGCGACCCTGCTGGCCTCCTACGCCCGGACGGTGCTGACCGACCCGCACCCGCTGGTGCGGCTGCTGGAGAAGGTCCGGGAGAACTTCGGCCTGGCGTCGGTCGTGCTCCTGGAACGGGTCGACGGCGACTGGGCGCGCGTCGAGAGCGCGGGCGTGGTGGCCGCCACCGAACCCGACGTGGACATCTCCGTCACGCCCGAGGTGCGGCTGGTGCTGCGCGGCAGGCCCCTGCCCGCGTCGGACCGGCGGGTGCTGGAGGCCGCCGCGGGCCAGGCGCTGCTGGCGCTGCGGCAGCAGCGGATGGCCGACCAGGCCAGGGACGCCCAGCGCCGGGCCGAGGGGACGGAACTGCGCACCGCGCTGCTGTCGGCCGTGGGCCACGACCTGCGCACCCCGCTGACGTCCATCAAGGCCGCCGTGGGGAGCCTGCGCGACCCGGAACTGGCGCTGTCCACGTCGGACGTCGGCGAGCTGAACGAGACGATCGAGCTGTCGGCGGACCGGCTGGCGGGCCTGATCGACAACCTGCTCGACTCCTCGCGCCTCGCCACCGGCGCCGTGCGACCGCTGTTCCGGGCCGTGGGCCTGGACGAGGTGGTCGCCCGCGCGCTCTCCGGTGTGGACGACGCGCGCCGGGTGGAGGTCGACGTGGACGAACACCTGGCCCCCGTCCGCGCCGACGTGGGGCTGCTGGAGAGGGTCGTGGCGAACGTGGTGGACAACGCCCTGAGGTACGGCGGGGACGCCGTGGCCGTCCGCGCGAGCGTGCACGCCGAACGGGCCGAGCTGAGGGTCGTGGACCACGGCCGAGGCCTGCCCAGAGGCGCGGCCGAGGAGGTGTTCGCACCGTTCCAGCGCCTGGGCGACCGGGACGCGACACCCGGCGTGGGACTGGGGTTGAGCGTGGCCAAGGGCTTCACGGAGGCCATGGGCGGCACCATCAGGGCCGAGGACACACCGGGCGGCGGGCTGACCGTCGTGATCGCGCTCCCGGTGTTCGACGAGGAGGAACACGCATGACCAGGGTCCTGGTGGTAGACGACGAACCGCAGATCGTCCGCGCGCTGCGGATCAACCTCACCGCCCGCGGCTACGAGGTCCTGACCGCCCACGACGGGTCGACGGCGCTCACCGTCGCGGCCGAGGGCAAGCCGGACGTGGTGGTGCTGGACCTGGGCCTGCCGGACCTGGACGGCGGCGAGGTCATAGCGGGCCTGCGAGGCTGGACCTCGGTGCCGATCATCGTCCTCTCGGCGAGAACGGACTCCTCGGACAAGGTGGCGGCCCTGGACGCCGGTGCGGACGACTACGTCACGAAGCCCTTCGGGATGGACGAACTGCTGGCACGCCTGAGAGCGGCGGTACGCCGTTCGGCAACCTCACCACCCACGGAAGAAGACGCCGTGGTGACCACGGCGTCATTCCAGGTGGACCTGATGGCGAAAAAAGTCCACAGGGACGGCAGGGAAGTGCACCTGACCCCAACGGAATGGGGCCTGCTGGAAATGCTGGCCCGCAATCCGGGAAAGCTGGTGGGCCAAAAACAACTGCTACAGGAGGTCTGGGGCCCGGCCTACGCCAAGGAGAGCCACTACCTGCGAGTATACCTGGCCCAGCTGCGGCGGAAGCTGGAACCGGAACCCTCGCACCCCAAGCACCTGCTCACAGAGCCAGGCATGGGCTACCGCTTCGAACTGTAGAAACCCGACCCACGACCCGACTCGCGCGTGCCGCACGAGAACGTGGCCGATGTGACCGGGGAGATCGGGCCCTGGAATCGGGTCACATCGGCCACACCGCGCTGGAACCGGCAGCCGCCCAGCCCTCGAGAACTCAGGGCATCTCAGTGGAGGGCGAACTGGACGACGTCTCAGGAGGAACGACCGAACTGGACGAGGGCGACGAACTCGACGTCTCAGACGGCGGCGTACTGGGCGGCACCTTCGTGACCTGCTGCTCACTGGTCGCCCCACCGGTCTGCGTCACCACCACCTCAGGGGCGGCGGGAGCCCCGGTCTCCCCACCGGCGGGCCCGGCGGCGTTGCGGGGCCCGTCCTGATCCCCCCTGGGCCTTCCGGGAACGGTGATCACCACCGTGGAGGTGGTCCCATCGGGCGCCACGCTCAACGACGTGCTGGTGACGGGCTGGTCCGCCTCCACGTCGGCCTTGGACTTCGGCGGCCCTGACTCGGGCTTGGCACCCCCGGCCAACAGCGAGGCCAGACTGGCGCACACGGTGGCCACCAGCACACCCCCGGCGGCCAGCAGCACCATCGAGGAGATCTTCTTCTCCGGAGGCTCCGGCGGCGCCTCGACCACCAACGGCGACTGCGACGACGACTCCGACTGACCGTGCTCGAACACACCATCTCCCTGTGGGAAACCCGGACGGATGGTTCCGTGCTCGATTCATCGGCGGAAACCCCTGGTGACCGCACCTTCAGGGGCAGGTCTCACACCTTCGTGTGGCACTGCGCCCCCGGACCGTCACCAGGGCCCACCGCGGTCGTTCTACGTCGTCGGAGTCGTGGTCTCACTGGTGGGGGGCGTGGTCGTCCCCTCGGTGGTCGTCGTCACCGGGGTGGTGGTGGGCGGCACGACGACCGTCGTCGTGGTCGTCGTCGTGTACACCGGCGGCTGCACCGGCTCCTCCGGCGTCGTGTCGTCCACGGTCGTGGTCGTGGTGGTCCCGTCCGGCCGGGTGACCGTCGTGACCCGCGTCCTCCGCGGCGTGGTCGTCGTGGTCGCGGCCGACGTGGACGACAGCGCCTCCACCTCGGTCCCCGCGGGCACCGACGTGGACGTCAGCGTCGGCGCGCTCGGGAGGGAGCTCTTGGACACGACGTCCTCCAGCGGGTTGCGGCCCGCGGGCGTCGCCCGGTCCTCCGGCCCTGACGTGAGCGCGGCGACCGTGGCGAAGAGCGTCGCCACCACGACGCCCGCCGAGGCGAGCACCACCCGCGGGGCGACGCGGGGCTTCGCGGGGTCGGTCGGCGGCGTCTCGTACTGCCCGTCGTTCACACCATCTCCTGGGGTCGTCGCTCGTGGCGGAAGGTCGGGGACCGCGCTCAGCGCGGGCCTACTGGGGTGAACGAGCGGGCGGTGGACTCGTCACGGTCTGCAATGGGATTGGTCCACTTGGTGGACCTGGGTCTCGAACCGGTGATGGCGAGACGGTGCGGCGAGGCGACGTCGGGGGATCGTCACGCCAACGTGCAGCCACGGTCGCGCACCGTACCACCATCGGGTGAACTATTGAGTCTCGTGCATCCGTCTGGCCGGCAGGATGGACGCCGTGGCGACAGGTGAACCGGACGTCCGGCTGACGGCGTGGGTGCGGGGTCAGGTCCAAGGAGTGGGATTCCGGTGGTGGACCCGAGCGCGGGCCCTCGAACTCGGCCTGGTGGGTTCCGCGTCGAACCTGAGGGACGGCCGCGTCGAGGTCAACGCGGAGGGCTCCGAGGCCGCCTGCCAGCGGTTGTTGGTGGCGCTGCGCTCAGGGGATTCACCCGGACGGGTGGACGCTGTGGTGGAACGCTGGTCCGATCCGAGGGGAAACCTCGTGGGTTTCGTGGAGCGTTGAACGAGTTCTGCCCCAACGGCGTAGTAAGTCGATGTGGAGCCCGGTGAAGATGTGGTCAGGCAGTTGTACGGTCGCTGGCGCGGACCGTTGCACGGCTATGTCCTCCGAATGGTCGGCGGCGACTACCAGCACGCCGAGGACATCGTCCAGGAGACGCTCTTCCGCGCCTGGCGCCACTCCGACGAGCTGAGCCCCGAGCAGGCCGGTCCCTGGCTCTACACGGTCGCCCGCAACCTCGTCGTGTCCGGCTACCGCCGCCGGGTCGCCCGTGCCACGGAGATCCCGATCGAACCGGCCGACCTCCCGCCGGTGGCCGACGAGGTGGACCACGTGTTGCAGAGCTGGCAGGTCGCCGAAGCCCTCCGCGCGCTCAGCGCCGACCACCGCAGCGTCGTGATCGAGCTGTACTACCGGCGCCGCACCGTGACCGAGGCCGCCAAGGTGCTCGGCATCCCGCCCGGCACCGTGAAGTCCCGCAGCTTCTACGCCCTCCGCGCCCTCCGCGACGCGCTCGCCGAGAGAGGGGTGACCGAGTCGTGAGCTGCTTCCAGATCACGTCGCTGGGGGCCTACCTGCTCGGTGCGCTGGACCCGGCCGAGCGCTCGGTGTTCGAACGGCACCTCAACACCTGCCAGGTGTGCCGCGAGGAGCTGATCCGGCTCGCCCCGCTGCCCGGTCTGCTCGGCCAGGTGAACCTGGCCGACCTGGAGCAGCCGTTCGACGACCCCGACCCCTACGACAACCAGCCGCTGCCGCCGCTGGCCGTGGTCCGGCCGCTGCCCGAGCCGGAACCGAAGCGGTCCCGCAGGCCGTTGCTGCTGGTCGGCGCCGGTCTGGTGCTGGTGCTGCTGGTCCTCGGCGGGGTGTTCCTGCCCCGCGCGGTCGAGGGTGACGCGGTGCGGGCCGAGTCGCCGCCGACGTCCAGCGCGCCCCCGCCCCCGACGTGGTCGGCGATGGACGGCAGGACGGGGGTCGGCGCGTCCGCGGCGATGGTGAGCCACGGCTGGGGCACCGAGCTGCGGCTGCGGCTCACGGACGTGCAGCCCGGCCTGCGCTGCATGGTCGTGCTGTACGCCAAGACCGGTACGAAGGAGATCGGCGGCTGGTGGGGCACCAGCGACACGGAGGGCGAGGTCATCCCCGGGTCGTCGTCGTTCGCGGTGGACGGCATCGACCACCTGGAAGTGGTCGCCGACCAGCAGGTGCTCGTGACCATCCGGCCCCCTGCCTGATCATCGATCCGCTGGTCAGGGGCCCCGCCTCCCGCGTCGGCCGCACTTCCACCGGTAGTCTCCACCGGACGAGTTCGCCACGAGGACGCGGAAGGCCGACCGGACGTGCACCTGAAGAGCCTGACGCTGAAGGGTTTCAAGTCCTTCGCCTCGGCCACGACGCTGCGCTTCGAGCCGGGGATCACCTGCGTCGTCGGCCCGAACGGGTCCGGCAAGTCCAACGTCCTGGACGCCCTCAAGTGGGTCATGGGCACCCAGGGCGCGAAGGACCTGCGCGGCGGCAAGATGGAGGACGTCATCTTCGCCGGCACGTCCGGCCGCGCCCCGCTGGGCCGCGCCGAGGTGACGCTGACGATCGACAACGCCGACGGCGCGCTGCCCATCGACTACTCCGAGGTGTCGATCACCCGGCGGATGTTCCGCGAGGGCGCGACCGAGTACGAGATCAACGGCAGCTCGTGCCGCCTGATGGACGTGCAGGAGCTGCTGTCGGACTCCGGCATCGGCCGTGAGATGCACGTCATCGTCGGCCAGGGCCAGCTCGCCGCGATCCTGGAGTCCAAGCCCGAGGAGCGCCGCGCCTTCATCGAGGAGGCCGCGGGCGTCCTCAAGCACCGCAAGCGCAAGGAGAAGGCGCTGCGGAAGCTGGAGGCGATGCAGGCCAACCTGACGCGCCTCACCGACCTCACCGCCGAACTCCGCCGCCAGCTCAAGCCGCTCGGCAAGCAGGCCGAGATCGCCCGCCGCGCCCAGACCGTGCAGTCGGAGCTGCGCGACGCCCGGATGCGCCTGCTCGCCGACGACCTGGTGACCCAGCGGTCCCAGCTCGCCCGCGAGGAGCAGGACGAGGCCACCGCCCGCGCCCGCCGCGCCGAGGTCGAGGCGTCGTTGCAGGTCGCCACCGTCCAGCAGAACGAGCTGGAGGACCTGGTCGCGGCGGACGCGCCGAAGCTCTCCCGCGCCCAGGACACCTGGTACCGGCTGTCCGCCCTGGAGGAGCGCCTCCGCGGCACCGTGCGGCTCGCCGTGGAACGCGCCCGGCACCTCTCCGCCGCCGTCGAGGCCCCTCGGGGTGGTCGCGACCCCGAGGAGCTGGAAGCCGAGGCCGAGCAGACCGCCGAGATGGAGCTGGAGCTCCAGGAGGGCGTGACGGAGGCCCGCATCGGGCTGGCCGAGGCCGTGGAGATCCGCGGCGAGCTGGAGCGGATGGTGTCCGCCGCGGAGAAGGCGCACCTCGCCGCCGTGCGCGCCATCGCCGACCGCCGCGAAGGTCTGGCCAGGCTGTCCGGCCAGGTCGAGGCGCTGCGCAGCAAGACGAACGCCACGTCCGAGGAGATCGACCGCATGTCCACCGCGCTCGCCGAGGCGGTGGAGCGGTCCGAGGTCGTGCGGCTCGAACAGGCCGAGCAGGAGGCCACCACCGGCACCGAGGACGAGGGCGACCTCGGGCTCGACGACCGCCACCGGCACGCCGTGGAGGCCAACGAGGCCGCCAAGAGCCGGGTCGAGGAGCTGGTCAGGGCCGAGCGGACCGCCGAGCGCGACATCGCGTCGTGGCGGGCCCGCGTGGACGCCCTGTCGCTCGGGCTGACCAGGAAGGACGGTGCCGGCGCGCTGCTCGCCGCCGGATCGCGGCTGCCGGGCCTGCTGGGCTCCGTGGCGGCGCTGCTGACCGTGTCGCCGGGCGCCGAGGTGGCGCTGGCCGCCGCGCTCGGACCGATCGCGGACGCGGTCGCCGTCGCCGGTGGGCACGACGCGCTGGAAGCGCTGAAGCTGTTGAAGGAGAACGACTCCGGGCGGGCGGGAGTGCTCGTCGGCGGTGCCCGGTCCACCGTGGACACCGGCTCGTGGCCGGCGCTGCCGCCCGGCGCGCGGTGGGCCGTCGAGCTGGTGCGCGCGCCGGACGGGCTGCTGCCCGCGCTGCACCGCGCGCTGGACCGCGTGGCCGTCGTGGACGGTCTGGACGCCGCCCGCGACCTGGTGCGCTCGGCCCCGGACGTGCGCGCGGTCACCCGCGAGGGCGACCTGTTCGGCGAGGACTGGGCCATCGGCGGCTCCGGCCGCAGCCAGAGCGTCATCGAGGTGCAGGCCGCGGTCGACGAGGCCGAGGAGAAGCTGGCGCTCGCCGAGCACGCGCTGGAGCAGTCCGCCGCGTCGCTGGACGGCGCGCGCGCCGAGCAGCAGGCCCGCCGCGCCGAGGTGGCCGCGATCAAGGAGGAGCTGAACGAGGCCAAGGTCCGCCGGGCCAGGTCCTCCGAGCGGCTCAACCGGCTCGCGCAGGCCGTGCGCTCGGCCGAAGCCGAGGTCGAGCGGGTCCGCAGCCAGCGCGCGAAGGTCGAACTCGCCCGCGAGGAAGCCCTCGGGCAGCTCGAAGAGCTGGAAGAACGCCTGCTCGTCGCCCAGGAGGAGCAGACCCTCGACGACGAGCCCGACACCGCGCAGCGCGACGAGGCCGCCGCCGAACTCGCGGGCGCCCGCCAGTCCGAGATGGACGCGCGGCTGGCGCTGCGCACCGCCGAGGAGCGCGCCCGCGCCGTGCAGGGCAAGGCCGACGCGCTGCGCCGGGCCGCCCGCGCCGAGCGCGAGGCGCGCGAACGGGCCCAGCGCGCCCACGCCGCCCGCGCCCACGGCGCCGTGGTGGCGAACGCCGTCGTGCGCGGCGGTGAACTGGCCCTGGAGCGCATCGAGGAGTCGCTGCGCCGCGCCGTGCACGAGCGCGACGTCGCCCAGGAGCGGCGGGCCAAGCACGAGGCCCTGTTCGCGCAGGTGCGCGGCGTCGTGCGGGAGATGACCGGCGAGCTGGAGAAGCTGACCGACGCCGTGCACCGCGACGAGGTGCTGCGCGCCGAGCAGCGGATGCGCATCGAGCAGCTCGAGACGAAGATCGCCGACGACTTCGGCATCGGCCTGGAAGACCTGGTCAACGAGTACGGGCCGGACATGATGATCCCGCCGACCGCGCCGGAGATCGCCGAGTACGAGGCCGCGAGGGAGCGTGGCGAGCAGGTCACCGCGCCCCAGCCGATGCCCTACGACCGCGACACGCAGGCCCGCCGCGCCAAGCGCGCCGAGCGCGACCTGTCGCTGCTGGGCAAGGTCAACCCGCTGGCGCTGGAGGAGTTCGCCGCGCTGGAGGAGCGCTACAAGTTCCTCTCCAACCAGCTGGAGGACATCAAGGCCACCCGCCGCGACCTGCTGACCGTGGTCAAGGACGTCGACGACAAGATCCTCGAGGTGTTCACCGCGGCCTACGAGGACGTGGCCCGCGAGTTCCTCGTGGTGTTCGCGACCCTGTTCCCCGGCGGTGACGGCAGGCTCGTGCTGACCGACCCCGACGACATGCTCACGACGGGCATCGAGATCGAGGCCCGCCCGCCCGGCAAGAAGGTCAAGCGGCTGTCGCTGCTGTCCGGTGGTGAGAAGTCCCTCGCGGCCGTCGCCATGCTCGTCGCCATCTTCCGCGCCCGGCCCTCGCCGTTCTACGTGATGGACGAGGTCGAGGCGGCGCTGGACGACACCAACCTGCACCGGCTGATCGGGCTGTTCGAGCAGCTCCGCGAGAAGTCGCAGCTGCTGATCATCACCCACCAGAAGCCGACGATGGAGATCGCCGACGCGCTCTACGGCGTGTCGATGCGCGGCGACGGCATCAGCCAGGTGATCTCCCAGCGGCTCCGAGGCCGGGGCGCGAAGCCCGCCGTGATCGAGTCCGCGGGGCAGGCGCCCGACCGGGACGCCGAAGCCGCGGTGGCCGTCGCCGAGGGCACCAGCGCGGCGGCTGAGGCCGCGGTGGCGAAGCTGGAGGCCGGAGTGGCCGTCGGTGCTGCCGACGCCGAGGTAGCCGCCGGAGCTGACGCCGAGGTGGCTGTCGGTGCTGCTGACGCCGAGGTGGCCGCCGGAGCTGCCGACGCCGAGCCTGCCGAGACCGCCGAGGTTGCCGACGGGGCTCCGGTCGACTGAGCCGACCGGAGGGAGCCCGTCCCGGGGGTTAGGTGAAGCGCCGCCTGGACGACGACCGCTGGCGGGGCGCCTCGGACGAGTCGGGCTGCCGCTCGTTCTCGTCGACCGCGAAGTTCGCCTGCGAGTCGGACTCGGGGACGACCGGGGGCTGCTGGAACAGGCCCTCGTACTGGGTGTTCCCGAGTGCGCGGCCCGACGTCGTGCTCTTGTGCGTGCTCGCTGCCTGTTCCTTCGGGAACAGGTCCGGCGCCGTCTCGGAGAACAGGGCGTCGTGGGTGTGCTCGATGATGGGATGACCTTCCTTGCCGGTCACGCGCTCACACGTGGAACTGCGCGTTTCCGACGGATCGGCCCCGCCGAGAGTTCAGCTTGGGGCTGGCGGGCGCCCGGTCACGTGACCTGGGGTCGCCTCGACAGCCAGTATCGCACGTTTGTGCGAAGCACGTCGGGAATAACGCGCGCCGCACGTGTGCCCGACGGCACTCGCGCGGCGCGCGGCAGGGGTATCAGTCCCCGCGACCGCTCGCGTCCAGGGCGGCGGCTTCCTCGGGTGTGGGAGCGGTGCCGCCGAGGTGCGCGGGCTGCCACCACAGCTCGTCGTCCTTCGGCTTCTCCGGGTACTCCTGCTGGGCCTGGTCCAGCAGCTCCTGCATGCGCCTGTGCAGCTCGTCGTTGATCGCGTCGTGCTTGTCGCGCGGCTGCGGGTGCAGCGGCTCGCCGATGAGGATCGTGACCGGCACGTGCCGCCTCGTGAGGGTGCGCGGCCTGCCCTTGGTCCACAGCCGCTGCGTGCCCCACAGGGCGACCGGGATCAGCGGCACGCCCGCCGACGCGGCGAGCCGGTTCGCGCCGGACTTCAGCTCCTTGACCGTGAAGGAGCGGCTGATCGTCGCCTCGGGGAAGATCCCGACGACTTCCCCGGACCGGAGCGCGGCCAGCGCCTCCCGGTAGGAGGCGAGGCCCGCGCTCCGGTCGACCGGGATGTGGTGCATCCCCCGCATGAGCGGACCCGCGTAGCGGTTCGCGAAGACCTCTTGCTTCGCCATGAACCGCACCAAGCGCTTGGCGGGTTGCGCGCCGAACCCGGCGAAGATGAAGTCGAGGTAGCTGACGTGGTTGCTCGCCAGCACCGCGCCACCTTCGCGGGGTATGTGGTGCGCACCCACCACGTTGATCCGACAGTCGAGCACTCGGAACATGAGCTTGGCCGCGGCGATCACCGGGGGGTACACGCGATCTGACATGACCGAAACGGTAGCTGGCCCGACTACCCGTCGGTAGCGGTGTCCTCCTTGCCGCGCATGGCGCGTGGCACGCCCGCCAGGTCCTCTTCGTTGCAGAGGAGCTTGAGGTCGTAGTAAGGCGAACCCTTGCGGTCGTCGTAGTCCAGGTGGACGGCGATCACGTCCACCGGCTCGCCGAGCCAGTCCTGCGTCTGCCTGAGCCAGGACGCCGCCCGTTCCAACGCGGTGGGCAGATCGTCGTCACGGAACTCGACCGGGCGGTAGGGAACTCCCTGTACCGCGTCCCGCTGGTTTGCGGGCAGGGGCAGGTCTACCGCCACCCCGGATTCGTTGAGTTCGAGTTGGATCGTTTTCTCACTCACCTTGGAAGGGTCTCCCAACCGCTGGGCGGCTGCAAGCCCGTGCGCGTCTCAGACGTTCGGAATCGTGGCCGGGAGCTGCCCCAGCCGCGACGTCATGGCCCCGAAATCGGCGGGCTGGACGGTGTTCCACGGCTGCCCGTTGCTGGACGCCTGGTACTGGAGGTAGCGCCCGCCCGCGGTGTCGAAGAAGGTCAACGGCTTGGGGCAGCGCGCTTTCCGGCCGAACCGGTCCCGGCGCGCCGCGTACAGCTGGCCGCCGCCGAGCCGGGGTTCGGCCAGCAGCTTCTTCAACGCCTCGACCTGCTGCTCCTGCGGCGTCGTCGCGTACCGGTTCTGCTGGAGGAACCCGCCCGACTCCTCGCGCTGGTGCCGCGGCCTGGTCAGCGCGTCGGCGGGCAGCGAGATCAGCGGGACCGTGCCGGGGCTCGCCTGGGGCAGGACGGACACCAGCGCCTGCGGCGCCTCCTCGGGCCGCACCGGCTCCACGACGAAGTGCTTGTCCGGGGTCAGCACGACCCGGACCGCGTCCTGCCCGGACACCGCGACCAGCGCCGTCCTGGCCTCCTCGTCGCCGTTGTTGAAGTACGCGTAGAACTCCGTGCCTGCTTCCGCGATCAACCGCAGCGACCGCCCCAGGTCGGGGTGCACGGCCCGGCCGCGGGCGAGACCGAGCCGTTCCAGCGTCGTCCAGCCGCTCTCGAACAACGCCAGCGCGCCGCCGAGGTCACCCTCGGCGAGCGAGTCGGCGTCGAAGTCGATCCGCGTGTAGAGCGCCCGGTGCAACTCCGGCAGCCCCTCCGCCTGCCAGGCGTTGTAGAGCGCCACCACGGGCAGCACAACTCGGCTGCGCAACACGTTCGTCCCCCAGCTTGCTCGTTCCTAGCCGCCGATGACGGGCGGCGCGACCATCGTCCCGTCGCCGAAGTACTCGTCGCTGGGTTGCAGGTACTTCGAGGAGTGCTCCAGGTCGTCACCACCCTCACCCCTCGCACCGGCGCCCGCGCCACCCATGGCGCCAGCACCGGCCGCACCCCGCGCACCGGCGGCGGCCCCACCGGGCCCGTACCCACCGGCCCCGGCCCGACCACCCTCACCCGCGGACGTGCCCGCCGAGCCACCGAACTGCCCGGCGGCAGCGGCCCCACCGGGCCCGAGCCCCATCCCACCACGGCCACCGGCTCCGGCACCCGCGCCACTCCCGAGGCCACCGCCACCGAGGCCGCCACGGCCGGCACCGGCACCGCCGCCTCCGCCACCACCGCCGCCGCGACCGGCACCGATCTGGCCGGGGCCGCCGGGCCTGTTGGCGGGGTTGCGGGGGTCGTTCGGGCCGAACGGCACGATGCCGGTCGGGTTGTCGATGCCGCCGGGGATCCCGGTCGGCGGCCTGGTGGGCGTGCCGATCGGGGGCCGGTTGGGGTCGTTGACGTCGGACGGCCGCGTGATCCCGTCATCGGTGTCGCTGGGCCGCGTCGTGTCCTGGTCGGTGCGGGAACCGTCGGTGTCGCCGGTGCCGGGCGGCCTGGTGGGGTCGCTGATGACCGAGCCGATCGACGTGTCGGTCCGACCGGTGCTGCTGTCGGTCTTGCCGTTCCCGTTCTGGTCGACCTCGCCGGGCTTGTAGTCGATCTTCCCCGGCGGTGTGGGTCCGGTCTCGTCGTCGACCTCGGCCGTGGTGTCCGGCGGTGCCTCGAAGGTGGGCATGTTCGACACGGCGTAGTTCGTGCGATCGGCGTAGGCGTTGATCACCCGCATGTTGGCCTCGTCGACGCCCTGGCTCTTCTCGACGGCGTCGTCGTAGTCCGTGTCCCACGGGCTGAAGTCGTTGTACCAGGGCTTGTCCGGAACCTCGACGGGCGGCTGCACCGAGTTCTGCGCGTCGCGGTACGCCGAGCCGATCTCCGCCACGGCGCTCGAACCGCTGGCGGCGCTGGAGCCCGTCAGGTCGGCCCAGGTGGACAGCGGGGACGCCGACGACCGCATCGAGTCACCCGCGGCCCCGCTCCACGTCGCACCCGAGTCCGTGACGGCCTTGTTGATCAAGGTACCGATCTCCGCCTGAAGGTCGGACACCTTTCCCCACGCGTCCTGACCGGCATCGATCACCTGGGGGTTCCCGTTCTTGAACCACCCGTAGACGGCTTTCGCGCTCACGCACATGCCGACCGGCCCGGAGAAGAAGTTGCCCGCGTCCGACGGAGCCATCAGCTACCCCTTCAGGTTCTGGATGATCAGGGCGGCGACTTTCTCGGTCTGGCCGCATGGATCCTTGTACTCGGGAAGCGCCTCGTTCTCGGTGATCAGCTGAACGGAGATCGCGTCCTCGCTCGAGGTGCCGACAGCCGTCGCGCAGGAGCCCTTGGCGTTCGTCTGGTCCGAGTTGACGGCGGCGTACCCGGACACCTTCGTCTCCTTGACGACCGGCGTGTTGTTCTTCTTCAGGTTCTCGACGATCGATTCGATCGTGTTGCCGCTGCTCGCGATGACGACCTCGTAGGTGACGCCCTCGAGCACCTTCTGGGCGCGGAAGTCGCAGCTGGGGCCCAGCGCGCTCGTCCCGGCCTCACCGGCCTTGAAGGTGCCCAGCGTGGAGAGCTGGGCGGGGGTCAGGGCGTCGCACGGCTTGGCGGCGAACTTGCCGGTGTCGAGCTCGACACCCTCGAACGAACTGCTCGGACTCGTGCCGGTGCTGGAGGCGGGGGCTCCGGTCTGAGTGCCCGTTTCCGGTGTGGCGCGCCCCCCGTCCTTCCCGGAGCAGCCCGCAACGAGGCCGATCGCCGAGATCGTCGCCAGCAGGATCAGAATCGTGGGCCTCAACAGTGTCATTCCTTCGGCTTCAGGGAATCGTGTGCCGCGCTGTCCGTCTGGCCGTAGCTCGCCATCGACGTCTTGATGTTCTCGATGGTCTTGGCCAGGGCTTCACGGGCCTTCTTGTTCGCCCAGCCGTAGCCGCCCTCGGTCCCTCCGGCGGAATCGCGGATCGACTGGGCGGCCGCGTCGCTGTACGGGTCCTGGCCGGGGGACTTGGCCGAGGCGATCGTGTACGACTCCTGGTAGGCGTCCTGGAGCTTCTCGATGGCCGCTTCCAGGCCCGCGATCAGCTTCGGCGCCTCTTCCAGGTCGACCTGCATGGCCGTTTTGCCCATGCCGCCGCCCGCGCTCGTCAGACCCGAGCCGATGGCTCCACCGATGGCCGCGCCTGCGCCGACCGCGGTGATCGCGTCAAATCCGATGAGTGCCATGACTCCGTGCTCCCCTCACACCCAGTCCTGTAGACGATGATGACATGGTCGCGGTTCCGCGTCCGGTGATTCACCCACTCCTTCAACCGTCCAGGGGTGCTCAACGCCACGTCACCGCCGTCGCCGCGGCGTCCCACCCGGTGGTGCGCGGCCGTTCGCCCACAGCGGAGCCACCCGCGGTTCGCGGCCTCCGGAGCATCGGGGGAACGGGCGGGAACGGTCCCGCGGGCGACGGGGTGACCGGTGCGGCCAAGCCGGGGGCCGCGTCCGGCGAGCCGGCGTCCCACCACCCCCGGCGCGCACCTCGGTGGCGGTCGTCAACGTCCTGACCTGCGCCGCGGCCGAGGAGGTGGGGCGCGCGGCCAGGTCCGGGATCGTCAGCACCTGATGCCCGGTGACGACGTCTCGCGGGCGCGGGTGGTCGGAGGCGTGCGCGGCGGTCCGCCCCACCTCCGGGGCCGAGGTGCGCCGTGCGCTCGACCGCCCGCGTCCACGCCCGGAAAACTCCCTCGCTTCGGTTCGTCCCGCGGGCGACCATTCCAGACATGTACGACACCCGTTTCGCCGTTCCCGGCGACCTCAGCGCCGTCCTCGCGCTGCTCGTCCGCCTCCAGGCCGACAGCGCGCACCACATCGGCTACCTCGGTGAAACCCTCGGCGAGCTGACCGAGGAGCTGGCCGAGTTCGAACCGGACTGGCCGTCCTGCACGGTCGTCGCCACCGACGACTCGGGCCGCGTGTGCGGCGTGCTGAGCGTCGAGGTGGACACCGAGCTGAACCGGGCCTGGTTGCACGGGCCGTTCGTGGACGTGCCGGTCAACCACCCCGCGGGCAGTCGGATCTGGGACCAGACCGCCGACGCGATGTACCTGACCGCCGCCCCGCTCCTGGTGGACGTGCCCGACCGGGAGCTGTTCGGCCACACCGACCACCGGCGGCTGGAGGCCTTCGCGACCAGGCACGGGTTCGCGAAGGGCAAGCCGTCCAGCGTGTTCGTGCTCGACGGCGACGGCTTGAGGGCCCTCCTGCTGCGTGAGGCGGGGTGTCCGCGCACCGGCCCGGCGCGGGAGATGCGGGTGCTGCCGACCGACCCCCGCGTGCACGAGGCGGTGGCCGTGCTGCACGAGCGGTGCTTCCCGCGCACGTACCTGTCCGGCGCGTCGCTGGTGGACGGGTCGACCGAGCGGACCGTCGTGGTCGCGATGGACGGCGAGCGGGTGCTCGGGTACGCGACCGGCAAGGCGCAGGCCGAGGAGTACTACGTCGACTTCGTCGCCGTGGAGCCGGACCTGCGGGGGCACGGCGTCGGCGCCGCGCTCGTCACCGAGCTGGTGTGGAAGCTCGCGGCCCTGCACGGGGCACGACCGCAGGCTGCGGCGTCGATCCTGGCGGGCAACGAGTCGTCGGAGGGGATGTTCGGGCGCCTCGGCTTCCGGCTGCACGTCGAGCTGGTGGCGTACCGGTCAAAGGTCGCGTGACCCGACCGGTGCCCTGCGGCGCAACGAGAGCAGCCCGCCCACCACCAGCGTGACCAGCACCCCGAGCGGGGTGTACCAGGGGTAGGCCAGGACCTTCGCCGTGGCGCTCGCCGCGGCGAAGTCGATCTCCGGTGAGAGGTCAGGGCCGACGAACTTCACCCCGAGGATGACGAAGGCCATGACGACGACGGTCGTGACGAACGCGGCGACCGCGTCGGCCTGCCGGGCGGCCTTGAAGACCAGCCCGAGGAAGAACGCGCCGAGCAGGGCCCCGTAGGTGAAGCCCGCGATGGACAGGCCCTGCTCGACGATCGGGTTGCCGCGCTTGGTGACGGTGGCGAACAGGCCCGCGCACACGATGAGCAGCCCGGCCCACACGACGGTCCAGATGCGGCCGTGCTTGAAGACCTCCGCGTCGGTCAGCTCGCGCCGCACGACGTTCTGGTAGACGTCCGTCACCGTCGAGGACGCCAGCGCGCCGAGCGACGAGCTGAGGGCGGCGGCCAGGATGCCCGCGATGACGAACCCGGACAGCCCGGTCGGCATGTCGTTGACGATGAAGCTCGCGAACAGCTCGTCGTTGTTGTTCAGCCCGAGGTCCTGCACCGGCTTGGCGGCGTTGTAGAACGCCCACAGCATCACGCCGATGAAGAGGAACAGCGTGAACTGGAGGAACACCACGACGCCGCTGGCGATCAGCGCCTTCTGGCTCGCGCGCACGTCCTTGGTCGCCATCAGCCGCTGCACGATCAGCTGGTCTGCGCCGTGCGAGGCCATCGACAGCACCGCGCCGCCGATCAGGGCGGTCAGGATCGCGTACGGGCTGGTCAACGGGCTGGAGCCGAGGTCGAGGATCTGGAACTTGTCGGCGTCGACGGCCTTGCCGAACCAGCCGTCGGGCAGCTTGCCGGACAGCACGACGATCACCGCGACCGCGCCGAGGACGTACCAGAGCATCTGGATCGCGTCCACCCACACGACCGCGCGCACGCCGCCGAGGAAGGTGTAGACGACCATCGCGATGCCGAGGACCAGCACGATCGTCCAGTACGACGCCGTCACGCCGTAGCTGGCGAGCACGACCTTCACCGGGATGGCCGTCGCGAACAGCCGCAGCCCGTCGGCGAGCAGCCTGGTCAGCAGGAACGTCACCGACGCCGTGCTCTGGAGGCCCTTGCCGAACCGCTGCCCGAGGAACCCGTACGCGGTCACGAGGTCGCCCGCGATGTACTTCGGCAGCAGCACGAACGACACCACGACGCGGCCGAGCAGGTAGCCGATCGCGAGCGACAGGAACGTCATCCCGCCCGCCTCCGGCGTCGCGAGGTAGGCGATCGTCGGCACGCTCAGCACCGTCAGCGTCGACGTCTCCGCCGACACGACGGACACGCACACGACCCACCACGAGATGCGCTTCTCGCTGACGAAGTAGTCGGTCGACGACTTCTGCCTGCCGCCGATCCACACCCCCAGCAGGGGCATGCCCACCAGGAAGATCGCGATGATGGCGAGGTCAAGGGCGCGCACTGGTGCCTCCTGGAGGGGTGCTGATCCTCAGTCGGGTGACGGGCGTGGCCGCTGGGGCCGGCAGGCGGAGTGGATCACGGCCGGGCGTGATGCCGCCCAGCAGGCGGGGACCGGCCGCGCCGGTGGCGCTCGGCGCGTTGGCCGGGACGCCGTGCCAGGTCAGGAAGCCGAGCAGGGCGCTGAGGTAGGCCTCCTTGGCGTCCGACGGCAGGCCGAGCGAGTCGCTCGTGACGAGTTCGACGCCGTCGAGCGCACGGGTCAGGGCCGCGACGAGTACGGGGTTCCGCATCCCGCCGCCGGACGCGACGACGACCCCCGCGCCCCGGCACGCGTCGGCGATCGTCCGCGCGGTCAGCTCGACGAGCGTGGCCACCAGGTCCTCGCCGCCGACCGTGCCGGACACCGCCTCGTGCAGGTACGCGAGGTCGAAGTGCTCCTTGCCGGTCGACTTCGGCGCGGGCCGCGCGTAGTAGGGGTCGGCCAGCAGGGTGGCCAGCAGCTCCGGCAGGACCTCGCCCCGCCGCGCCAGCTCCCCGTCCACGTCGTGGGTGCGCTTGCCGTGCGACAGCTCCAGCACGGCGGCGTCGAGCAGCGCGTTGCCCGGTCCGGTGTCGTGGGCGACCGGTGCCGCGCCGGGCGCGACGACCGTGACGTTGGCGATGCCGCCGATGTTCAGCGCGACCGCGGGACGGCCGGTGGACGCCGCGAGGTCGGCCAGCCACAGGGCGTCCAGGGTGCTCGCCAGCGGTGCGCCGTGACCTCCCGCGGCGACGTCGCGCACCCGCAGGTCGGCCACGACCGGCAGCCCGGTCGCCTCGGCGATCCACGCGGGCTGGCCGAGCTGGAGGGTGCCGAGGCAGCGGCCGTCCTCGACCCAGTGGTGAACGGTCTGGCCGAGCGAGGCGACCAGGTCGGCGTCGCCCGCGCTCAGCGCGGCGGCGGCGAACGCCTGCCCGAGCCGGGTGTCGGCCCGGCAGAGCTCCTCGGCCGAGCCGGTGCGCACGTCGGCGGGGAACGGGTGCTCGCCGTGCCACAGCGGGGTCAGCACGACGGTGTCGCCGTCGAGGCGCAGGTCCGCCAGCGCCACGTCCACGGCGTCCATCGACGTCCCCGAGATCACCCCCACGACCTTCATGAGGTGTGGTCTATTGCACACGGCGTGGGACCGCAAGGCCTGTTCGTGGGTGATTCGCCGACTGTGCGGGTGGTTTGTCGGCGGGTCACGCGGGGCACCGTGCGAGGATGGCGCCCGTGTCGACCGAGACCGTGATCTGGATCGTTGTAGCCGTCGTGGCCGTGCTCGCGGTCGCCCTCGTCGTCGGTGTGGTGCTCGCGCGCCGCAGGCGGATCAGCCTGACCGACCAGCAGGAGGCTCCGAAGGCAACCGGCTACCGGGCCGGGGGTGGTATCGCGTTCGCCCCGGCCGAACACCCGGTCGCCGACCGGACGGAGGTCGACGGCCAGCCCGGTGTCGGCGACGACGCCGCGGTGCCGCGCGACTCGGTGAAGCGCCCGCTCGTGGACGTCGTGATCCCCGACGAGGTCGTGGTCGCGCCCGCTACCGGGACCGTGCCCGAACCCGAGGTGGCCCCCGCGCCCGAGCGGGTCGAGGACGAACCCTCGCTCGACGAGATCGAGCCCACCGCGGGCAGGCTGGAAAGGCTGCGCGGCAGGCTCTCCCGGTCCCGCTCCACGTTCGGCACCGGCCTGCTGGGCCTGCTCGGCGCGGGCGACCTGGACGAGGACTCCTGGACCGAGGTCGAGGACACGCTGCTGCTGGCCGACCTCGGCGCGGCGACCACGATGGAGATCGTCGAGACCCTCCGCGCGGAGATCGTCTCGCGCGGCGTGCGCAGCTCGGGCGAGGCCCGGACGCTGCTGCGCGAGGTGCTGGTCGAGAAGCTCCGCCCCGAACTGGACCGCTCCGTGCGCGCCCTCCCGCACGCGGGCGGCAAGCCCGCCGTCGCGCTGGTCGTGGGCGTCAACGGCGTCGGCAAGACCACCACCACCGGCAAGCTCGCCCGCGTGCTCGTGGCCGACGGCCGCACCGTGCTGCTGGGCGCGGCGGACACCTTCCGCGCCGCCGCCGCCGACCAGCTCCAGACCTGGGGTTCACGGGTCGGCGCGGACACCGTGCGCGGCCCGGAGAACGGCGACCCGGCCTCCGTGGCCTTCGAGGCCGTCAAGCGCGGCATCGAGCTCGGCGTGGACACCGTGCTGATCGACACCGCGGGCCGCCTGCACACCAAGACCGGCCTCATGGACGAGCTGGGCAAGGTCAAGCGGGTCGTGGAGAAGCAGTCCCAGGTGGACGAGGTGCTGCTCGTCCTGGACGCCACCACCGGCCAGAACGGCCTCACCCAGGCCCGCGTGTTCGCCGACGTCGTCGCCATCACCGGCATCGTGCTCACCAAGCTCGACGGCACCGCCAAGGGCGGCATCGTGTTCCAGGTGCAGCGCGAACTCGGCGTCCCGGTGAAGCTCGTCGGGCTCGGCGAGGGCGCGGACGACCTGGCCCCGTTCGAGCCGGGCGCGTTCGTGGACGCCCTGCTGGGCTAAAAGCGGTTGCCCCGCGGGGGAACCGGAACGGATGATCGTGTCGTGGAAGCGCTGGTCGAGAGTGCCATCAGGAGTTCGTTCGTCAACTGCTCGAAGGGCGAGGCGAAGCGTCTGACGCTGCCGGGCAGACTGGCCGACGTGGCCTGGTCCGAACTGGACTTCCTCGGCTGGCGCGACCCCAAGGCGGTCAACAACGCCTACGTCGTGCTGCCGCGTGGAGACGGCCTCGTGGGGCTCGCGCTGTCGTCGGCGAGCCAGCCCAAGGGCCGGGTCAAGCAGTCGATGTGCGCGTTCTGCTGCACGGTCCACGGCCAGGCCGACGTGGCGCTGTTCTCGGCCCGCCGGGTCGGGGCGGCGGGCAAGCTCGGCAACACCGTCGGCACCTACATCTGCGCGGACCTGGCCTGCTGCCAGTACGCGCGCGGCAGGCGCAGCGCGTCAGGCCCGAAGCCGACCGAGGCGCTGAGCCTGGACGAGCGGATCGAGCGAACGGTGTCGAACCTGAACCGGTTCGTGGACGAGGTCCTCACCGACAACGCGTGAGGACCTCGTCCACGCGCGCTACACGGCGGCGAGCGAGCCGACCTTGGAGCGGACGAACTCGCGGATCGACGAGGTCACGTAGTCGACCATCTCGTCGGTCAGCCTCGGGTGCACGCCGAGCCAGAACGTGCGCTCGGTGATGACGTCGCTGTTGGTCAGCTCGCCCACGACGCGGTACTCCGCGCCCTGGTAGGCGGGCTGCCGGGTGAGGTTGCCGCCGAACAGCAGGCGGGTCGCGATCTTGCGCCCCTCCAGGAACGAGATCAGCTCGGCGCGGCGGAACGGCAGCTCGCGGCCGAGCGTCAGCAGGAACCCGAACCAGCTCGGGTCGCTGTCCCTCGTGGCCTCGGGGAGGATCAGGCCCGGCACGTCGGCCAGGCCGTCGCGCAGCCGCTGCCAGTTGCGCCTGCGGGCGGCGGAGAACCGGTCGAGCTTCGCCAGCTGGGTCACGCCGAGGGCGGCCTGCTGGTCGGTCGACTTCAGGTTGTAGCCGATGTGCGTGTACGTGTACTTGTGGTCGTAGCCCTGCGGCAGCGTCCCGAGCTGCCAGCCGAAGCGCTTGTGGCACGTGTTGTCGTGCGCCGGTTCGCACCAGCAGTCGCGGCCCCAGTCGCGGACGGACTCCACGATCTTGCCGAGCTTCAGGTTGGCCGTGGCGACGCAGCCGCCCTCGCCGGTGGTGATGTGGTGCGCCGGGTAGAAGCTGACGGTGGCCAGGTCGCCGAAGGTGCCGGTCAGCCTGCCCCGGTAGGTGGAGCCGAGCGCGTCGCAGTTGTCCTCGACGAGCCAGAGGCCGTTGTCGCGGGCGATCCGCGCGATCTCCTCGACCTCGTAGGGGTTGCCGAGCGTGTGCGCGAGGACGATCGCCTTGGTCTTGGGGCCGACGGCGGAGGCGATGGCCTCGGCGGTGGCGTTGTAGGTGCCCAGCTCCACGTCCACGAAGACCGGGACGAGGCCGTTCTGGATGATCGGGTTCACCGTGGTGGGGAACCCGGCGGCGACCGTGACGACCTCGTCGCCGCGCTGGAGCCTGCGCTCGCCGAGGCTGCGGGACGTCAGCGCGGTCACCGCGACCAGGTTCGCCGACGAACCGGAGTTCACCATGTACGCCTTGCGCAGCTCTAACGCGCGGGCGAGCGCGGACTCGAATTCACGGGTCGACTTCCCCGCGACGATCCGCATGTTCAGCGCCGCTTCGACGACCGCCACCCGGTCGTCCTCGTCGAACACCGCGCCACCGGTCAGAATAGGCGTTTCGCCGGGAATGAACTCGGTCGTTTCGGATTTCTCACGATGATATTTCCGAACGGTTTCCAGAATTTCTTCCTCAAGGCTCACGCCGCCACCCACTCGGTGCGCGGGGCCACCACGGTCTCCAGGTGCTTCACCACGGACGCGGCGGACAGCTGGTCGTCGTTCTCCTGCTGGAGCCGGGCCGCGACGAGCCGCGCGCCGGAGTGCGTGAGCAGCCCGCAGACGGCCTCTCGGATGTTCTCCACGGTCTGCTCGGCCGGGTGCAGCGAGACGGCGCCGCCGATGGCCGCGAGCCGGTCGCCGTGCTGGAAGTGCACGCACATCTGCGGAAGCACCAGCTGCGGCAGGCCGTGCGCGATGGTGGCGAGGAGGCTGCCCGCGCCGCCGTGGTTGATCACCAGGTCGCAGGTCGGCAGCAGGTCGTGCAGCGGCATCCCGCGCACCACGCGGACGTTCTCCGGCAGGTCGCCGTCGTGGTCGAGGCCCCAGCCCGCGGCCACCACGACCTCGGCGTCGATGTCCCGCATCGCCTCCAGGGTCGTGTGCAGCACCTCGGAGTGCTTGCCCCGGATCGGCACGTTGCCCAGCGTCACGGCGACCCGCTTGCCCAGCGGCTTCTCCAGCAGCCAGTCCGGCAGCACGGCCGAGCCGTTGAACGGGATCCAGCTCATCGGCAGCGACTCGGCGGGCGGCTTGCCCACCTGCATGCTGCGCGGGCACACGTCGATCCAGCGGACCGGGGGAGGCGGCGCGCCGTGCAGGCCCCAGTCGCGGTAGAGGTAGGCCAGGCGCTGGTGCACCAGCTCGTCGACCTCGGGCGGCAGCGTCAGGCCCCAGCCGTGCCGCACGGTCGGGATGCCGAGGCGGGCGGCCACGATCGGGCCCGCGTACTCCCACGACGTGTGCAGGACGACGTCGGGGCGCCAGCGCTCGGCGATCTCGAACAGCCGCCCGACGTGCCGCTCCGCCAGCGGACCGTAGTAGTCGGCCACGTGCTCGGCCAGCGACCCGACGCTCGCGTCCTGCGGTGGGCGCCGGGCGTGGTCGGGCACCAGTTCGGCCAGCGGCACGTCCTCACCGAGCGAGATCGCCGACACGCCCGCCGCCGCGGATACGCCCGCCATGCTCTTCGGCATGGCCACGACCACGTGGTGCCCCGCGCTCCGAAGAGCCCACAACAAAGGGATCATGGGGTAGAAGTGCCCCTGATTAGGGCAGCTCGTAACTAATACTTTCATCTCAATTGGCCGCCTTCTTCAAGTCGTTAACCGCGATATGGCGGAATGGCGAGACTCGTTGAGAAGAGTACTTATCGAGCTAGTGTCCGGATACCCCTGATCGGCCCCTAATATCGCGGCGAATTGATACGGGTTGCCATATCTCCTCAGCTTTGAAGTGCTGGGGGAGAGGGGTGGTGAAGATCGGGTTCTTGGGGTCGGCGGGGCACGTGCGGGCCGTTTTCGGCGGTCGGCCGGCACGCCGCCGTGCCGGACTTCCACGATCGGGTGACGTCCGACTTGTCAGGTGTGCGGCAGGGGGGAATGGTGGTCCTGCGGCCGTGCTCCTGGTCGTGCCGGGCCGGGCGGTGCGCCCGCGCTGTCCGGTGTGGTTCGAGCGGCGGGAGACCGAGGTGGGCGTGGAGGTCGTCGTCCCGTTCGGGGCCGTCGTCGAGCTGGGGTGCGGCTGACGTGCGATTACCCGGCGGCGTCCGGTCCCGCGCCGTGCTCATGGGCACGAGCCGCGCGGTCGATCCCGACCTGTCCGAGCTGCCCGCGGTGCGGGCCGACGTCGTCGACCTGGCGGCGGCGCTGACCGCGTGCGGTGTGCGCTGCTCCGCGCTGGCGGACGGGACGGTCCGGGCGCTGCGCGAGGGGTTGGAGCTGGCCGCGTCGCAGGCCGAGGAGCTGCTGTTCGTGCACTACGCGGGCCACGGCCTGCTGGACGCGCGGGGCAGGCTGTTCCTGGCGGCGCCGGACACCCGGCTCGACCTGGTGCGCTGGACCGCGCTGCCGTTCCGCGACGTGCGGGACGTGCTGCTGGACGCACCCGCCCGCCACCGGCTGCTGGTGCTGGACTGCCGCTTCGACGCCTCCGCGCTGGCCGCGCTGGCCGATCCCCGGTCCGTGCTCGCCGAGCAGCTCGACATCCAGGACGTGCCCACGCTCGTCGCCACGGGTGCGCCGCGCCAGGACACCCTGACCCGCTGCCTGGTCGACGCGCTGCGCGCCGACGTGGAGGTGCGGCGGGTCAGCGCCGTCTACCGGGCGCTGCTGCGCGGTGCGGGACGGGCGAGGACCTGGCAGGTCAGGAACTGATGGCCTGGTCGGTCAGCCGCTTCGCGATGGCCAGCACCTCGGGCAGGATCCGGGCGACGGCGTCCTTGGTCAGCCGTCCCTCCGGACCGGACACCGAGACGGCGGACAGCGTCGGCGCGCCGACGAGCGGCACGGCGATGCAGCGCACGCCGAGTTCCTGCTCGCTCTCGTCGAGGGCGTAGCCCTGCTCGGCGATCCGGGCCAGCGAGTCCAGCAGCTCCTGCGGGTCGGTGATCGTGTTCGGCGTGTACGCGGGCAGCCCGGTGCGCTCCAGCAGCGCGAGCACCTCGGTGTGCGGCAGCTGCGACAGCATCGCCTTGCCGACGCCGGTGCCGTGCGGCAGCAGCCTGCGGCCCACCTCGGTGAACATCCTCATCGAGTGCTTCGACGGCACCTGCGCCACGTACACGACCTCGTCGCCGTCGAGCACGGCCAGGTTCGCCGTCTCCTCGACCTCGTCGACCAGTTCGGTCAGGTACGGCCTCGCCCACGTGCCGAACTGGCGGCCCGCGCTCTCGCCGAGGCGGATCAGCCGCGAACCCAGGGTGTAGCGACGGTTGCGGTTCTGCCGCACGTACCCCAGCGTGACAAGGGTGCGGATGAGGCGGTGGATGGTCGGCAGCGGCAGCCCGGTGGTGGCCGCCAGCTCCGACAGGCTCGCTTCGCCACCCGCGTCGGCCAGCTGTTCCAGCAGGTCGAAGGCGCGTTGGAGGGACTGCACTCCGCCTGAGGACTCGCGCGCCATGATCACTCCCGTAGTAGACCGGGTGGAGTCTAGTCATCGTTGCAGTTCCGCTATGCAAAAACTATAGTCCGCGAAGTAGAAAAGTCATCCCTAGGAACGAGGTGGACCTCCATGCCCGACCTCCGCGTCACCGGCTCCAAGGTCGAACGGGATGAGGAGGTGCTCACCCCGGAGGCGCTCGATTTCGTGGCAGGCCTGCACCGGGCGTTCGCCGCTACCCGCGACGACCTGCTCGCCAAGCGCGCCGAACGCCGCGCGAGCGGGAAGCTCGACTTCCTGCCGGAGACCGCCGACGTCCGCCGGGCCGACTGGCGCGTCGCCGAGGCGCCCCCCGCGCTGGTCGACCGGCGCGTCGAGATCACCGGGCCGACCGAGCGGAAGATGGCGATCAACGCCCTCAACTCGGGCGCCAGGGTGTGGCTGGCCGACCTGGAGGACGCCAACACCCCGCACTGGGAGAACGTGGTCTCCGGTCAGGTCAACCTCTACGACGCCGCGCGCGGCACCATCGAGTTCACCTCGCCCGAGGGCAAGCACTACGCGCTGGCGGACGGCGTCGAGCGCCCGACGATCGTCGTCCGCCCGCGCGGCTGGCACCTCGACGAGCGGCACCTGGAGATCGACGGCCGTCCCGCCGTGGGCGCGCTGGTCGACTTCGGCCTGCACTTCTTCCACAACGCCTCGCTCGGCAAGCCGTACTACTACCTGCCGAAGATGGAGAGCCACCTCGAAGCGCGGCTGTGGAACGAGGTGTTCACCGCGGCCGAGAAGCAGCTCGGGATCCCGCACGGCACCGTCCGCGCGACCGTGCTGATCGAGACGATCCCGGCCGCGTTCGAGATGGAGGAGATCCTCTACGAGCTGCGCGAGCACGCGTCGGGCCTGAACGCGGGCCGCTGGGACTACCTGTTCAGCATCATCAAGCACTTCCGCGACGCGGGCTCCGACTTCGTGCTGCCCGACCGCAACAGCATCACGATGACCGCGCCGTTCATGCGCGCCTACACCGAGCTGCTGGTCCGCACGTGCCACAAGCGCGGGGCGTTCGCGATGGGCGGCATGGCCGCGTTCATCCCGAACCGGCGCGACCCCGAGGTCACCGAGCGGGCGCTGGCGAAGGTCCGCGACGACAAGACCCGCGAGGCGAACGACGGCTTCGACGGCTCCTGGGTCGCGCACCCCGACCTCGTCCCCGTGTGCCGGGAGATCTTCGACGCCCAGCTCGGCAGCAAGTCCAACCAGCTCGACCGGCAGCGCGACGACGTGTCCGTGACGGCCTCGCAGCTCCTCGACTTCGGCGCCACCGGCGGCGAGGCGACCAGGGCCGGTCTGGAGTCCGCCGTGGACGTCGGCCTGCGCTACCTCGTGTCGTGGCTCGGCGGCAACGGCGCGGCGGCGATCCACAACCTGATGGAGGACGCGGCGACCGCCGAGATCTCCCGTTCGCAGCTGTGGCAGTGGGTGCACAACGGGGTGGTGCTCAGCGACGGCACGCCCGTGACCGAGGACCTCGTGCGGGAGGTCCTGGCGCGCACCAGGGCGTCGCTGTCCGGCGAGCACGTCGACCTCGCGGCCGAGCTGTTCGAGCAGGTCGCGCTGTCCGAGGACTTCGCGGACTTCCTCACCGTCCCCGCCTACGCCCGGATCCCCTGACGTGGTGCGGACTTCGCTCGACGCGGTGGCGGTCCAGGCCGCCACCGCACGGCTGTCCGATGTGGAACGGGTGCTGCCGGACGGCCGCCAGCCCGTGCACACCTGCTACGTCCCGGCCTCGAAGGTGACGGAGGGCGTCGTCCGCGACTGGGGCGCGCAAGCGCTTGCCGCGCTGGAGGAACACCCCGACGCGCTGGCCGCGCTGCTGCCGGAGGACCTGGCCCCCGGGATCGCGGACCGGGTGCGGGCCAAGCTCGCCGCCGAGCCCGTCGAGGACCTGCGGATCGACTTCGAGGACGGCTACGGCGCGCCGGACGACGCCGTGGAGGACGCCGACGCCGAGCGCACGGCGCGGGTCGTGGCGGGCTGGCGGGACGACGGCGTGCTGCCGCCGTACGTCGGGCTGCGGATGAAGTCCTTCGACACCAGGGCGTTGCGCGACCGCGGCATCCGCACGCTGGACGTCTTCCTGACCGCGCTGGGCGATCCGCCCCCCGGCTTCGTCATCACCTTCCCCAAGGTGACGTCGGTCGACCAGGTCGAGGTGTTCGGCGAGGTGCTCGACCTCTTCGGGATCCCGCTGCGGTTCGAGATCCAGGTCGAGACCACCCAGTCGATCGTCGATCCAGGGGGCGGGCTGGCGATCCCGCGGTTCCTCGCGGCCGGTCGGGGTCGCGTGTCGGGGCTGCACTTCGGCACCTACGACTACACGGCGGGCTGCGGGCTCGGCGCGGCCCACCAGCACCTCGCGCACGGCGCGTGCGACTTCGCGCGCAACGTGATGCAGGTGTCGGCGGCCAACGCGGGGGTTCGGGTGTCCGACGGCTCGACGAACGTCCTGCCGGTCGGCGACGCCGTCGCGGAGGGCTGGCGCACCCACTACGGGCTCGTGCGGCGGTCGTTGGCGCACGGCTTCTACCAGGGCTGGGACCTGCACCCCGCGCAGCTCGTGACGCGGTACGCGGCCGTGCACGCGTTCTACCTGGAGGGCGTGGAGGCCGACGCTCGGAGGCTGAAGGCGTACGTGGACCGGGCGGGCGGCACCGTCCTGGACGAGCCCGCGACCGCTCAGGCGCTGTCGTCGTCGTTCCTGCGCGCGCTGGACTGCGGGGCGCTCGACGAGGCCGAGGTGCTGCGGGTGACGGGTGTGGGCGTCGAGGCCCTGCGGGGCCTGGCCAGCCGCGCGGTCTAGTGCCTGGTGAGGGCCCGGCTCACGGGGGCGCTGGGCACGACGCGCAGCGCCACCTCGCGGTCGGCGCAGACGGCCTGGGCGTAGCGGACGAGGTCGCGCGCGGCCTGGTCGCAGGCGAACACGGAGGAGAGGTCCAGGGTCAGCACGTCGACGTCCGGGCGGTCCGGCAGTTCGAAGAAGTCGGTGACCATGCGCTTGAAGTCCGGGGCCGTCGTGGCGTCCAGCGCGCCCGAAACGGTGATCACGGCTTCGTCGTCCAGGAACATCGTGACCGGCGAAAGCCCCCGTTTGACATCACTCATGTTTGCGAGAGTACGGCCTTTTCGTCATCTTGCTGTCACTGTCGGGTGCTCTGTGAGGCAAGAGATTCCGCCGATAGAGTGATCTGCGCCACTAAAGGATGAACGTAGCAGGTCAGGGGTGGCGACGACCCGCCGCCACCCCCTCGGAACCGCGCTAGAACGCGGGCAGCGTGTCCCAGGCGTGTCCGGCGTCGCGGGCGTCGTCGCGCAGCACCACGCCCTCGATGAGCCCGTACGGCCGGTCGGCCGCGTGGAACACCTCGTTGTCGTTCTCCAGCCCGAACGCGCTGAGGTCCACGGGGAAGTGGTGCTTGTTCGGCATGGACATCCGGACCTCGGCGACCTCGGGCCTGGCCTCCAGCACGGCCTCGCCCATCGCGTACAGCGTCTGCTGCAACGAGAGGCTGTGCTTCGTCGCGAACGTCCTCAGCAGCACCTCGCGGATCTCGGTGAAGCTCCCGGCCCAGTCGACGTCGGTGCCCAGGTAGCGCCACCGGGCCGTCACGGACGTGGCCAGGATGCGGTCGTCGGTCTCCTCCAGCGTCGTGTACGGGTCCTTCGGGTACCCGTGGAACTCCGACCCTGTCGACTTCAGCACCACGAGGTCGCGCAGCCCCGACACGACCCACGCGTCCGACCCCTCGACCGTCACGGCGGTGGTGCGCTTCTCGTTGCTCCCCTGGACGAACGAGTGGTCGTTCGCGTCGATCCGGTTCCACCCGTGCTCGTCCACGAGGACGCGGGCGCCGGTGATGGCCTCCTGCGTGGACACGAAGTGCCGTCCGAGCCGCAGCGCGAAGTCCTCGACCTCGCCGACCGGGGCCTGCTTGGCGAAGGCGTAGACGGTGTTCTTCTGCGTGTCCGTCGCGAGGACCTTGGAGTTGTCGCCCGTGTGGTGGGTGTCGGCGAGGTCGCCGCGCAGCGAGGTGCTGACCGTCAGGTCCCTGATGGTGTGGACGGACCCGTCGCGCGACACCGTGACGAGGCGGTTCTCCGCCTTCCCGTACTGGTTCGGCCCCAGGATGATGGCCATTGGTCAGCTCCCTCTGGTGATCGGTGGGCGCGTGGTCACGCGATGACCTTGCGCAGCCGCAGCGCGGCGATCTTGGCCAGTTCGCGGTTCACCACGCGGAGTTCGGTGGCGGGGTCGTTGTCCATCCGCGAGGCCAGGTCGTCGAGCATCTGCTCGCCGCTGAGCCCGGTCGCGCACACCAGGTAGATGTGGCCGAACCGCTCCTCGTAGGCGAGGTTCGCCGCCACGAGCCGGTCCGCGAGCGAGACGTCGACGCCGGACTGCTCCGCGGCCGACCACCGGGCGGACACCCCGTCGTGCCGGGCGCGCTCGCCGATGCGCGGGTGGCCCGCGATGGCGCCGAGGACCTCCTCGGGGTCGAGTTCGACCTCGGCCCGCGCCACGAGCGCCTCGACGTCCCGGTAGGGGCGGGCGGCCACGACGGCGTCGACCCAGCGCGGCACCGCGAGGCATTCGGTGAGCAGCGGTCGGAGGTCGTCCGCCGGTGCGGAGTTGAAGCCTGGCAGTCCCGACAAGGGCGTTTCCTTTTCTGTATAGCGGAATTCCTATTCCGCAGTGAGGGACGGTACGAGCGGTGTCGAGCGCTGTCAACAGTCTTGCGCTCTTCCGCAGCCGCCGCCTACGCTCTCGTTGTACGGAAATTAACTTCCGCATTGTGGAAGGAATGTCATGCGGTTCGACGTCAACCTCTCGATCCTGTTCACCGAGGTGCCGTTGCTCGACCGCCCGGCCGCCGCTCGCGCCGCCGGGTTCGACGCGGTGGAGTTCTGGTGGCCGTTCGCGAGCGCCCAGCCCGACGAGCGCGAGGTCGCGGAGTTCGTCGGCGCCGTCACCGCCGCGGGTGTGCGGCTCGTCGGCCTCAACTTCTTCGCGGGCGACCTGCCCGCGGGCGACCGCGGCGTGGTGTCGTGGCCCGGCCGCGAGGGCGAGTTCAAGGCGAGCGTGGACATCGCGGTCGGCATCGCCCGCGAGACGGGCTGCCGCGCGTTCAACGCCCTGTACGGCAACCGGCTTCCCGGCGTCGACCAGGGGGAGCAGGACGCGCTGGCGCTGCGCAACCTCGCGTTCGCCGCCGACGCCGCCGCCGCGATCGACGCGACCGTGCTGCTCGAACCGGTCAGCGCGATCCCGGCCTACCCGCTGCTCACGGCGGCCGACGCGCTCGCCGTCGTCGACCGGCTCGGCAAGCCCAACGTGGCCCTGCTGGCCGACCTGTACCACCTCGCCGTCAACGGCGACGACCTCGACGCCGTGGTCACCGAGCACGTGGCGCGGATCGGCCACGTGCAGATCGCGGACGCCCCCGGCCGGGGCGAACCGGGTTCCGGCGACCTGGAGCTGGAGCGGTACCTCGCCCAGCTCGAATCGAACGGCTACCAGGGGTTCGTCGGCGCGGAGTACAAGCCCACCGGCCCCAGCGCCGCCAGCTTCGGCTGGCTGACCAGGGAGGAAGACCTGTGACCACCATCGGGTTCATCGGGCTCGGCGTCATGGGCTCGCCCATGTCCGGGCACCTCGTCGCGGCGGGGCACCGGGTGACCGGCTTCGACCTCGACGCGGGTTCCGTCGCGAAGCTCGTCGAGGCGGGCGGCACGGCGGCGACGAGCGTCGCGGACGCGGTGTCCGGCGCCGACGTCGTGATCACCATGCTGCCGAACCACCCGCAGGTCGAGGACGTCGTCCTCGGCGAGGGCGGGGTGCTGGGGCTCGCGGCGTCCGGGACGCTGCTCGTCGACATGAGCACGATCCGGCCGGAGACCTCGGTCGCCGTGGCGGAAGCCGCCGCCCCCAAGGGGATCCGGGTGCTGGACGCGCCCGTGTCCGGCGGCGAGGCCGGGGCCAGGCAGGCCTCGCTGTCCATCATGGTCGGCGGCGGGGAGGCGGACTTCGCCGCCGCGCGGCCCGTGCTCGACGTGCTCGGCAAGACCGTCGTCCACGTCGGACCGCACGGCGCGGGCCAGGTCGTCAAAGCGGCCAACCAGCTCGTGGTCGGCGGCGTCTACGCGCTCGTCGCGGAGGCCATCGTGCTGCTGGAGGCGTCCGGTGTGGACGCGAAGGCGGGCCTCGACGTGCTCGCGGGCGGCCTGGCCGCCAACCGGATCCTGGACCTCAAGCGGGAGAGCATGATCGCCCGCGAGTTCGCGCCCGGCTTCCGGATCGACCTGCACCACAAGGACATGGGCATCGCGCTGGCCGCGGCCAGGCAGGTCGACGTCGCGCTTCCGGTGACGGGGCTGATCGCCCAGCTCGTCGCGGCGGGACGGGCGCAGGGCTACGGCTCGCTCGACCACTCCGCCCTGCTCAAGGTCGTCGAGAACCTCTCCGGGAGGGCGTGATGCCGAAGATCCCCGTCATGCAGGCCGTCGTGGAGGTCCTCAAGTCCGAGGGCGTCGACACCGTGTTCGGCTGCCCCGGTGCCGCGATCCTGCCGTTCTACCAGGCGATGGAGATCGACGGCACGATCGAGCACCTCATCGTGCGGCACGAGGAGGGCGCGACCCACATGGCCGACGGCTGGTCGCGCACGACCGGCGACGTCGGTGTCGCGATCGGCACGTCCGGTCCCGCAGGCACCAACATGATCACCGGCCTGTACACCGCGCGGGCCGACTCCGTGCCGATCCTCTGCGTCACCGGCCAGGCCGTCTCCACGAAGCTGCACCAGGAGGCGTTCCAGGCCGTCGACATCGTCGAGATCGCCAAGCCGGTCACCAAGTGGGCCGTGCAGGTGAAGGAGGCCGCGCAGGCACCGTGGATCTTCCGCGAGGCCTTCCGGATCGCCCGGTCCGGCCGTCCGGGGCCGGTGCTCATCGACCTGCCGCTGGACGTGCAGAAGCAGGAGATCGAGTGGGACTCCGCGATCGACGCGCCGCTGCCCGTGACGAGGGCGGTGCCGCACGGACCACGGGTCGAGCGGGCGCTGGACCTGCTGCTGGCCGCGGAGAGGCCGCTGCTGCTCGCGGGCGGCGGCGTGATCCTCGGTGAGGCGCACGAGGAGCTGCTGGAGCTGGCCGAGTACCTCCAGGTGCCGGTCCAGGCGACCCTGATGGGCAAGGGCGCGGTCGACGAGGACCACCCGCTGTACGCGGGAATGACCGGCATCCAGACCTCGCAGCGCTACGGCAACGCGTCGTTCCTGGAGTCGGACCTGGTGCTGGCGCTGGGAGCCCGCTTCGGCGACCGGCACACCGGCGACCTCGCGACCTACCGGGGCTCGCGGACGTTCATCCACGTGGACTCCGAGCCGACGCAGATCGGCCGCGTCTTCGGCCCGGACCTCGGGATCGTGGCCGACACCAAGCTGTTCCTGCGCGCGATCATCGACCTCGCCCGCTCGCGGGACGCCGGTCGCGGGGCGGGGGAGTGGGTCGCGCGGGTCCAGGAGCTGAAGGCGACCCTGACCCGGCGCGAGGACTTCGCGGACGTCCCGGTCAAGGCGCCCAGGGTGTTCAAGGAGATCAACGAGTTCTACGGCCCCGACACCTACTTCGTGACCGCGATCGGGCTCTACCAGATCTGGTCCGGGCAGCACCAGAAGGCGCACAAGCCCCGCCACTACCAGGTGTGCGGCCAGGCGGGCCCGCTCGGCTGGGAGATCCCGGCGGCCATCGGCGTGAAGAAGGCGTTGAAGCACACCGACCCCGGAGCCGAGGTCGTCGGGATCGTCGGCGACTACTCGTTCCAGTTCCTGGTCGAGGAACTCGCCGTCGGAGCCCAGTACGACGTGCCGTTCGTGCTGATCATGCTGAACAACGAGTACCTGGGCCTGATCCGGATGGCCGAGGACCACGGCGGCTACGACATGGAGTACGAGGTCGACATCCACTACGACGTCAACGGGTCGGACAACGTCAAGATCATGGAGGCCTACGGCTGCTCCGGCGTCCGGGTCACCGAGCCGGACCGCATCCGCGAGTCCCTGGAGTGGGCCCGCGAGGAGGCCGACCGGACCAGCCGACCGGTCCTCGTCGAGATCATGATCGAACGCGAGGGCAACACCGCCAACGGCGTGTCCATCGCGGCGGTGCGCGAGTTCGAGCCGGTGCCGTGACGGGTCACGTCCTGGTCGCGCCCGACAAGTTCAAGGGGTCGCTCACCGCCCCGCGGGTCGCCGCCGCCGTGGCGCGCGGCCTGCGGGAGGCGGTCCCCGGCCTGGACGTGCGCTGCCTGCCGGTGGCCGACGGCGGTGACGGCACGGTCGACGCCGCCGTCGCCGCCGGGTTCACCCGCGTGGGCCGGTGGGTGACCGGCCCGGTCGGCACACCCGTCGCCGCCTCGTTCGCGGTGCGCGGTGGCACGGCCGTCGTGGAGGTCGCGGCGGCGTCCGGCCTGGCCGGGCTGCGCCCGTTGGCCCCGTTGACGGCCACCAGTCGCGGCACCGGCGAACTGGTGCGCGGCGCGCTCGACGTCGGCTGCACCCGGATCGTGCTCGGCGTCGGCGGCAGCGCGTGCACCGACGGCGGGCGCGGGATGCTGGAAGCGTTGGAGGGCGAGGACTTCGCTGACATCGACGTGGTGCTGGCCAGTGACGTGGACAACCCGCTGCTCGGCCCGGACGGCGCGGCGGCGGTGTACGGGCCCCAGAAGGGCGCGTCACCCGCCGACGTCGAGGTGCTGGAGGAGCGGCTGCGCGCGTGGGCCGACGAGATCGGCCACGAGTTCGCCGACACCCCCGGCGCGGGCGCGGCGGGCGGCATCGGCTTCGCCGCCCTCGCGCTGCTGGGCGCACGGCGACGGCCGGGCATCGAGGTGGTGCTCGACCTGATCGGCTTCGCCGACGCGCTGCCCGGCGCCCGGCTGGTGATCACCGGCGAGGGGTCGCTGGACGCCCAGACCCGGCACGGCAAGGCGCCCGCGGGCGTCGCGGCGGCGTCCGGGGGAGTGCCCGTGGTGGCCGTGGCGGGCCGGTGCACGGTCGACCCGGCCGAGATCGGCCTGAGGTCCGCCTACGCGCTGCTGGACGTCGAACCGGACGTGACCCGCTGCCTCGCCGACGCCGAGCGGCTGCTGGCCGGACTTGCCGGTCGCATCGCGGGTGACTGGCTGGAAGAGTGAGCCGCATGACCTTCGACCTGGTGTTCCGCGCTCGCAGAGTGGTCACGCCGGACGGCGAGATCGCGGGCGCCGTCGGTGTGCGGGACGGTCGCGTGGCCGCGATCGAACCCTCGCTCGACGGCGACCGCGTGATCACCCTCGCCGACGACGAGGTGCTGCTGCCGGGGCTCGTGGACACGCACGTGCACGTCAACGACCCCGGCCGCAGCGAGTGGGAGGGCTTCGAGACCGCGACCCTGGCCGCCGCGGCCGGTGGCGTGACGACGATCGTCGACATGCCGCTCAACAGCCTGCCGCCGACGGTCGACGTGGCAGCGCTGGAGGTCAAGCGCGAGACGGCGCGGGGCCGCGTGCACACCGACGTCGGCTTCTGGGGCGGCATCATCCCCGGCAACCTCCCCGACCTGCGCGGACTGCACGACGCGGGCGTGTTCGGCTTCAAGTGCTTCCTGCTGCACTCCGGTGTGGACGAGTTCCCGCAGGTCCAGCCCGCCGAGTTCAGCGCGGCACTGGAGGAGCTGGGGTCGTTCGACGCGTTGGCGATCGTGCACGCGGAGGACGCGCACACGGTCACCGACTCGCCGCCCGACTACGCCGGGTTCCTCGCGTCCCGGCCGCCGTCGGCCGAGACGATCGCGATCGAGCAGGTGGTCGAGACCGCGCGGCGGACGGGGGCGCGGGCGCACGTCCTGCACCTGTCCAACGCAGGCGCGCTACCGGTCATCGCCGCCGCCAAGCGCGACGGCGTCCGGATCACCGTGGAGACCTGCCCGCACTACCTGACGTTCACCGCCGAGGAGATCGGCGACGGCGCCACGCAGTTCAAGTGCTGCCCGCCGATCCGCGAGGCCGCCAACCGCGAGGGCCTGTGGCGCGGGCTGGCCGACGGCACGATCGACCTGGTCGCCAGCGACCACTCGCCGTGCACGCCCGAGCTGAAGGCGGGCGACTTCGCCACCGCGTGGGGCGGCATCGCGAGCCTCCAGCTCGGCCTGCCCGCCGTGTGGACCCAGGCCAGGCAGCGGGGCCACGCGCTGACCGACGTGGTGCGGTGGATGGCGTCGAACCCGGCCGACCAGGTGGGCCTGGCGCACAAGGGCCGCGTCGCGGTCGGCGGGGACGCCGACCTCTGCGCGTTCGCGCCCGACGACGCGTTCGTCGTCGACCGCGAGCAGCTGCGCCACCGCAACCCCGTCACCCCCTACCACGGCCGCCCGCTCGCGGGCGTCGTGCGGCGGACGTGGCTGCGCGGCCGGGAGATCACCGGAACCGAACCGTTCGGACGGTTGCTGACCAGAGGAGACGCATGAGCGAAGTGCCCGGCTGGACGAGGCTCCCCGACCTGGCTTCCCGCGCGGTCGGCGGCAGCGTGGTGTGGGCGAACGACGAGTTCTTCGCCGAGCGCGAGAACCTGATCAGGCCACCGGAGCCCGTCTACCAGACCTACACGTTCGGTCACAAGGGCCAGGTCTACGACGGCTGGGAGACGCGGCGGCGCAGGACGCCGGGCAACGACCAGGCGGTCGTGCGGCTCGGCCTGCCGGGTGTCGTGCGCGGCGTGGTCGTCGACACGGCGTTCTTCACCGGCAACTACCCGCCGCACGCGTCCGTGGAGGCCACCTCGGTCGAGGGCTACCCGTCACCGGAGGAGCTGGCGGCGGCCGAGTGGGAGGAGCTGGTGCCCAAGTCGCCGCTGGGCGGGGACCGCAAGCACTTCTTCGACGTGTCGGTGGAACGCCGGTACACGCACGTGCGGCTGACCATGCACCCGGACGGCGGCGTGGCCCGGCTGCGGGTGTTCGGCGACCCCGTCGTCGATCCCAGGCTCCTCGTCGCCGGGGCGGTGGACCTGGCCGCGCTGGAGAACGGCGCCACGGTCACGGACTGCTCCAACCTGTTCTACAGCTCGCCGAACAACCTGATCGCCCCCGGCCGGGCGAGCCTGATGGGCGAGGGCTGGGAGACCGCGCGCCGCCGCGACGACGGCAACGACTGGGTCGCCGTGAAGCTCGCCGAGGCGGGCACGGTCACGATGGCGGAGCTGGACACCAGCCACTTCAAGGGGAACGCGCCCGGCTGGGCGTCCGTGGCGGGCCGCGACGTCCGCAAGGACCCCGACGCGTGGTTCGAACTGCTGCCGAGGACGCGGCTCCAGCCGGACACCCGGCACCGCTTCCGGCTGCCGGGCGACGTCGAGGTCACGCACGCGCGGCTGGACATCTTCCCCGACGGCGGCATGGCGAGGCTGCGGCTCTTCGGGGCGCTCACCCCGAGCGGCCACGAGGCCCTGACGCGGCGGTGGCTCGACCTCCTGCCCCCGGCGCACGCGAGGATCGTCGGGGGCTGACCCGCTCGCCTCCGGGTGGTCCGCCGCGGACGTCGCGACGATCGTCGTTCGCGCCCACGACCCGTTCCCGCTGGGTGGAGGCGCTCGCGCCGGGCGCCTCCACCTGCGACGACAGGTCGTTCCCCGCACGGGCGGGTGGCGTGCGCCCGGAGCGTTCGCGGCCAATTGACACGCCTCCGTCACCCCGGGGGCTGACCTCCCAGTGCGACTCCAGTCGGTTGTGCGGCCGTCTTCCCCGCTGCGAGCCTCGGTCCGTCCGCCGGTCCTCCGGCGGACGGACAGGACCTAGGGAGGAACCTGTGCGACTGATCACCAGGGCGTTCGGCGCCGTGATCACCAGTGGGAGCCTGCTCGTCGGAGCGGGGTTGGCGGGAGCGGCCCCGCCGGAGCAGGCCGGTGTCGACACGCTCGGGGTCGTGGGGTCGATCGCGTGGGCTCCCTGCGAAACCGGGGCGCCCGAGGGCGTCGAGTGCGGCACGCTCAGCCTGCCGATCGACTGGAACGAGCCGCGAGGCGAGAAGTTCGACCTCGCCGTCGCCCGCCGCAAGGCGACCGACCCGGCCAAGCGCGTCGGCATCATGCTGATCAACCCCGGTGGTCCCGGCGGTTCCGGCGTGAGCGCCGCCTACGACGCGAACACCTACTTCAGCCCCGAGGTCCAGGCGAGCTTCGACATCATCGGCTTCGACCCGCGGGGGGTCGCCCGCAGCCAGCCCGTGCGGTGCTCGGTGGACCTGCTGAACGCGCAGCCGTCGCTGTTCCCGACGAACCAGGCCGAGTTCGACCGGCTCAAGGAGTACAACCGGGACCTGGCGGACGACTGCCGGGCCCGGAGCGGCCCGATCTTCGACCACGCCGACACGATCGCCGTCACCAACGACATGGACGCCATCCGGCACTCCCTGGGCGAGCGGAAGCTCAACTACTACGGCATCTCCTACGGCACGCTCATGGGCCAGCAGTACGCCGAGCGCTTCGGCCACCGCATCCGCGCCATGGTGATCGACAGCAACATGGACCACAGCCTCGACGTGAAGGCCTTCCACGCCACCGAGGCCGCGACCGCCGAGGACTCGTTCGTCGAGTTCGTGGAGTGGTGCGACCGCACGGCGGACTGCGCGCTGCACGGTCGTGACGTCTCCGCCTACTGGTACGACCTGCTGGCGAGGGCCGAGCGCGGCGAGCTGGGGGATCCCGACGACCCGACCGTTCCGGTCAGCGCCGAGACCCTCACCAGCTTCGCGTTCAGCATGGGCTACGGCCCGAGCTGGTACTACATGGCGGACTGGTTGAACCGCATCGGAGCCACCACCCCGCCGCCCGCCTCCGCCGCCACCGCCTCCGCGGACGAGGTCGCGCGGAACCCGTTCCAGGCCGTCTTCTGCCAGGACTTCCAGTACCGGGTGAAGAACGTCCGCGAGTTCGAGGGCCTCGTCGCCGAGGCCCGGCGCCTGGCCCCGCACGTGCGCGGCAGTTCGCTGGGCCACTACGCCGTGGCGAGCTGCGTCGGGTACCCGGCCAAGGCCAACAACCCGCAGCACAGGCTGCGCATCACCACCGCCCCGAAGATCCTCATGCTCAACGCGCTGCACGACCCGGCCACCGCCTACGCGTGGGCCGACAACGCGCACGAGCAGAGCAGGGACAAGACCGTGCTGCTCACCTACGAGGGCTGGGGCCACGGCGTCTACCAGCGCTCGGACTGCACGAAGGGCGCCACCGACGGCTACCTGATCAACCTCACCGTCCCGCGCGACGGCACCCGGTGCGCCGCGGTGGAGCCGCAGTCGGGCCCGACGGCGCTCGACGCCGCCGCGTCCACCCTGCCCGCGGGCCCGAAGCCGGGTCTGCCGGGCTGGCAGCGCTGACCTGACGGGGTGGGGTGCCGACCGCGTTCGGCACCCCACCTCCGCGGGCGGGATCGATCCGGTGACCTCGAACGGGCAACTGGTGCTCAACGGCGACCCCTGACGGGGACGGGCCACGTGCTCGCGGCGGGCAACCCGTGCGGGCCGGTCCGAGACCCGCAACGCCGTTGCGTCGGGTGTTCGCCAAGGTCGTGAGGCCCGATCGAGACGCTCGCGAAGCACCTGAACAGATCAACGTCACCAGCGCACAGTCACGTCCGGAAATCCAGGATCGTGACCGCAACTTGTCCGATAAACCGCCGGAAACCTATCCGTAACACCAGGCGTCGCACAGTTCACCTGCGCGAAACCTCGGGCGCAACCAGGCGAAACAGGACACTTCGATGCTCCCTGCAACCGACATGCAGTGGAGGTCGACGTGGATACAGGGGACACCGCCTGGGTGCTGACCAGTGCCGCACTGGTGCTGTTGATGACACCGGGACTCGCCTTCTTCTACGGAGGTATGGTCCGTTCGAAGAGTGTGCTCAACATGATGATGATGAGCCTGGGCGCCATGGGCGTCGTGGGTGTCCTCTGGGTGCTGTTCGGGTACTCCACGGCATTCGGCTCCGACGTCGGTGGCGGTCTCGTCGGCAAACCGTTCGAGTTCTTCGCGCTCGACGGCCTGCTGGGCAAGGAATCGCTGTTCGGCACCATCCCGAGCACCGTGTTCGTCGCCTTCCAGGCGATGTTCGCGATCATCACGGTGGCGCTGATCTCCGGTGCCATCGCCGACCGCGCCCGCTTCGGCCCGTGGCTGCTCTTCGCGGGCCTGTGGGCCACGGTCGTGTACTTCCCGGTCGCGCACTGGGTGTTCGACTTCGACGTCAAGGACGCCGACGGCAACGTGACGAGCGCGGGCGGCTGGATCGCCAACAAGCTCCTCGCGATCGACTTCGCCGGTGGCACGGCCGTCCACATCAACGCCGGTGCCGCCGGTCTCGCGCTGGCCATCGTGCTGGGCAAGCGCGTCGGCTGGCCCAAGGACCGGATGAAGCCGCACAGCCTCCCGCTGGTCGTGCTCGGCGCCGGTCTCCTGTGGTTCGGCTGGTTCGGCTTCAACGCGGGCTCCGCGCTGGGCGCCAACGCCACCGCCGGTGTCACCTTCATCAACACCACCGTCGCCACCTGCGCCGCCATGCTCGCCTGGCTGCTGGTGGAGCGGATCCGCGACGGCCACGCCACGACCCTGGGCGCCGCGTCCGGTGTCGTCGCCGGTCTCGTCGCCATCACCCCCGCGTGCTCCTCGGTCACGCCGCTCGGCGCCATCGCGGTCGGCGCGATCACCGGCGCGCTCTGCGCACTGGCGGTCAGCCTCAAGTTCCGCTTCGGCTTCGACGACTCGCTCGACGTCGTCGGCGTGCACCTCGTCGGTGGTCTGTCCGGCACCATCCTGATCGGCTTCTTCGCCAGCTCCGCCGCTCCGGCGGGCATCGACGGGCTGTTCTACGGCGGCGGTGTCGACCAGCTCTGGCGCCAGGCGGTCGGCGCGGTCGCCGTGCTGCTCTACTCCTTCGTCCTGAGCCTGGCCCTCGGTTACCTGGTCAAGTTCACCGTCGGCTTCCGGGCCGACGAGGAGGCCGAGGTCGCGGGTGTCGACGAGGCCGAGCACGCCGAGACGGCCTACGAGTTCGGCGGCTTCACCGGTTCGCGTGGAGCCGGCAAGGTCAGTGCGGCCGCGGGTGCGTCCGCGGTCCTCGAGGGGAGCAAGTCGTGAAGCTGGTCACCGCCATCATCAAGCCGTTCACCCTCGACGACGTCAAGGCCTCGCTGGAGCAGCTCGGCGTGCTCGGCATGACGGTCAGCGAGGTCCAGGGCTACGGCAGGCAGAAGGGCCACACCGAGGTCTACCGCGGCGCCGAGTACGCCGTCGACTTCGTGCCCAAGCTCCGCATCGAGGTCCTGATCGACGACACCGCCGTGGAGAAGGTCCTGGACGCGGTCGTCGAGGCCGCCCGCACCGGCAAGATCGGTGACGGCAAGGTCTGGGTCACGCCGGTCGAGACGGTCATCCGGGTCCGCACGGGGGAGCGCGGGTCGGACGCTCTGTGACGCGATGAAGTTCGAGACGGGGCATGCGGGAGCGTCATCCGCATGCCCCGTCCGGCCTATTTACGGGGAATGAGGCCTGATGGACGGCGTCTCGGCCGAGGCGAACGCTGGTTCGGAGATCGTGACCGCTGACGACCTGGTGAAGGCCCGCGACAGACTGCTGGCACCCGGTCGCAAGCGGCTGACCGGAGAACTCCTCCGTGAAGCACTGGTCGACCTGCACGAGTTCTGGCTGACCGCGCACGCCGCGAGCGCCGGGGTCGCGGGCTCCGGCATGGCGCTGGTCGCCGTCGGCGGTCTCGGGAGACGGGAGCTCGTGCCGTACTCGGACCTCGACCTGGTCCTCGTCCACAACGGGCACAAGGGGATCGACGCGGTCGCCGACAAGCTCTGGTACCCGCTGTGGAACTCCGGCGTCGGCCTCGACCACTCGGTCCGCACGGTCGGCGAAGGCCTCCGGGTCGCCGCGGGCGACCTGCGGACCGCGCTCGGGCTGCTCGACGTGCGCCACCTCGCGGGTGACCCCGAGGTGTCCCAACGGCTCGCGGACAGCGCGCGCCAGGCGTGGCGCTCGAACGTCCGCACCCGGCTCGACGAGATGAGCGAGTCCGCGCAGCGCCGGTGGGCGCGCAGCGGGGAGATCGCGCACCGCGTCGAACCGGACCTCAAGCACGGCCGCGGCGGTCTGCGCGACGTCACGCTGCTCGACGCCCTGTCCGTCGCCCAGCTCACCGACCGCGCCTCCGTCGAGGTCAACGACGCCCGCAGGCTCCTGCTGGACGTGCGGACCGAGCTGCGCCGCGTGGCCCGCAAGCCGCGGGACGTGCTGCGCGCCCAGGACGGCGACGAGGTCGCCTCCGCGCTCGGCCTGACCGACCGGTTCGCCCTCGCCCGCGCGCTGTCGTCGGCGGCCCGCACGGTCGTCTACGCGGTGGACGTGGCCATGCGCACCGCCCGCGCCGCCGCGCCGAAGCGCGGCCTCGGGGCGTTCGCCAGGTCGCCGCTGCGCCGCTCGCCCGCCCGCCGTCCGCTGGACGAGGGCGTGGTGCTGCACGGCACCGAGGTCGCGCTGGCCCGCGACGCCATGCCGAACCGCGATCCCGCGCTGCTGCTGCGGGTCGCGACGGCCGCCGCGCGCAGCAAGCACCCGATCGCCGCGGGCACGCTGTCGCGGCTCGCGGACTCCGCTCCGGAGCTGCGCCAGCCGTGGCCGCGGGAAGCCCGCGAGGAGCTGCTGGCGCTGCTGGGCAGCGGATCGGGGCTCATCGACGTGGTGGAGGCGCTGGACCGCACCGGGCTGTGGGGCAGGCTCTTCCCCGAGTGGGGCGCGGTGCGCGACCTGCCGCCGCGCGACGCCGCGCACATGTGGACGGTCGACCGGCACCTCGTGCAGGCCACGGCCCACGCCGCGCGGCTGGCGACCACGGTGTCGCGGCCGGACCTGCTGCTGCTCGGCGCGCTCGTGCACGACATCGGCAAGGGGCGGCAGGCCGACCACTCCGAGGTCGGCGCCGCGCTCGCGACCCAGATCGGCGAACGCCTCGGCCTGTGGCCGCACGACGTGGACACGCTGGCCGCGATGGTCCGCCACCACCTGCTGCTGCCGCACACCGCGACCCGCCGCGACGTCGAGGACGACGCGACCGTGCACCGCGTGGTCGACACCCTCGGCGGCGACCCGGTGCTGCTGGAGCTGCTGCACGCGCTGGCGGAGGCCGACTCGCTGGCCACCGGCCCCGGCGTGTGGACCGACTGGAAGGCCTCGCTCATCGCCGACCTGGTGCGGCGCTGCCGGACCGCGATGGCGGGCGACCCGCTGCCCGCCCCGGAACCGCTGGACCCGGAGCAGCTCGACCTGGCGGTGCGGGTCGCCGGGACGGGCAGACCGGACGTGCTGATCAGCCCGGTCGACGGCGCGGCGCTCGTCACGATGGTCGCGCCTGACCGGCCGGGTGTGCTCTCGCGGGCCGCGGGCGTCCTGGCGCTCAACTCCCTGGAGGTGCACGCGGCCACGCTGCGGGCGCACGAGGGTGCCGCGGTCGACGTGTTCACCGTGTCGCCGAGGTTCGGGTCGCTGCCGGACGCCTCCCTGCTGCGCGAGCAGTTCTCCAGGGCGGTGGACGGGTCGCTGCCGCTGGCGGACAAGCTCGCCGCCAAGGAGCGCGACTACGGCGGCCCGCCGCAGGACCCGCCACCCGCCAGGACGCTGTGGTTCGACGACGAGTCGACCGGCGCCGTCGTGCTGGAACTGCGCGCGGCGGACCGGATCGGGCTGCTGCACCACGTGGCGGACGCGCTGGAGCAGTGCGGCGTCGACATCCGCTGGGCCCGCGTCGCCACGCTCGGCGGCACGGTCGTGGACTCGTTCAGCCTGACCACCGACGGCGGCGCCGTGGACGGCGCGCTGCGCGGGAAGATCGAACGGCTGGTGCTCGCGGCCTCCCGGTGAAGTTGCGTAGTTCTGCGCACAACCGATCCGGGTGCTCACGCTCCCGGCCCCCCTCCGGTCCGGGCAGGCTCGTGCCCGTGGCCCGAGGGGGTGGGTCGCGGGTGGGGAGGCGGCCCGTCGAGGGGTCGGGCCGCCCCCCAACTTCGGATGAACCGGACTAGCAGGACGAACGTCCTCCTACTATGGAGTTGATGACTGCCGTCGCGGTTCGGCCACGTTCCCTCGTTGTCCTGGCCGGTTTGCCGGGGGCGGGCAAGAGCACCTTGTTGGCGCGCCTCGAATCGGGGGACGCGCCCGTGGTGGTGCTCGACTCCGATCAGGTGCGGGCCCGCCTGCGCGCTTCGTTCCCGGCTGACCTGCCCTACCGCTACTACCGCCCCCTGGTGCACCTGGTGCACCGGATGAGGGTCCTGCTGTTCGCCATCGGCGGCACCGGTCTCCTGGTCGTGCACGAACCGTCGACCAGGCCCACGACCAGGGCTTGGCTCGTCCTGATCGGGATGCTCACGGGCCGCCACCGGCAGTTCCTCTGGCTCGACGCGACCCCGGAGCAGGCCATGGCGGGCCAGGTCGAACGCGGGAGGCTCGTGCGCGGCGGCTCGTTCGCCCGGCACGTCCGCCGCGCCGCCTGGCTGCGCGACCGGTTCGCCGAGGGCTGGGTGCCGAGGGGGTGGCACGGGATGACCGTGCTGACCCGCCGGGACCGGGTGCGGCTGTCCGTGACACCCGACTGATCCGGGGCGGCTACGCTGGTCGGTGCTCCATCCGACGACGTGCGAGGTCTGGCGGCACCGTGTTCAACACCCTTTCCGACCGGCTCACCTCGGTCCTGCAGAACCTGCGGGGCAAGGGGCGGCTGTCCGAAGCCGACATCGACGCCACCTGTCGCGAGATCAGGGTGGCGCTGCTGGAGGCCGACGTCGCGCTGCTCGTGGTGCGGACGTTCATCGCGAAGATCAAGGAACGCGCCAAGGGCGCTGAGGTCTCCGGCGCGCTGAACCCGGCCCAGCAGGTCATCAAGATCGTCAACGAAGAGCTGATCGGGATCCTCGGCGGTGAGACCCGCAGGCTCAACCTGGCGAAGAACCCGCCGACCGTGATCATGCTCGCCGGCCTCCAGGGCGCGGGCAAGACGACCCTCGCGGGCAAGCTCGCGAGGTGGCTGAAGACGCAGGGCCACACGCCGATGCTCGTCGCGTGCGACCTCCAGCGCCCGAACGCGGTCAACCAGCTCCAGGTCGTCGGCGAGCGCGCGGGCGTGCCCGTGTACGCCCCCGAGCCGGGCAACGGCGTGGGCGACCCGGTCGACGTCGCCCGTCGCGGCATCGAGGAGGCGCGGCGCGCGCAGCACGACGTCGTGCTCGTCGACACCGCGGGCCGCCTCGGCGTCGACGCCGAGCTGATGCAGCAGGCCAAGGACATCCGCGAGGCCGTGCAGCCCGAGGAGGTCCTGTTCGTCGTCGACGCGATGATCGGTCAGGACGCGGTCAACACCGCCCAGGCCTTCGCCGACGGCGTCGGCTTCACCGGCGTCGTGCTGACGAAGCTCGACGGCGACGCCCGCGGTGGTGCCGCGCTGAGCGTCCGCGAGGTCACCGGCCAGCCGATCCTGTTCGCGTCGAACGGCGAGAAGCTGGAGGACTTCGACGTCTTCCACCCCGACCGGATGGCGAGCCGCATCCTCGGGATGGGCGACGTGCTGACCCTGATCGAGCAGGCCGAGCAGGCCTTCGACCAGGAGAAGGCCGAGGTCGCCGCGCAGAAGATGGGGTCCGGCCAGCTCACGCTGGAGGACTTCCTTGAGCAGATGCTCGCCATCCGCAAGATGGGGCCCATCGCGAACCTGCTGGGCATGCTGCCCGGCGCGGGCCAGATGAAGGACCAGCTCGCGATGCTGGACGAGAAGCACCTCGACCGCGTGCAGGCCATCATCCGCGGCATGACGCCCGCCGAGCGCGACGACCCGAAGATCATCAACGCCTCCCGCCGCCTGCGCATCGCGAACGGCTCCGGCGTGAAGGTCAGCGACGTCAACGACCTCGTCAACCGCTTCTTCGACGCCCGCAAGATGATGTCGCAGATGGCGGGCCGCTTCGGGATGCCCGGCAGCGGTGGCGGCAAGAGCAACCGCAAGGGCAAGAAGGGGAAGAAGGGGAAGGGCAGCGGTCGCGGCCCGACCCAGCCGAAGATCAAGGGCGGTTTCCCCGGCATGTTCCCCGGTGGCATGCCCGGCATGCCGCCCGGCGCCGGTGGCGCTCCCGAGCTGCCCCCCGGCCTCGGTGGCCTGAACGACCTGCCGCCGGGCTTCGACCCGTCGAAGTTCAAGTTCGACAAGTGACGGTGGCCTGCGCATGAGCGGCATGCACCTGCGCGGCGTCGTCCTGCCGGACGGCGACCAGCGCGACCTGTGGGTGGTGAACGGGCGCATCCGGACCCGCGAGGTTCCGGGTGCGCGCACCGTCGTGGACGGCGGCTACCTGCTGCCGGGCCTCGTGGACGCGCACTGCCACGTGGGCATCGGCCCGAAGGGGCCGGTCGACCTGGTCGAGGCGGCGCGGCAGGCGGAGGTCGACCGCGACGCGGGCACCCTCCTGCTCCGCGACTGCGGCGCCCCGCTGGACACCCGTCCGCTCCAGGAGCGGCTGGACCTGCCCAGGATCATCCGCGCCGGGCGGCACCTGTCCCGCCCGAAGCGCTACGTCCCGTACCTCGGCGCGGACGTCGAGGACCCGGCCGACCTGCCCGCCGCCGTGGCGGAGCAGGTCGCCTACGGCGACGGCTGGGTGAAGCTCGTCGGCGACTGGATCGACCGCGGCGTGGGCGACCTGGCCCCGCTCTGGTCGGACGACGTGCTCACCGAGGCGATCAAGGTCGCCCACGAGGGCGGGGCGCGCGTCACGGCCCACGTCTTCGGCGAGGACGCCCTCCCCGGTCTGCTCCGGGCGGGCATCGACTGCATCGAGCACGGCACCGGGCTCACCGACGACACCATCGCGCTGATGGCCGAGCGCGGCACGGCGCTGGTGCCGACCCTGGTGAACGTCGAGACGTTCCCCGGCATCGCGGACAGCGCGACCAGGTACCCCGTCTACGCGTCCCACATGCGCTCCCTGCACGCCGGGGTGGCCACCACGGTCGCCAAGGCGATCGAGGCGGGCGTCCCGGTCTACGCGGGCACGGACGCGGGCGGCGGCATCGCCCACGGCCTCATCGTGGACGAGGTGGAGGCCCTCCACCGCGTCGGCATGACGGCGGAGCGGGCCATCGCGGCCGCCTCCTGGTCGGCCCGCGAGTGGCTGGGCCACCCCAGCCTCACCGAGGGCTCGGCCGCGGACGTCGTCGTCTACGACGCCGACCCCCGCACCGACCTGGGGGTCCTGCGCCACCCCAAAATGATCATGCTTCGGGGTCGCGTCCACTAGCCGGGTGTTCGCCGGGGCGCCCGCCCCACCTCGACGGACACCACCCGCACCGCCGGGTGGCACCGAAGCGCCACCGGCGCGGAAGGCCTCCATCCGGGTTGTCCTGTTCGGCCCAGCGGTCAAGTCACCAGTACGTTCGTGCGGGTGGAGGAACCCAACCCCGAACGCGCGCACTGGGCGTTCGTCGCCTTCTTCACCGGCCTGGCCGGCTACTACCTGGCCACGCTCGCCGTCACCGCCCTCACCGCCGAGCGCTTCGAGCGGTTCGACGTCAGCAGCCCCCCTGTGCTGGGTCCGCTGCTGCTGCTCCTCTTCCTCCCCAACGTCCTGCTGGGCGCGGGCCCGGCCGCCATCTCCCGCTTCCGGGGCGACGGACCCGCGAAGGAGTTCGGCCTCAAACCGACCTGGCGGGACGTCAAGGTGGGCCTGGCGTGCGGCGGGCTCTCCCTGCTGGTGGCGTGGATCGTGGCGCTCCTCCTGCTCAGCGTCCGGCGGGACACCGCCGAGTCCAGGTCGGCCCTGGAGGACATCGGCCTGCTCTCCGGCGGCCGGTCGGTATGGCTCGCCGTGGCCGCCCTGTTCGTCTTCGCCGGAGCCCCGATCACCGAGGAGCTGCTCACCAGGGGAGCCCTCTGGAGGGCCCTGGAGCACCACCGCGTCCCCCGCACCACGATCCTCGTCCTGACCGCGTTGATCTTCGCCTTCCTGCACGAGGAGTCCTGGCGCACGCTCGGCCTCTTCGCGCAGGGCATGGCGATCGGCGCCGCGCGGATGATCACCGGGCGCACCTCGTCGAGCATGGTGGCCCACGCCACGAATAACCTGCTACCAGCGGTGTACCTGTACGTGGGCGCCTCCTGATTAGGGTGATGACTCGTGAACCCACCGCTCGAACCCCCACCGCAGGGACTGCTGGCCAGCGTCCGCGCGGTGAGCCGGGAGCCCGAACCCGAACGGGAGGGGCAGCGCTGGGGCTTCGGCGCGTTCCTGCTCGTCGAGGCCGTCTTCATCCTCAGCGCGGTGTTCATCACCGCCATCGCCACCACGTCGGGGGCCGACCTCTCGACGTCGATGTCGTTCCTGCTGATCGGCTCGATGCTGCCGACGGTGCTGGCGGCGGTCGTCGCCGTCGTGATCACGTACGTGCGCGGCAACGGCCCGCTGATCGACCTCCGCCTCGGCTGGGACTGGGCCGACGTCAAGGTCGGCCTCAAGCTCGGCGCCCTCGGCATCCTGCTGACCTACGTGGCGGCGACGGTGTGGGCGCGGGTGGTGGGGGACAAGAACGCGACGTCCGCCATCGGCGAGCTGGTGGACGGCACCACGATGCCGGTGTCGGCGGCCGTCGTGATGTTCCTCTACGTCTGCTTCGTCGGCCCGGTCTGCGAGGAGCTGATCTACCGCGGCCTGCTGTGGGGGGCGATCGAGCGCCAGGGCTGGAGCCGCTGGGCCGCGTTCCTGCTCACCACGCTGATCTTCGCCGCCAGCCACCTCGAACCCCTGCGCACGTCGCTGCTGATCGTCGTCGCGCTGCCCATCGGCATCGCCAGGCTGATCACCCGCAGGCTCACCGCGAGCGTCGTGGCGCACGTGGTCAACAACTTCCTGCCGGGCCTGACGGTCCTGCTCATCGCACTCGGGGTGATGCCGTCGTGATCGACCTCAACAGCGACCTCGGCGAGGGGTTCGGCGTCTGGCGGCTCGGCGACGACGACGCGCTGCTCGCCGTCGTGACGAGCGCGAACGTCGCCTGCGGCTTCCACGCGGGCGACCCGTCGACCATGCGCCGGGTGTGCGCCGCGGCGGCGGAACGGGGGGTGGCGGTCGGCGCGCAGGTGTCCTACCGCGACCTCGCCGGGTTCGGCCGCCGCTTCATCGACGTCGACCCGGCCGAGCTGGCCGACGAGGTGCTCTACCAGGTCGGGGCGCTCGACGCGTGCGCGAGGGCGGCGGGCACGGCGGTCGCCTACGTCAAGCCGCACGGCGCCCTCTACAACGCGGCCGTGCACCACGGGGCGCAGGCCGCGGCCGTCGTCGACGGCGTGAAGGCGTTCGGCGCGCTGCCCGTGCTGGGGCTGCCCGGCTCGCGGCTGCTGGCCGCCGCCGAGGCCGCCGGGCTGCCCGCCGTGCCCGAGGCGTTCGCGGACCGCGGGTACACGCCCGAGGGCGCGCTGGTGTCGCGCCGCGAGCCTGGCGCGCTGCTCACGGGCACCGCGGCCGTCGTCGACCGGGCCGTGCGATTGGCCGAGCACGGCGAGATCGTGGCCGTCGACGGCACGGTCCTCAAGACCGGCGCGGAATCGCTCTGCCTGCACGGGGACACGCCGGGAGCGGTCGCCCACGCCCGCGCGGTGCGGGACGCGCTGACCTCCGCCGGGGTGAAAATCGCACCTTTCACCCGGCCGATTCGGACCTGAGCGGGGCCGTCTGGCAGAATGGCTGGTTGTTCGCCGAGGCCGGACCCTCTCACCGTGCTGTGGCGCCATGTTCTTTGGGCTTTCCCACCCGTGCCCCACTCGGGTGACGAGCGCCCGCACCTTGGTAAACGAGAGCTTGAGGAGTACCAGTACCCGTGGCCGTCAAGATCAAGCTGCAGCGGCTTGGCAAGATCCGTCAGCCGTACTACCGGATCATCGTTTCGGACGCTCGCACCCGCCGCAACGGCAAGGCCATCGAGACGATCGGCAAGTACCACCCCAAGGAAGAGCCGTCGTTCATCGACGTCGACTCCGACCGGGCGCAGTACTGGCTGGGCGTCGGCGCGCAGCCGACCGAGTCCGTCCAGCGCCTGCTGGAGATCACCGGTGACTGGCAGAAGTTCAAGGGCCTGCCGGGCGCCGAGGGCACCCTGAAGGTCAAGGAGCCGAAGACGCCGAAGGCGGAGCTGTTCGCCGCCGCGCTGGCCGCCGCTTCGTCGGAGCCGATGGCCGAGGCCACCACCCCGAAGAAGAAGTCCGCGAAGAAGGCTGACGCGGAACCTGCCGCCGAGGCGCCCAAGGACGAGGCGTGAGTTTGTTGGCTGACGCCCTCGAACACCTCGTTCGTGGCATCGTCGACCACCCGGACGACGTCCGGGTGACCTTGGTCACCACTCGTCGCGGTCGCACCCTGGAGGTGCACGTCCACCCGGACGACCTCGGCAAGGTGATCGGGCGCGGCGGTCGCACCGCCACCGCCCTGCGCACCGTCATGGCCGGCATCGGCGGCCGTGGCGTTCGCGTCGACGTGGTCGACACCGACCGCTAGCCACAACACGAACACAGAAGTAGGGCATGGACGTCGTCGTCGGCCGCGTGGCCAAGGCGCACGGGATCACCGGTGAACTCGCCGTTGACGTGCGCACCGATTCACCCGAGACGCGGTTCGCGCTCGGTTCGGCACTGGTCGCGAAGCTGCGCGATGGAACGACGCGCACCCTCACCGTCGCAGCCGCCCGGAACCACTCCGGGCGGCTGCTGGTGCGTTTCGAGCAGGTGCTGACCAGGGACGTCGCGGAGTCGTTGCGCGGCACGCTGCTGCTGGGCAGCACGGACGACCTGCCGCCGACCGACGACCCGGACGAGTTCTACGACCACGAGCTGGAAGGCCTGGTCGTCGAGCTGCTGGACGGGTCGAAGGTCGGCACCGTCAAGGAGATCGCCCACACGGCGGGCGCCGAACTGCTCGTCGTCAACCGCGAGGGCGGTGGCGAGCTGCTGGTGCCGTTCGTGCGGCAGATCGTGCCGACCGTGGACGTGCGGGCGGGCCGGGTCGTCATCGACCCGCCGGAAGGCCTGCTCGATGCGGATTGACGTTCTGACGATCTTCCCCGAGTACCTCGACCCGATCAGGGCCGCGCTGCTCGGCAAGGCGATCGACAAGGGCTTGATCAGCGTCGACGTGCACGACCTCCGCGACTGGACGCACGACGTGCACAAGGCCGTGGACAACAGCCCGTACGGCGGCGGTCCCGGCATGGTGATGCGGCCGCAGGTCTGGGGCGACGCGCTCGACCAGGTGTGCGCCGGTGACCCGGCGCCGCGGCTGGTCGTGCCGACCCCGGCGGGGCGGCCGTTCACCCAGGCGCTGGCGCACGAGTACGCGGCCGAGCCGCGCCTGGTGTTCGCCTGCGGGCGCTACGAGGGCATCGACCAGCGCGTGATCGACGACGCGTCCACCCGCATGCGCGTGGACGAGGTCTCCATCGGCGACTACGTGCTCGTCGGCGGCGAGGTGGCGGTGCTGGTGGTGGTCGAGGCCGTCGTCCGCCTGCTGCCCGGTGTGCTCGGCAACCCGCGCTCGGCGGCGGAGGACTCGTTCTCCGACGGCCTGCTCGAAGGGCCCAGTTACACCCGTCCCGAGGTGTGGCGCGACCTGTCGGTGCCGGACGTGCTGCTGTCGGGCAACCACAGGCTCATCGACCGCTGGCGCCGTGACCAATCGCTCGAACGGACCCTGCACAGGCGTCCTGAGCTGCTCGAAGCCCTTCCCGAGGAAGCCTTCGACAAGCACGACAGGGCCCTGCTCGACCGACTCCGGTCGGTGGAGGAGTAGGGTCGATTTCATTCCGGAGGTGCCCATCTGGCACACTGGACAGGTTGCTGCAGCCGGTTATTCGTTCCGGCGCGCGCCGCAAGCCCGCCCCCAAGGTGTCGCACTCTGAAGCTGCATTGCGCTCTGGGGGAGTACGCGAGACATATTGAGGACGAGGACGGACCACCGATGAACACCCTGGACGCTCTTGACGCCCAGTCGCTGCGCTCCGACATCCCCAGCTTCCGGCCGGGCGACACGCTGAAGGTTCACGTCCGGGTCATCGAGGGCACGCGCGAGCGGGTCCAGGTGTTCCAGGGCATCGTGATCCGTCGCCAGGGCGGCGGCATCCGCGAGACCTTCACCGTGCGCAAGGTCTCCTTCGGTGTCGGCGTCGAGCGCACCTTCCCGGTGCACTCCCCGAACATCTCGGAGATCGAGGTCGCGACCCGTGGCGCCGTGCGTCGCGCGAAGCTGTACTACCTCCGGGATCTGCGCGGCAAGGCCGCCAAGATCAAGGAGAAGCGCACCGCCAAGCCGGGCGCCTGACAGCGCTCGCACCCCTACGCGTAGCCTGCCTACGTGGCAGACCCCGTGCGTTCGTCCGCTGACGGCAACGATTCAGATCCCCAGGGTGAAGATCGTGTCAGCGACCAGGCCGTAACCCCCGAGGCCGAGTTCGAGTCCACTCCGGACTCGGCCGGGGGTGGCAGGTCGAAGGCGAAGAAGAAGACCCCGCTGTGGCGTGAACTGCTGATCCTGGCGGGAACCGCGCTGGTGCTCACCTTCGTGATCCAGACGTTCCTGGCGCGGGTCTACGTGATCCCGTCGGCGTCGATGGAGCAAACGCTGCACGGGTGCCCCGGCTGCGTGAACGACAAGGTGCTGGTCGACAAGATCACCTACGACTTCGCCGACATCTCCCCCGGTGAAGTGGTCGTGTTCCGCGGTCCCGATTCGTGGGGCCAGAACGACATCCAGTCCAACCGTTCGGACAACCCGGTCGTCGCCGCGCTCCAGAGCGCCGCGTCCGTGGTGGGCCTCGCGCCGCCGGACGAGCGCGACTTCGTCAAGCGCGTCATCGCCACGGGCGGCCAGACCGTCCAGTGCTGCGACGACAAGCACCGGCTCATCGTCGACGGCAAGCCGCTGGACGAGCCGTACATCTACTGGCAGCCGGGCACCGGTCCCGAGGACCACGAGCCCTTCGAGCCGGTCAAGGTCCCCGAAGGCCACCTCTGGGTGATGGGTGACAACCGCACGAACTCCACCGACTCCCGCAAGCAGGGCGGCGGCGGTGTCGCGGGCACCGTTCCCGAGGCGAACGTCATCGGCAAGGCGCGCGTGATCGTCATCCCGCCGTCCCGCTGGGGCGGCATCAGCGACCACAACCCCCAGGCCATCGCCATCGGCGCCCCGGAGTGGCAGCGCGGTGTGCCCATCGGAGTCGGTATCGCGTCGGCCTGGCCGGTTCTGTTCCTCGGTCGACGACTTCGGAAACACCTGTTCGTGGGTCGCTGACCGGGTCCTCACACGGGGTCTGGGTACTCTGAGCGGGTGGTAGACGTCGTGCCTTCCCGAGGCCCATCCGATGAAGACCCCTATCGCTCCAGCGATGAGGAGGCCGTCGAGGCCTGGCGGGAGCGCGCGCGGAAGGCCCAGAAGGGCAAGCGCAAGGGCTCCTTCTGGAAGGAACTGCCGATCCTGGTGGTCGTGGCCTTCGGGCTCGCCTTCCTGATCCAGACGTTCCTGGCGCGGGTCTACATGATCCCGTCGGAGTCGATGGAGCAGACGTTGCACGGCTGCAACGGCTGCTACGGCGACCGCGTGCTGGTCGACAAGATCACCTACGACTTCAGCGAGCCCGCCCCCGGCGACGTGATCGTCTTCCACGGGCCGCAGAGCTGGCAGAACGACTTCGTCACGGCGGAGCCGACGAACGCGTTCCAGAAGGGCCTGCAAGGTCTCGGCGCGCTCGTCGGCCTGCCGTCGGCCAGCCAGGAGGACTTCGTCAAACGCGTCATCGCCGTCGGTGGCCAGACGGTGAAGTGCTGCGACGACAAGAACCGCGTCACCGTCGACGGCAAGCCGCTCGACGAGTCGTACCTGTACTGGGAGCCGGGCCGGAGCACCGTCCAGGAGTCGTTCGCGGACCTGACGATCCCCAAGGGCTTCCTGTTCGTGCTCGGCGACAACCGCAACGACTCGTGCGACTCGCGCTGCCAGGGCGACGGTCGGGAGGGCGGGCTCGTGCCGATCGACAACGTGGTGGGCAAGGCCCGCATGATCGTGCTTCCCCCGGCTCGCTGGCAGGGCGTCTCGGACCACAACCCGCAGGGCCAGACCGTCGCGATGGGCGCCCCGGCGTGGCAGGCCGCGGTGCCCGCGGGCATCGGCGTCGCCGCCGCGTGGCCCGTGCTGCTGCTGGGCAAGCGGGCGCGGGCCAGGTTCCGCCGCAAGACCCTGGGATAGGGTCGTCGGGTGATCCGCAACCCACCCCGCGTGGTCGTCCGGCGCGACGCCGGGATCTGGGCCCTGCAGGCCGCGCTCGACCGCCGTGGACTCGGCCCCGTCGCCGGGGTCGACGAAGCGGGCCGCGGCGCGTGCGCGGGCCCCCTGGTGGTCGCGTCGTGCGTGCTCAAGCCCAAGGACGCCGCGCGTTTCGAGGGCCTCACGGACTCGAAGCTGCTCACCGCCGCCGCGCGCGACCGCATGTACGACGTGGTGCTGGCCCGTGCGCTGGACTACGCGGTCATCGTCGTCCCGGCCGCCGAGGTCGACGCGATCGGCGTGCACGTGGCCAACATCGAGGGCATGCGCCGGGCGGTGGCGCGGTTGGGCGACCACCCCGGCTACGTGCTGACGGACGGGTTCCGCGTGCCGGGCCTGACCGCGCCGAGCATGCCGGTGCTCAAGGGCGACCGGGTGGCGGCGTGCGTGGCCGCCGCGTCGGTGCTGGCGAAGGTGACCAGGGACCGGATCATGTCCGGTCTGCACGAGGAGCTGCCGGTCTACGGTTTCGACGTCCACAAGGGCTACTGCACCGCCGTGCACACCTCCGCGCTGGAGGAGCACGGCCCGAGCGCGGAGCACCGGTGGTCGTATGCGAACGTGGCATCAGCCGCGATCCGGCACGGACTTGAGCCGCCACACCGTGTGGCGCGCAGTGTGGCCGCGATCGGCGTGGTCCAGAATGGGGCACCCCCGGTTGCGGGGGCGGCAGGGCTCGCGACGAGGAGGGGCGCGGATTCGATGATTACCCGCGCGGAGGCGTAATGAGTGCAGAGGATCTCGAAAAGTACGAGACCGAGATGGAGCTGTCGCTGTACAAGGAGTACCGCGACATCGTCAGCCAGTTCTCGTTCGTCGTGGAGACCGAACGGCGGTTCTACCTGGCCAATTCGGTCGACGTGCAGGTTCGCAACGCGGACGGCGAGGTCTACTTCGAGGTGCGCATGTCCGATGCCTGGGTGTGGGACATGTACCGCCCCGCCAGGTTCGTGAAGAACGTCCGCGTCATCACGTTCAAGGACGTCAACGTCGAGGAGTTGGACAAGCCCGACCTGCGGCTTCCCGAGGGCGGGCCGTTCGACACCTGATCCACCGGCCGCACGCCGACCTCGGTCCTCAGGGGATCCCTCCGCTGCTGGAGGGGTCCCCTGAAGGCTGTCCCGAGCCTGGTCGCCGCACTACCACACCCCACCGACAATTCCCCCTGCTCAGGCAGCTCAAGATCGCGACCTGTCCACAGCCCCGGCACCTGTCCACAGCCCCGGAGTTCCCCCTGGCCGCCCCCCGCCCCCCTGGGCAGAGTCGAACCAGACGACCGAGGGGGAACGACAGGTGGTGGACGTGGCGGTGGCAGCACGACGAGCCCTGGGCAAGCAGGGCGAGGACGTGGCGTGCGAGTACCTGGAGCGGCAGGGCCTGGTGGTCCTGAGCCGCAACTGGGCGTGCCGGGACGGCGAGCTGGACGTGGTCGCGACCGACGGCGACCAGTTGATCGTGGTGGAGGTCAAGAGCAGATCGGGTGTGGCGTTCGGCAGCCCGCTGGAGGCCGTGACCCCGGAGAAGCTGGCCCGCGTCCGCAAGGCGACCCAGCGCTGGCTGATGGCGTACCGCGTCGGCTGGGTGTCCGTCCGGTACGACGCGATCTCCGTGCTGTGGCCACCGGACGGTGACGTTCGGCTGCACCACCTGAGGGGCTTGTGATGGGCCTCGCGAGGGCCTGGTCCGTGGCGCTCTTCGGGGTGGACGGCGTCGTGGTCGAGATCGAGGCCGACGTGGGCGCGGGCACCGTGAAGACCCAGTTGCTGGGCCTGCCGGACGCGGCCCTGCACGAGTCGAAGGACCGCGTCCGGGCGGCCATCCGCAACAGCGACCACACCTGGCCGAGCCAGCGCGTGACGCTGGGCCTGTCCCCGGCCGCGCTCCCGAAGGGCGGTGCGGGCTACGACCTGGCGCTGGCCTCCGTCGTGCTGGCCGCCGCGGACTCGGTGCCCGCCGACCGCCTGGCGAGCACCGTCCTGCTGGGCGAGCTGGCGCTGGACGGCAGGCTGCGCGGTGTTCGCGGCGTGCTGCCCTCCCTGCTGGCCGCCCAGCGAGCGGGGCTGAGCCGGGCCGTGGTCCCCGTGGAGTCCCTGTCCGAGGCGTCACTGGTCGAAGGCTTGAGCATCCACGGCGCCGCCTCCCTGGCCGAGGTGGTGGCGTGGCTCAGGGGCGACGACACCGCGCTCCGGCCAGCCCCACCACCGGACTCGCCGACGCCGCCCAGCGCGGCCGACCTGGCCGACGTCCTGGGCCAACCCGAGGCCCGCTGGGCGTTGGAGGTGGCCGCGGCGGGCGCGCACCACCTGCTGCTCAGCGGCCCGCCCGGCACCGGCAAGACCATGCTGGCCCAGCGCCTCAGCGGCCTGCTGCCGTCCCTGACCACCCCGGAGGCCCTGGAGGTCACCGCCATCCACTCGGTGGCGGGTCTGCTGTCGACGGACGCACCGCTGGTGGTCGCACCGCCGTTCATCGCCCTGCACCACTCCGCCTCCGTCGCGGCCCTGGTCGGCGGCGGCTCCGGCCTGGCCAAGCCGGGTTCCGCCAGCAAGGCCCACCGCGGCGTCCTGTTCCTGGACGAGGCCTGCGAGTTCAGCAGGACCGGCCTGGACGCCCTCCGCACGGCCCTGGAGGAGGGCGAGGTCCGCCTGGCCAGGCAGGCGGGCACCGTCCGCTACCCCGCCCGCTTCCAGTTGGTGCTGGCCACCAACACCTGCCCCTGCGCCCCGCCGAAGGAGGTCGACTGCACCTGCACCCCGAAGGACCGCCGCAGGTACCTGGCGAAACTCTCCGGCCCACTACTCGATCGGGTGGACCTCCGCGTGAAGATGCGCCCCCTGACAGCCATGAACGGCGCCGAGATCACCACTCCCGAACCCACGGCGGTGGTCCGCGAACGCGTCCTCAGGGCCCGCCGCAGAGCAGCACAACGCTGGTCGTCCCACGGCGAGCCGTGGCGAACCAACGCGGAAGTCCCGGGCCCGTCCCTGCGCAGGGAATTCGCCCTACCGCGAAACACAACAGCCCTCTTGGACCGAGCCCTCTCCACGGGCGCCTTGACGGGCCGAGGAGCGGACCGCTGCATCAGAGTCGCCTGGACCCTCGCGGACCTGGCAGAAGCCCCAACCCCAGACGCCTCCCACGTGGCAGCGGCCCTGGAATTCCGCGAACGCCGCTCGCTCTACTAACCCACCCCACCCCGCCGAACGTCCACCCCCCCCAAC
>NZ_DASUSQ010000092.1:0-60147 GCF_036375055.1 Umezawaea sp.
CGACCAGTCCACGAACGGCGCCAACGCCCGCTCGCACTCCGCCATCCGCTCCGCGAACACCGCCGACGACTCCAGCAGCTCCACACCCATGCCGACCCACTGCGAACCCTGACCGGGGAACACGAACACCACCCGGCCGTCGGCTCCCACCGGGCCACCGGCGAGCACGGCGCCGTCGGCGGGCACGCCACCGTCGGCGAGGACGTCCAGCCGTGCGGCGAAGTCCGCCGCGTCCCGCCCGACCACGACGGCCCGGTGCTCGAACGCGGACCGGGTGCCCGCCAGCGCGGCGGCCACGTCCGCGGCCCGCACGTCGCCGTGCCCGGCCAGCCAGGTGGACAGCCCGGCGGCCTGGGCGCGCAGCGCGGCACCGGACCGGGCGGACAGCACCCACGGCACGACGCCGTCGGCCTCGACGACCTCGGCGGGCGCGGCGGCCGGGGCCTCCTCCAGGATGACGTGGGCGTTGGTGCCGCTGATCCCGAAGGCGGACACGCCCGCGCGGCGCGGCCGGTCGGACGCGGGCCAGGCGCGGGCCTCCGTCAGCAGCCGGACCTCACCGGCCGACCAGTCGACGAACGGCGAGGGCTGCTCGGCGTGCAGGGTGCGCGGCAGCAGCTCGTGCCGCATCGCCTGCACGACCTTGATCACGCCGCCGATGCCCGCGGCGGCGGAGGTGTGGCCGATGTTGGACTTGAGCGAGCCGAGCCACAGTGGACGGTCGGCCTCCCGGTTGGCGCCGTACTCCGCGAGCAGCGCCCCGGCCTCGATCGGGTCGCCCAGCCGGGTGCCGGTGCCGTGCGCCTCCACGGCGTCCACGTCGATCGGCGCGAGTTCGGCGGCGGCCAGCGCGTCGCGGATGACCTCGCGCTGCGCGGTGGCGTTCGGGGCGGACAGGCCGTTGCTGGCGCCGTCCTGGTTGACCGCGCTCGACCGCAGCACGGCGAGGACGCGCCTGCCGTTGCGCACGGCGTCGGACAGCCGTTCCAGCAGCACGATCCCGACGCCCTCGGACCAGCCGGTGCCGTCGGCGTCCGCGCCGAACGCCTTGCAGCGCCCGTCCGGGGCCAGGCCGCCCTGCTGGCTGAAGGACACGAAGGGATCGGGCACGGGCATGACCGTGACGCCGCCCGCGAGCGCGAGGGTGCAGTCCCCCGCGCGCAGCGCGCGGGCCGCGAGGTGCAGGGCCACCAGCGACGACGAGCACGCCGTGTTCACGGTGATCGCCGGGCCGCGCAGCCCGAGCGTGTAGGAGACCCGGCCGGACACGACGCTGGTGTGCGTCCCGGTGTCCAGGAACCCCTCCGCGCCGGACGGGACGTCGAACACCGGGGAGCCGTAGTCGTTGGCGATGGCGCCGACGAAGACGCCGGTCCGGCTGTCGCGCAACGACGACGGCGCGATCCCGGCGCGTTCCACGGCCTCCCAGGAGGTTTCCAGCACCAGCCGCTGCTGCGGGTCCATCGCCAGGGCCTCGTTCGGGGACACGCCGAAGAACCCGGCGTCGAAGTCGCCCGCGTCGTCGAGGAAACCGCCCTCGCGGCAGAAGGTCTTGCCGGGCACCGGAGCGCCGGGCCGGTAGAGGTCGGCGGTGTTCCAGCCGCGGTCCCCCGGCCACTCCGCGATCACGTCGCGGCCCTCGGCGAGCAGGTCCCACAGGTCTTCCGGGGAGCGAACCCCACCGGGGTAGCGGCAGCTCATCGCGACGATCGCGATCGGCTCCCCCGCCTTGGCCTCCAGGTCGCGCACCTGGGTGCGGGCGTCGGCCAGCTCCCCCATCGCGCGACGCAGGTACCCGAGCAGCTTCTCGTCCTCGGCCATGTGATCAGACCGTCCCGAAGTGGTCGCCCGCGCGCCGTGACCCGTGCCAGAACATTGGTTACCCCGTCTTCGACTTCCGCGCAGAACTCGGCGGCCCTCCCGGACCCAGCCCAAGCTAAGAAGTGCGCATAGCGCGGAAATATCGCCCTTCACCAGCGACAACACATCGGGGTGCGGCGCTATCGGGACGATAGTGCCGATGCCCGATCATCAGGACCGAGGTCACCCGAACGACCGGGACGCCGCGCGGACGTGGGAACGCGGCGCGGGGCGACCGGGCGTGACGATCCGGCGCGGGCCGCCTCGGGGACCGGTCCGGGAGGAATCACATGAGCACGCAAGGAACGACGCCGCAGTACCCCGTCGGCGACACCAGCAGGTTGACCGCGGACCCGTGGTACGGCGAGGCCCGCGACGAGGCCCCGGTGGCGAGGGTGCGGATGCCCTACGGCGGCGAGGCGTGGCTGGCGGTGCGGCACTCGTCGGTGCGCACGGCCCAGTCCGACCCCAGGTTCAGCCGCGCGGCCTCGGCCGAGCTGGGCGAGGCGGCACCGCGCATGGTGCCGGGCACGCCGCCCGTGGGCTCGGTGCTGACCATGGACGGCGCCGACCACACCAGGGTGCGCAGGTTCATGGCCAAGGCGTTCACCGTGCGCCGCATCGAGAAGCTGCGGCCTCGGGTGCAGGAGATCGTCGACGGGCTGCTGGACGAGATGGTCGCGCACGGCTCGCCCGCCGACCTGAAGAAGTTCGTCGCGGAACCCCTGCCGGTCATGGTGATCTGCGAGGTGCTGGGCATCCCGGTCGACGAGCGCGCCGACTTCCGCGTGCTCACCGAGACCATCATGTCCGGGGTGTTCACCTCGGACGAGGCGCAGGCGTCGATCGCCCAGTTCCTGAACTACCTCAACGGTTTGGTGGCGGCCAAGCGCGCGGAGCCCGGCGAGGACGTGCTCAGCACGCTGGTCACGGCGGTGGACGGCGAGGACCGGCTCAGCGAGATCGAGCTGGCGTCGCTCGCGGTGGCGCTGCTGGTCGGCGGGCACGAGACGATCCTCAACACCGTCCTCAACTTCACCTACACGCTGCTGACCAACCCGGACGAGCTGGCGAAGCTGCGCGCCCGCCCGGAGCTGATCAACCAGGCGGTGGAGGAGCTGCTGCGGCACGTCCCGATCAACTCCGGCGGCGCGTTCGGCACGGTCGCCACGGAGGACGTGGAGTTCGGCGACGTGACCGTGCGCGCGGGCGAGACGCTGGTGGCCGACATCGCCTCGGCCAACCGCGACGCGAGCGTGTTCCCCGACGCGGACGTGCTGGACCTGGACCGGAAGAACATCCAGCACCTGACGTTCGGCTTCGGGCCGCACCACTGCATCGGCGCGCAACTGGCCAGGGTGGACCTCCAGGTCACCCTCGGCACGCTGCTGCGCCGCTTCCCCGACCTGCGGCTCGCCGTGGCGCCGGAGGAGGTCCAGTGGCGCGAGGGCGTGCTCATCCGCGGTGTGGAGGCGCTTCCCGTGACCTGGTGAGCGTTCGGCGCACCCCCGGTTCGACGACGTACCCTCCCGGTCGGACGTGATCACGGTGCACCCGGTCTCATGACAGCCCCGGCCACCGGTACGGGCCCCGCACGCCGCCCGCCGAGATCACGGTCGACAGCACGTCCTCGGCCAGGCGGTCGAGCGGCTGCCACCGGACCGGCAACCGGCACCACCTGGCCGACCTGGACAACGGGTGCCGTTCGTGCACGGGCCACCACCTCCGCCGTGAGGACCGCCGTCGCGGCCGCCACGAGGCGCGCCGTGAGCCGCGGGGCTGCCGCGGCGAGGACCGGAGGACCGACGGAGGGGGCGGGGCCGCTGGCCCCGCCCCCTTCCGCGTCCTCAGGTCACCAGGTGATGGGCAGTTCCACGACGCTGCGCATGAACGTCCCGGTGCGCCACTTCAGCTCCTCCTCGGGCACGGCGATCCGCAGGTCCGGGAAGCGCTCCAGCAGCGTCTCCAGCGCGATCTGCATCTCCATCCGCGCCAGCGCGGCGCCGAGGCAGTGGTGGGGGCCGTGGCCGAACCCCACGTGCGGGCCGGGGTGGCGGGTCAGGTCCAGCTCGTCCGCCCGCTCGAACACGTCCTCGTCGCGGTTGGCCGAACCGAGCGACGCCACCACCGGTTCCCCGGCGCGGACCAGCACACCGCCGACCTCGACGTCGACCAGCGCGTAGCGGGCCAGGACGGGGCCGAGGCCGAGCGGGATGTACCGCATCAGCTCCTCGACGGCCTGCGGCACCAGCTCCGGGTCCGCCCGCAGTCGCGCCAGCTCCTCGGGGTGGCGCAGCAGGGTGTAGACGAAGTTGGGGATCTGGCTGGTGATGTTCTCGTGCCCGGCGCCCAGCAGCACGATCGCCAGGCTGAGGATCTCGTCGGCGGTGAACCGGTCGTCCTGGTCGCGGGCGAGGACGAGACCGCTGAGCAGGTCGTCGGCGGGCTCCTCCTGGCGCTGCCGCAGCAGTTCCGACATGTACCCCACGAGGCTGCCCAGGCGCTGCTGGGTCTCCGCCTCGCTCAGGGTGGTCGCCGACGCGAACACCTCCGACCAGTCGAGGAACTGGTGCTGGTCGGCCACGGGCACGCCGAGCATCGTGCAGATCATCGTGACGGGCAGCGGTGACGCGAAGTTCTCGATGAGGTCGACCGGTGAGCCGTGCTCGACCATCCGGTCCACCAGGTCGTTCGCGACCTGCTTGGCCTTGGGGCGCAACCGTTCCACGTTGCGGTGGGTGAACGCCTTGCCCGCCAGCCTGCGGACGCGCGAGTGCTCCGGCGGGTCCATCGACAGGATCACGCCGGGGCCGACGGTCTGCGGTGACGTGCGCGGCTCCGCAAGACCGGCCGCCGCCGCGGCGGCGCGGCTGAACCGCTGGTCCCCCAGCACGAACCGGACGTCCTCGTGACGGGAGGCGAGCCAGCCGTCCTCGCCGTACGGCATCGTGACCCGGACCAGGGTCCGGCCCGCGCGCGCCGTCGCGTAGCGCTCGTCCAGCTCCAGGTCTTCGGCGCGGTTGAAGGGATAGCCGACCGGCTCGGCCCGAGTGGTGTCCACGGTGTCCTCTCCCAGGTGCTCGCCGGGCCGGGCGGGCGCAACAGGTGGCCCGGCCTGCCGGTCGGGAAGGCTAACCACCCGCCATAGCGCCGATCTAGCGGCGGCGGCGAGGCCTCCACGCTATCGGGACGCTAGCGGCCGTGACCGACGATGGCCCCCGAACACCCCGATCCACGAGCAGGAGGTCCCGTGACGGCCGCGGCACACGAGGAGGCTCGTCCGCTCGTCGTCGTCGGCGCGGGCGTGATGGGCACCGGCATCACCACGCTGGCCCTGGTGCACGGCGTCCCCGTGACGCTCGTGGACGTGGACCGCGCCGTGCTGGACCGCGCCGAGACCGCGATCACCCGCAACCTGCGGACCGCGACACTGCTCGGCGCCGCCCCGTCCGACACGACACCGGGGCCGCTCACCACTGTCACCTCACTGGCGGACGCCCTCTCCGGCCCGGCCCCGGTAGCCGTGATCGAGGCCGTCGTCGAGGACCCGGCGACGAAGGCCGCCGTGCTGGCCCAGGTGTCCTCGGCCGTGTCGGCGGGCACCCCGATCATCTCCAACACCTCGTCGATCCCCGTCGACGAACTGGCCGCCGCCGTGACGCGTCCGGCGGACCTGCTGGGCACCCACTTCATGAACCCGGCCTACCTCATCACCACCGTCGAGGTCGTCCCCGGCCCGCGCACCGCCGCGGACGTGGTCTCGTCGGCGAAGAAGCTCCTCGGTGAACTGCGCCGCACACCGATCGTCGTGCGCGACTCGCCGGGGTTCGTCACCAGCAGGCTCCTGCACCCGATGATCAACGACGCCGCCCGCCTGGTGCAGGAGGGCGTCGCGTCCGCCGAGGACGTCGACGCGCTCATGCGCGGCTGCCTCGGCCACCCCACCGGCCCGCTGCGCACGGCCGACCTCATCGGCATCGACAACCTCGTCGACGCGCTGGACGTGCTGCACCGCCGCATCGGCGACGAGCGCAGCCGCCCGTGCGAACTGCTGCTGGAGAAGGTCCGCGACGGCCACCACGGCCGCAAGAGCGGTCGCGGTTTCTACGACTACGAAGAGGCGCAACCATGACGGTCTCGGCCACCCCGGACACCATCGAGCAGGAGCTGATCGACTTCCTGGAGACCCGCACGAAAGCGGGCTGGACGGCCACGCGCGACCTGTTCGGCGAGGGCGGGCTGTCGTCGCTGTTCGCGATGGAACTGGTGGTGCACCTGGAGCAGCGCTACGGCGTCACCGTCTCCGGGGCGAACCTGAAGCTCGCGAACTTCCGCACGGTGAAGGCGATGGTGGAGCTGGTCGTCCGCCTCCGCGACGAAGCCTGAGAGGCGGGGACGGCCGTCGCGGTGCGCGAGACCGGCGGCTCGTGAGCTCCGAGCGCTAACGAAGCGGGCTTCCGCTCGATGTACGGGAGGAAGCCCACCGCACCGGAGTCGCCCATGCCCCGCAAGCCCGCCCTCACGTTCGCAGGCGCGTTGCGCATCCTCGGCAAGCACGAGCCCGAGGCGGTGGACAAGCTCGACAAGGTGCTGGGCGGCACCATCCTCGCCGCGGGCGCCGTGGCCGTGGTCGGCGGCGGCGCCGCGCTCGTACCGGCGGCGCTGCTGGCCGCGGTGTGGGGCTGGGTCGACCAGAAGAACGAGGCCACCGGGTTGTTGCGGGGCCTGGTCGGGAAGTTGTCCGACCGGATGGCGGGCACCAGGGGTGTGGCGCGCCGGGACCTGATCACCGCCGCGCACAGCACCATCGTGGCCGCCGCGTTCTTCGAGGCGCTGGAGGAACGGCTCGGCGCCCAGCGGATGCGCGCGCTGGCGGTCACCGACGCGGAACGGCGGCTGCTCACCGGCCTGCGCAAGCGCGCCACGAGGGACTACTACGACGCCCTCTACTGGTCGGCGATCCCGGCTCCGTCACCGTCGTGCGGGTTCCAGGATAACCTGCCCCGCCTGGCCCGCTGGCTCGACGAGGTGATGGCGGAGGCACACGACTTCTTCAGCGGTCTCACCGCCGGGGCGGGCGTCGGCAGGGTGTTCGGTCCGGCCTTCCGCGGCCTGGTCCTGGACGGCTACCAGTCGCACTACCTGGCGCTGGCCGAGAAGGCCCCGGAGTTCGTGTTCTGGGCACTGCTCGGCGAGCACGCCGCCACGAGGCACCACTTCGACACCCTCAACGCCGATGTGCGGGCCGCCTTGGAGTCGCACGGGCAAGCACTCTCCCGGATCCAGGTGCTGCTCGGTCTGCTCTCCGACCGCGGCCTCGACATCGGTCGGCAGCGCGAGGGGCTGCGCAAGGCGAACACGGCCCTGCTCGCCAAGCCCATCGTGCCGAGCGACACCGAGCGCTACGACGCCGACGTCACGTTCCCGACGATCGAACGGGCCTTCGTCACGCCGCACTACCGGATGGCGGCGCACGACAAGGACAGCCGCCCCGCGGACGAGGGCTGGTGGTCGACGCGGCCGGTCGCGCAGGACCTGGAACTGATGCTCGCCGCGCACTTCACCTCGGCCGACTCCACATCGGTGCCGATGCTGCTGCTGGGGCACCCCGGTGCGGGGAAGTCGATCCTCACCAAGGTCCTCGCCGCCCAGCTTCCACCGGAGGAGTACACCGTCGTCCGCGTGCCGCTGCGCGGTGTGTCGGCGGGCGCCCCGATCCCCGACCAGATCCAGCAGGCCCTGGACATCGCGAGCAACAACCGGCTGGGGTGGCAGGCGCTGTCCGACCACGCCGACACCGTGCTGGTGGTCCTGCTGGACGGACTGGACGAGTTGTTGCAGGCCGCCGACTTCGACCGCAGCGGGTACCTGCGGGAGGTCATGGAGTTCCAGCGGATCGAAGGCGAGCAGAACCGACCGGTGGCGGTCGTCGTGACGTCCCGGACCGTGGTGGCCGACCGGGTGGACGTGCCGCCCGGCGCGACCGTGGTCAAACTCGGCGAGTTCGACGACGACCAGGTCACCGCCTGGCTGGACGAGTGGCGCGCCACGAACCTCCAGGCGATCCGGTCGGGGGCGGTGCGCGAGCTGACCGCCGCCGAAGCGCTGCACCAGGCCGACCTGGTCAGACAGCCCCTGCTTCTGCTCATGCTCGCCCTGTACGCCGCCAATCCCAGGGCGCCGCAGCTCGACGCGGGCCTGTCGAAGTCGGACCTCTACGAGCGGATCTTCGACAGCTTCGCCCGACGTGAGGTGCGCAAGCACGCGGTGGGCCGGTTGCGCGGCCAGGAGTTGCAGCGCCGCGTGTCGGACCAGGTGTTCCGGCTGGCGGTCGCGGCGCTGTCCATGTTCAACCGCGGCGTGCAGAGCGTGCGGGAGACGGACCTGCGGTCCGACCTCGCGGCGCTCACCGGACGGGACAACCTCCCGGACGACGAAGGTGCCAGGCTGCTCGGCGAGTTCTTCTTCGTCCACGCGCCGGAGGCGACGACGCGGACGAAGGAGCGCGCCTACGAGTTCCTGCACGCCACCTTCGGCGAGTACCTGGTGGCGCGGCACGTCGTGGACGAACTGGCGGGCCTGGCCAACGCCGCCTACGGTGGCCGCTACCAGGACCGCGCTCCCAACGACGAGGTGCTGTTCGCCCTGCTCTCGCACCACGCACTGGCCGAGCGGCGGTCCATCGGCGACTTCGCGAAGGAGATCTTCGCCGCGATGCCGTCGGACGAGCAGGACGACGTCCGCCGGGCGCTGGTGGACCTGCTCCAGTCGTTCCGACAGCGGCGACGGTCGACGGAGTTCGACACCTACCGCCCGACACCGCTCGACTTCGTCCGCCAACTCGCGGCCTACTCGGCGAACCTGACCACGCTGTCGATCCTGTTCAGCGATCCCGAGACCGGGTTCCGACTGGTGGGCGCGTTCGGCGACGACGACACCGAGGCCACGGCGAACTGGCGGTCGACGCTGTCGCTGTGGCGGTCCGGTCTGGACCACGACAGCTGGCGAGCGCTGCTGTCCTCGTTGAACCTGGAGGGCGCCGCACTGGTCGACCGCGCACCGGAGTTCATCTCGTTCGACATGCGCGGTGCGGACGAGTACTGGACCGCCAGGGTCGGCGGGGACGACGCGCACGCCTCTCGGATCCGCCGTGGCATCGCCCTGGTCGACAGCTCGGTGTTCTACAACCAGGGTCCGGACTGGGCTGACGAGACGCTCACGTGGGTGCAAGCCCAGGTGTTCTCCCCCGTGGGCACGGATCACCTGCCAGAACTGGTCGCCCCACCGGAGAACACCCACTACGCGGACGTCGAGGCCGTGGGCGACGCGCTGGTCGTCCTCCTGCGCACGCGTACCCGCACGCTCTCCCAGGAGTTCGTCGTCAAGGCGGTGCAGACCCTCGCCCACTACCCGGACACCTTCGACATCAGCCCGAGGACGGTGCTGGCCATCGCCTACGTTCACCCGAAGGTGCTGCTGCACACCCCGAGGTTCCAGAACCGGGCGTTCTACGCCGGTGTGCGCGACGCACTCCACCTGGTCCTGGACCACGGCAAGCAGCTCCTCGACCCTGGGCTGCACGCGCAGTGGGACAAGCTGCGGACGCGGCTCCTCGGCAAGGACGTCCCCGAGCGGTACCCCTCGGACCCGTTGAGCGAGGTGTTCAGCCACTTCTGAGCGCCGGTCGCGTGGGGATGGGGGACGGCCGTCCCCCATCCCCCTACGTCGTCTTCCGCCGCACCAGCGTCACCCCGTCCGCCATCGTCAACAGCACGATGTCCACCGACTGGTCGTCGCGGATCAGGGCGTTGACCTTCCGCACCCCCTCGGTGTCCGGATCGGTCACCGACGGGTCGGCGACGCGGCCGAAGAACAGCGTGTTGTCCAGCACCACCAACCCACCCGGCCGCACCAGCCGCAACGCCCGCTCGTAGTACGCGGGGTACCCGGCCTTGTCGGCGTCGACGAACACGAGGTCGAACCCGTCCGCCCCACCGCCCTCCAGCAGGGCGTCCATGGTGGACTCCGCCGGTCCGACCCGGAGGTCGATCAGGTCCTCCACCCCGGCCCGCCGCCAGAACGGGACGCCGATGTCGGCCCACCGCCCGGTGATGTCGCACGTCACCAACCGCCCGGTGGACGGCAGCGCCCTGGCCATGCACAGCGTGCTGTACCCGGTGTAGGTGCCCAGCTCCAGCACGGACCGCGCGCCCAGCAGGCTCACCAGGAGCCCGAGGAACTGGCCCTCCTCGGGCATCACCTGCAACGAGCGGCCGCCCGGCAGTTCCGCCGTCTCCTCCCGCAGCTCGCGGAGGACCTCGTCCTCCCGCAACGACATCTCGCGCACGTACTCGGCCAGCGCCGCCGAGACGTCCACCTGCTCAGCCATGGGCCACCTCCAGGTCGACCGCGTCGAGCGTCACGACCGGCGACGCCTGCCGCGGTTCGGGCAGCAGGTGCAGCCGTAGCACCCCCTCGGCCGCGGTGGACCCGAGCGGGAGGAGGCACGCGCAGGCCTCGTCGTCGAACCCGGCGAACCGGTAGGCGATGTCCATCATGCGGTTGCGGTCGGTCGGCCGGAAGTCCGCCGCCAGGTGCACGCCCGCGCGGGCGGCCCGGTCGACGATCCAGTTGAGCAGCGTGCTGCCCGCGCCGAACGCCACCACCCGGCAGGACGTGGCGAGCAGTTTCAGGTGCCACACCTCGGGCGTCCGGTGCAGCAGGACGATCCCGACGGCGCCGTGCGGGCCGAACCGGTCGGACATGCCGACCACCAGCACCTCGTGCTCCGGATCGGTCATCAGCGAACGCAGGGCGGCGTCGTCGTAGGGCACGCCGGTCGCGTTCATCTGGCTGGTGCGCAGCGTCAGCTCCGCCGCGCGGGCCAGCTCCCGCTCGGTGGCGCGCACGACCGTCATGCGGAGGTCCAGCGTGCGCAGGAAGTCCTCGTCCGGGCCGGTGAACCCCTCGCGCTCGGCGTCCCGGCGGAAGCCCGCCTGGTACATCTTCCGCCGCCGCGCCGAGTCCTCGGTGATCACCGGCGGGCTGAACTCGGCCAGCCCGGCCAGTTCCGCGGCCTGCTCGGCCGGGTAGCAGCGCACCTCGGGCAGGTGGTAGGCGACCTCGGCGCGTTCGGTGGGCTGGTCGTCCACGAACGCGATGGTGGACTCGGCGAAGTTGAGCTTCTCCGCGATGGCCCGCACGGACGCGGACTTCGGGCCCCAGCCGACGTGCGGCAGGACGAAGTACTCCGCCAGCCCCACCTGTTCGAGGCGTGCCCACGCCACGTCGTGGTCGTTCTTGCTGGCCACCGACTGGAGGACGCCGCGGGCGTCCAGCTCGGTGATCACGCGCCGGATCTCGTCCGGCACGACCACGTCGTCGCCTTCGGCGAGAGTCCCCCGCCACAGCGTGTTGTCGAGGTCCCACACCAGGCACTTCACGATCACCCGATCGTCTGTCATGCCGCTCCGTTCTCGTCAGCCCGTGCTGAAGTCGGTGTCGAGCAGTGCGAACAGCTCGTCGGCACTGGCGGTCTCCAGTTCGCCGCCGCGGGAGGGCGTTCCCCGCTCGGTGGGCGCGCCGCGCTCGTCCCAGCGCCGCAGCAGCGCGCGCAGCCGCGCGCCGACCTTCTCGTCGGCGGGCAGCCCGTCCAGGACGCCGTTGAGGCGGTCCAGGTCGGCCAGCGCCAGCGCCACCGGGTCCGGCGGCGCGCAGAGCCGCTCGTGCAGGTGCCGCGCGAGCGCGGCGGGGGTGGGCTCGTCGAACACCACGGTCGCGGCGATGGCGAGCCCGGTCGCGGCGACCAGGCGGTTGCGGAACTGCACCGCCAGCAGCGAGTCGAACCCGGCGGCGGCGAACGGCGCGTCGGCCTGGACCCCGCCCGCCCCGGTGTGGCCGAGCGCGGCGGCGGCCTGCTCGGTGACCAGGGTCAGCAGGGCGCGCAGCTGCTCGTCGGCGGAGAGCCCGGCCAGCCGTTCGGCCAGGCCGTCGCCGCCGGTGGTGTCCCGCCGTCGCGCCTCACGGGTCTCGGGCAGTTCCGCCAACAGGTTGAGCTGACGCGGTGAGGACACGGTGGACACGATCGACGTCCAGTCGACGTCGAGCACCGCGACCTCGGGCTCGTCGTGGTCCAGCGCCTGCCGGACGGCGGCCATCACCTCGTCCACGTCGACCGCGCGCTGCTGCGGTTCCCAGCCGCCGACCGCGACCGCGACGGCCCGTCGACCCGCCACCCGCGCCAGAGCGGCCGTCCCGACGCACCGCGCACCGGCCGCGCCCTGCCGCGCCGCGCCCCACAACCCGCCGAGCGGGTGCAGCAGGACGACGGTGTCGGCGGCCGGGATGTCCGGCAACACCCCGAGATCCACGTCCGGCAGCACGCCCCCGGCCGGTTCGGACGGGAGCACCTGGATGACCGTGTCCGGGTTCTCGTCGACCTCCTCCACGCCGTTGCGGTCGAGCCACGCCGTCAGCTCGGCGGCGAGGGCCGCGTCGGCTCCGCGGACCTGGACGCGACCGGGTTGCCACGGCCGGTCGCCACGCGGCGGCGAGCCGAACGGCACCAGCCTGCGAACACGAACCCCGTCGGCCCGCACCCGGAGCTGGTCCTCCTCGCCACCGAGCACACCGGCCAGGCGGGCGATCACCGTGTCGTCGGCCTCACGCGGAAGGTCGACCAGACCGCCCCACCGCTCCGGCTGCTCCAGCCCCAGCACCTGCCCGGTCCCCCACACCCGCGCCTGGTCGGGGTCGTGCTCGGCGTCGGTGGTGACCAGCCACAACGGGATCGCCGGGTCCAGTCGGCGCACCAGGTCGAGGGTCGCGTCGGGCGGCAGCGCCGACACGACGCCGATGGCCATCCCGACGTCCTCGGGATCGGTGACCACACGGGCGCCGGGAAGTGCCGCAGCGGGGTGGCCGTCCACAGGGGTGACGACCACCCAGCCGTCGAGGGGGCGCGGTGCGGGGTCCGGCAGCCTGCGCCATTCCGTGCGGTAGGTGAGCTGCCGGGCGGGCGCGGCACCGGAACGGCCGGGGGTGGGCAGCCAGTACCGCTCGTTCTGGAACGGGTACGTCGGCAGCGCGACGAGCCGTCCCGCGCCGGTGATCGTGGTCCAGTCCACGTCGGCGCCCGCGACCCACGCCTCGGCCAACGCGGTGAGCAGCCTGCGGCGGCCCCCGGCGTCGCGGCGCAGCGTGCCGAGCGCGGCGACGGGCCGGTCCGCCGCGGTGCCCTCGATGGCGGCGACCAGCACCGGGTGCGGGCTCACCTCGACGAACACGGTGTGGCCACCGCTCACGAGCTGGTCGGTGGCCGCGCCGAAGCCGACCGGTTCCCGCAGGTTGCGGTACCAGTACCCGGCGTCCAGCGCGGTGCCGTCCACGAACTCGCCGAGGACGCTGGACAGCAGCGGCACGTCGGTGGCGCGCGGCTCGATGCCTGCCAGCGCGGCGAGCAGCTCGTCGCGCAGCGGCTCGACCTGGGCCGAGTGCGCGGCGTAGTCGACCGGGATCGACCGGGCCCGCAGGCCGTCGCGCACGCAGTCGGCGACCAACTCGTCCAGCGCGTCCGGCTCCCCCGCCACCACCACGGCGTCCGGCCCGTTCACCGCGGCGATCTCGATCCGACCGGCGTACCCGGCCAACCGCTCCCTTGCCACGGCCTCACCGGCGGCGACCGCGACCATGCCGCCGTGCCCCGAGATGGCCAGGATCGCCCTGCTGCGCAGCGCGACCACCCTGGCACCGTCCTCAAGGGACAGCGCCCCGGCCACCACGGCGGCGGCGATCTCACCCTGCGAGTGACCGACCACGGCCGTGGGCTCGACACCGTGCGAACGCCACACCGCCGCCAGGGACACCATCACCGCGAACAGGGCGGGCTGCACGACGTCGACCCGCTTCAACGCCTCCTCGTCGCCCAGCACCTCCCGCAGCGACCAGTCCACGTGCGCCGCCAACGCCCGTGCGCACTCGTCCAGCCGCGCCGCGAACACCGGCTCCTCGGCGGCCAGTTCCAGCGCCATGCCGGTCCACTGCGTGCCCTGACCGGGGAAGACGAACACGACACCGCCACCGGTCGCACGGCCCCGCACGACGTTCGGCGCGGTGTCCGGCGACGCGAGCCCGGCGAGGTGGTCCCCGACGACCACGGCCCGGTGCTCGAACCGCGGCCTCGCCGCGAGCGTCCGCACCAGGTCCGCCGGGGCGACGGGACCGCCCCGCAGGAACTCACCCAGCCTGGCGGCCTGGTCGCCCACCGCGCGAGCGGTCCGGGCGGACAGCGGCAGCGGCAGGTCATCAGCCGGGGCGCGCTCGACGACGTCGTCGGGGACGTGTTCGAGGACCACGTGCGCGTTGGTGCCGCTCATGCCGAACGCGGACACGCCCGCGCGGCGCGGGCCGTCCCACGGCCGGGGTTCCTCCAGCAGCAGCGCGTTGCCGGTCGACCAGTCGACCTGGGCGGACGGCTCGGCCACGTGCAGGGTGCGCGGCTGCACGCCGTGCCGCATGGCCATGACGACCTTGATGATCCCGGCGATGCCCGCCGCGGCCTGGGTGTGGCCGATGTTCGACTTCACCGACCCCAGCCCGAACGGCCGGTCGCGGTCCTGGCCGTAGGTGGCCAGCAGCGCCGTCGCCTCGATGGGGTCGCCCAGGGTGGTGCCGGTGCCGTGGGCCTCCACGAGGTCCACGTCGGACGGTTCCAGGCGCGCGTTGGCCAGCGCCTGCCGGATGACCCGCTGCTGCGCGAGCCCGTTGGGCGCGGTGAGGCCGTTGGACGCGCCGTCCTGGTTGACCGCGGTGCCGCGCACCAGCGCCAGCACCGGGTGCCCGAGGCGGCGGGCGTCGGACAGCCGTTCCACGACCAGGACCCCGACGCCCTCGGACCAGCCGGTGCCGTCGGCGCCGGCGCCGAACGACCGGCACCGCCCGTCCGCGGACAGCCCGCGCTGCCTGCTGAACTCCACGAACAGGTCGGGGCTCGCGACGACGGCCGCACCGCCGACGAGCGCGAACGAGCACTCGCCCGCCCGCAGCGACTGGCCCGCCAGGTGCAGCGCCACCAGCGACGACGAGCACGCCGTCTCCACCGTGACGGCGGGGCCCTCGGTGCCGAGGGTGTAGGCGATCCGGCCGGACGCGACGCTGGTCACCGTTCCGGCGAGCAGGTGGCCCTCGACCTCGCCCGCGGGGCCGGTGCCGTACCCCTGCCCGGCGACGCCCACGAACACGCCGCCCGTGCTGCCGCGCAACGAGGACGGGTCCACGCCCGCGCGTTCCAGGGCTTCCCAGCTCGCGGTCAGCAGCAGCCGCTGCTGCGGGTCCATCGCCAGGGCCTCGCGGGGTGAGATGCCGAAGAACGCGGCGTCGAAGTCACCCGCGTCGGCCAGGAACCCGCCGCCGCGCGCGTAGAACGTGCCCGCGTGGTCGGGGTCGGCGTCGTAGAGCCGCCCCAGGTCCCAGCCCCGGTCACCGGGCAGCTCGCCGATGGCGTCGCGGCCCTCGTCCACCAGCCGCCACAGGTCCTCCGGGCTCGCGACCCCGCCGGGGAACCGGCACGCCATCGACACGATCGCCAGCGGTTCGTCCGGGGCGGACGCGGTCGTGGGAGCCGCGGTGGCGGGCACGTCGTCGCCCAGCGCGGCGGCGAGCGCGGCGATGGACGGGTGGTCGAACACCACGGTCACCGGCAGCGCGCGACCCGTGCGCTCCACCAGGCGGTTGCGCAGGTCCACGGCGAGCAGCGAGTCGAACCCGAGGTCGCGGAACGAGCGGTCGGCGTCCAGGGCCACCGCGTCGGCGTGCCCGAGGACGTCCGCCGCGAGTTCGGCCACCTCCCGCCGCGACAGCGCCCGCACGGGTGCGTCCACGGTGGGCTCGACCGCGGGCCGGGCCTCGGGCAGGTCGCGGAACAGCGCGCTCGGGCGGGTCGCGGTGAACGTCGGCAGGAAGCGCGACCAGTCCACGTCGGCCACGACGATCGCGGTCTCGTCGGTGTCCAGGGCGTGCCGCAGCGCGGCCAGCGCGACGGCGGGCGACAGAGCGGTCAGGCCGAGCCGCTGGGCCCGGAGGCCCGTCTCGCCCGCGCCCATGCCCTCCCCGGCCCACGGGCCCCACGCCACCGACGTGGCCCTGCGCCCGCGCCTCCTGCGGTCGACGGCGAGCGCGTCCAGCGCGGCGTTGGCGGCGGCGTAGCCCGCCTGTCCCCCGCTGCCCCAGGTCGCGGCGACCGAGGAGAAGAGCACGAACGCGTCCACGTCACCGACGAGGGCGTCCAGGTTCTCCGCGCCGAGCACCTTGGCCGCCGCCTGCGCGGCGAGGTGGTCGGGCGTGCAGTCGGCGAAGGCGCGGTCGGTGGCGACCCCGGCGGCGTGGAACACGCTCGTGAACGGCCCCGCCTCGGCGACCAGCCGCTCCACCTGCTCGCGGTCGGCGACGTCGCACGCCAGCACGGTCGTCGGCACGCCGAGGTCGGGGACCTCGCCGCCGGACCGGCTCACCAGCACCAGCTCGTCGGCGCCGTGCTCGGCCAGCCAGCGGGCGACGTGCCCGCCGAGCCCGCCGGTGCCGCCCGTGACCAGCACCCGGCCGCTCGGCCGCCAGCGCGAGCCGGACCGGGTCCGGTCCGCGCGCACCAGCCGGCGGGCCCGCACGCCGTCCCGGCGGACCGACACCTGGTCCTCGCCGGACTCCCCGCCCAGCACCGCCACCAGGTCCGCCACGTCGGCGTCCGGCGACCAGTGGACGAGTCCGCCCCAGCGGTCCGGGTGTTCCAGCGCGGCCACGCGGCCCATGCCCCACAGCTGGGCCTGGCGCGGGTCGTCGGGGTCGGCGAGCACCCACACCGGGGCCTCGGCGCCCGCGACCACGTCGACCAGTTCGGCGGGCGAGGTGCCGGGCAGCACCAGCACCCCGGCGGGCTCGCCCTCGCCCAGCGCGGCGGCGATCCGGTCGGCACCCGGCGCGTCCCCGACGAGCCGCCACGACCCCGTCCGCGAGGCCTCGACCGGGACGGGCGTCCACTCGACCCGGTACAGCAGCCGGTCCACCGCCGCCGTGGCCGCGAACCGCCCCTCGGGCCAGAACCTCTGGCGCTGGAACGGGTACAGGGGCAGGTCGACGTGCTCGCCGCCCGCGAGCCACCGCACCGGCACGCCCCGCACGTGGGCGTGGGCCAGCGCGCCGACCACCGTCTCCACCTCGGAGCGGTCGTCGCGCAGCAGCGGCACGGCCCCGTCGACCAGCGTCGACAGCACCCCGCCGGGGCCCACCTCGAACACGGTGGCCGCCCCCAGGGCGCGGACGCCGTCGGCGAACCGCACGGTCTCGCGCACGTGCCGCACCCAGTGGTCCGGCGACCGCAGCTGCTCGGCGCTCGCCGGGGCGCCGGTGCGGTTGGAGATCACGTCCAGCCGCGGCGCCCGGTAGGTCAGCCCTGCCGCGACCTCGCGGAACTCGGCGAGCACGGGGTCCATGCGGGCCGAGTGGAACGCGTGGCTGACCGGCAGCAGCTTGGTGCGCCTGCCCAGGGCGCGGAAGGCGTCCGCGACCCGCTCGACGGCGTCGGCGTCACCGGACAGCACGACCGCGGTGGGACCGTTGACCGCGGCGACGTCCAAGCCGGAGTCTGCGACCTCGTCCTCGGTCGCCTCGACCGCGACCATCGCCCCGCCCGGCGGCAGCGCGTCCATCAGCCTGCCGCGCGCGGCGACCAGGTCCACGGCGTCGGGGAGGTCCAGCACGCCCGCGAGGTGCGCGGCGGTCAGCTCTCCGACGGAGTGGCCGAGCAGCACGTCCGGCCGCACCCCGCGGTCGTCGAGCAGCCGGGCCAGCGCGACCCCGACGGCGAACAGCGCGAGCTGCGTGTACCGGGTGCGGTCGAGCAGACCGTCCCCGCCGTCGAACAGCACCTCGCGCAGCGGCCGGTCGAGGTGCCGGTCGGCGAGCGCGCACACCTCGTCCAGCGCGGCGGCGAACACGGGCTCCGCCGCGTACAGCTCCGCCCCCGCCCCGACCCGCTGACTGCCCTGGCCGGGCAGCAGGAAGGCGATCCGGCCCGGTTCACCCGCGACGCCGGTGGTCGTCCGCTCGCCGATCACGGCGCGGTGCGGCAGGTGCGCGCGCCGGGTGGCCAGCGCGTCGGCGAACTCCGGACGCGCCCGCTCGACCTGGACGCGCAGCGCCTCCGGGCTCGCGGCCGACACCAGCAGCGGCGTGGGCAGCCCGGCCGGTCGGGGCGCGGGGGCGGGCGCGGGTGGGGCGCTCTCCAGGATCACGTGGGCGTTGGTGCCGCTGACGCCGAACGCCGACACGCCCGCGCGGCGCGGACCGTCGTGGGCGGGCCACGGCTCGCGCTCGGTGACCAGCCGCAGCACGGCCGGGTCCCAGTCGATCTCCGGGTTCAGCTCGGTGGCGTGCAGGGTCGGCGGCAGCTCGGCGTGCCGGAGCGCGAGCACCGTCTTGATCACGCCCGCCACGCCCGCCGCGGCCTGGGTGTGGCCGATGGCGGACTTGACCGCGCCCAGCAGCAGCGGCCGGTCCCGCCGCCCGTAGGCGGCGCGCAGGGCGTTGCCCTCGACCGGGTCGCCGAGCCGGGTGCCGGTGCCGTGCGCCTCGACGACGTCCACCTGCTCCGGCGCCACGCCCGCGTCGGCCAGCGCGTCGGCGATCACCCGCTGCTGCGCCACACCGTTGGGGGCGCTGAGGCCGTTGGACGCGCCGTCCTGGTTGACCGCGCTGCCGCGGATCACCGCGTGCACCCGGTGGCCGCGGGCGTGCGCGTCGGACAGCCGCTCCAGCACCAGCACGCCGACGCCCTCGCTCCAGCCGGTGCCGTCGGCGTCGGCGGAGAAGGCCTTGCAGCGGCCGTCCGGGGCCAGGCCGCGCTGCCTGCTGAACTCGGTGAACAGCCACGGCGTGCTCATCACCGTCGCGCCGCCCGCGATGGCCTGCTCGCAGTCGCCGCGCCGCAGCGCCTGCACGGCCAGGTGCAGCGCGACCAGCGACGCCGAGCAGGCGGTGTCCACGGTCAGGGCCGGGCCCTGGAGGCCGAGCACGTAGGAGATCCGCCCGGACAGCACGCTCGCCAGGTTCCCGGTGAGGCGGTGGCCCTCGGGCACGTCGGCGCCACCGGCCAGCGCGACCGGGTAGTCCTGGCCGTTGGTGCCGACGAACACGCCGACGGGACGGCCGCGCAGGTCGGTGGGCGCGATCCCGGCGTCCTCCACCGCGTGCCACGTGGTCTCCAGCAGCAGCCGCTGCTGGGGGTCCATGGTCAGCGCCTCCCTCGGCGAGACGCCGAAGAACCCGGCGTCGAAGTCGGCCGCGCCGCTGAGGAACCCGCCCTCGCGGGAGTAGCTGGTGCCGGGGTGGTCGGGGTCGGGGTGGTAGAGCGCGCCGACGTCCCAGCCGCGGTCGGTGGGCCACGGCCCGACGGCGTCCCGCCCGGACACCAGCAGCCGCCAGAGGTCGTCGGGGGTGTCCACGTCGCCGGGGAAGCGGCAGCCCATGCCGACCACGGCGATCGGCTCGTGCTCCGCCGCGGCGGCCCTGGCCGCGACCGGCGCGTCCGTCGGGCCGTCGAGGTGGTCGGCGAGCGCCTGCGGCGTCGGGTGGTCGAACAGCGCGCTGGTGGGCAGGCGCAGGCCGAGCGCGGCGTTGAGCCGGTTCCGCAGCTCCAGCACCGTCAGCGAGTCCAGGCCCAGCTCGGCGAACGCCGTGCGCACCGGCACCGCGTCCCCCGACGCGTGCCCGAGGACGGCGGCGAGGTGGGTGCGGATGACCTCCACGGTGGACCCGCGCGCCTCGGGTTCCGCCGCCACGCCGGGGAGTTCGGCGACCAGCGCCCTGCGCAGCCCGGCCGCCTCGGCGTAGCGGCCCCAGTCGACGTCGGCGACCACGGTCAGCGGGTCGGTGACCCGGCCGAGCAGCTCCACGGCCCGCTCGGGGTCCATGCCCGGCAGCCCGCGGGCGGCCAGCTTCGCGGCGAGGGCGTCCTCCAGCATCCCCGCCCCGCCCCACACGCCCCAGGCGACGGACAGGCCCGGCTGCCCGGCCGCGCGGCGGCGGGCCACCAGCGCGTCGAGGGAGGCGTTCGCGGCGGCGTAGTTGGCCTGCCCTGCGTTGCCGACCACGCCCATCACGGACGAGAACACGACGAACGCGTCCAGCTCGCCCGCGAGGTCGTGCAGGTTGACCGCGGAGGTGACCTTGGCCCGCAGCACGGACTCCAGCCGCTCCGGGGTGAGCGCGTCCAGCGCGGCGTCGTCGCGGACACCCGCGGCGTGCACCACGGCGTCCACCGGGTGTTCGGCCAGCAGCCGCGCCAGGTCGTCGCGATCGGCCACGTCGCAGGCCAGCGCGGTGACCGCCGGTCCGAGGTCGGGAAGGCCGGGGGTGTCCGGGCCGCGGCGGCTCACCAGCAGCACCCGCTCGGCGCCCGCGTCGACCAGCCAGCGCGCGACCGTCACGCCGAGGCCGCCGGTCCCGCCGGTCACCAGCACGGTGCCCCGCGGCGTCCAGCCCTCCGGGGAGCGCAGCCCCGGCAGCAGCCTGCGGCCGTGCAGACCGCTCCGGCGCACCGCGAGCTGGTCCTCGTCGCCGAACGCGAGCGCGGCCACCACCAGCGCGGCACCGGCCGGGTCCAGGTCGCGGGGCAGGTCGATCGCGCCGCCCCAGCGGTCCGGGTTCTCCAGGCCGAACGACTTGGCCAGCGCGATCGTCGCGGCCTGCTCGGGTGAGAGGTCCTCGGTGCCGTCGACGGCCACCGCGCCGCGGGTCAGCACCCACAGCGGCCGGGTCGTCGACCGCGCCAGCTCGACCGCAGCCCACAGGTCGGCGTGCTCGCCCAGCGCCAGCACGCCCGCGAAGTCGCCGTCCGGCAGGCCGTCGGTGGTGACGTCGAGCCCGGCGTCCCGCAGGGCCGTGACGACGTCCGCGCCTGCCCCGTCCTCGGGCAGCACCGCCAGCCACCGCCCGGTGGGAGCGGCCTTCGGCGTGAGCCTGCGCCAACCGATCCGGTAGCACCACGAGTCGTCCACCGCGGCGGACGCCACCGCCCGCGCGGGCTCCAGCCACAGCCGTTCGCCCTGGAACGGGTAGGTCGGCAGGTCGACGCGCCCGGTCACGCCGTCGAAGAACGGCGCCCAGTCCACCGCGACCCCGTGGACGTGCAGCCTGCCCACCGCGGTGAGGAACTGCCGCGGCCCGTCCTCGTCCCGCCTCAGGGTGCCGGTCACGGCCGCGTCCGGCACGGCCTCCGCGATCCCCGGCGTCAGCACGGGGTGCGCGCTCGCCTCGACGAACGCGCGGAAACCGCGGTCCGCCAACGCGGTCACGGCGTCGGCGAACCGCACGGGCTGCCGGAGGTTGCGGTACCAGTACCCGGCGTCCAGGTCGGCGCCCTCGGCCCAGTCCGCGGTCACCGACGACAGGAAGGGCACCCGCGCCGCCCGCGGCGCGATGCCGTCCAGCGCCGTGCGGACGTCCTGCTCGATCCGTTCGACCTGCTCCGAGTGCGACGCGTAGTCCACCGGGATACGCCGGGCCCCCGGCACCGACGCCACCCCGGTGACACCACCGGACACCACGACCGACGACGGGCCGTTCACCGCGGCCACCGACACGCCGTCCGGCAGCAGGGCCAGCACCTCGTCCAGCGGCAGCTGCACCGACGCCATCGCACCGCTGCCCGCGAGGGCGAGGATCGCCCTGCTGCGCAAGGACACCACCCGCGCACCGTCCTGGAGGGACAGCGCCCCGGCGACCACGGCCGCGGCGATCTCGCCCTGCGAGTGGCCGAGCACCGCGTCCGGCTCGACACCCGCCGAACGCCACAGCTCCGCCAGGGACACCATCACGGCCCACAGCACGGGCTGCACGACGTCCACGCGCTCCAGCGCCTCGGCGTCACCGAGGACGTCCGCGAGCGACCAGTCCACGAACGGGTCCAGCGCGGCCTCGCAGTCGGCCATCGACCGCGCGAACACCGGCGACCACCCCAGCAGGTCGCGGGCCATCCCGACCCACTGGGAACCCTGGCCGGGGAAGACGAACACGACCTTGCCGCCGGGACCGGTGCCCTCGACCACGAGCGACCGCAGGCCGTCCAGCAGCTCCTCGCGGCCGGCACCCACGACGACGGCCCGGTGGTCGAACGACGTCCGCGTGCGGACCAGCGACGCCCCCACCGCGGCGGGGTCGAGCGCGTCGTCCGCGCGCACCCGTTCCAGCAGCCGGGCCGCCTGCTCGCGCACCGCGTCCCCCGTGCGGGCCGACAGCACCCACGGCCGGACCGCGAGCGGCGCGACGGCCGCCGCGGGCTCCTCCTCGGGTGCTTCGGCCAGCACCGCGTGCGCGTTGGTGCCCGAGATGCCGAACGACGAGATCCCCGCGAGCCGGGGCCGGTCGGCGGTCCGGGGCCACGCCCTCGGCTCGGCGAGCAGCGCGAGGTGCCCCTGCGACCAGTCCACCCGCGTGGACGGCACGTCCGAGTGCAACGTCCGGGGCAGCACCTCGTGGCGCAGGGCGAGCACCGTCCTGATCACCCCGACCACACCGGCCGCCGCCTGCGTGTGGCCGATGTTCGACTTCACCGAGCCCAACCACGCCGGACGTTCCGCGTCACGGCCCTGCCCGTAGGTCGCGAGCAGCGCCTCGGCCTCGATGGCGTCGCCGAGGACCGTGCCGGTGCCGTGCGCCTCGATCGCGTCGACGTCGCGGGCGGTCACCCCCGCGTCGGCCAGCGCGGCCCGGATCACCCGCTGCTGCGACGGCCCGTTGGGCGCGGTGAGCCCGTTGGAGGCACCGTCCTGGTTGATCGCCGTGCCCTTGACGATCGCGAGCACCCGGTGGCCGTTGCGGCGCGCGTCGGACAGCCGTTCCAGCACCACGACCCCGACGCCCTCGGCCAGGCCGAACCCGTTCCCCTCCTCGGCGAACGACCGGCACCGCCCGTCCGGCGACAGCGCCCCGAGCTGCGAGAACTCCACGAACGTGTCCAGCGTCGGCAGCACGGTCGCCCCGCCGGCCAGCGCGAGGTCCGACTCGCCCGACCGCAGCGACCCGACCGCGAGGTGCAGCGCCACCAGCGACGACGAGCACGCCGTGTCCACGGTGACGGCGGGCCCCTCCAGGCCCAGCGCGTACGCCACCCGACCCGACGCGACACTGCCCGTGGACCCGGTGAAGCCGTACCCCTGCAACCCGGACGCCGGGTCCAGCGGCGACCCGTACCCGAGCGTGTAGAGCCCGGTGAAGACGCCGGTCCGGCTGCCCGGCAGCGTGTCCGGCACGATGCCCGCCGACTCCAGCGCCTGCCACGACGTCTCCAGCAGCAGCCGCTGCTGCGGGTCCATCGCGAGCGCTTCCCTCGGTGAGATCCCGAAGAACGCGGCGTCGAACCGGTCCGCGTCGTGCAGGAACCCGGCCTCGCGCTGGTAGTGGCGGCCGGGCGTGCGGGGTCGCGGGTCGTAGCCCGCGGTGTCCCAGCCCCGGTCCACCGGGAACGGGCCGACCGCGTCCACGCCGCGGGCCAGCACCCGCCAGAGGTCGTCGGTGCCGTTCACCCCGCCGGGCAGCCGGCACCCCATGCCCACGATGGCGATCGGATCGTCGTGCACCCGAGCGGGCCGTGCCTCTTCGACGGCCGTGGTCCGTCCGTCGAGGTACTCGGCCAACCTCGCCGGGGTCGGGTGGTCGAACACCACCGCGACGGGCAGCGGAACGCCCAGCGCCTGCGAGAGCTTCGCCCGCACCTCCAGCGCCGTGACGGAGTCCAGCCCCAGTTCCACGAACGACCGCCGCCGGTCGGCCGCGCTCAGCGCCTCGCCACCGAGCACCGACGCGGTCACCGAACACACCACGTCCAGCGACTCGACGGCCGGGCTCGCGACGTCCACCACGGGCGTGTCGACGTCGAGGTCCAGCGGCGGGACCTCCGCGTCCGCACCGTGCGCGTTGACGGCCCAGTCGGCCCGCGCACCGGCCGCGTACAGCTCGCCCATCGCCGCGTACACGGCCCGCGGCCCGCCGTGACCTCGCCGGAGCGTGGCGCACACCGCGCTGGTGCTCCCCGCTTCCTCCACCATCTCCAGCATCGCCCCGGTGAGCAGCGGGTGCGGACTGACCTCCAGCAGCACGCGTCGCCCGCCGTCGTCGAGCAGCGCCCGGAACGCCTCGTCGAACCGCAGCGGATCACGCAGGTTGCGGCACCAGTAGTCGGCGTCCATCGGCACCTCGCCGAGCAGCCCACCGGTCAACGACGAGTAGTACGGCAGGTCCGGCGTCCGCGACCGCACCGACGCCAGGTCCGCCCGCATCCGCGGCACGATCGCGTCGAACTGCGGCGAGTGCGTGGCGAGGTCCACGGCCGACCGACGCGCCGACACCCCGGCCGCGGTCATGGCCGCCACCAGGTCGGCGGCGGCCCCGCTCCCACCGGACACCAGCACGGTGGTGGGACCGTTCACCCCGGCGACCACCAGTTCGCCGTCGTAGCGACCAACCCACTCGCGCACCACGTCCACCGACGCCCGCACCGACACCACGTCACCGAGCCCGGCGAGCGGCACCTGCGCGATCCCCCGCAACGCGGCCACCCTCGCCCCGTCGTCCAGGCTCAGCGCACCGGCCACGACCGCCGCGGCCACCTCACCCAGGCTCTGCCCCACGACAGCGGCGGGCCGCACCCCCAGCGACAGCCACACCTCGGCCAACGACACCTGAACCGCGAACAACAACGCCTGCACCACATCGACCCGATCGAGCATCCCCCTGGTGGTCGGGTCGGCCACCACCTCCACCACCGGCCAGTCGACGAACGCCTCCAGGGCCTGCGCGCACTCGTCCATCCGCGCCCTGAACACCGGCGAAGCGGCCATCAACCCGCTGGCCATCCCCGGCCACTGCGAGCCGATGCCGGAGAACACGAACACCGGATCAGCCGTCTCCGCGGCCCCCACGGCCACCTCACCACCGAGCCGCCCCGACGAAAGCCCGACCAGCCCGTCCAGCAGCGCCTCGCGGTCCCGCCCACCGACCGACGCCCGCCACGACCGCGCCGCGGGCCCTCGTTCCGCTGCCTGCCCCGGTTCCAGCCGCCGCTCCGACGAGCCTGCCCGCGCCATCAACCAGCGCCCGACCTCGTCCACACCCACGTCAGGCAGCCCCCGCAGCCGCCCCTCCAACCGCCGGGCAACGTCCCGCAGCTCAGGCAGCCCCTCCGCGGACAACACCCAGGGCACCGAGCCGCCGTCCTCGCCCAGCGACATCTCCATCCGCTTCCTTCCCCAACGTTCGGCGCTAGTCCCACCCCGCCGGGGCCCGCCGACAACGGGCGCGCGGTCGACTCACCGGCCATTCCACCGCCCCCACGCCGCGCGCCGATAGCGCCCGCATATCTCGCCTTCGCCGCCACCGGGCGGAACGGCCGCCAGGGCACCGCACCGTTCGTCCGGCCGCCGTTCACACCCGCGGCCCACGGGCGGACTCACCGCCACCAGGACAATCCACAACGGACGTGCTCGGAGCCTGACCCAGCGGACACTTCGCGGTCCATCCCTCCCGCGCGCGGGGTTCCGGCGTGCGACAGCCGGGTTTCACGGGTGCGGGGCGGTGCGGACGGAGGAGCCGGAATGCCACCCGTCGCGGGACGCGGCTCTGCGACGAGGGACATCAGGACCGGTCGCGCGTTCACCCGCCCGTGCTTCGAACCGGCCGGTGATGGCCACCACCGCGAGCACGAGAGGTGGAGCCTCGCGTGACGAGCTGGACCCGCGCCCCGGTTCCCGTGCTCGGCGCACCGCACCACCGAGCACGGGAACGCTCCGGCCCCGATGCCCGTGGCGGCGCCCGCACCGGGAGGCGGGACGCGAGTTCGGCCGGGCCCCCTCGACCGCTCACCGTCCACACAGGACCGCGACCCCCGTGACCGTCACGCTCCCCCGTGGAGGTCGAGCGGTCAGTACAGACCTTCCACCCCGGTGCGAACGGCCGCCAGCGGGCGCACGTTCGCCACGCCGTCCGCCAGTCCCGAGCTCGGCCGGTGGTGGATCGCCTCGTCCCGCTCCAGCACGTTGGGCAGGAACAGGTCCCGGTGCAGCACCGTCAGCCGCACCCGCCCCACCGCGCCCACCGGCACGACCGTACGACCGTCCGCGCGATCCACCACGGCCATCGTCACGTGCGGGTAGTTCGGCGTGTAGGGCATGAGGTCACCGCCCTGCTCGACCGGCAGCCCGGCCGCGTTGCCGAAGGTGTTGCCGTAGCTCAGACCGCAGATCCCGCCGTCGAGCGCGGCGACGAACTCGCGGTACATCCGCGGGCTGAGCTGGGTGCCGCTCAGCCGCACGCCCCCGAGCCGCGCCACGGCGGCGGGATCGCGGCGCAGCAACGCCTTCAGCAGCGCGGGCGTGGTGTTGAGGTAGTCGATCCCGCCGACCCGGAGGACGTCGAGGACCTGGTCGAGCAGGTGGTTGGTGTAGTCCGTGGCCTCGGCGAGCTTGCCCGCGCTGATCAGCCGCTTCACCCACCGCGGGTCCATGTCGATCGCGTAGGTCAGCCCGCCGTGCAGCCCGGAGGTCTCCCACGTGCCGTTGCCGATCAGGTGCGGCCCGGTCGGCGTCGCCTGCAACCAGCGGCGCCGCGGCTCGAAGCCCTCGGTGACGAACGACCAGCGCCGCCACACACCGCGGTGCACGATCATCTCGGGGGTGTAGAACACGCGGCACGGCGACCCCGTCGTGCCGCCCGAATCCCACACCCGCCCGGAGAGCGGGCGCGGCACGGCCAGCGGCACGAAGTCGGCGGGATCGTTGTGCCGCAACAGGTCGAGGTCGGTCGGCCCCAGGTCGGGAAGCTGGTCGTACCGGGTGATGTCGCGCGGGTCGAACGGCAGCCCGGCCGCCGTCCGCAGCCAGTACGGGCTGCCGGTCTCGGGGTCGAAGTGGCGCCGCACCACCTCGCGGGTCCACGCGTCGAGGTCGGTGCCCAGCCAGCGGTCGACCAGCTCGTCGCACTCGGCGGCCGTCGGGTCCGGCGCGGTCACGGGGCGGTGCCCAGCTCGACTCCCAGTTCGTAGCTGGTCAGCAGCAGCTTCTCGACGTCCTCCGGGCGCTGCACGTGCACCACCGGGAAGGGGAAGGACAGCAGCCCCTCCGGGATCGACCCGCCGACCACCACGCCCAGCTCCACGCCGCCCGCGTGCATCGCCCGCGTCACCTGGGTCAGGTCGATCGGGTCGACGGCGTTGCGCAGGAACACGTCCCGCACGTCCTCGGCCGTGGTCAGGCGCTTCTCGTCGAAGCAGGAGTACAGCGGCACGTCCGGCGCGGTGAAGGCCATGCCCGCGACGTGCGGGGCGAGCGCGTCCCGCAGGTGGTTCCGCAGCGGCGTGTGCACCGCCACGGCGCGGCCCGGCAGCACGGTCACCTGCCCGGCAGGCCGCTCACCCGCGACCCGGTGCAGCGCGTCCAGGTGTCCGGCCAGCAGGTAGATGCCCTGGGCGCCGTCCGCGGTGCGGCCGAAGTACCCGGCCCGGTACACCTCGCCGTCGACGGTCAGCTCGTCCGCGCCGTCCGGTCCCGGCACCGCCGCGATGGCCAGGCCCTCCTCGGGCCCGCCCGACGGTTCCTCGTGCGCGCCGGAGCGCAGCAGCACGTCCAGGAACGCGGGCCGGTCCACCGCACCGGCCAGGCAGGAGGCGGTCATCGCGCCCAGGCTCAGCCCGCCGATGGCGCCCGGCCGGATGCCCGACGCGGCGAGCTGGTCGTGCACGGCCAGCGCCAGCGCGGCCTCCCGCACCATGCCGATGGTCCGGCGCTCGCGCAGCTCGTCGGGCAGCTCCCCGGCGAGCATCCGCTCGACCGGCACACCGGTCAGACCCGAGACCTCGTCGTAGGTGCGCTGCACACCGGGGAACGCGTCGTAGAGCTCCGTACCTTGCGGCACGGCACCGACGCCGCCACCGAGCAGGTATCCCAGCGTCATCGCATCACTCCAGAACTGGGGCGCGGCACGCCCATCCGCGGGGGCTCCCGGCGACCGGAATCCGGTCGCTGGGCCGAAGTCTGCGCAGGGCGCATAGCGGCGGGGTATCGCGTTCCGCACTCGCGGCAGGCAATTCGGACAATCGGCTCATTCAGTCCACTGAGGTCGTGCCACCGGGTCGTTCGTCGAGCGTGAGCAGCGTGACGCCGGGGAATCCGCTCCCCCAGCCCTCGCGGTCCAGGCCGGGACGGGCCGTGGCCACGACGAGCATCGGCACCGCCCGACCACCGGACGCGACCAGCTCGACCAGCTCGCGCAGAGGACCTCCCACGGCCCGGTCGACGTCCTCGACGACGACCACCAGCGCGCGGTGCGCCGCGGTGAGCTCCAGGAGCCCGCGGACGGCGGCCAGCCGCGCCCACCGCTCGTCCGGGACCACCGGCCAGGGGTCACCGGTCAGCAGTTCTTCCAGGCAGGGCAGCAGGTTCGGTGCCCGTCCCGGTCCGGCCAGCCTGCGGACGACCACCCCGAGCCGCTCCAGCGCGGCGGCGGGCGGGTCGAGGTCGCCGATCCCGCAGCACGACCGGACCAGCGCGGCCACCGGGTCCGCGGCGGACCGGTCGTCGGCCGGGGCCCTCGCCACGAGGCAGCGGAAGGTCCGCTCCTCGTGCGCGGACGCCGCGAGTTCGTCCACCAGCCTGGTCTTCCCGCTGCCCGGCGCGCCGAGGACGGTGGCGAGGTGCGGACGCCGCCGCGACCGGGTGAGCGCCAGCAGCCCCCGCAGCACGTCGAGTTCGGGGCTCCGCCCGGCCGCGGCTGGCCGGGGTGGACGACGGGGGTCCGCCGCCTGCCGGGGGCGGTCCGGCGGCGCGAGCGGCCTCGGTCCCGCGCCCCCGATCAGCGAGAGCGCGGCGGGCTGGTCCAGCACCGGGTCGTGGGTGAGGATCGCGCGTTCGAGCAGCCGCAGGGCGCGGCCGGGTTCGAGCCCGAACCGCTCCCCCAGGTGCGTCCTCAGCCGCTGGAACACCGCGAGCGCGTCGACCTGCCGCCCGCAGCGGTAGAGCGCGAGCATGAGCTGGCCGGACAGCCGTTCCCGGTCGCGCCGCAGGTCGACGGCCACCTCCAGCTCGGCGGCGATCCCGTGGTGCCGCCCGCACGCGAGGTCGGCTTCGAAGCGGTCCTCCAGGACCGCGCTGCGCAAACCCCTCAGCTCCACCAGTTCCGACCACGCGACACCAGTCTCGACGAGGTCGGCGAGGGCGCAGCCGCGCCACAGGTCGAGGCCCTCGCGCAGCGCCGAGGCCGCCCGCTCCCAGTCACCCGCGGCGAGGTCGGACCTGCCCTGCGCGGCGAGGCGCTGGAACCCCGCCAGGTCGACGGCCGACGGGGCCACCCGGAACTGGTAGCCGGAGGCGTGGCTGAGCAGCGCCGCGACGTCGGCGCCGACCCCGTTGCGGGTCAGGGTCCCGCGCAGCGCGGAGATCGCGTTCTGGAGCATCTTGCGGGCGCTGGGCGGCGGGCCGCCGGTCCACAGCGCGCGCACCAGGTCGCTCGTCGTGACCACCTGGCCCGCGTTGAGCAGCAGGAAGCCCAGCGCGGAGCGCTGCACGACCCCGCGGACCGGCAGCGGGCGCCCGTCGACCGTCACCTCCAGCGGTCCGAGCACGCGGAACCGGACCGACGGCCGGTCCGGCAGGCGCACCGGCGCCACCTCCACCAGCGAAGTGCTCACGGTTGTGCCTCTCACCGGCGTGCCCCTCGGCCACGCGCCACGGAACCGGGGTCCTAGCGGCCCGCGTACCGGGCGACCAGGTCCCGCTTGAGGACCTTCCCGCTCGGTCCCAGGGGGAACTCGCGGGTGAACCGCACCAGCCGCGGGTACTTGTACGGGGCGATCCTGGCCTTCGCCCACTCGACGATGTCCGCCGCGCACGCCTGGTCGTCGGCCACGCCGGGCCGGGTGCGCACGACGGCGCAGACCTCCTCGCCGTACCGCTCGTCGGGGATCCCGATGACGGACACCTGCGCGATGTCCGGGTGGCGGGCCAGCAGGTCCTCCACCTCGCGGGGGTAGACGTTGTGCCCGCCCCTGATGACCATGTCCTTCTTCCGGTCCACGATGGACAGGTAGCCGTCGGCGTCCTTGACGCCCAGGTCCCCCGAGCGGAACCAGCCGTCCACGATCGCCTCGGCGGTGGCCTCGGGACGGCCGAGGTAGCCCGCCATCACGTTGTGCCCCCGGATCACGACCTCGCCGACCTCGCCGGGGGGCAGCAGTTCGACGCGGTCCGCCACGTCGGCGCGCGCGACCTCCACCTCTACGCCCCAGATCGGCTTGCCGACCGTGCCGGGCCGCCGGGGCCAGTGCTCCTGGTTGTAGCTGACCACCGGGGACGTCTCGGTGAGGCCGTAGCCCTCGTAGATCGGGCAGCCGAACACCTCCTCGAACCGCTCCAGCACCGCGACGGGCAGCGCCGACCCGCCGGAGAACGCGCGGTCCAGCGCGGGCCTGCGCGGGTCGGCCGCGGCGGCGTCGAGCAGGTCGAGGTACATCGTGGGGACGCCCATGAACACCGTGCAGCCCTCGGCGACCATCAGCTCCAGCGCCGAGCGGCCCTCGAAGCGGGACATCAGCACGAGGGTGCCGCCCGCCAGGAAGCAGGTCGCCATCCCGCAGACCTGCCCGAAGGTGTGGAACAGGGGCAGGCAGCCGAGCAGGACGTCGGTGGGGCGGAACGCGAACGGCGCGACCGCCGTCGTGGCGACGTTCATCACCAGGTTCAGGTGGGTGATCATCGCGCCCTTGGGCTGCCCGGTGGTGCCGGACGTGTAGAGCACGACGGCGAGGTCCTCCGGCGCGCGCGGCACCGGCACGCCCTCGGCGGGTTCGGCCGCCGCGGCGAGGACGTCGAGCCGCGGGTGCCCGGTCCCGTCGTCGGCCATGACCGTCAGCACCGGCACGCCTGCGGCCTCGGCGGCGGGAGCGCCCTCGCCCAGCATCTCGGCGCCGCACACCAGCCCGGTCGCGCCGGAGTCGCGCAGCACGTGCTCGACCTCGCCCGACCGCAGCAGGCCGTGCACCGGGACGGCCACGGCCCCGATGGCCAGTACCGCGAAGTACACCTTGGGGAAGTGCGGCGTGTTGGGCAGCAGCACCGCGATCCGGTCGCCCGCGCGGACACCGCGGTCGAGGAGCACCGCGGCGTAGCGGCGGGCGTCCTCCCACAGGTCGCCGTAGCCGATGCGCTCCTCGCCGAAGACGACGGCCGGGTGCTCCGGGCGGCGCCGCGCGGTGTCGGCGAGGATCGCGGCGGCCGACAGCGTCACAGGACCATGTCCTCGGCCACCAGCAGGGTCTTGTCGGGTTTGCCCGCGCCGTCGAGCGGGATGTGCTCGCGGAACCGGATCACGTCGGGCACGTGCTTCTCCGACAGCTCCACGGCGACGTGCGCGGCCAGCGCCTCGGTCGAGACGTCCTCGCGCGGCACGACGACGGCGTGGACGTGCTCGCCCCGGTCGGCGTCCTTCACGCAGTAGACGGCGGCCTGCGCCACGGCGGGGTGGGCCAGCAGGGCCTGCTCGACGGTGCTCGGCCGGATCTTGATGCCGTGCGCCTTGATCACCTCGGCCATCCTGCCGTGGATGCGGAGGTAGCCCTTGTCGTCCAGCGAGCCGAGGTCGCCGGTGTGCAGCCAGCCGTCGCGGATCGTGCGCGCGGTCAGCTCGGGCTCGCCCCAGTACCCGATCATGGTCAACGGCGACCGCACGCAGATCTCGCCGGTCTCGCCCGTGGGGAGCACCCGGTCGGTCTCCGGCTCGTGGACGCGGACCTCGGCCATCATCGGGCGGCCGACGGTCCGGCGCAGTTCGGGGTCGAAGTGCTCGGCCGGACCGAGCATCGTGATGCCGCCGGTCTCGGTGGTGCCGTAGAACTGCACCAGCCGTTCGCCGAAGACCTTGACGGCCTCCGCGAGCCGGGTCGGCGAGGCGGGGCTGCCCACGTACATGACGCCCTTGAGGGACGACAGGTCGGCCGTGTGCACGCGGGGGTGGTCGAGAAGCTGGTAGAGCTGGGACGGCGAGACGACCGCGAGGGAGATGCCCTCCTGCTCCACGGCGTCGAGGAACCGGCCCGCGTCGAAGCCCTCGTGGAACACGATGGTCCCGCCGGAGGCCAGGGTGTTGTCGGCCATGCCGCCGGTCGAGTGGCTGACCGGCAGCGTCGCGAGGTAGACCAGGGTCTCCCCGGACGACAGCGCGGCCTCGATGTAGAGGCGCCGCAGGCGGAACGGGACCGCGATCCCCTTCGGGGCGCCGGTGCTGCCGCTGGTGTAGAGCACCACGGCGGGCTCGTCCGGCCGTTCGGGCACGGAGTCGAGGTCGATCGCGTCCGGGTCGCCCGAGGAGAGGTCGAGCACGTCCTCGGCGAGCGGTTCCACGGCCGCGAGGCGCGGCGGCCGGTCCACGCCGTCCAGCAGTCGGCGGGCCAGCGGCAGGTTCGCCGCGTCCACGGCGAGCACGGTCGTGCCGGTGGCGCGGAGGATGTCGCGCCGGTGCCGCTCGGCGAGCTGGTCGGTCGGGTCCACGGCGTTGGTCGAGTGCAGGTGCACCACCATGGCGCCCGCCAGGTTCGCCGCGTACCGCAGGACGAGCGTGGCCGGGGTGTTGATCTCGGTCAGGATGGCCACGACCGGGCGCACGCCCTCGGTGACCGTCCCGGAGAGGACGTCCGCGGCCGCGCGGACCGCGCGGCTGAACCCGTCGGCCGTCAGCGACCCCCCGGAGAACGTCACAGCGGTGCGCTCCGGCTCGCGGCCCAGCACCCCGAGGATGGTGGAGACGTAATGGCCGGTCGGCGGTTTCGTCACCGTCGTCAACTCCAGTCCGCGTTTTTCCCGTCGACCCGCGAATTCGGATCACATTCTGCCGCCGCACAATGGCACGGCGCGCGTAGCGTCGCGATATCGTTCCACCGGACGCCAATCCGGACACCAATTCCGCGATGCCCCGATTACCGGCGAGTGGAACGCGGGGCGTTGCGCACGGCACTCCGTCGGCTACCTTTCCGGCAAGGGCAGCATTCTTCACCCGTGATCAACCGCGGAGCGGAGCGAATCGACGCGATGGAACGTTATCTGGACATTTTCTCGCACCTCACCGAGGGGTTCGAAGGCGGTAAGCGGGATTTCCTGGAGATCGGCCGGATCGCGGGCCGGTTCCCGTCGGCGACCGCGCGCGTGGCCGACGGCGCCGACCTCACCCCCATCAGCGTGTGGTGCAGCAACGACTACCTCGGCATGGGCCAGCACCCGAAGGTGCTGGAGGCTGCGACGACCGCCATCGCCGAGCACGGCGTCGGCTCCGGCGGCTCCCGCAACATCGGCGGCACGAACCACTACCACGTGCTGCTGGAAGCGGAACTGGCCGGGCTGCACGAGAAGGAGGACGCCCTCCTGTTCTCCACCGGCTATTCCGCGAACGACGGGTCGCTTTCGGTCATCGCGGGCAGGCTGCCCGACTGCCTGGTGTTCTCCGACGCGCTCAACCACGCGTCCATCATCGACGGCCTCCGGCACAGCAAAGCGGAGAAGCGGATCTTCCGGCACAACGACGTGGAACACCTGGCCGAACTGCTCGCGGCGGCCGACCCGGCCCGGCCGAAGCTCATCGTCGCCGAGTCGGTGTACTCGATGAACGGTGACGTGGCCCCGCTCGCGGAGATCGCGGACCTCGCCGACCGGTACGGCGCGATGACCTACCTCGACGAGGTGCACGCGGTCGGCATGTACGGCCCGCAGGGGGCCGGGATCGCCGCGCGGCTCGGCATCGCCGACCGGTTCACCGTCATCATGGGCACCCTCGCCAAGGGCTTCGGCGCGACCGGCGGCTACCTCACCGGGCCGTCCGCGGTGATCCAGGCGGTCCGGATGTTCGCGCGCTCCTTCATCTTCACCACCGCGATGCCGCCCGCCGTCGCCGCGTCGGCGCTGGCCGCCGTGCGCCACCTCCGCTCCTCCGAGGTGGAGCGCGACCGGCTGGCCCGCAACGCCGCGGCGCTGCACGCGCTGCTCGACGAGCGCAAGATCCCCTACATCTCGGGGGACTCGCACATCGTCTCCGTGCAGGTCCACGACGACGAGCTGTGCAAGCGCGCGTCGCACCTGCTCCTGGAGCGCCACGGCCTGTACGTGCAGGCGATCAACGCGCCCAGCGTCCCGCAGGGCCAGGAGATCCTCCGGGTGGCGCCCAGCGCGGTGCACACCGAGGAGGAGGTGGAGGCGTTCGCGCGGGCCCTCGGGGACATCTGGCGCGAACTCGGCCTGCACGACGGCCGGGACGCCGCCTGACCGGGGGCGGTGCGGCGGGCTCCCGCCGCGCGCCGCCGTCACCGGACCGGTTCCAGGGCCACCACGGGGATGACCCGGCTGGTGGCCCGCTGGTCGTCGCCCAAGCCGGGGTGCGGCGCGGTCTGACGGGCGTGGGCGCGGTTCCACCGCGCACCGGGACCCGCTCGGCGCCGACCTCGACCGTGGTGGCCTGGTCGGCCCTGAGGTTGTGCCACCACACCGGATCGGTGTCCGCGCCGCCCTTCGTGGCGAAGACGAGGTAGCGCCCCCCGTCCGCGAGGTGCGCCAGCGGGGTGACCTGCTCCGCGCCGCAGCGGGCTCCGGTGCCGCGCAGCAGGAGCAGCGTGGCGCCCGCGACGCGGCCACCGACCCGGCCGCCGCTCGCCCGGAACTCGGCGGTGACGGACGCGGTGGGGTCGTCGGGGTGGTCCACGCACCCCTCCGCGCCGCCGCCGGACAACGTCGCCGGGTCGGGGTCCGCGACGACGGCGATGGCCGCGTCCAGCGCCGCGCCGCGGGCGGTCAACGCGCGCTCCTCGCCCACCCCACCGCCTTCGGCGCGTCCGCACGGGGTGCGAACGCGCCCGATGGCCACCCGACCGCCGCGGGACGCGTGTCCGTCCGCGCCCCGCGCGGTGGCGCGGTTGATCAACCGTAGGATGGCTCACGTTCTCGCGGGAGCGCGCTCCGCGCGACGACCGCCGGGGCGTCCGGATCCGAGGCGCCCCCGACCCGCTCGAAGGGATTGCCGTGAAGCCGCTCGGTGCGTCCGACCCGACCGCGATCGGTCGGTACCGGATCCTGGCAGAGCTGGGCCGGGGCGGCATGGGCCGCGTGCTGCTGGGTTCCGGTCCGGACGGGCGGCTGGTCGCGGTCAAGCTGATCCACGTCGGGCTCGTCGGGGACGAGGGGTTCCGCGTCCGCTTCAGCCGCGAGGTCGAGGCGTCCAGGAAGGTCTCCGGGGCCTACACCGCCGCGGTCGTCGAGGCCGACGCGGAGGCCGAGATCCCCTGGCTGGCGTCGGTGTTCGTGCCCGGCCCCTCGCTGCACGACGCCGTGGCGGCGACCGGGCCGCTGTCGGAGGAGTCCGCGCTGCGCCTGGCGGCCGGGCTCGCGACGGCGCTGATGGAGATCCACCGGGTCGGCCTGGTGCACCGGGACCTCAAGCCCTCCAACGTCCTGCTGACCGACGACGGCCTCCGCGTGATCGACTTCGGCATCGCCAAGGCCGTGGACGACCCCGGCAACAACCTCACCCACGCGGGCTCGATGGTCGGCTCGCCGGGGTTCATGTCGCCGGAGCAGATCGAGGACGGCACGCTCGGTCCGGCGAGCGACGTGTTCTCCCTCGGCGCGGTGCTCGCCGCCGCGTGCACGGGCCGGAGCCCGTTCACCGGCGCGTCCACGCTCCAGACGCTGAACAACGTGGTGAGCGTCCGCACCGACCTCTCGGCGCTCCCGCCGCGGGTGCGGCACATCGTGGAGCGGTGCCTGGAGAAGGACCCGAGGAGACGGCCGCGACCGGAGCAGGTCCTCGACCTGGCGCACCCGGTCCCGCCGTCGGTGCGGCCCTGGCTGCCCGCCGTCCACCGGCTGATCGACGACCAGCGCGCCGCCGTCTCCCGCTTCCTGCCCGCCGGGCCGGGGTCCGTTCCCCTGGAGGAGCAGACGATCCGCGTGGCCGTGCCCCGGCCGCAGCCCACCTCGGTCTACGCCGCGGTCGAGCGCGCCCAGGTCCAGCACGGGGGCGAGGCACCGCCGCCGCCCGCGCGCCGGGGCCCTCGGTGGGGTGTGGTGGTCGCCGCGAGCGCCGCCGTCGTCGCGCTGGTGGCGGGCGGGGCGGTCGTCTGGCAGAAGTGGCCGCTGTCCGGGAGCGCGAGCGGCGACACGGGTGGGGCGTCGCGGAGCACCACCGCGGGCACGACCACCACCACGGCCGGTACCACGTCGACCACGACCTCGGCGAAGTCCTCCTCCCCCACGACCACCACCACGGCCGAGCCCCCGGCCCTGAAGGAGCTGCGGCTCTACTGGAACGGCGACCTCCAGGACAACGCGACCTGCGCGGACGAGAACTGCCTCGTCCGCGAGCGCGGCGGGTACGGCCTCGCGGGGGTGCAGGGCCGGGTCCTGGTGTCCCCCGAGGACGGCGCGGTGCCGCTGAAGAGCTTCTGGAACGAGGCCCGCGGCGACGTCGTCACCTGCGGCACCCAGGCGTGCGTGGACGAGCAGGCCGTGGTGGGCTACACGTTCCTCCGCGACGAGGGCTTCGTGTACAGCTCCCCCCGGCCCGGCACGGTCCCGCTGCGGCTGTTCTGGAACGCCGAGCGCGAGGACAACGCCACGTGCGCGACCGAGCAGTGCGCCGCGGACCAGGCGAGCGTCGGCTACGTGTACGTCCGGGACGAGGGCTTCGTCACCGCGGGCTGACGTGGTGCTTGCCCACCGGGAGCATGAGCGGCCTGCCCGAGACCGGGTCGACGATGATCCGGCACTCCAGGCCGAACGCGGCGCGCACGCCCTCCGCCGTCAGCACCTCCTCGGCGGTGCCCGCCGCGTGCAGGCCACCGTCGGCCAGCGCGACGAGGTGGTCGGCGTAGCGCGCGGCCAGGTTGAGGTCGTGCAGCACCATCACGATGGTCGTCCCGCGGTCGCGGTTGAGGTCGGTCAGCAGGTCGAGGACCTCGATCTGGTGGCTCACGTCCAGGAACGTGGTCGGCTCGTCGAGCAGCAGCAGGTCGGTCTGCTGGGCGAGCACCATCGCGATCCAGACGCGCTGGCGCTGGCCACCCGACAGCTCGTCGACGGAGCGGTCGGCCAGGTCGGCCGTCGAGGTCGCGTCCAGCGCGGCGGCCACGGCGACGTCGTCCTCCCGGCGCCACCGCGACAGGACGCCCTGGTGCGGGTGGCGGCCCCGGCCCACCAGCTCGGTGACGGTGATGCCCTCGGGGGCCAGCGGCGACTGCGGGAGCAGGCCCATCGTCCTGGCCAGTACCTTGGCCGGGGTGCGGTGCACCAGCTTGCCGTCGAGCAGCACCCGGCCCGCCTTCGGGGCCAGCAGCCGGGACATCGAGCGCAGCAGGGTCGACTTGCCGCAGGCGTTCGCGCCGACGATCGCGGTGATCTCGCCGGGCGGGATCACCAGGTCCAGCGAGGTGATGACCGCGCGGTCGCCGTAGCCGATGGTCAGCTCCTCCACCGCGAGGGTGTGGGTGGTGGTCACAGCGAGCCTCCGGCCCGGTTGGTGCGGACGATGAGGTAGATCAGGTACGGCGCTCCCAGCACGCCGGTGACGACGCCGACCGGGTAGCGCGCGCCGAGCAGGAACTGGCCGCTGAAGTCCGCCACCAGCACCAGCAGCGCGCCGACCAGGGCCGCCGGGATCATCAGCGACCCGCTCGGTCCGACGAGCCTGGCGGCGATCGGTCCGGACAGGAACGCCACGAACGCGATCGGCCCGGTGGCCGCCGTCGCGAACGAGATCAGGCCGACCGCGGAGACGATCACGACGATCCTGGTGAGGTCGAGGCGCACGCCGAGCGCCGAGGCAGCGTCGTCGCCGAGCTGCGTGGTGGCCAGTCGGCGGGTCTGGGCGAGCAGCACCGGGCCGAGGACGACCGCGGCGCACAGGACGGGGACGACGTCGGACCAGGCGACGCCGTTGAGGCTGCCGGTGAGCCACCGCAGCGCCTGCTGGAGGTCCCAGTTGCCCGCGCCGTCGAGCACCCAGTTGATGGCGCTGGTGAGCATCGCGGCCATGCCGATGCCGATGAGGACGAGCCGGGTGCCCGCGACGCCGCCCCGGTAGGACAGGAGGTAGACGAGCAGCGCGACGCCCAGCCCGGCGGCGATGGCGAACACCTCCACGGCGGCGCCGGACAGCGAGAGCGAGACGATCGCGAACGCGGCGGCGGCGCTCGCGCCCGCGCTGATGCCGATGACGTCCGGGCTGGCCAGCGGGTTGCGCAGCATCGTCTGGAAGGTCACGCCGCCGATGCCGAAGCAGAGCCCGACGAGCGTGGCCAGCACGGCGCGCGGCAGCCGCAGCCTGCCCACGGTGAACGACGCCCCCGGCACCTGCTCGCCGAGGACGACGGCGATCACGTCGGCGGGCGGGTAGAACCGCTGGCCGACCATGAGCGAGGTCGCGACGGCCGCGAGGACCAGCGCGCCGAGCAGCGCGATCACGGTGCGGCGGCGCCGGGACCGGCGGGTCCTGGTGCGCGCGACGAGGTCGACGGTGGCGCTCACAGGGCACGGACCTTCTGCCGTCGGACGATCCAGATGAAGAACGGCGCTCCGACGAGCGCGGTGATGATGCCGACGTCGATCTCCTCCGGCCGGGTCACCAGGCGGCCGACGACGTCGGCCGAGGTGAGCAGCACCGCGCCGCCGAGCGCGGAGAACGGCAGCAGCCAGCGGTGGTCGACCCCGATCAGCAGCCTGAACAGGTGCGGGACGACCAGGCCGACGAACCCGATGGGGCCTGCCGCCGCGGTGGCCGCGCCGCACAGCACCACCGCCCCGACCGAGGCGCTGAGCCGGGTGAGCGCGACCCGTTCACCGAGACCGGCGGCCAGGTCGTCGCCCAGCGCCAGCGAGTTCAGCCCGCGCGCGGTGACCAGGCACAGGACCGCGCCGACCGCGAGGAACGGCAGCACCAGCGAGATCCGGCCGAACGACGCGCCGCCGACCCCGCCGACGTACCAGGACCGGAACGTCTCGGAGATGTCGTTGCGCGCGAGCACGACCGCGCTGATCATCGACGTGAGCGCCGCCGAGGTGACCGCGCCCGCGAGGGCGAGCTTGAGCGGCGTGGGTCCACCGCGGCCGAGGGAGCCGACGGCGTAGACGAACACCGCGGCCGTCGCGGCACCGCCGATGGCGACCCAGACGTGGGCGGTCTCGCCGACCAGGCCGAAGGAGACCATGCCGGTCACGACGGCGAGCGAGGCGCCCGTGTTCACCCCGAGGATGCCGGGGTCGGCCAGCGGGTTGCGGGTCACGCCCTGCATCACCGCTCCGGCCACGCCCAGGGACGCGCCGACCAGCACGGCCAGCACCGTGCGCGGGACGCGCTGCGAGACGGCGGCCTGCGCCAGCGTGTCCCGCGTGCCGGTGAGGCCCGCGAGGACGTCGTCCAGGCCGACGTCGCGCGCGCCCGCCACCACCGACGCGACCGCGGACACGAGCAGGGCGGCGAGCCCGAGGAGCAGCCAGGAGGTCCGGACGCGACCGGGGTGCCGCGCGGTGGCGGCACCCCGGTCCTCTCCCCGGTCCGTCGACGTGGTCACTTGACCTTGTCGGCGGCGGCCGCGAGCTTGCCCGCGTAGTCGTCCAGCACCCACGACACGGACATCGGCGTCGGGTTGGCGGCGGTCCCGGCGGGCGAGCTGCCGGACAGCATCACCACGGCGCCGTCGGCCACGGCCCGCATCTTGGACAGCAGCGGGTCGGCGGCGAGCGTGCGGCCCACCTGCTCGTCGCCGTAGCCGACGACGATGTCGACGTCGTCGAAGGCGTCGATCTGCTCCGCGCTCTGCTGGAGGGCGAACTTGTCGGTGGACGCCGAGGCGGTGGCGATGCTGCCGGGCGTGGTCATGCCGAGGTCGAGGAAGAACTCCGCGCGGGTGTCGTGCGTGGTGTAGAAGCCGACCTGGCTCAGGTCCGTGGTGTCGAAGTGCGTCATGAACATCGTCGACTTGCCCTGGAGCTGCGGGTACTTCGCCTTGACGGCACCGATCCGCCCCTCGATGTCGGAGATCATCTTCTGGCCGTCGGCGGACCGGCCGATCGCCTTGCTGCTCAGGGTGATGCTCTCCCGCCACGGGGTCGCCCAGGCGGCCTTGGGGTAGGCGACGACGGGGGCGATCTCGCTCAGCGTCGTGTACTCCTCCTGCGTGAGCCCGGAGTACGGGGCCAGGATGACGTCGGGGCGGGTGTCGGACACCGCCTCGAAGTCGATGCCGTCGGTCTCGTCGAACAGGACCGGCGTCGGGGCGCCCAGCTCCTTCAGCTTCGCCGAGACCCACGGCAGCAGGCCGTCGGTGTCGTCGTCGCCGAAGTTGGCCTTGGCCATCCCCACGGGCACGATGCCCAGCGCGAGCGGCACCTCGTGGTTGGCCCAGGCGACCGTGGCGATGCGCTCGGGCTTCTTGCTGATCGTCGTCTTCCCGAGCGCGTGCTCGACCGTGACCGGGAACGAGTCCGCGGCGGGGGTCTGCCCCGCGCCGGCCTCACCCCCGCCGTCCCCGCTCGGGGACGAACAGGCGCTGAGGACCAGCGCGGCGGCGACGGCCCCGGCCAGGAAACGGCGTGAACGCACGGGAAGAACCCCTCTCATCTGCGGCAGAGCACCGGCGGCGGTGCCGCACCCCACGCGTCCGGTCGGTGGAGGTGACGCTCCCACCACGGCGCGAAGTGTGCTTAGCCTTGCCTAAGCTAAGCGGCAGACGAGGGGGTCGGAAGATCTACCCGGTGTGATCTGAAACCCGTTTCAGCGAGGTCCCGTGCCCGTGCGGTCACGCCCCGTGTCGACCACTCATCCGGGGAGGAACCCGGCGGCGGGCAACGGCCGTTCGACCTCGACGCGCCCCTCGAACAGCCGCGAGACCGCGGGCGCGGCGTCGGAGTACTCCGGCCAGTCGGCGGTGCCGTCGGTGGCGAAACGGAGCCAGGTCCGGTGGACGTGGTCGGCCAGCGCCTGCGGCGGGTCCTCCCCCACCATGCCGCGCGGGCCGGAGACCGAGGGCAGCGTGTCGAACACGAAGCCGAGGTCCACGCCGTGGGCGGCCCCGAGGCGCCCGCGGGAGGCCGGTGAGCGCCAGTCGAACTCGAAGAAGTGGGTGCGGCCCCGGTGGGCCGCCGCGTACCGCCGGGCGGGCAGGCGGAACGACAGGTCGCCGAGGACGCGCGAGAGCACCTCGCCTCCCCGGAGGCCGGGGTGCTCCTCGCGGTAGCGGCGGAAGAGGTCGCCGCCGCGGGGGACGAGGCGCCCGAGCGCCAGGCGGGCCGCCCACGCGGGAACGCCGAGCAGGCGGTACGGGGCGAACCACGAGTTCGCCTCGTCCTCGGTCGTGCCGATCAGCAGGTCGACCTCCCGGCCCGCCCCCGCGCGCAGGGCGTCGAGCGGGTGGACCGGGAGCACGTCGTCCCCGACGACCGGGTTGACCACCCCGAGGCCGAACGACGGGTCGAACCCGGACTCGTCCCGCATGGACACCGCGCCCGGCCGGGCGGCCTTCCGCAGCGCGGTGACGAGCGCCTCCGGGTCGACCGCCCGGAACCCGTCGCGGTCCGGCGCGACGCCGAGGGTCGAGGCGAGCCGGTGGGTGACGCGGTGGGCGATCTCGACCGGGTACACGGCCGAGCCGTGGCCGCTCTGCACGATCGCCCTGCCGAACAGCCCGACCGACAGCGGACTGGTGACCAGGGCCGACACGGCGATGCCGCCCCCGGACTCGCCGAAGAGCGTCACGTTCTCCGCGTCACCCCCGAACGCGGCGATGTTGGCGCGCACCCACCGCAGGGCGGCCAGGACGTCGCGCAGCCCGAGGTTCGTCGGCGCCCCCGGCACGGCGACGAAGCCCTCGACGCCGAGGCGGTAGTTCACCGCGACGACCACCGCGCCGTCGCGGGCGAACGCGCGACCGTCGTGGACGGCGGCGTCCTTGCTGCCCAGCACCAGTCCCCCGCCGTGCACGTAGACCAGGACCGGGCGGCGCTCGGCCCCCACCGGGGCCCAGACGTTCAGGGTCAGGTAGTCGTCCCCGCGCCGCCACCCCGGACCCGTGATCGGGACCGTGTCGATGCCGGGGAACGCGAGCGCCCCCTGCGGCGCGGACGGCCCCGGCACCAGCGCGTCGCGGACGCCGATCCACGGGAGCGCCGGTTCGGGCTCGGCGAAGCGCAGGTCCCCGACTGGTGGAGCGGCGTAGGGAACACCCAGGTACGCGGCGACGCCGTCGCGGACCGATCCGCGCACCCGGCCCGCGGTCGTGTCGGCCGACTCGTGGTCCGTCATGTCGTCTCCTCACGTCGATGACGGCACGCTACGCCAGGCTGGCACTCGGTGCCAACCTGGCGCGTCCGGTAGCCTGTCGGCCGTGCCCCAGCCACCGCCCGTGCCGACCCTGTGGGACAAGACCCGCGCCCTCGTGCACTCCCAGGTGACCGACGTCGCCCTCGACCTGTTCCTCGCCCAGGGGTTCGAGGAGACGACGATCGACCAGGTGGTGGCCTCGGCGGGGATCTCCAGGCGCTCCTTCTTCCGCTACTTCGGGACGAAGGAGGACATCGTGCTGGGCGACGCCGACACCCTCGGCCCGCTGTTCGCCGAAGCGCTGGCCGCCCGCCCGAGCGACGAGGACCCGTGGACGGCGCTGGAAAGGGCGGCGTCCGCCCTGCCGTCGTCCCGCTTCCCCGAGGACCGCGCGTTCGCCATCGCCAAGCTCGTGTTCACCACACCGTCCCTGCGCGCCCGCCACGCCCAGAAGCACGCGGCCTGGCAACGCGCCCTCGTCCCCGTCCTCCAGCGGAGGATGGGCACCGCCGACGGCCCGGACATCCGCGCCACGGCCATCGTCGCGGCGGCACTCGCGTGCCTGGACGCGGCGCGGGAGGTGTGGGTCGCCACCGGGGGCACCACCCCGTTCCCGGCCCTGTACCACGAGGCCGTCGCCGCGATCAGGGACTGAACCGTCCACACCGGACCCAACCGGCATCACGGCGGACCGAGCACCACGTCATCCACCAACACCCGCAAATCCCGCCCCGCAACCGACCAACCACCCACGAACACCTCCAGATCCACCTCAACCCCAACCGCGAAGTCCACGCTCAACCACGTGTACCCCGACAGCTCACCGAACGACCGCTCCACCACCACCCCCTGCCCGAACGGCCGCCGCACACCCAAGAACCCCGCCGAACCACGCACGAACGCGGTCAACCGGTACCGCCGCCCCGGCTGCACCACGATCGGCTGGAACAGGTCGTTCCACCCCGATCCGGGCCGCACCCACCCGTTGTTCGTGCCCGAGTGGGACTGGCCGTCGTAGTCGATCCCGCCGCGGCCGGTGACCCGCCACGGCGCCGGACCCGCGCCGGGCGGCCGGTTCTCGAAACCGCCGTCGTGCAGCAGGTTGGGGTCCAGCGCGACGTCACCGAGCCGCAGCCGCATCAGGCGCACGTGGTAGGGCCCCCACTGGGACATCGCGAAGTAGAGGTCGGGGCCGTCGGCGCTCGCCGGGTGCAGGTACGAGCCGTACAGGCCGGGGAAGTCGCCGTCGTGGGCCACGACCTGGCCGCCGGTCCACGGGCCGGTGGGCTCGGTGGCGGTGCGCAGCACGACCGCCCGCCGGGTGAGGTCGAGGTGCAGCGCGACCCACCGGCCCAGGTAGCCGTTGTACAGCACGGAAAGCTCGCCCACCGGGCCCGACATGACCGGCAGCGAGCTGTCCACCGCGCCGACCCGCCACCCGGCCGCGGTCCAGTACTCGTACGCGGCGGTGTCGAGGACGCGCGCCTTGGCGACGCGGGCGACGTGGGCGTTGCCGAACCTGCCGCTCGGCGTGCCGAAGAGGTAGGCGTACCCGTCCCGCTCGGCGAACGCGCCGAGCTGGAACCGGCCTCCTCCGCCGCTGTCGGGCCAGCGGGCGGAGGTGGACTTCACCCAGGTCCGGCCGCCGTCGTCGGAGTGGGCGATCCCGGCGTAGTTGGTGCGCCACTGCCCTTCGCCGGGTCCCCACTCCCGCACGGACATGTAGTGCAGGTAGTCGCGCGAGCCGTCGCTGAAGCCCGCCGTCGGGATCACGGTCACCTCCGGCACGGAGGGGTCGGCGGGCAGGACCTGCCGCGCGTGACCGGGCCGGTCGGTGACCATGGAGTCGATGGTCATGCCGTCGGTGAGGTCGGTGTCGGTGGAGTGGGCCAGGGTGTTGAAGCGCCAGTCCGCCGGACCGCCCGCGCCCGGTCCCGTCCAGTCCGCGCCGTAGGTGTCGCCGAACGCGGTCGCGACCCGCCCCCGGCTGTCCCGCCACATGATCCCCAGGTCGGTGGCGTGGACGGTGAAGCGCTCGGCGGTGCGGTTGACGTCGCCCGCGCCCTGCCCCGCCACCAGGGCGACGGGCTGGGCCGGGGAGAGGGTGGTGGTCTGCCGAATTTCGGCACGGGCGGTGGTGACGCCGGTCGCGGCGGTGGCGACCAGCGCCGCCGCCGCGACGAGTGCGGTGGATCGGGACATGTCCTTCCCCTCCGGGGAGTCGTGCGCCGGGTCAGCAGGTCCGGTTCACGTAGGCCGAGGACAGCGAGTCGTTGGGCACGGCACCCCACGGGAAGTTGCCGCGGCTGAACCCCGGCATCCCCTGGCGGGGGTCGGTGTCCGGCTGGCCGGCGAAGAACGTGCCGCTCGCGCACGAGTCCCACGAGCTGGCCTGGTCGTTGAGGTCCAGCGGCACGTAGTGGGTGCCGGGACCGCCGGTGACGCACACCGACCAGCCCGCGTCCCACTCGGGCGAGCCGTACGGGCCGTTCTCGTAGTAGGCGAACGAGCAGGCCTCCGCCGCCACCGCCGGACCGGTGCGGGTGGCGGGCGTCAGGCAGGTCCGCCCGACCTCGCTGCCGACGTCCGGGACGAAGGTGACCTCGCACCCCGCCAACGGCACGGCGGCCCCCTCGACGCGGCCCGCCGGAGCCGACGCGCTCGCCGCGTGCCCCCCGGTGGCCAGCAGCAGGATCGCACCCGCCGCGAGGAGAGTCGTCCGCTTGACGTCCATGAGAACCCCCTGATCGGGAAGTCCGGCGACTGCCGACCAGTCGCCGCGCTGGGGTCATCCCTAGCGCCGCCCGGTTGTTCACGGTCGGGCGGCGGAGGTGCGGAACGGGACGCCGAACAACCCGACCCGACGCCGGGGGTGGGTGCGGCACCCGGAGCGGCGCACCTCGGACACGGCTGCGTCCTCGCGCCGGGCGGACCGGGCGGACCGGGCAGACCGGGCAGACCGAGCAGACCGAGCAGACCGAGCAGACCGAGCAGACCGGGCGGACCGGGCGGACCGGGCGGACCGAGCGGACCGAGCGGACCGGGCGACGATCCGGTGACCACCGCCGCGAACGCCCGCGGGCCTGCCCCACCGCACACGACGACGGCCGTCCGGCGCTCGTGCTCACACCGGCGCTCGCGGGATCTCCCGGACGCGCCGCTCCAGGTCGCGTTCGATGCGGGACATGGTCTCCCCGTAGGCGCGGTCCAGGTCGATGCCCAGGCGGTCGGCCAGCACGAAGCTCCACCAGACGCTCTCGGCGAGCTTGTGCTCCAGCTCGGCCGTGGGATCGCCGGGGACGGCCCGGGTCCCCTCGTGGGCGAGCAGCAGCCTGCCGATGCAGCCGACGTCGTTGCCGAAGCCCAGCACGAGTTCGTGCAGCGTCCACGTCTTGCCGTTGAGGTGCTCCTCCAGCCGCTCGTAGAGCGCGCGCACCCGCAGTGCGCGGTCCTTCGCCGCCGCGAGTTCCCCGTGGTGCCCGGTCGTGGTGCTCTCCTTCACAGGTCGACGATCCGGCTGTCCGCGATGGCGGTGACGATTTCCGGACCGTAGGCGGATGCGGGCGTCTGGAAGCCCGGCCTGACGTCCCCGGCGAGCACCCGGCGGGCGATCTCGACGGTCGACAGCCGGGTGAAGCCGTAGCCGGTGGGGGTGTCGGCGAACGACCGCACCACGGTGCCGTCGTGGTCGGTGACCTCGACCGCGACCCGGCTCCTGCCCAGCGCGCGCTGCCGCTCGGTGGGGCCGTCCGGCAGGTCCGCCAGGTCGCCTGAGGGGGCGGGCAGCGCCCGGCCGTTCTCGAAGTACACCTCGATGTTCGGCACCCCGGTCGAGCGCCACGCCGTGACGAGGTCCCCCATGGGCAGCAGCACGGAGCTCTCCGGGCCGTCGCCGTAGTCGAGGAGGGCCGTGGTCGGCTCGGGCAGCGCCGTGATGCGGCCGTCGGCCCGCACGAGCGCGCCCAGCTCACCGATCGAGCCGTTGCTGGCGAGCGACCCGCGCGAGAACATCGACCCGCCCGCGAACACCTCGTCCGGGTCGGGTCCCCGGTAGAGCTTGAGGCCGATCTTGAGCGTGCGCGGGCGGGGCACGCGGCGCGCGGTGTGGGCGGCGAGGCCGTCGCTGGGCACGACGTCCCACCCGGCGCCGGGCAGGAGCATCACCCCCGCCGCCTCGGCGGCGTCACCGAGGGACTCCGCGAGCGCGAAGACGGCGTACTCGGCGGTGGTGTCGAGGTAGTGCACGCCCGCGCGGACGGCGGCCCGCATCACGGGGCCCGCGGTGCGGTCGAAGGGGCCCGCCGCGTTGAGCACCACCGCGATCCCGGCCAGCCCGGCGAGCAGCGCCTCCTCGTCGTCCACGGGGAACACCGCGGCGGGCACGCCGAGTTCCTCGGCGAGCGCCGTGACCCGCGCGGCGTCGCGGCCCGCGACGGTGAGGTCGAGGCCGACCTCCTTCGCCCGGTGGGCGATCAGCCGCCCGGTGTAGCCGGTGGCCCCGTAGACAAGCAGGTGTCCGTTCATCAGTCCCGTTCCTCCGTTCAGCGCTTGCGGTCACCGGGGACGCTAGGGCGAGATCCGGACAGGTTCTGTCCGGGTCGTGCCCTACCATCCGCAGGTGTGATCAGCACCTCCGCCCGTCTGCTCCGGCTGATCTCCCTGCTGTCGTCGCGTCCGTCGTGGACGGCGGGGGCGCTCGCGGAGCGCATGGAGGTCACCGAGCGCACGGTCCGGCGCGACGTGGCGCGGCTGCGCGAACTCGGGTACGGCATCGAGTCCGATCCCGGTCCGTGGGGCGGGTACCGGCTCGGTGTGGGGCGCAGCGCCCTCCCGCTGGTGCTCGACGACGAGGAGTCGCTGGCCGTCGCCGTCGCCCTGCGCGAAGCCGCGCGGACCGGCGTGCTGGGCGGCGACCAGGCGGTGCTGTCGGCGCTGCTGAAGCTGAGCAGGCTGCTGCCGTCGGGTGTCGCGGCCCGGCTCGCCGGGATGGACACGGCCGTCGAGCACACCTCCGGTCCCGGTGAGCAGCCGCTGTCCTCGCGACTGCTGGCCGCGCTGGCCAGCGCCTGCCGCCGGGGTGAGCGCGTGCGACTGTCCTACCGCGACCGGCAGGGGCGCGAGACGGTCCGGGAGGTCGACCCGCACCGGCTGGTGTTCACCGGCCACCGCTGGTACCTCGTGGCGCTCGACGTCGCGAGAGGACGGTGGCGGACGTTCCGCGCCGACCGCGTGGCCGACGCCAGGTCGACCGGGCAGGCGGTCGAGCTCGGCACACCGCCGGACGCGGCGGAGATGGTGGCGCGCGTGCTCACCAGCGACTACCCGGTGTACGCGCGGGTGGCGCTGGCGCGGTCGCCCGACCAGGCGCGCCGTCTGGTCCCGCCGACGGCGGGCACGTGCGAGGCCGACGGGGCCGGGGGCACGGTCGTCACGATCGGCGGCGTGGACCCCGAGTCGCTCGCACGGCGGCTGCTCCAGCTCGGCACGCCGTTCCGCGTGCTGTCACCGGACGCGGTGCGCGACGCCGTCCACCGGCACGCGCTGGCGCTGGCCGAGGACAACCCGCCCACCGCCCCCTGACCGCGGCGCGTCAGCTCCCCGCGTGCTGGGAGACCAGGCGGGACAGCGCCTCCGCGCTGCGGCTGCCCGGTTCCGCGGTGCCGACGAGGAGCTGCTGGCCGGGCGCGTCGTGCACGTCGAAGGTCTGGTAGGTCAGGTCGACACGACCGACCACGGGGTGCGCGAACACCTTGAACGCGCGGGTCAGCCCGCCGACGGACTGGTCCTCCCACAGCTCCCGGAACTCCGGTGAGGCCTCCAGCAGGTCGTCGACCAGCTCGGAGATCTCGCGGTCGTTCGGGAACCGGCCCGCGTTGAGCCTCAGCGCGAACACCGTGGCGCGGACGACCGTCGACCACTCGACGAACACCGACCGCGCCACCGGGTGCTGGAACAGCACCCGCACCACGTTGGCGGTGCCCTCGAAGGGCGCCAGCAGGGCGGTGGCGACGGTGTTGGCGGCCAGCACGTCGAACGACGGGCCCAGCACGTAGGCGGCCGACGTCGGGAACGCCTCCAGGAGCTGGAGCAGCGACGGGTGCACGAGGGCGAGGGGGCTGTCCTGGCCGAGGCGGGGGGTCAGCCCCGCGAGCCGGTACAGGTGCTCCTCGGCGTCCGCGCGCAGCCGGAGCGCCCGGCCGATCGCCGCCAGCACCTGCGCCGACGGGTTGCGCTCCCGGCCCTGTTCGAGCCGGGCGTAGTAGTCCGCGCTCACCCCGGCCAGGACCGCCACCTCCTCCCGGCGCAGGCCCGCCACCCGACGGCTGCCGCCCGCGCCGACGAGTCCCGCGTCGGCGGGGTCCAGCCGCGCGCGGCTCGCACGGAGGAAGGCGCCGAGCGGGTTGTCCTGGTCAGCGGGCATGGCCGCGACGGTACCGGCGGGGCGTGCCGCTGTCCTCGGCACGGGTACCGCCACGCCGCGGCTCACGCCGGGCGGGAGGCCGTCGAGCCGGCACCGGTGACGGTGGCCGTCCCCCGCTGGGCGCCGGGCAGCGGCGCGGAGCCCAGCGCGGTCTCCAGCCGCTCCCACCGCGTGACCACGTCGGTCATCATCAGCATCAGGACGTCGGGGAAGGCGTGCAGGAAGCTCCGGTACCGGTAGTGGTCCAGGTAGTACACCACCACGTCGTCCGTGAGCGCCGTGACCGACGTCGTGCGGGCGTTGAAGAACAGGTCGTGGTGGCCGAGCAGGGCGCCGCGGCCCAGCACCGCGCGGTCGTAGACGCCGCCGAAGTCGACCTCGACCCGCCCGCTCGTGACGAGGAAGACCCCGTTGGCCTCGTCGTCCTCCCGGCAGAGGGAATCGCCCGCGCCGTAGGGGATCTCGTCGAACATCGAGGCCAGCGTGTCGAGTTCCGCGTCGACCAGCGGGGCCAGCAGCCGCACCCCGTGCGGGTCGACGGCCTCCCGCAGGCACGCCACCCGCTCGGCCAGCTCGCGCTCGGAGAGGTGCGTCATCCGCATCCGCGCGAAGCGCAGCGTCCGGTCGGTGTCGCGCGTCCGGCGGCGGGACGTGCCGGTGCCCGGCGGGACGTGGAGGGTCTCGTCCCCGCTGATCCGCGCGGCCTCGCGCCTGCCGGACTCGTAGGCGCTGTGCACGCAGCCCCAGTGGTGGGGGTTGGTGGCCTCACCGGCGAAGAACAGCCGGTCGCCGACCGGTTCGGCGAGCGTGCCGAGGTCCTTGGCCGAGGAGCCGACACCGATGCACGTGTACGAGCCGAGGGAGTGGGGGTCGGTGGACCACGCGGTGCGAGAGACGTGCTCGGGCGCGGGCGCGTCGGCGCCGAAGACGTCCCGCACGACCGTCGTGGCGTAGGTGGAGACGTCCTCCTCGGACCACGTCTCCACCTCGCGGCCGAGGGAGCCGCCCAGCAGCATCACCAGGATCGGCTTGCCGTGGGACTTCCACATGCTGATGACCACGGTCGGGTAGCGGTCGGTGTCGCGGCACAGGTAGCCGAAGACGTACTGGTCCCTCGGCCAGAACGGTTCCCGGTAGTGCAGGGCGATCTTGTTGAGGGTGCCGAAGCCCAGCCGGGCGATGGCCGAGCGCTTGGCCTCGGGCAGCGGCGGCTCGAAGCGCACCGACCCGGCCTTGAGCACCCCGAGGGGCACGGTCACCAGCACCTTGTCCGCCTCGAAGACACCGCGGTCGGTCGTGACCCGCACGGGCCGGGCCCCGGTGTCGATCCGCGTGACCACGTGCCGCGGCCGGACGTCCAGCCCCTCGGCGACGGCGTCCACCACCGACCGGTAGCCGTGGCACAGGGTGCTGTCGCCGTAGCCGTAGACCAGGTAGCCGTCCTCCCAGTACTTCAGCGACAGCTTGTCGGCGTCCTCGCCGACGTCCTCGCGCAGGATCACGTTGAGGTGGTAGCGGACCGCCTGCGCGTCCTCCTCCGACAGCCCGCGCTCGGCGAGGACCTGGCGGACGGCCTCGCCGAGCGGGATGTCCGGGTGCTCGCCCCGGCGCGCGGTGTCGGCGCGGCGCTCCAGCTCGTGCAGCACGTCGTCGGCCAGTTCCAGGGTGCGGCGCTTGTGCCGGTGGCCCGCCGCGCGGCCGTCGGCGCCGAACAGGTCCAGGCTGTCGAACCCTCCCGTGTAGGCGCTGTCGCCGCCCACGTAGCTGTGCGGGATGCCGAGGTCCTCGACCAGTTCGGTGATCGGGTTGCCGTCCGTGCCGTGGATCCAGTGCGCGCCGAGGTCGACCCCGTGCTCGTCGGTCCAGATCCGACCGCCGAGGCGGTCGCGCGCCTCCAGGACGGTCACGGGGTGACCGAGTTCCCGCAGCGCTCGCGCGGCGGCCAGACCGGACATCCCGGCTCCCACGACCAGAACGCTGGGTGGACCGTCCTCTGTGGCTTCTCGCGGCATGGTCCGATTGTCGGTCGTCGTGCTCGGTCCGGGACAGTCCCGGATCGTGTGCTCGCGCTGGGCCGTCCGGGTTGTCCCCGTGCCCGGCCCTGCTGACTACCCTGGTCCGGTGACCACTGAGCTGGCCCTGCTGTCACGGGTGGCCTACCGCGGCGAGGAGATCACGAGGCCGCGGCTGCGCGGACTGCTCGCGCTCCTCGCGGGCGACCTGCGCTCGGGCTGCGGGACGGCCCGGCTCGTGGAGGGGCTCTGGCCGGACGAGCGGCCGGAGAACCCGCCCAAGGCCCTCCAGGTCCTCGTCTCCCACGCCCGCGCGCGGCTGGGGTCCGAGGTCATCGTCACCACCCCCGTCGGCTACCGGCTCGCGCTGGGCGAGGACCAGGTCGACGCCTCCGCCATCCTGCTCAGGGCCGCCGCGAGCGCCCGGCACGCCCGGACCGGCGACCACTCCTCGGCCCTCGACCACGCCGAGGCCGGGCTCGCGCTGTGGGACGGGCCCGCGGCCTGGGACGCCGACCGCCACGACCCGCTGTCCGACCTGCGCGCGGAGCGGGCGTCGACCTTCCGGTCGCTGGTGCGGTCCCGCGCGCTCGCGCTGGCCAGGCTGGGTCGCCGCGCCGAGGCGGCCCACCCCCTCACCGACCTCGCCCGCGAACGCCCGCGCGACGAGGAGGTGCTGGCCGAGCTGCTGCGCTGCGAGGCGGAGACGCTCGGGCCGTCCACGGCGCTGGCCAGGTACGAGACGTACCGGCGGGCGCTGCGCGAGGAGCTGGGCAGCGACCCCGGTCCCGAGCTGCGGGCCGTGCACGAGCGGCTCCTGCGCGGTGACGCCCCCGCGGTCCGGCACCGCGTGCCGCACGACCCCAACCCGCTGCTCGGCCGCGAGGCCGACATCGCCGCCGTGACCGGCCTGCTGCGCACGTCCCGCGTCACGTCGATCGTCGGAGCGGGCGGGCTGGGCAAGACCCGCCTCGCGCACGCCGTCAGCCGTCGGGCGGAGCAGCGGGTCGTGCACTTCGTCGCGCTCGCGGGCGTCACGGCCGAGAGCGACGTCGTCGCGGAGGTCGCGGCCGTCCTCGGCGGCGGCGAGTCGGGGCTCGGCCAGCTCGGTCGGCCCACCGCCGGGCGGGACGTCGCCGCCGTCGTGACCGCGCTCGGCGGCGGCCCGGTGCTGCTGGTGCTGGACAACTGCGAGCACGTCGTGCGCGGGGCCGCCGAACTCGTGCGGGCGCTGGTGGCCGCGACCGAGGACGTCCGCGTGCTCACCACCGGCCGCGCCCCGCTCGGCCTGTCGTCGGAGTCGGTGTACCCGCTGCCCGCGCTGAGCCCGTCCACGGCGGTCGAGCTGTTCCGGCAGCGCGCGAGGGCGGTGCGGCCCGGAGTCGACCTGCCGGACGCGGTGGTGCGGGAGCTGTGCGGGCACCTGGACGGGCTGCCGCTCGCCGTGGAGCTGGCGGCGGCCCGCGTGCGGGTCATGTCGGTCACCGAGGTCGCGCGCCGCTTGGACGACCGGCTCGGCCTGCTGCGCGGCGGGGCGCGGGACTCCCCGGAGCGGCACCGCACGCTGCACGCCGTCATCGACTGGAGCTGGGCGCTGCTCGACCCCGCCGCGCGGGCCGCGATGCGCGCGCTGTCGGTGTTCCCCGGCGGTTTCGGCGCGGACGCCGCGCGCTCCGTGCTCGGCGGGGACGCCGTGCCGGTGCTGGAGCGGCTCGTCGACCAGTCGCTGCTCGCGGTGTCGGACGACGGGACGGACGCGCGCTTCCGGATGTTGGAGACGGTGCGCGAGTTCAGCGCCGCCCGCCTCCACGAGGCCGGTGGGGCGGACGCGGCGACCGACCGCTTCCTCGGCTGGGCCCGCGACTTCGGCCTCGCCCACCACGAGTCGCTGCTCGGGGCCGACCTCTCCCGCGGCCTCCGGCTGATCCGGCCCGAGCAGGACAACCTCGTGCGGGCGCTGCGCCTCGGCGTCGACCGGGAGGACGGCCCCACCGTCGCGGCGACGGCCGCCGTGCTGGGCAGCCTGTGGACGATCGAGTCCAACCTGACCCGCATGGCGACGCTGACCGGCGACCCGCTGCGGGTGCTCTCGCACTTCCGCCCCGACCCGGAGTTCGTGGAGGTGACCAGGACGGCCGCGGTGCTGAGCGCGCTGACCGCCTACCTCCTCGCCCGCGGCCCGAGCCCGCTGCGCGCCCTGTTCGTCCTCCGCCGCCTGCCACCGGTCGCTCCGACCACGCCCGTCCGCGCGGTGGAGGCCGTGCTGCGCGCGACGGTCGACGGCGGCGCCACCGCGGAGTCGCTCGGCGAGCACGGGAACCGCCTGGTGGCCGGGATGGCCGACAGCACCGCCAGCTACGCGCGGGAGCAGGCCAACCACCTCGACGCGGCGCTGGTCTCGGCGAGGCGGATGCTCGCGGCGTTCGAGCACGCGGACACGCCCTGGCTGCGGGCCGTCGCCCACTCCCGGATCGGCGAGCTGTGCCTGAGGCTCGACCGCGGCGACGAGGCCAGGCAGCACTTCACGGCCATGCTGCCCGTGCTGGAGCACCTGGGCACGAGCACCAGCGCGGCCCGCGTGCGGTGGGCGCTGGTGCTCGCCAACCTCCAGTGCGGCTCCTTCGACGAGGCGGAGCGCTGGCTGGAGCAGGCGGTGCTCGACGGCGAGGACGACACCCTCGACGTGCTGATGTTCGACCGCGGCGCCCGCGCCGAGATCGCACTGGCACGGGGCGACGCCGAGGCCGGGCTGGACCTGTGGCGCCGCGCGGTCGACCGGCTCAGGACCACGGGTCTGCTGGACGTGCCCGCCGACGAGGAGCCGTGGCCGCTGGAGGTCCAGTCCGCCGCCGTGGTCGCCCACGCCTACGGCGGCGCGGCCGATCGGGTGGCGGACGTCGTCGACCGGCTGCCGCACGCGCTGGTGGCGCTGCTCGACCGGCGGGCCGGGGTGTCGGCGATGCCCTTCGCGGAGTTCCCGGCCCACGGCGCGGTGCTGCTGGCGCTGGCCGTCGTGCGGCTCGACCTCGCCGAGCGCTCGGGCGACGAGCGGGCCGCGGCGGCGGGAGCGCGGATGGTCGCGCTGGCCGAGCGCCTCCGCTTCCCGTGCGGGTTCCAGCCCACCATGTCCCCCGCCCGCGCGCGGCGGGCCGCGCGGCGGGCCGACCGGCGGGCGTACGAGGACGCGGTGTCCACCTACGCCCGCCTCGACGACAGCGACCTGGCGGAGGCCGTCCTCGCGGTCCTGGGAACCCCGGCTACCGCGTCGGATCACGCCTGAACAGGGCCGTCGCCCAGAGGAACCCGGCCACCGCGAGACCGGTGCACCACGCGACCGCGGCGACCGCGCTGCCACCGACCGGCGTGCCCAGCAGCAGCCCCCGCATCGTGTCGATGACGGGGGTGAACGGCTCGTTCTCCGCGAACCAGCGCAGCACCCCCGACATCGAGTCCGGCGGCACGAACGCGCTGCTGGTGAACGGCAGCACCTGGACGAGGAGGGTGAAGAGGCTGACGCCCTCCGCGTTGCGGGCCGCGAGGCCGATCGCGACCGCCAGCCAGGTGAGCGCGAGGACCAGCAGCGCGAGCACGCCGATGGCCGCGAACCACCCCGCGGGCCCCGCGGCGGGCCGGAACCCCAGCAGCAGCGAGACCGCGATGACGAGGCCCGTGCTCACCATCGTCCGGACGGCGGCGGCGACCACGTGGCCCACCAGGACCGCCGGGCGGAAGATCGCCATGGTGCGGAACCTGGCGATGACGCCCTCGGTCATGTCCTTGTTGACCGCGAGCGCCGTCGTCGTGGCCCCGTACCCCACGGACATGGTGATGATCCCCGGCACGAGGTAGTCGACGTAGTCGCCGCCGCGCGCGGCGCCGCCGAGGCCCGCGCCGAGCGCGCTGCCGAACACCCCGACGAAGAGCAGCAGCAGGATGACGGGCAGCCCGAGGGACATGACCAGCACGTCGGGGAAGCGCAGGACGTGCCGCAGGTTGCGGCGCAGCATCGTCGCCGAGTCGGTCACGGCGTGGGAGGTCGTGGTCATCGGGCGCCCTCCTGCTCGGGGGTGGACCGGGTGGTGAGGGCGAGGAACACGTCGTCGAGGTCCGGTGTGTGGATGGACAGCTCGGCGACGTCGATCCCGGCGCGGTCCAGCCGGTCGAGCAGGTCGCGCAGCGAGCCCGCACCGCCGTCGCCCACGACCTGGAGGACCGGTTCGCCCTCGTCGCGGACCACCCCGCCGAGCAGCGCGGACGCCGCTGCGAGACCGGCGGTGTCCGGGAACCGCAGGCGGACGTGCCCGCCGGGCACCCGGCGCTTCAGCTCGGCCGGGGTGCCCTCGGCGACCACCCTGCCGCGGTCGAGGACGGCGATCCGGTCGGCCAGCTCGTCGGCCTCCTCCAGGTACTGCGTCGTCAGGAGGACGGTGGCGCCGTCGGCGACGAGTTCGCGGACGGCCTGCCACGTCGTGCGGCGGCTGCGCGGGTCGAGACCGGTGGTCGGCTCGTCGAGGAAGATGACCCTCGGGTCGCCGACCAGCGTCATCGCGAGGTCGAGCCGCCTGCGCATGCCGCCGGAGTAGGTCGCGACCCGCTTCCGCGCGGCCTCGACGAGGTCGAACCGGGCGAGCAGCTCGGCGGTGCGCCGCCTGCCCTCCACCCGGCCGAGGTGGCGGAGGTCCGCCATCAGGACCAGGTTCTCCTCGCCGGTGAGCAGGTCGTCCACCGCCGAGAACTGGCCGGTGACGCCGATCGCGGAGCGGACGCCGTCGGGGTTCGCGGCCAGGTCGTGGCCCGCGACGCTCACCTCGCCGCCGTCGGCGCCGATCAGCGTGGACAGGATCCGGATCGCGGTGGTCTTGCCCGCGCCGTTGGGACCGAGCAGTGCGAAGACGGTTCCCGCCTCGACCTCCAGGTCGATGCCGTCGAGCACCACGTGGTCGCCGAAGGCCTTGCGCAGCCCGGTCACCCCGACCGCGGGCTGGGATGCGGTGGTGGTCACGGTTCCCCTCTCGTCCCGGTGGCCTGGTGGCCACGTCTGGGCAGAGGGTGCGCGCGTCGGGGTTCAGCGGGGTTCCACCGCGGTTCAGCGAGGTTCGGCGGACACGGGACCGGCCCCGGACGAGGTCCGGGGCCGGTGGTGCCGCGGGGGTGGTCCCCCGGTCGTTCAGCGCGAGGGCAGGACGGCCCACAGCGCGAGGTAGACGACGAACTGCGGTCCGGGCAGCAGGCAGGACAGCACGAACAGCAGCCGGACCGTGCCCGCCCCCATGCCCCACCGCTCGGCGAGCCCCGCGCACACGCCCGCGATCTTGCGGTTGTTCCTCGGCCTGCTCAACGCTCGTGGTGCCGTGCTGTCCACTGGTAGCCCTCCGGACGTTCGAGGTGGTGTCGGCCTGGGTCGGGACGTCAGCTCTTGAAGACGTCCTTGACCTTCTCGGCCGCCTGCTTCAGGTTGCCCTTGGCCTGGTCGCCCTTGCCCTCGGCCTCGAGCTGCTCGTCGTCGGTCGCGCGACCGACGCCCTCCTTGGCGTGGCCCTTGAGCTCCTCGGCCTTGGCGTCGATCTTGTCGTCGAGTCCCATGAGCTGTTCCGTCCTTTTGTGCGGCAACGGTTCTCCCGGGGAATTCCCCATCCGGCGAGCGGGTAAACCCGCACCGGTCCACCGCGGCCCCGTGGTCGCTCGGGACCGTGCGCGACGGCGTCGCTTGTGGACCCAGCGCGGTGGGTCCGACCCGGCCGCGGTCTGCGGGATGATGGCCCCATGACGCACAGCAGGACGATCCGGTGCGCACCGGGGAGCGGACCGCGATGAGCGTCCGGTCCGACCCCTACGCGCTCACCTTCCCCGTCGTGGCGCTGGTCGCCTCGGCCGGTGGCCTGGCCGCGCTGTCCGCGGCGCTGGGGCCGCTGCCCGCCGACCTCCCCGCCGCGCTCCTCGTGGTCCAGCACCAGAGCCCCGAACACCCGAGCTACCTGGCGCGGATCCTCGACGAGCGCACCGCGCTGGAGGTCCGTGCGGCCCACGACCGCGACGAACTGCGACGGGGGACGGTGCTGGTGGCACCACCGGCCCGGCACCTGCTGGTCACCTCCGAGGCCCGCCTCGGCCTGATCGACTCCGGCGCGCTGCCCCCGGCCCGCCCGTCGGCGGACCTCCTCCTGGCCACGCTGGCGGTCACCTGCGGCCCTCGCGCGCTCGCCGTCGTGCTCACCGGGCGGGGCACCGACGCCCAGGCGGGCATCCGCGCCATCTCCCACTGCGGCGGCACCGTGTTCGCGCAGGACGAGGCCAGCTCGGCGCACTTCGGCATGCCCGCCGCCGCCATCGACACGAGCCTCGTGCACCGGGTGCTGCCGCTGGCGGACATCGCCGAGGCCGTCGTGGCGCACGTCCTCACCCACCGGTGAGCCGACCTCGCGCCGACGACCCGCGCCGGTGGGCCGGTGGGCCCGACCGGCGCGGGCGCCGCTACGCCAGGCCCAGCGCGTCCACGACGACCTCGGTGGCACGGGCCAGGAGCACGTCGTCGCGCGTGGCGTCGACGGTGTCCCGGTCGGTCAGCACGGCCAGCACGACCGGGGCCCGGCCGGGCGGCCAGACGACGGCGATGTCGTTGCGCGTGCCGTAGGCGGCGCTGCCGGTCTTGTCGCCGACGACCCACCCGTCGGGCACCCCCGCCCGGATCGTCTTGTCACCGGTGGTGTTGCGGCGCAGCAGGTCCACCAGCACCTCGCGCTTCTCGGCGGGCAGCACGTCGTCCACGGCCACGGCGCGCAGGCTCGTGGCGAGCGCGCGGGGCGTGCTGGTGTCCCGGACGTCGCCGGGGGCCGTGTCGTTCAGCTCGGTCTCCAGCCGGTCGACGTGCGTGGTGGTGTCGCCGATCGCCCGCAGGGCCTCGCCCAGCGCCGCCGGACCGCCCAGTTCGCGGAACAGCAGGTTCGCGGCGGTGTTGTCGCTGTACCGGATCGCCGCGTCGGCGACCTCGCGCAGCGTCATGCCGGTGTCCACGTGCTTCTCGGTGACCGGCGAGTTGGCCACCAGGTCGGCCGCGGTGTAGGTGACCACCTCCTCCAGTTCGGGCAGCGTGTTGGCCCGGAGCACGGCCGCCGTGGACAGGGCCTTGTGCGTGGACGCGTAGGCGAAGCGCTCGCCGTCGCGGTGCGCCACCTCGCGACCGGTGCCGGTGTCGATCGCGTAGACGCCCAGCCGCGCGTCGAACGCCTTCTCCAGCTCCGCGAAGTCGGCGGCCGAGCGGTCGGTGGTGGTCGTGGTGGCCGACGACGTCGCGGGTGCCGCGCCCTCGGCCGTGGAGCAGGCGGTCAGCGCGGTCGCGGCGAGCGCCGCCGCGAGCACGCGGCGTGCCAGGTCGTTCATCACCGGAGTTCCCCCTCGTGGTGGTTCGGACTGTCGGGAGCAGTCTCACCACCGCGGAGCCATGCCGTCGAAGACGAGGATGACCAGTTTGATGCGTTTCCGTCATAAGCTGTGGTCGTGGACCTGGTCGGAGCGTGCAGGGCGTTCGTCAGCGTGAGCGAGCGCGGCAGCTTCACGCTCGGCGCGGCGGCGGCGCGGATCCCGCAGTCGGTGGCGAGCCGCCGGATCGCCGCGCTGGAGGAGGCCCTCGGCGGACGGCTGTTCGACCGGGCGCCCCGGCGCGCGAAGCTGACCCCGTTCGGGCTGGACGTGCTGCCCGCCGCGAAGCGCGTGGTGCAGGCGGCCGAGGCGCTGGAGCACGACGCGCGGCGCGCGGGACGGCGCCCGCTGCGGCTGGCGGTGCCCGACTCGTGCGGCACCAGGACGCTGGCCAGGCTGGACGCCGACGCGCGGGCCCGCGGCGTCGTGCTGGACCTGCGGCCCGCCGCACCGGCCGAGCGGGCCGAACTGGTCCGCAACCAGGAGGTGCGGGTGGCGCTGACGGCGGTGCCCGCCGAGGAGGGCACGTGGTCGGTGCCGCTGGGCGTGGCGAGCGCGCGGCCGGTGGAGGCGGCGACGGTGTACCTGGACACGCTGCGGCCCGGTCGGGGCGGGCGGGCGGCGCGGCGGGTGTGGCTGCAACCGGAGGACGACGTGCCGCACGTGCGGGACCGGATCGTGCGGGCGCGGGACGCCCTCGGCCTGCGGCCGTCGCAGGTCGCGGTGGCGGGCTCGCTGACGTCGGCCGTGGCCGAGGTGCTCGGGTCGACCGACCTGCTGCTGTGCCCGGCGGCCCAGGCCGACGAGCTGGACCTGCACTGGCGCCCGGTGGGCGGCCTCGTCCTGGCCCGCGGCTACGACGCCACCGCCGCCATCGGCGACGACGCCGACCGCATCCGCACCACCCTCGCGGGCCCGGTCGCGCGGTGCCTCGGCGCGGAGGGGGTGGCGTGAACGACGACAGCCTCGTCACCGCGCTGCGCGAGGAACTCGACGACGGCGGCCTGCGCGGCTCGTTCCTGGTGCGCGACCTGCACACCGGCGACGAGGTCGGCATCGACCCCGACGTGGAGTTCCCGCTGGCGTCACTGGTGAAGGTGCCGCTGGCCGTGGCGACGCTCGACCGCGTCCGCACCGGCGAGCTGGACGGCGCCGAGCAGGTCGCGGTGCGGCCGGGGAACCCCGACGTGGCGGGGCCGCCGGGGCTGAGCAGGTTCCGGCACCCGGCCTCGGTCGCCGTGGAGGACCTGGTCTACCTGAGCACGTCGATCAGCGACGGGGCCGCCGCCGACGCGCTGTTCGCCCTGACACCGCCCGCCGAGGTGGGCCGCCGGCTGCGCGCGCTGGGGCTGCGCGGGATCACGGTGCGGCACCCGATCAGCGACCTCACCGACACCCCGGCCGAGCGCTTCGACCCGGCCGAGGTGCACCTGGCCCACACGCTCGCCATCGGCGCGCGCACGGCGGGCCGCGGGCACCCGGTGCCGCAGCTCGACGTGAGCCGCGCCAGTTCGGGCACCGCGCGGGCGTTCGCCGACCTGCTCCAGGAGCTGTGGGCGCCGACGAGGGTCGACCCCGGCGTGGCGGCGCGGGTCCGGGACCTGTTGGCGCACAACGTCCTGCGGCAGCGGCTGGCACCGGACTTCACGTCCGACTCGTCGACGTGGTCGTCCAAGACCGGCACGCTGCTGAACCTGCGGCACGAGGCCGGGGTCGTCGAGCACGACGACGGGCGGGCGTTCGTCGTCGCGGCGCTGACCGAGTCGCGGGTGGCGGCCTCCGCCCAGCCGGAGGCCGAGGCGCTGATGGGTCGGGTGGCGCGGGCGCTGCGGGACCGGCTGCGGCCGTGACCGACCGCTGGGGCTGTGCGGGGTTCGGGTCGTGTGGTGGGGTTCGGGGTCGTCAACCACGTGATCACCGCGCGCGGGCGTCACCCGGCCTCGCAGCTCTCTGGTGACTCGTCCTGTCGTGTGGCCGGGCCTCGCCACGTCCTGGTTCTCCGGAAGCGGCGTTCGACGGCGTTGCGTGGTGGGGAGAGCGCGGGATCGACCGAGACCG
>NZ_DASUSQ010000093.1:0-38687 GCF_036375055.1 Umezawaea sp.
TGATGGAACCGGTGGTGGAGGACTTCCGCGCGGTGGTGGAGGGTTTGTCCTTCACCGACCCGACGATCCCGATCGTGTCCACCGTGACCGGCGCCCCGGCGACGGCGGCCGAGCTGTGCTCGCCGGAGTACTGGGTGCGGCACGTCCGCCGGCCGGTGCGGTTCCTCGACGCCGTCACGACCCTGGCCGGGTTGGGTGTCGCGCGGGTGCTGGAACTCGGCCCGGACGGCGTGCTCACCGCGATGGTGGCCGACTCCGGGATCGACCCGTCGGTCGCGGTTCCGCTGCTGCGCAAGGGGAAGCCGGAGGAGCGGACGCTCCTGGCGGCACTGGCGGCGCTGCACGTGGACGGCGTGCCCGTCGAGTGGGACTTCACCGGCGGTCGCCGGGTCGACCTGCCGACGTACCCGTTCGCCCGCGAGAGGTTCTGGCTGCGCAACGCCTCCGAGGGGTCGGGCGTCGACCTGGACGCGCCGGTCGTGCTGGCCGGGGACGACGGCGTCCTGCTGACCGGCGCGGTGTCGCTGGCCGGCAGCGGCGTGCCCCTCGAACTGGCGTGGCGCGCGGCCGACGAGGTCGGGTGCGACGTGATCACCGAACTGGTCGTGGAACGCCCGCTGGTCGTCCCGGCGCGGGTGCAGGTCCGCGTGGACGCCGACCGGGTGCTCACGATCTCCTCGCACGTCGGCGGCACGTGGGTCCGCAACGCCACCGGCTCGCTCGGTCGCGGCCCCGCGACCGAGGCGGAGCACGAGTGGCTGCCGCCGGTCGAGGTGGCGCTGCCCGACGACGTCGGGGTGGAGGGGTTCCGCCTGCACCCCGGTCTGCTCGAAGGCTTCGAGGTGCTGGCGTGGCGCGGGGTGCGCCTGTTCGCGACCGGCGCCACGCGGCTCGCGGTGAGCCGGTCCGCGAGCGGTGCCCTGGTGGCCCGCGACCACGGCGGTGCCGTCGTCCTGTCGGCCGAGTCCGTCGAACTGGGCGTGCTCGACGCGCCCGCTGACGCCCTCGACTCGATGTACCGCGTGGAGTGGTCGGAGATCGCGGTCACCGGGACCGACCCCGGCAGCACGGTCCTGGAGGCGGGCGCGCTGCACGACGTGCTCGACGCCGTGCGGTCCTGGCTCGCCGACGACCGGCCCGACGGGGAGCGGCTCGTCGTCGTGACCCGCGGCGCGGTCGCCGTCCGCGACGACGAGGACGTCACCGACCCGGCCCTCGCGCCCGTGTGGGGCCTGCTGCGCTCGGCGCAGGCCGAGCACCCCGGCCGGTTCGTGCTGGCGGACCTCGACGACGACCCGGCCTCGACCGCCGTCCTGCCCTCGGCGCTGGCCGCGGACGAGCCGCAGCTCGCGGTCCGGGCCGGGAGCGTGTTCGTGCCCCGGCTCGCCAGGGTCGCGGCCACCGCCACCCGACCCGTCCTCGACCCGGACGGCACGGTGCTGGTCACCGGCGCCACCGGCGGCCTCGGCAGGCTGCTGGCCCGCCACCTGGTCGCCGACCTCGGTGTGCGGCACCTGCTGCTGACCGGTCGCCGCGGCGAGGAGGCGGCCGGGATGCCCGAGCTGCGGGACGAGCTGACCGGGCTGGGCGCGGCCGTCACCGTCGCCGCGTGCGACGTGGCCGACCGAGACCAGGTGGCCGATCTGCTGCGCCGCGTGCCCGCCGAGCACCCGCTCACGGTCGTGGTGCACGCCGCCGGGATCAACGACGACAGCGTCGTGTCGACGTTGACCCGCGACCGGCTCGACCGGGTGCTGCGCCCCAAGGTCGACGCGGCGCTGGCCCTGCACGAGCTGACGCGGGACCTGGCCGCGTTCGTCCTGTTCTCCTCGGCCTCCGCGACGTTCGGCGGACCGGGGCAGGCGAACTACGCGGCGGGCAACGCGTTCCTGGACGCGCTCGCCCACCACCGCGTCGCGCGCGGCCTGCCCGCCGTGTCGCTCGCCTGGGGCCTGTGGGCCGAACGCGACGGCATGGGCGGTCGACTGTCCGAGGTGGACCTCACGAGGATGGCGCGCGCGGGCATGGGCGCGCTGTCGGAGGAGGAGGGGCTGGCCCTGTTCGACGCGGCCCTCGGCTCGTCGGCGGCCACGCTGGTCCCGGCCAGGCTGGACCTCGCCGCGTTCTCCGCCGGTCCCGTCCCGGCCCTGCTGCGCGGACTCGTCGCCACGCCGTCCCGGCGAGCGGTGACCGCGCGGACGGCGGGGGAGGAGGAGACGTCCCTCGCCGGGCGGCTCGCCGGACTGGCACGGGCCGAGCAGGAACGGGTGCTGCTCACGCTGGTGCGGACCCACGTCGCGGACGTCCTCGGACACGGCTCGCCGCAGGCGATCGAGCCCGACCGCGGGTTCCTCGAACTCGGCCTCGACTCCCTGACGGCGGTCGAGCTGCGCAACAGGCTCGGCGCGGAGACCGGTCTGCGGCTGCCGACCACGCTCGTCTTCGACCACCCGACACCGGTCGCGGTGGCGGCGCACCTCGGCGGTGAGCTGCTGGTCGACGCGGGCACGTCGGCGCTCGCGGAGCTGGACCGGATCGAGGAGGGCCTGGCCGACGTCGGCGAGGACGCGCGCGTGCGGCTCGTGGACCGGCTGGAAGCCCTGCTGGCCGCGGTGAGGGGCGACGCCGAGCCGGGTGGCCTCGACCTCGACGGCGCGAGCCTGGACGAGGTGTTCGACTTCATCGACGAGGAGTTCCGCCTCCAGTGAGGTGACACCCCGCGCGGCAGCGGCGGAACGGGGGCTGGACCGGTGATCCCGGTCCAGCCCCCGTCCCACGTCAACGCCTTCAGGCGCTGTCGACCGTCATCACCTCGATGTCGATCGGCAGGTCCGTGCGCCGGTTCACGTTGAGCTTGCGGTACGCCCGCGTCAGGTGCTGCTCCACCGTGCTGACGGTGATGAACAGCCGCCTGGCGATCTGGCGGTTGGTGTAGCCCTGCGCCGCCAGCGTGGCGACCCGGCGTTCCGCGTCGCTCAGCGTGGACGTGCCGCCCGCGCCGGAGATCTCGATGACGTCCGGCCGCCCCGCGAAGTGCTGCTCGACCTGCCTGCTGGAGCCGCGCTCCAGCAGGGGCTCGGCGTGGCACGCCTTCGCCATGCTCGACGCGCGCCGCGCCACCATCCTGGCCCGGTCCAGCTCGCCGGTCGTGTTGTGGACCTCGCTGAGGTCCGTGAGCGCCTTCGCCAGCTCCAACCGCGCTCCCACGGTCTGGAGCACGTCGCACGCCTCGGCCAGCAGCCTCGGCCGCGAGTCGACGTCACCCGCCTCCGCGAGCAGCCGCAGCGCCATCCCGCGGGTGCGCGACGGGGTGGTCGGGATGCGCGCCAACTGGTCCTCGACGTGGGCGACGGCCTGGTCGCGGTTGTTCACCCGCAGGTGCACCTCCGCCACGTCCAGCCGCCACGGCACCAGCTCCGGCAGGTCGACCGACCACTTGACCATGAGGTCGCCGCACACCTGGAAGTCGTTCAGCGCCGCGTGCGGCCGACCGGTCGCCAGGTAGTAGTGGCCCCGCGCGTGCAGGTAGTACAGGCCGTAGCGGCTCTCGTAGGTCGAGTTCGGCACCGGCTGCGCCAGCACCCGCGCAGCCTCCCCGAAGTCGCCCATCTCGGTCGCCGCCAGGAGCTGGCTCGCCAGCGGCGACCCGATGCTCGGACCCCAGCGCTCCTGCGACACGCTGGCCAGCGCGGTCCGCGCGTGCTCCGCCGCGGCGGGCAGGTCCCCCTGCCGCAGCGAGATCTCCGCCCTGGAACTGGACAGCACCGCCTGCCACGTCGGCGCGCGCCGCGCCGAGGCCTCGCCGAGCAGCGAGTCGCACCACTGCGCCGCGAGCGGGATGCGGTCGGCGTACACCAGGGCCGTCAACACCGTCGTCAACGGCTCCAGGGTGGAGTCCCGGAGCTGGCAGCTCTGGAGGAGCTGCTCCGCCTTCGCCACGAGCTGGTCGTCCACCCGGCCGGACAGGATCGTCGCCAGCACGTTCGCCGCCTGGTGCTGCGGACTCGTGCTCAGCGCCACGGGGACGGTCCGCTCCACCGCCGCCGGCCGCGCGAACCGCGCCGCCAGCGGGGGGTAGGAGTAGGCCAGCCACATCCGCAGGAACTCGATCTCCGCCGCCCTGACCGGATCGCCCTGCACGGGCAGCCGGTCGAGGTGGTACATCGTCTCCTCGGCCTCGTCGAAGCGCCCGTGCCACAGCAGGTACCGCAGCATCGTCATCGCGTGCTGCTGGTCCAGCTGCCGCTGCCACACCGACGAGATCAGCCTCGGCAGGTGCCGGGACGCGGTGGACGGGTCGAGCTGCCACTCGATCGACGTCAGCAGCGCCATGATCGCGCCGCGCTCCTGCTCGTCGACGCAGATCGACGACGCCAGCTCCAGGTAGGCCACCGCGGTGGTGGTCTGGTCGCCGAACAGGGCCTGCTCCGCGGCGTCGCGGAGCACCTCGACCGCCCACGGCGGCAGCGGTGCGCCGGCGGCCAGCAGGTGCCTGGCCACGGTCTCGTTCGGCGACCCGTCCTGCTGGAGCAGCGTCGCGGCCCGCACGTGCATCCGGGACCGCTCCTCGACCGTCACGTGGTCGAGCACCGCCCGCGCCGCCGCCGGGTGCCGGAACTGCCAGTGCGAGAGCACCCCGATGCCGTTGAGCGCCTGGACGTGCTGCGCCGCCGTCTCCGCGCTCGTGTCCAGCACGGCGCTGATCAGCTCGGTGCCGCCCGCGCCGCCGAGCACCGCCACGGCCCTCGTGACCTCCAGCAGCAGCGGGTCGCCGCGGTGCAGGCAGGACAGGACCGCCTCGCCGAACGCGTCACCCAGCAGCAGGTCGCCGGAACCGTCGGCCACGCCCGTGAGGTGGTCCTCCAGGACGGCGTTGACCAGCAGCGGGTTGCCGCCGGTCAGCTCGTGGGCCTTCGGCGCGAGGCGGGCGGCCCGCTCCTCGCCGACGCGCTCCCGCAGCAGCTCGCGCACCCCGTCCTCGGACAGCGGCGCGAGCTTGATCCGCTTGCAGTGCGGCTGGCGCAGCAGGTCCGCGTGGAACGCCTGGTAGCGGTGCTGCGGGCCGGTCTGCTCGGTCAGGACCATCAGCGCGCGGCTGAACCGCAGCCTGCGCGCCAGGTAGAGCAGGCAGTCGCGGGACAGTTCGTCGACGTGCTGGAGGTCGTCCACCACGATGACGACGGGCCGGTCCGCCGCCAGGTTCGTCAGGATCATCCACAGCGCCTGCATCACCTGTGCGGAGGACTTCTCCGCGGCCGTTCCGTCCGATTCCGCGAGCGCTTTCCCGCACATTTCCGGACTGATCAGACCGCTGGTCCACCGTCGACTTTCCTCGGATTGCGACACGGGTTGGAACAGCTGTGCCATGACTTCGAACGGCATTGACTGCTCGGCCCGCGACGCGGTCGCGCTCAACACCAGTGCGCCGGAATCGGCAGAGCACTGCGCGAACGTGTGGAGAAGTTCGGTCTTGCCACTCGCGACAGGACCGCTCACCACTGCCACGCCACCTCTGCCCTGCGTCGCGTCCTGCAATACGGTGCGCAGCGCGGCTATTTCTTTTTCTCTCTCAATCAACTGCGGAACTCCCCCAGTGAGCGCCACGTTTCGGCGTTCGACGAGGAAGTAGTTGTCAGCGCAACACTGCGCGGGGCCGAGCTGCCGATCTCGTAAGCTCAGCAGTCACGTCCTCGCCGACGCCATCGGTCAATCTCACAGTACAGAGGCCATGTTAAGGCTGAGAAGCCTCCCCCCAGGATCACTCGAATGGCCTAATGCACAAAATGGTGTTAACGCGATGTCACAGGCCGCTCGACGGGGCAAGCAGTTTTCGACCACGGTAAAACACCGGGAATCGGTTTCGACGTTCTGGGGTGACGAGGGCGCAACGTGCGATCCGCGGACCCGCGCCGTCCGGGGGAACGGCGCGGGCCCACGAGGTCACCTCGACACGTCGTGCGCGCCGTTGCCGCCGAGGGGAGCGGGCAGCAGCGGGATCTCGCGCACGCGCGAGACGACCAGCTCGCGGGTCACCTTCGACAGCCTGCGGGCCGTCTCCGGGTCGAACGTCTTGATCGTCAGGTCGACCGGCTTGCCCTGGTTGTTGGCCGTCAGCGGAGCCGACGGCGGGTTGTCGATCGCCTCGACCATCGGCACGATCGCCGTGGAGACCGGCTTCGCGGCGATCTTGCTGAGCAGCTTGATGATGCCCTTCACGGGCTGCTTCATGTGCGCCGTGCCGCCGAGGGTGGCGGTGAAGCCGGGGTGGTAGAGCACGTACCGGGCCTTGCTGCTGGCCTCCTCGGCGAACGCGACGCCGAGCAGGTCGTTCGCCCGGCCGCACTGCGCCTGGGCGCGGATCGTGCCGTACTTCGCCTCCGACTGGAGGTCGTCGAAGTTCACCGAGCCCATGGTGATGCCGGGCGCGGCGACGTTGATGATCACCGGGTTCGCCGAGGCGTCGAGCTGCGCGCGCAGGCCGTGGCTCAGCAGGTAGCGGCTGAGGTAGTAGAGGGAGAAGGTGAACTCCAGCCCCTCCGGGGTCTCCAGCCGCTTCGGGCTCTGCCGGTTGGCGCACAGCACCAGCGCGTCGACCACCGGGTGGTCGCGGGCGACCTCCGACACCACGCGCTCGTTCTCCGTGATCGAGCTGAGGTCGGCGCGGATGAACGTGAACCGGTCGGCCGCGCCCAGCGCGGCGGCCTCGGCCCGCAGCGCCTTGCCCTTCTCCGGGCTGCTGCCGATGGCGACCACCGTGTCGCCCACCTCCAGTCGGGCCAGCGCGAGCCCACGCCCCATGCCGTCGGTGCCGCCCGAAATGACGACGGTCTTGCTGTTTGGGCGTTCGTTCCCCATGTCCGCTCCCGGTAGTTACTGTTTGTCCGCAACTGCATCATCGGTAACTTCGACGATCTACGGAAGGAGGCACATCCATGTCCGATAGGCACACGGATGTTCCTACGGTCCTCGCTGCCGAGTTGCCGCTGCCGGTGAAGCCGTCCGAGCACGAGGCGTGTCCCGTCACCGATGTCCTCCGACGGGTCGGGGACAAGTGGAGCGTCCTGGTGGTCGTGCTGCTCGGGCGCGGTCCACGACGTTTCGGTGAACTGAACCGCGACATCGAGAACATCAGTCAAAGAATGCTCACGCGCACGCTCAGGGCACTGGAACGCGATTACCTCGTCACCCGAACGGTGTATCCCACCGTTCCCGCGACCGTCGAATACGGACTGACCGATCTGGGACGCACACTGCTCGTTCCGCTTTCCGCGCTGACCGACTGGGCCATCGCGCACCGACATGACATCGAAGCGGCACGATACCGGTACGACAGAAGTCGCGAGGCCGTTGCGGAATGAGTGGGGTGCCGACCCCTAGTCGGTCTCCAATAGGGGTCGACTAGGGGTTGCCCGATAGGGGTTGACCTGCATTGTCCTGCCGGTACGGTCGTGAACGACGCCGGACGTTTTCTTCGTCCCCTCGATGTCATTTCCCTGAGTGAGGATTCGATAATGGGTCGTTACACGTACTTGAGCAGCTCGACGCGCCAGCCGGAGCCCGAGGAAAGCGACATCGAAATCAACATCACCACGCCCGACGAGATCGGGCAGGGCGAGGTGCTGAACATCGAGGTCACCCTCCGCACGCTGCACCCGACCATCAAGGACCGCCCGGCCCACGACATCAAGGGCGAGGTCGAGGTGATCATCGGCGGCGACGTCGAGAAGAAGGTCGTCGCGGTCGGCCTCAGCAACGCCAACCACGTGTTCGCGGGCAAGAACGTGCTGCTGACCGGCGGCCACGCCGAGATCGTCGCGGAGACCACGGGCACCTACACGTTCGCGCCCGGCGAGATCTCGGTGCGGACGTCGGACTACCCGCTCAAGAGCGTCCCGAAGGTCGAGCAGGCGGCCGACGGCAAGACCACCGTCGTCTGACCACCGTCCGCGAACGCCTGGGGGAGAACCATGGACTGGGAGCACCTGCGCCCTCGACTGCGGGGCGACCTGCTGCTGCCGGAGGACGGTGGGTACGACCGCGCGAAGCAGTTGCAGATCGCGGAGTACGACGCCGTCCACCCCCTGGCGATCGCGTACTGCGCGACCGCCTCGGACGTTCGCGAGGCGGTGCTCTTCGCCGCCGGGGCCGACCTGCACGTCACCGTGCGGGCGGGCGGGCACAACTTCGCCGGGTGGTCGACGACCGAGGGCCTGGTCCTCGACGTGTCCCGGATGGACCACGTCGGCGTGCCCTCGGCCACGGTTCGGCTCGGACCCGGCGTGCGGTCCGTCGAGGCGGTGACCGAACTCGCCCGCCACGGCGTGCAGACCGCGACCGGCGTGTGCCCGACGGTCTGCGTCGCCGGCTACACCACCGGCGGCGGGATCGGCTGGCAGACCAGGAAGTTCGGTCTCGCGGGCGATCGGCTGGCGTCGGCCGACCTGGTGCTCGCCGACGGCTCCCTCGTGCACTGCTCCGCCGAGCAGGAGCCCGACCTGTTCTGGGCGCTGCGCGGCGGTGGCGGCGGCAACTTCGGTGTGGTCGTCGGGCTGGAGGTGGTGCCGACCAGCGTGCCGCGGATCGTGAACTTCACCGTGGTGTGGGCGTGGGACGACGCGCTCGACGTGCTCGACCGGTGGCAGCACTGGATGGCGTCCGCCCCCGTGGAGCTGAGCTCCGAGATCGGCGTGGTGATGATGGACGCCGCCCCGGACGCCACGCCGTTCGTCATGATGCACGGCGGGTACTTCGGCCCGCGGGAGTCGTTCGACGCGCTGCTGGAGCAGCTGTGCCACGCCGCGGGCGCCCGCCCGACGACGGTGCAGGCCGACGACCTGCCCTACGAGCAGGCCATGCTGCGCCTCTACCGGTGCGAGGACATGACCCCCGCGCAGCGTCGGCGCGTCGGCACGACCCCGGAGGCGCTGTTGCCGCGCCAGGGTTTCGTGCGCGAACGCCACCGCATGTTCTCCGCCGAGATGAGCCGCGACGCCGTCGCCGCCGCGCTGCACGTGTTCGACGACGACCGCAGGGCGGGCCAGTTCCGCTACCTCGCCCTCACCGCGCTGGGCGGCGTCCCGAACGAGATGCCGCGGGACGCCACCGCGTACGTGCACCGCGACGCCCGGTTCCTGGTCAAGTACACGCTCATCGGGGAGGACGCGAGCCCTGGTGAGGAGGAGCTGGCCGCCGCCGTCACGTGGGTCGACCGCGGTTTCGCGGTGATCGACCCGCTCTCCAACGGTCACTCCTACGTCAACTACCCGGATCCGGCCTTGCGGGACTGGCGGTGGTCGTACTACGGCGGGAACTACGAGCGGTTGGTCGAGGTGAAGAAGGCCTACGACCCGGAGGGGTTCTTCCGCTTCCCGCAGAGCATCGGCGGCTGATCGGCTGTCAGGCCCGTGTCCTGCCGACGTAGACCTCGCGGGCCCGGTAGTAGGTGTCCGAGGACGGTCCCGGATCGCCCGACGAACCCTCCGTCTGGAGGTTCAGGATGATCCACATCGGTTGGTCCACGAAGCCCGCGCCGCGGTGCTGGCCCACCCACGTGCCGTCGAGGTAGTAGTGGATGTCGACGTCGGTGGCGTTGACCTTGGCGATCCACGCCCGGTAGCCGTGCCAGGCGCCGGGGTTGCTCACGGCCTTGATCGTGCTGGACCAGCCGCCGCCGGCGTCGCGGTAGGTGTTGAACCAGTTCCGCGTGTCGCCCTTGAACTCCAGGATGTCGCTCTCCGGCGGCCAGGAGTTGGCTCCGGTGAGCCAGAACGCGGGCCAGGTGCCCCGTGCCGAGGGCGCCTGGAACTCGCCCCTGACCTCCCAGTTGGGGAACTGGTCGTTGACCCGGACCTGCTGCTTCGCGTGCACCGCGCCGGAGTGGTAGCGGATCGGCAGGTGCGGGTCGGCCGAGCTGGTGCCCTCGTCCCACGTGATGCGGGTGGCCCGGATGGCGAGGACCCCGCCCGGCTCCAGGAACACGTGGTTGCGGTCGGTCGCGCTGCCGTACATCCGGGCGCTGCCGTTGTGGTCCGATCCCCAGGGGTAGCGGTGGTTCCACGCCGACCGGAAGGTGTCGTAGTCGGCGAAGGAGCCGCTGACCAGCGTCTCCCAGGTGGCGGCTCCGGCGGTCCCGGTGGTGCCCAGTGCGGCGGCGGTGAGACCCGCACCGCCCGCGGCCAGCAGACGACGTCGGTTGAGCGTCACGATGAGTCCTCCCACGCGGTATCGGTGCGGTGGCACGACGCGGCGGAGGTGTCGGCGACGCTGGGTAAGCGCTTTCCACGGTAGGAGGTCGACTCCACCCGCGTCAACGCCCGGTTGGCGGCTGACGGGGGACCCCCGCGGGGGAACAGGGTGGTGGGTCCGCTCGCCGCGATCCCCCACGTCGACCAACCACAGGAGAACGTGATGACCGACCACTCCACCGTCGAGGGGCCCGCGCGGTCCTCCGGACGCTGGACCAGGGCCGCGGCGGCGGTGCTCCTGGCCGCCGCCGCGCTCCTGGTGCCGACGGGCGCCGCGACCGCGGCTCCCGGCGCCACCCTGCTGTCGGACACGGTGCTCGACCCGTCGGCGCTGTACTTCGTGTCCTACGACGGACTGGTCAACAACGACTCGTTCCAGCAGGACGCGATCCTCACCCGCTCGGGCTACCAGTACACCGCCTGGTACACCAGCAGCCGCCACGCCGTGGTGGCGCGGCGGGCGCTGACCGGGGACACCGCGTGGCGGACCGTCGTGCTGCCGCACCAGCTCAGCGTCGACGACTCGCACAACGTGATCTCGCTGGGCGTCTCGCCGCGAGACGGCAGGCTGCACGTCGCGATGGACACCCACAACAGCAGGGTGTTCTACGTGAAGTCCGAGGCGGGCCTGGTGTCCCAGGCGTCCTCGCGCGACTGGACCGCCGCCCGGTTCGGCGCCGTGCAGCGCACCCTCGACGGCGTCGACCCCGGCGCGATGACGTACCCGCGGTTCGTGGTCACGCCCGAGGGCGCGCTCCAGTTCAGCTACCGAACCGGCGGCTCCGGCAACGGGGTCGACGAACTCGCCGAGTACGACGGGGGCACGTGGCGCGGGCTCGGCGCGTGGTCGTCGGCGACCGGCTCGTGGACCGGCCCGAACGGGGTCGTGTCCACCACCAGGAACATGTACCTGCACGGTCTGACCTACGACCCGAGGGGGCGCCTGCACGCGGCGTTCACCTGGCGCGAGGGGAACGCGGCGGTGCTGTGCCACGGCGGCGGCCTCGCCAACCACGACACCGGCTACGTCTACAGCGACGACCGCGGGCGCACCTGGCGCAACGGCGCGGGCACGCAGGTCGGCACCACCGGCGGCACGCGCGTCGGGATCGGCTCGCCCGGCCTGGTGGCCGACCCGCTCGACCCGAACCACGGGCTGATGAACCAGGAGGGCCAGGCCGCCGACTCGGCGGGCACCCCGCACGTCGTGATCAGCTACGTGCCCGGCCGGTTCACCCAGTGCGTGTCGGACTACGCCCAGCAGCGGGCGCGGTACGGCCGCGCGTTCCACCTCGTGCGCGGGGCGGGCGGCGCCTGGACCAAGCGCGAGGTGCCGGTCGCGCCGGGTTCCACGCAGCGCACCAAGATCGTGTTCGACCGCGCGGACAACGCCTACCTGATCATGCCGAGGGCGCGGATCGTGGCCGCGAGCAGGGCGAGCGGCTGGACCGACTGGACGCTGGTGTTCGACCGGCCCGGCATGAACGCCTTCGGCGAGGTCAACGTGGACACGTCGAGGACCGCCACCGACGGCGTGCTGTCCGTGCAGTACCAGCAGGCCTCCACCGGCACCACGCCGTCGCCGATCCGGGTCGCCGACATCCGGCTCGGCTGACCCGGCCCGCCCCTTCCCGCAGGCGAAATCCGGCCCGCATCGATCAATTCGAAGCGGATCGACATCGAATTCGTCGAATTGTCCTTCGAGTATTCGCCACGCGCCGCCCTCGACCGGTGGCGGCGCGCGGTGAATCCTGCCCAAAACCGGGAAGCGGCCGGTCAAGGCAGTGTTCGAATGATCGACCACTAGGCCCCTTGACTGTGGAATATCGATGGCTAACATCCAATCAAGGGTCGAAGCGGTGCGTCGTGTGAACTGATCGAGACCGCGTGGGAATCATTTCCCGTGCGTTCTTCCAGGGAGGAAACCTTGATGTTCGCACGGGTGCTCGCGGCGCTGCTGGTCTCGACGACGGTGCTCGCGGGGTGCGGCGGGTCGGCGGGCGACTCGGATCCGGGGACGCTCAAGCTCTGGCACTACGAGAGCCCGGACAGCGCGATGGGGATCGCCTGGAACGCCGCCATCGCGAAGTTCGAGGCCACCCACCCCGGCGTGAAGGTCCAGTTCGAGGAGAAGGGCTTCGAGCAGGTCCAGAAGACCGCTCCGATGGTCCTCAACTCGAACGAGGCGCCGGACCTCCTGGAGTACAACAAGGGCAACGCGACCACCGGCCTGCTGTCCAGGCAGGGCCTGCTGGCCGACCTGACCGAGCAGGCCGTCGCGCGCGGCTGGGACAAGCGCCTGTCGGCGGGCATCCAGACGACCGCCAGGTACGACGAGCGGGGCGTCATGGGCTCCGGCAAGTGGTTCGGCGTCCCGAACTACGCCGAGTACGTGACCGTCTACTACAACGAGGACGCGTTCGCCGCGCGCGGACTCGCCGTGCCCACCACCCTGGCCGAGTTCACCGCGGCGATGGACGCCTTCGTCGCCGCGGGGACCACCCCGCTGGCCGTCGGCGGCGCCGAGTACCCGGCCCAGCAGATCCTCTACCAGCTCGCGCTGAGCAAGGCCGACCGCGACTGGGTGGACCGGTACCAGCGCTACACCGGCGACGTCGACTTCCACGACGAGGCGTGGACCTACGGCGCCACCACGTTCGCCGAGTGGGTCGCCAAGGGCTACGTCGGGCCCGAGTCCAGCGGCATGAAGGCCGAGGACATGGGGGTCGCCTTCATCCAGGGCAAGTACCCGATCATGGTGTCCGGCACCTGGTGGCGCGGACGGCTCCAGAGCGGGATCAAGGACTTCCAGTGGGGCTCGTTCCCGTGGCCGGGCAGCAGGATGGGCATCGGGTCGAGCGGCAACCTGTGGGTCGTCCCCGAGGGTTCCCGGAACAAGGAGCTGGCCTACGACTTCATCGACATCACGCTGTCGCAGGAGATCCAGGACAAGCTCCGCGACGCGGGCGGCGTCCCCGTCGCGCCCGGCGGGTCGCAGCCCACCGACCCCGCGGTGCGGACGCTGATCGACGAGTTCGACACCCTGGTGGCGAACGACGGGCTCGCGTACTACCCGGACTGGCCCGCCCCCGGCTTCTACGCCGTCTTCGTGTCCGCGACGCAGAAGCTGATCACCGGCGGCGCCACCCCCGACCAGGTGCTCGACGAGGTGGCGAAGCCGTACGCGGAGAACCGCGCCACCCTCGGCGGATGAGCGTCGCCACGGCCGTGGACCGGCCCTCCCCGGCGAAGCCCACCCCCTCGCCACCCCGGCGCCGACCCGGCCGGGGCCAGGGCACCTACCTGCTGTTCCTCCTGCCCGGAGCCGTGCTCCTGCTCGCGGTGGTCCTGGTGCCGTTCGCCATGAACGTCGGCATCAGCTTCACCCGGTGGTCCGGCGTCGGCGACCCGAGGTGGATCGGCCTGGAGAACTACCGCAGGCTCTTCGCCGACGCGGCGTTCTGGGCGTCGTTCCGGCACAACGTCGGACTGCTCGTCGCGATGGCGGTCCTGCCGACGGCCGCCGGGCTGCTCGTCGCGGCGGCGCTGTTCGACGTCGTGGGCAAGCGGTTCGGCCCGCGCGCCGCGGGGGTGCTGCGGGCGTGCGTCTACCTGCCGCAGGTGCTGCCGATCGCGGTCGCCGGGATCGTGTGGAGCTGGATCCTCGCGCCGAGGGGCGGCGCGCTCAACGCGTTCCTCGACGCCGTCGGCCTCGGCTCGCTGGCGCGGGACTGGCTCGGCGACCCGGACATCGCGCTGTACAGCGTGATGGGGGTGCTGGCGTGGATCCAGCTCGGCTACCCCGTGGTCGTCTTCATGGCGGGGATGCAGCGGATCGACCCCGTGCTGCACGAGGCCGCCGAACTCGACGGGGCGTCGTGGTTCGGCCGGTTCTGGCACGTCACCGTCCCCCAGATCCGGCCCGAGGCGTTCGTGGTCCTGCTGACCTGCTCCATCGCCGCGCTGAAGGTCTTCGGGCCGATCTACGTGCTGACCGGCGGTGGACCAGGAGGGGCGACGACCGTGCCGTCGTACTCGTCGTTCCAGAACTTCTTCGAGAAGACCCAGGTCGGGTACGGAGCCGCCATCGCGACGGTGCTCACGGTGCTGGTCCTGGTGCTGACGACCGCCTTCCTGCGCGTGCAGAACCGCGGGGAGGAGCGCTGATGGCGACGACCGCTCGGCGACGGCGCGACCCGGCGCCGCACCTGGTGCTGTGGGGGCTCGTCGCGCTCGCCGCCGTCATGCTGGTGCCGTTCGCGATCATCGTCCTGAACGCGCTGAAGTCACCCGCCGACTACGCCACCTCCGGCCCCCTCTCGCTGCCGGACGAGGTGCACGCGCAGGGGATCGTGGACTTCTGGCAGCGCGTCGACTTCGGGTCGAAGCTCCTCAACAGCTTCGTCATCGCCGGATCGGTCGCGGTGCTGGCGGTCGTGGTCTCCGTCCTCAACGCCTACGCGCTGGGCATCGGGCGGATCAGGGGGCGGCTGTGGGTGCTGACCCTGTTCCTGATCGCGAACACGCTGCCCCAGGAAGCCCTGGTCTACCCGCTCTACCACCTGTTCAAGCAGGTCGACCTGTACGACACCCGGCTCGGGGTGATCATCGTGTTCACGATCGTCCAGGCCGCGTTCGGCACCTACCTGCTGGCCTCCACGCTGAGCGGCTTCCCGCGCGAGGTGCTGGAGGCCGCGCGGGTGGACGGCGCCAACCGGTGGCAGGTCCTGGTGCGGATCGTCGTGCCGATCAGCAGGCCGACGTTGGGCGTGCTGTTCGTGTTCTTCTTCATCTGGACGTGGAACGAGTTCCTGATCCCGCTGGTGCTGCTCATCTCCGACGAGAACCAGACCGTGCCGGTCGCACTGGGGATCCTCCAGGGGCAGCGGATGATGGACGCCACGACGACCAGCGCGTCGGCGCTCCTGGGCGTCCTCCCCGCCGTGGTGTTCTTCCTGTTCTTCCAACGAACCCTGACGCGGGGGATGACGGTGGGGGCGGTCAGGTGAAGTTCAGCGACGGCTACTGGCAGCTGCGACCCGGTGTGGTGGCGGCGCACCCGGTCGAGGTGCACGACGTGGTGGCGGGTGAGGGCACGCTCGTCGTGCACGCGCCGACGACACCGATCCGGCACCGGGGCGACCTGCTCCGCGGACCGGTGGTCACGATCGGCCTCTCCTCGCCGATGCCCGACGTCATCGGCGTCACGATCACGCACTTCGCGGGTGAGGTGCCCGCGGAGCCCCGGTTCGAGCTGGCGGTCGAGGACGGCACCACCGCGAAGGTGGTCGACGAGGACGGCGTCGCCGTCCTCACCTCCGGCGCGCTGTCCGCGCGGGTGGGCGGCGGCGACGGGTGGGGCGTGGACTTCACCGCGGGCGGTCGCGCGCTGACCTCCAGCGGTGCCAAGGCGATGGGCTTCATGACCGTCGACGGCGAGCACCACGTGCGCGACCAGCTCACCCTGGGCGTCGGCGACGTGGTGTACGGCCTCGGCGAGCGCTTCGGCCCGGTGGCGCGCAACGGGCAGGCCGTCGACATCTGGAACGCCGACGGCGGGACGGGCACCGAGCAGGCCTACAAGAACGTCCCGTTCTACCTGACGAACGCGGGCTACGGCGTCTTCGTCGACCACCCCGGCGCCGTGTCGTTCGAGGTGGGCTCGGAGGTCGTCTCGCGGGTGCAGTTCAGCGTGCCCGGCCAGACGCTGCGCTACTTCGTCGTCCACGGGCCCACGCCGAAGGACGTGCTGCGCCGGTACACGGCCCTCACCGGCAGGCCCGCGCTGCCGCCCGCGTGGTCGTTCGGGCTGTGGCTGTCCACGTCGTTCACGACGTCCTACGACGAGGCGACGGTGACCGGGTTCATCGACGGCATGGCCGAGCGGGGCCTGCCGCTGAGCGTGTTCCACTTCGACTGCTTCTGGATGCGCGAGTACCACTGGTGCGACTTCCGGTGGGACCCCGAGACGTTCCCCGACCCGGAGGGGATGCTGGAGCGGCTGCGGGCGCGCGGGCTGCGGGTCTGCGTGTGGATCAACCCCTACATCGGGCAGGCCTCGGACCTCTTCGCCGAGGGCGTCGCGGGCGGGTTCCTGGTCCGCAGGCCGAACGGCGACGTGTGGCAGGGGGACCAGTGGCAGCCGGGCATGGCGCTGGTCGACTTCACCAACCCCGCGGCGCGCGAGTGGTTCGCGGGGAAGCTGGACGCGCTGCTGGAGCAGGGCGTCGACTGCTTCAAGACCGACTTCGGCGAGCGGATCCCGACCGACGTCGTCTACTTCGACGGCTCCGACCCGGTGCGGATGCACAACTACTACACGCTGCTCTACAACCGCACCGTCTTCGACGTGCTGCGCGACCGGCGCGGCGAGCACGAGGCCGTCCTGTTCGCCCGGTCGGCCACCGCCGGGTGCCAGCGGTTCCCGGTGCACTGGGGCGGCGACTCCGAGTCCACCTACGAGTCGATGGCGGAGAGCCTGCGCGGAGGGCTCTCGCTCGGGATGTCCGGCTTCGGCTTCTGGAGCCACGACATCGGCGGCTTCGAGGGCACCCCGAGCGCCGGGGTGTTCAAGCGGTGGATCGCCTTCGGGCTGCTGTCCTCGCACAGCAGGCTGCACGGCAGCGGCTCCTACCGGGTGCCGTGGCTGTTCGACGAGGAGGCCGTGGACGTCCTGCGGGTCTTCACGAAGCTCAAGGCGCGCCTGATGCCCTACCTGTTCGAGGCCGCGCGGCAGGCGGTGGGCACGGGCGTGCCGGTGATGCGGGCGATGGTCCTGGAGTTCCCGGACGACCCCGCCTGCACGCACCTCGAACGCCAGTACCTGCTCGGCGACTCGCTGCTGGTCGCCCCCGTCTTCACCGACGACGGCACGGTGTCCTACTACGTCCCCGAGGGGACCTGGACCCGCTTCACGACCGGTGACCGGGTGCGCGGCCCGCGCTGGACGACCGACCGCTGCGGCTTCACCGACGTCCCGCTGCTCGTCCGGCCGAACTCCGTGGTGCCCGTGGGCGCCGTCGACGACCGCCCGGACTACGACCACGCCGACGGCGTGACGCTGCACGTGTACGAACTCGCCGACGGCACGACCGCGACCACACCCGTCGGCGACGCGGTGTTCACGACCGCCCGTCGGGGCGGTGTCGTCACGGTCGAGGCGCACGCGGCACCGCCCGGCTGGCGTGTGCTGCTGGTCGGGGTCGGTGCCCCGGCCTCCGTCGAGGGCGGTACCGGCACCGAGCACGTCCAGGGCGTGCTCGTCCAGGCCGATCGCGACCGGGTGGTCGTGGTCGTGCGCGAGAACGACTCGGGAGGACGACCGTCGTGAGGGTGCGCAGAACCGTTCCGCTGCTGGCCGCGGCGCTCCTCGTCGCGCTCGCGGCACCGGGTCCGGCCGCCGCGGACCAGGCCCCCCTGTTCCGCGATCCGAGCCGGTCGCCGGAGGCCCGCGTCGACGACCTCGTGCGGCGGCTGACGCTGGACGAGAAGGTGTCGCTGCTGCACCAGTACCAGCCCGCGATCCCGCGGCTCGGGATCGCGCCGTTCAAGACCGGGACCGAGGCGCTGCACGGCGTCGCGTGGTCCACCGACCGCAACGACGGCGGCGCCGTCGTCACCGCCGAGGCCACGGTCTTCCCGCAGGCGGTCGGGCTCGCCTCCACGTGGGACACCGAACTGGTGGAGCGGGTCGGCGCCGCGGTCGGCGACGAGGCGCGCGGCCTCAACTCGGCGAACCCCGACGTGTGGGGGCTCCAGCTGTGGGCACCGGTGGTGAACCTGCTGCGCGACCCGCGCTGGGGCCGCAACGAGGAGGGCTACTCCGAGGACCCGCACCTGACCGGGGAGATCTCCACCGCGTACGGCCACGGCCTCCAGGGCGACGACCCCCGGCACCTCAAGACCGCCCCGGTGCTCAAGCACTACCTGGCCAACAACAACGAGATCCGCCGCGACACCACGTCGTCGCAGCTCCGGCCGAGGGTCAAGCACGAGTACGACGAGGCCGCGTTCAAGCCCGCGATCACCGCCGACGCCGCCACCGGCGTCATGACGGCGTACAACCTGGTCAACGGGCGTCCGATGACCGCGCACTCCGACGTGAACGACGTCGTGAGGACGTGGACCGACAAACCGCTCTTCACCGTGACCGACGCGTCGGGCCCCAACAACCTGGTCGAGTCGCAGAAGTACTACCCCGACCTGCCCTCGGCGGACGCGGCGACCCTCAAGGCCGGTGTGGACAGCTTCACCACCGACAACACCGACTCCGCCAGGACGATCACGGCGATCAAGACCGCGTTGGCGCGCAGGCTGATCGCGGAGTCCGATGTGGACACCGCCGTCCGGCACATCCTGTCGGTCCGGGTGCGGCTCGGCGAGTTCGACCCCGGCGGCGGACCGTACGGCGGGATCACGGAGGACGTCGTCGACAGCCCCGCGAACCGGGCGCTGGCCCGCGAGACGGCGGGCAAGGCCTTGGTGCTGCTGAAGAACGAGGGCGGTGCGCTGCCGCTGAACGCCGCACGGGACCGGAACGTCGCCGTGGTCGGCCCGCTGTCGGACACCCTCTACACGGACTGGTACTCCGGCTCCACGACCTACGGCGTGACCCCGATCGACGGCGTCCGGGCGCGGTTGGGCGCCGGTGCGGCGGTGTCCGGCAGCGAGGGCGTCGACCGGATCGCGCTCAAGGAGGTGTCCTCCGGCCGCTACGTCACGGCGGGTGCCGACGCCGACGGCGACCTCCTGCGGATCGGCGGCACCACGGCGGGCACGACCGAGCAGCTGGACGTCTTCGACTGGGGCGAGGGCGTGCTGACCCTGCGCTCCGCGGCGAACGGCAAGTACGTCACGATCTCCGGCTCGTCGTTCGTGAACAGCGAGGAGCAGCCCAACGGCTGGTTCGTGCAGCAGCAGTTCGCGCTGGAGGACGTGGGCGGCGGCGAGGTCGTCATCCGCTACGCCGGGTACGAGAAGGCCTTCGACTGGTCGGGTCCCGAGGAGTACCTGACGGTGGCGGCCGACGGCACGCTGGCGCTGGGGGCCACGACGGCGGCGGGCGCGGCCCGGTTCACCAAGGACGTCCTGCGCGACGGCGTCGCCGAGGCGGCGGCCAAGGCCCGCGCGGCGGACGTCGCGGTGGTCGTGGTCGGCAGCATGCCGTTCATCAACGGCCGCGAGGACCACGACCGCACGGACATGGGCCTCGCGGCGGGCCAGCGGGCACTGGTCGCGGCCGTGCGCGAGGCCAACCCGAACACCGTGGTGGTGCTGGAGAACAGCTACCCCACGACGGCGGGCCCGGAGCAGGAGGCCGTCCCGGCGGTGCTGTGGACCACCCACGCGGGGGCCGAGACCGGCAACGCGCTGGCCGACGTGCTGTTCGGCGACCGCAACCCGGCGGGCCGCCTCACCCAGACCTGGTACCGGTCGGCGGCCGACCTGCCGGACATCCTCGACTACGACATCGTCAAGAGCCGCCGGACCTACCAGTACTTCGACGGCGATCCGCTGTACCCGTTCGGCCACGGGCTGTCCTACACCTCGTTCCGCTACGACCGGCTGAGGGTCGAGTCCCCGGTGGTCGACGCGAACGGGGAGGTCGTCGTCAGCGTCCGGGTCACCAACACGGGCAGGCGGGCGGGCGACGAGGTCGTGCAGCTCTACACCCACCAGCGGACCTCGCGCGTCGACCAACCCGCCCAGCGGCTCAGGGCGTTCGAGCGGGTGAGCCTCGACGCGGGCCGGGCGAAGACGGTCGTGCTGAAGGTGAAGGCCGCCGACCTCGCGGTGTGGGACGTGACCCGCGGTCGCTGGGCGGTGGAGGACTCGGTGCACGACCTCGCCGTGGGCGCGTCCTCCGGCGACGTGCGGCAGCGCGGCGAGGTGCGGGTCAGGGGCGAGCGGATCCCCGCCCGCGACCTCGGCGCGACCACCCGCGCGGTCGACTTCGACGACTACTCCGGCGTGGACCTGGTCGACGAGAGCAAGGTCCGCGGCGACGCCGTCGGCGCGGCGGCGGGCGAGTGGATCGAGTTCGCCGACGTGGACCTCGGCCGGGGGGCGAAGCGGCTGACCGCGACGGTGGCCAGGTCCGCGCCCGGCACCGCCTCGATCGAGGTCCGGCTCGGCGATCCCGTGCGCGGCAGGGTCATCGGCACCGCCACCGCGGCGAGCACCGGTGACGTCTACACCTACGCGACGACGACCGCGCCGCTGGAGGCGGTGCGCGGCAGGCACGACGTCTACCTCGTGTTCACCGGCGACCTGCGCCTGGCGTCGTTCTCCCTGAAGTGACCCCGCACCGGAGGTGACCGACCGATGAGAGCCACGACCCGCGTCCTGCCGCCGCTGCTCGCGCTGCTGCTCGCCGTCGTCGCGGGAGGGGCGGCGGCCCGGTCGGTGGACGCCGCGCCCGACCGCGCGCAGCAGCGCCACGAGGTCGGCTACGACCGGTACTCGATGACGGTCGACGGGGAGCGGGTCCTGCTGTGGGCCGGGGAGTTCCACTACTTCCGCCTGCCGAGCCCGGACCTGTGGCGCGACGTGCTGGAGAAGATCAGGGCGGCGGGGTTCAACGGGGTGTCGCTGTACTTCCACTGGGGCTACCACTCGCCGAAGCAGGGCGTGTACGACTTCACCGGGGTCCGCGACATCGACCGGCTGCTCGCGCTGACCGAGGAGCTGGGCCTGTACGTGGTCGCGCGGCCGGGGCCCTACATCAACGCCGAGACCACCGGCGGCGGGATGCCCGCGTGGCTGAAGCAGGTGCCGGGTCGGGCCAGGTCGAGCGATGACGGGTACACGGCGGCGTACCGGGACTGGCTCGACCGCGTCGACCCGATCATCGCCCGGCACCAGGTCACCAGGGGCGGCTCGGTCATCGCCTACAACGTGGAGAACGAGTACGGCGCGAACGTCGACCCGCTGTACATGGAGCAGTTGCAGCGGACGGCCCGCGAGCACGGCATCGACGTGCCGATCACGCACAACAACTGCTGCGGCGGCACCCTGCCGAACTGGTCGTCCGGCCAGGGCGCGGTGCAGATCCCCGGCGTGGACGACTACCCGCAGTCCTTCGACTGCCCGAACCCGGACACGACCTGGGGTCCGTGGGGCGACGGCATCACCCGGCGCCTGCGCGAGGACGCCCCGGTCTACGCCGCCGAGTACCAGGCGGGCGCCATCGACCTCGCCAACGCGGGGTACGAGAAGTGCGGGCGCCTCACCGGGCCGGACTACATGAGGGTGTTCTACAAGTCCAACGTCGTGGGCAGCGGCGCGACGGTGTTCAACTACTACATGGCCTTCGGCGGCACGTCGTGGGGCTGGCTCCCGCAGCCCAACGACGTCTACACCTCCTACGACTACGGCGCGGCGATCACCGAGGGGCGTCGGCTCACGCCGAAGTACGACGAGTTCAAGCGGCAGGGCTACTTCGTCACCTCGGTGGCACCGCTGGCGAAGACCGACCCGTCCGCCGCGCCCGTGCCCGCCGACCCCGCGGTGGGGACGCGGGCCAGGGCCAACCCCGACACCGGGACGCAGTTCGTCCTGCTGCGGCACGCCGACCGCGCGGACACCGCCGACCTCGCCACGACGCTGGACTGGTCCACCCCGGACGGCCGCTACCGGGTGCCGGTCCGGATCGCCGGACGGGACGCGAAGATCCTCGTGGCGGGCTACGACCTCGGCGGCCAGCGGCTCGTGTGGTCCACGTCGGAGATCCTGACCCACGCGCCCGTCGGCGGCCGGGACGTCGCCGTGCTGCACGGCCGGGACGGCGAGGACGGGTCCACCGTGCTGCGGTACTCCTCCGCACCGTCGGTGCGGGTGCTGGACGGCCGGGTCGCCTCGTCGTTCGACGCCGCCACGGGCGACCTGCGGCTGGACTACCGCCACTCCGGCCTGGCGAGGGTGCTCGTGTCCGGTGGCGGCAGGCCGCCGCTGCTCCTGCTGCTCGCCACCGGCGAGGAGGCCGCGCGGTTCTGGCGGCTGGACACCGGTGGCGGCACGGTCCTCGTCCGCGGCACGGCGCTCGCGCGGTCCGCGAGCGCGGTCGGCGGCACCGTGCGGCTGCGCGCCGACGTCGACCGCGCCGGTGAGGTCGAGGTGTTCGGACCGGCGTCCGCGCGGCGGCTCGTCGTCGGCGGCGAACGGGTGCGGGTCACCCGGACGTCGAGCGGCAGCCTGCTCGGGGAGGTCGCCGGACCCCGGCCGGTGGCGCTGCCGCCGCTGACCGAGTGGCGGCACCGCGTCGACGTCCCCGAGGCGGCTCCGGGGTTCGACGACTCCGGCTGGACGATCGCGGACCGGACCACCACCGAGAGCCCGATCAAGCCCAAGACCCTGCCCGTGCTCTACAGCGGCGACTACGGGTTCCACCACGGGAACGTCTGGTACCGCGGCAGGTTCACCCCCACCGGCGGGGAGACCGCGATCTCGTTGAACGCGATCACCGGACGGCGGGGGATCTACCTGGTGTGGGTCGACGGCCACTACGTCGGCTCGGCGGCCGGGGGCGTCCAGTCCGACTCCGAGCCGGTGAACCCCGATCCGGGCAGGGGCGACTTCACCATCCCGCCGGGCCTGGTCGAACGGGGCCGACCCGTCACGATCTCGGTGCTGGTGGAGAACATGGGCCACAACGACGACTGGACCGCCGACGACACGCGCTTCAAGCAGCCGCGCGGGCTCTTCGGCGCGCGGCTCGTCGGCTCCACGGCGCCGATCTCGTGGCGGGTGCGGGGCGCGGAGGGCGGCGAGGACCTGACCGACCCGGCGCGCGGGCCGCTGAACACCGGCGGTCTGCACGGCGAGCGCGCGGGCTGGCACCTGCCCGGCTACCCGGACCGGACGTGGCAGCGGTCGAGGTCGTTCGCGGACGTGCCGCTCCCCGCCGGGGTGTCCTGGCACCGCACCACGTTCCGGCTCGACCTGCCCGAGGGCCACGACGTCCCGATCGCGCTCCGCTTCGCGCCGGACGGGTCCCCGAACCAGCGGGTGCTGGTCTTCCTCAACGGGTGGAACGTCGGCCAGTACCTCGGCGACCTCGCCGCGCAGCAGGACTTCGTGCTCCCGAACGGGCTGCTGCGCGCGCACGGCGTGAACGCGCTGTCCCTCGCGGTGATCGACACCGACGGCGCGGAGGCCGGGGCGGGCGGGGTCGGCCTGGTGACGACGGGCGCGGTCCGCGGCGGTGTCGCCGTGCGGGACGTGCCCGCCCCTGGGTACGCGGACCTCCACCCGCGGGGGTGAGGGGTTTCCGGTGACCGTGTGGGACGTGCCCGTGCCGGGGTGCGCGGACCTCCACCCACGGGGGTGAGGGGTCTCCGGTGAGCGGCGGTGGCCGCTCACCGGTTCCGGGCCGGGCGCACGCCCGGCGTCAGGCCAGGTGCACGCCCAGTCCGGTCGCGCCCGGAGCCACGTCCGGTCGCAGCACGAGGCGTTCGTCGTAGTCGCCGCCGTTCTGCGTCCGGTACGGGACGGGGTCGGTCGTGGGGATGGCGCGCAGGCGTCCGCGGAGTTCCTCGGCGGCCCCCTCGCCCTCCTCGGGGGTGAACCGGTCCGCGCCGGGGAGCAGCAGCGGGGGCAGCACCCGCGCCCCCGCGTAGAACAGGGTGCCGTGCAGCAGCGGGAACAGCAGCTCGTCGGCGGCGCCGTGGATGCCCCGCCCGCCGTAGGACCACGCGGGCCCGCCCGCCGTCACGACGGCCAGCGCGCGCTTGCCCGCGAGGAACCCGTCCCCGTAGCCGATCCACTCCCCGCCGGGACCGCGCAGCCCGTACGCGTAGCCCTGGAGCCAGACCTTGTCGAACCAGCCCTTGAGGATGGCGGGCATCCCGAACCACCACAGGGGGAACTGGACGACGACCGTGTCCGCCCGGTCGATCTTCTCCTGCTCGGCCCGGACGTCCCGGCTCAGCGCGCCGCTCTCGTAGGCGTGCTTCGCGGCGGCGGCGACCCGGAACCGCTCGGCGGGGTCGTGGGCGTAGCCCTCGGTGTCGACGACGGGGTTCCAGCGCATCGCGTAGAGGTCCGACACCTCGACCTCGTGGCCGTCGGCGGCGAGTGCCCGCCACCCCTCCTTCGCGAGGAAACCGTTGAGCGAGCGGGGATCGGGGTGGGCGAGGATCCAGAGGACGTTCATGCCGTCGATCATCGGACGGCGGGACGGCCGCGACGACTGGCCCGATGGACAACATGTGCGAAGATCGGGCCATGACCGTGTTCGCTCGCGACGGTCGCCACCGCGTGGCGGTCCTGGTTCGCGACGGGGTGCTCCCGTTCGAGCTGAGCACCGTCCACCGGCTGTTCGGCCAGGCCCGCTCGGCCGGTGGCGTCGCGCTCTACGAGGTCGTGACGTGCGCGCCCGTGCCCGGCGAGATCCGGACGGACGCGGACTTCACCGTCTCCGTCGCCCACGGCCCCGAGGCGCTGGCCGAGGCGGACACCGTCGTCGTACCGGGGTCGGAGGCCGACCACGGGCCCTGGGACGGCGCGCTCGACCCGCCGCTGGCCGCCGCGCTGGCCCGGATCCGCCCCGGTGCGCGGATCGCGTCGATCTGCACGGGGTCGTTCGTGCTGGCCGCGGCGGGACTGCTCGCGGGCAAGCGGGCGACCGCGCACTGGCGCTCGTCGGCACGGGCGCGGGAGCGCTTCCCGGACGTCGCGTTCGACCTCGACGTCCTCTACACCGACGACGGCGGCGTGCTCACCTCGGCGGGCGCGGCGTCGGGCATCGACCTGTGCCTGCACATGATCCGCACCGACCACGGCGCCGCGGTCGCCGACGACGTGGCCCGCGGCACGGTCGTCCCGCCGCACCGCGAGGGCGGGCAGGCGCAGTACGTGAAGCGGCCGATGCCGGACCAGCGGACCTCCTCGACCAGCCGGGCGCGCGGGTGGGCGCTCGCGAACCTGCACCGGCCCGTCACGCTGCGGGAACTGGCGGCCCAGGAGTCGACGAGCACGCGGACGTTCACCCGGCGCTTCCGCGACGAGATCGGCACGTCGCCGGGGCGGTGGCTCGTCCACCAGCGCGTGGAACGGGCGTGCGCCCTCCTGGAGCGCACCGACCTGCCCGTCGAGGAGGTGGCCGCCGCCGCCGGGTTCGGCACCGCCGGGTCGCTGCGCCTGCACCTCCAGGCGGAGCTGGGGCTCTCGCCCACCGCCTACCGCGCCGCGTTCCGCGACCGGGGGCGGTGAGCCCGGCACGTGCTGCCCGAGGGCGGAGCGGGCACCGTCCCGTGGGCAGCCCGTGCGTCGCGCCCCCGGTCTCAGGGGGAGCGCGGTGAGATCCGCCCGAGCACCTCGTCCAGGTGCCCCTCGGGCGCGGCGGACGCGTAGTAGCCCCGGTACAGGTCCGTCAGCAGCCGCGCGACACCGTCCGCGTCGGGTTCGGCGCGGTCGGTGATCCCCTTCCACAGGACCAGCATCGGCACCCGGCCGCCCGGCGTCGCGAGGTCGGGCGCGGAGTAGTCGCGCAGCAGGCCCAGCGGGTGCGCTCCCCAGCGGGCGTAGAAGGCGAGGCGCCGCGCGGGGAGCGGGTCGTCCGGTGTCCGCGCGGGGTCCTCCACCTCCAGGACGACCCCGCGGACCGCCCCCTCCGCGCGCAGGTCGGCCGCGACCGCCTCCAGCACGGCCGCTCCCGCGCCGCCGCCGCGCGTGGACGGCGCCACGGCCAGGTACTCCAGGTAGGCGGTGGCGGACCGGGTGAGCAGGAGCGCCGTCGCGAACCCGACCACGGTCCCGTCGGCGGCCCGCGCGATCCACAGCCACGTGCTGTCGCGGCGGGAGACGGTGTCGTGCGGGCCGCGCTCGCTCGGCGGGAACGCCTCCCGCCAGATCGCCCTGATCCGCTGGAGATCGGACTCGGGGACGGTGTCCCAGCCCTGCCGCCGCACCGATGGCGGGGTCGGGCCGTTCGCGCTCGTCGTCATCGGCCACGGCTCCTCGTCGGTGACGGGTGGTCGCGCTGATTGTCGGCGGTGCCACCCTGTCCGGCGACCGGGACCCCGGTCGCCGGACCAGGTGGCACGACCGGCTCGACGTGGTCCGGGCCTTCGCCCTCGCCGCCGAACGGCTCGGCTTCGACGGCGTCGAGCCGCACGACCCCTCCTCGACCTGGTCGCCGTGGGCCGCCTGCTCATCGCCGGCCCCGGCCGGGCGGCCGAGACGCCTGCGAGCCGCGAGGGCGGGACCACCGCCTCCACGGCGCCGGCCACCGTGCGCCGACGAGGTCGGTGGGGCCACAACACTTCCACAACGTTCCCCACCGGTCGCGCCGGTCACCATCCCCCTGGACCGAGAGACCGGAGGAGGACCGATGCTCGTGCGACACGCCGCGACGCTCGCGACCGCGCTGGCCCTGGCGGGCTGCGCGTCGGCCCCTCCGGAGGAACCGACACCGGTGGTGCTGGCCGGTGCGGACCTGCGCCTGCCGCTCGACGAGTACCTGCTGTCACCCGACCAGCTGAACGACCTGGGCCGGGCGCGGGTCGTGCTGACCCGCGAGTGCATGCGGGAAGCCGGGTTCGACTACCCGCCCGAGGGCGAGCGGGTCGACGTCGGGCTGCGCGGTTGGAACGAGCGTCGGTACGGCATCACCGACGAGGCCACGGCCGCCGTCGACGGGTACGGGGTGGGGGAGAGCGCCCCGGTGGGGTCCCGGACCGAGCCGACGCCGGAGGAACGGGTGGCGCTGGAGGGGGCGGGCGGCTGCATCGAGCGCGTCGAGGACGGGCAGCGCCGGAGCAGGCGGCCCGGTCTCGACCGCGAGCTCGCGCTCCGGCTCGCCGGGGAGAGCTTCACCCGTTCCCGCGAAGCCCCGCGCGTGCGCGCCGTCGTCGAGGCGTGGTCGGCGTGCGTGCGCGCGCGGGGCTTCGACTACCCCGATCCGCTGGCCCCCTCCTCCGACGCCCGGTTCGCCGGTCCGGCGACCCCCGACGAGCTGGCCGTGGCCGCGGCGGACCTCGCCTGCAAGGAGGAGACCAACCTCGTCGGCGTGTGGTTCGACGAGGAGCGGTCGATCCAGCGCGACCTCGTCGCGGCCAACCGCGCCGCGCTGGCCGAGGTGCGGGAGGCCAACGCGGCGGACGTCGAGCAGGCCCGCCGGTCGCTCGGCCCCTGAGACGGCGCGGCCGCACGGGCCGCGTGAGAGAGGAACACGACCATGCGCAACACCTTCACCCGACTGGGACCGCTGCTGGGCGCTGCCGCGCTGGCGGTGGTCGGCTTCACCGGCACGGCGGCGGCGGGTCCGGCCGCGTCGACCAGCGACACCGTGGCGGTGACCACGGCGGACGCGAAGTCGAGCCCCGTCCGCGCCAGAACCGACGCCAAGGCGCAAGCCTTCTTCAACGGCTACTGCGAGTACTTCGAGCTGTGCATGTTCCACCTGAACGGCTTCCAGGGCAGCGGGATCGACTTCCCGGCCTTCGTGGGCTTCACCGAGTCGACCTACGTCGACAACGCCTTCGTGTCACCCGGCCAGGGCCAGGGGCAGAGCCCCGCGAACAACGCCCGCAGCCTGTTCAACGCGGACCCGTTCTACTCCGTGCTCGGGTGCATCGGCGAGAACCTGACGGGCATGTGCGCCTTCCAGCCACCGCTCACCGGCGGTGACCTGTTCCCGGACTACTTCCTGAACCTGGAGTCGCACGCCTACTGATCGACCGCGAACCCGGTGGGGCCCGCCTCGGCGGGCCCCACCGCCACGTCCGACCGGGTCAGCGCGACAGGCAGGCCAGTTCCGCCCTGATCCGGTCCGCGGCGGCCAGCCCCAGGTCGGTGTAGATCGCGATGGCGCTGTCGTAGTGCGGGCGCGCGGCGGCCGCCCCGGTCGTCCTGGCCAGGCCGTGGTGGGCGCGGGCGACCTGCTCGTGGGCGCCGATCCGGGTGGCCGCGGCCAAGGCCTCGGCGTGGTTCGCGCGGGCTGCGGCGGTGCTCCCGCTCGCCTGGAGCGCCTCGCCGAGCCCGTTGAGCGACCAGGCTTCGCCGTCGCGGTCCCCGTACCGGCGGAACAGGTCGAGCGACCGCCGGTGGTGGGCCGCGGCGTCGTACGGACGGCCGCGCAGCGTCTCGGCCCTGCCGAGGCCGTCGACCGCCCACGCCTCGCTGTCGCGGTGGCCGAACAGCGCGAACAGCTCGGCCGCCTCGGTGTGCAGCTCGACGGCCTCCGCCAGGTCGCCCGAGGCCGCGGCCACCTCCGCCAGGCCGACCTTCACCCACGCCTCGCCGAAGCGGTGCCCGGTCCGGCGGTGCAGCAGCAGCGCCTGCCGCAGGTGGTCCCGGCCCACGTCCCTGCGACCGGTCCTGGCCTCGATCGTGCCGAGCCTGGTCAGCACGTGCGCGGGGCCGCCGACGTCGCCGGTCCCGCGGTACCTGGCCAGCGCTCCCGCGTAGTGGTCGAGCGCCGTGCCGTACCGGCCGCTCCGCTCCTCCAGCATCCCGACGGTGCCGAGCGCCCGCGCCTGGCCGAGCGGGTCGCCGACCTCGGAGAACAGCGCGAACGCCGTCCACATGTCCGCGGCGGCGACCTCAGGCCGACCGGCCTGCATGTGGGCACCGGCCAGTGCGACGAGCACGTGCGCCTCGGCGGCGCGGTCACCGGTGGCCCGCGCCGCCGCCCTGGCGTGCCCGTGCACCGCCAGCGCCACCGTGTCGGGGTAGCCGTCGAGGAAGCGGAACAGCAGCCTGGACAGGCGGACGGCGTGCTCCGGCACGCCCGCCGTCGCCGCGTGCGCGGCCAGCGCCTGCACGGCGGCCAGTTCGGCGTCCAGCCACTCGCGCGCCTCGACGGTGCCGCGCAGGTCCGGCACCGGGCCCGTCGAGGCGGCCACGGTCGGGCGGCGGTCGGCCTCGCCGGGGTAGAGCAGGTCCATCGCCGCGGCGGCGGTGGCGAGGTAGTAGTCGTAGACCCGGTCGAGCGCGGCGCGCTCGTCGCGCCCGGTCTCCGCGGCGTAGGCCTTCAGCAGGTCGTGCATGCCGTACCGGTCGACGCCGGCGGGCTGCACCAGGTGCGCGCGGGCCAGGGTGTCCAGGGTGGTCCTGGCCTCGTCGAGCGGACGGTCGACCAGTGCGGCGAGCACGTGGGCGTCGAACACCGGCGCCGGGTGGCGGCCGAGCGCGGCGAAGGCGCGGACGACCTCGGCGTCGAGCTGCCGCAGCGACCAGGAGAACACCGTCCGCACCGCGGCCCGCTGGTCGCCACCGCCGCTGAACAGGTCGAGGGTGCGCTGGGCGGCGCTCAGCTCGTCCACCAGCCGGGACAGCGTCGTGGCTGGCCGGGACGCGGCGAGTTCGGCCGCGAGGCGCAGGGCCAGCGGCAGCCGCACGCACCGCTCGGTCAGCGCGGCGGCCGACCCGGGGTCGTCGTCGACGCGGGAGCCGACGAGCCCGCGCACCAGCGCGACGGCGTCGCGGGCGGGCAACCGGTCCACCACGAGCCGGTGAGCGCCGTGCAGGGCGACGAGCCCGGCGAGGGAGTCGCGGCTGGTCACCACCACGGCGCAGGAGCGGGTGCCCGGCAGCAGCGGCCGGACCTGCTCGACGGTGGCGGCGTTGTCCAGCACGACCAGCATCCGCCTGCCGGACACCTCGGTGCGGAACCGGGCCGCGCGCTCGGCCAGCCCGAGCGGCACCTCCCCGCCGGGGGGCAGCAGCGCGGTCAGGAACGCGGCCAGCCCGTCGGCGGGCGACACCGGCTGGTCCGGGTCGTACCCGCGCAGGTCCAGGTAGAGCTGCCCGTCCGGGAAGCGGTCCCGGACCCGGTGCCCCCAGCGCACGGCCGTCGCCGTCTTGCCTGCCCCGGCCGTGCCGACCAGGCAGACGATCACCGGTTCCCGGCCGGTGCCCGCGGCGAGCCGGTCCAGCTCGGCCAGCTCACCCGCCCGCCCGGTGAACGCGGCGACGTCGGCGGGGAGCTGCGCGGGCACCGACGGCACGGCCCGCGGCGGCAGCTCGTTGCGCAGGACGGCCTCGTGCGCGGCGGACAGCTCGGGGCCGGGGTCCGCGCCCAGCTCGTCGCGCAGCGCCCGGCGGATCCGGTCGTGGTGGGCGAGCGCGTCGGCACCGCGACCCACGGCGTGCAGCGCCCGCATCAGCGTCGCGACCGCCGCCTCCTGCAACGGGTGCTCGTCGACCAGCTCGCTCAGCTGCGTGATCGTCGAGGCCGCGCCGCCCGCGCGGATCTCGGCACCCGCCCAGGCCAGGACGGCGGTGGCGTACTCGTGGCGCAGGGCGTCGCGGGTGCGCTCGGCCCAGTCGCCCCGCAGTCCCGCCAGCGGCTCGCCGCGCCAGAGCCCCAGTGCCGCGCGCAGCGCCGCGCGGTCGGCCGACCCCACCCGCAGCGCGCCGCGGAAGCGGAACAGGTCGACCTGCTCGGGCCGGACGTCGAGCCGGTAGCCGCCCGACTCCCGGACCAGCGCGGCGCTTCCCGGTTCGGCCCGGTCGAGCGCGCGCCGGATGCGGGTGATGTGCGCCTGGAGGGACCGCCGGACCTGCTGGGGCGCGGACTCGCCCCAGACCCGGTCCACCAGCGTGTCGACGCCGACCGTGCGACCGGCCTCCAGCAGCAGCACCGCCAGCACCGCCTGCTGGCGCGGCTCACCGACGGCCACGGCCCGTCCGGCCGCGCACAGCCGGATCGGCCCCAGGACCAGAAACTCCACGCCGGCCCCCCAGACGGTCGGTACGCGTGCTCCTCGACCCCCGCATGGTAGGTGCCGGGATCGTGCCCGTCGTGCGGTTTCGCGGCCTGCTCCGGTTACCCGTAGACCCAGCCGCGGTAGGCGTCCAGGTCGACGTTGCCGCCGCACACGACGGTGACCACGTGCCCGCCCGCGAACCGGTCGGGGTCCTCCAGGACGGCGGCGACGCCGAGGGCGGCCGAGGGCTCGACGACCAGGCCCGTGTGCTCCAGGAGCAGCCGCACACCGGTGACGATCGACGACTCCCGGACGAGGACGGCGTCGTCGGCCACCGCGAGCAGGTCGTCCAGGACCTCCGGGATGGGGAAGCGGCCCGCGACGCCGTCGGCGACGGTGTCGGTCGAGTCGGTGGTGACGACGCGGCGCTCGTGCCAGGAGCGGGTCATGGCGGGCGCGCCCGCGGGCTGCACGCAGACCACCTCGACCGCCGGAGCCAGGGTCTTCAGCACGTAGCCCACGCCGGTGGCCAGCGCACCACCGCCCAGGGCGATCAGCACGGTGTCGAACGCCGGGGCCCCGTCCACCAGTTCGAGGCCGATCGTCGCGGCCCCCTCGCAGGTCTCCACGTCCAGGCTGTCCTCGACCAGCCGGACGCCGCGCAGCCGCGCGATGTCCGCCGCCCGCTCGCGGGCCGTCTCGATGTCGCCGTCCACCAGCTCCAGCTCCGCGCCCAGCGCCCGGATCCGGTCGAGCTTCACGGCAGGTGCCCCGCGCGACGCCACGACCGTCACGTCCAGGCCGCGGCGGCGACCGGACCAGGCGAGCGCCTGGCCCAGGTTGCCCGCGCTGGCGCACACCGCGGCCGTCCCGCCCCGCTCGACCAGCAGGCTCGTCACGAGTTCGGTGCCGCGGCCCTTGAAGCTGCGGACCGGGTTCGCCGTTTCGAGCTTGACGCTCACCGCGCAGCCGAGCCGGCGGCCGAGCGCGTCGCACCGGTACAGCGGGGAGTCCAGGAACACCGGGTCGACCAGCTGGCGGGCGGCGTGGATCCGGTCGAGGTCGAGGCGAGTCCTGAGCACGCCGGGACCGTACCCACCCGAGGTCGCGGGCGCCCCGTTCGATCGCGGCCGTGCCACGCCGTTTGCGCGTGCCGTCGCCGGGTACGCCGAGCGGGTCGTCGAAAGCCGAGGGGGACTGCCGTGTCGGTCGAGGAGCGTGTCGGCGCGGAGTTCGGGGTTCCACGGGCCGAGCGGGCGCGGGCGGTGCGCGTGGTCGCGGCGGTGGCGTCGAACGCGGACGAGTGCCGCGAGGTGCTGACCATGCTCGGGCTGGACCCGCGGGAGGCGCGGGCCGTGCCGGACCGGATCGACCCGGACACGTCCGGTCGGTAGGCGGAATAGCGGTCACCCCGCGCTCGTTGCACCAGAGCTGCCCCTCGGGCAGCCACCCCCCACCGAACCCGCGTCTCGTTCGAGCGGGTGCGAGCCTGCGAGGAGAGGTCATGCCGTTGAGGTCGGGAACGAGCACGTCGACGCGTCCGGCCGCGGTGCGCCGGTCGCCGGAGGCGGATCCGCTGGGCCACTACCTGCGCGAGATCGGCTCGACGCCGCTGCTGACCGCCGGGGAGGAGGTCGACCTGGCCAAGCGGATCGAGGCGGGCGTCTACGCCGAGGAGCTGCTGCGCCGCGCCGAGGCCGAGCCGCTGACCCCGCGACGGCGCCGCGACCTGCGCGCGGTGGTGGCCGACGGCCTGCGAGCCAAGGACCACATGATCCGGGCGAACCTGCGCCTGGTCGTGTCGGTCGCCAAGAAGCACGCCTTCCGCGGCCTGCCGCTGCTGGACGTGGTCCAGGAGGGCAACCTCGGCCTGATCCGCGCGGTCGAGAAGTTCGACCACACCAAGGGGTTCAAGTTCTCCACCTACGCCGTCTGGTGGATCCGCCAGGCCGTCGAACGCGGCCTGGCCGACCAGTCCCGCACCATCCGCATCCCCGTCCACGTGACGGAGGAGCTGGGCAAGCTCCAGAAGGTCGAGCGGCGGCTGCGGGCCGAGTCCGACCGCGACCCGACCCCCGAGGAGATCGCGCGGGCGGCCGGGGTGGCGGTGGGCCGGGTCGTGGAGCTGCGGTCCGCGGCACGGGCCACGCTCAGCCTGGAGACCCCGGTCGGCGAGGACGGCGGCACGTCGGTCGCCGACCTGATCGAGGACACCGACGCCGTGCGGGCGGAGGACGTCGTCGAGCAGGAGGCGGTGGCCGCGGAGCTGCGCGCGCTGGTGGACACGCTGCCGGAGCGGCAGGCGCGGATCGTGGCTCGGCGGTTCGGGTTGGCCGACGGTCGCGCGCACACGCTCCAGGAGGTCGCTGACGATCTGGGGTTGACGCGCGAGCGGATTCGGCAGTTGGAGAAGGAGTCGCTGCGGTTGTTGCGCGACCCGGAGCGCAGCGGTGCGTTGCAGGCGTTGACGGCCTGAGGTTCGCTGGTCAGCGGCGGTCGTCGTCCAGCGGGACGGCCCACCGCTGGTCGGCGACGTCCGCCGGGTCGGCCTCCACGTCGCCGACCTCACCGCCGAACACCTCGGCGTGACCGTCGTCGTCGGTCGGAGCGAGCTGCTCCAGGACATCGGCCTCGGCGGCGTCGTCGGCCAGGGGCCCGGGTTCGGGTGCGGTCATCGTCGCCCTCCTGCTCGGTGCGGTACCCGCCTCGGCTACCCGTGGCACCGCGACGGTAACCGCGCCCGTCGGCAGGCCGGGCCACCGCACCGGCGGGACCGGGCGGTCGAAACGCGGTCGCTCCGCCGCCGCGCTCCGTGCGACCCTTCCGCGTCGTGGACGACGGATTCGAGGAACTGGTCGCGGAGGCCGCCGCGGTCGACGTCACGGGCTGGGACTTCTCCTGGCTCGACGGGCGCGCCACCGAGGAGCGGCCACCCTGGGGCTACCAGCGGCTGATGGGCGAGCGGATCGGTCGCGCGGAGGTGAGCCTCGACGTCCAGACCGGTGGCGGCGAGGTGCTGGCGGGTGTCCCGCAGCGCGCGGCCAAGGGCATGGTCGCGACCGAGTCGTGGCCGCCGAACGTCGAGCGGGCCCAGCGGAACCTGCGGGACAAGGGCGTCGTCGTGGTCGCCGACGGGGACGAGCCGCCGCTGCCGTTCGCCGACGGCACCTTCGACCTGGTCACCAGCCGCCACCCGGTGACCGCCCACTGGGGTGAGGTCGCCCGCGTCCTGGCTCCGGGCGGCACCTACCTCTCCCAGCAGGTCGGCCCGGACAGCGGCCACGAGGTCTACGACTTCTTCCTCGGCCCCCAGCCCCTCGGCCGGAGCCGCCGCGAGGCGGAGCTGGCGGAGACCGGGGCGCGGGAGGCCGGGCTGGAGGTGCTGGACCTGCGGACCGCCGAGCTGAGGATGGAGTTCTCCGACGTCGGGGCGATGGTCTACTTCCTGCGCAAGGTGATCTGGTTCGTCCCGGACTTCACCGTCGAGAAGTACCTCGACCGCCTGCGGGCGCTGCACGAGCGGATCGGGGCGGACGGCCCGTTCGTCGCCCACTCCCGCCGCTTCCTCATCGAGGCGCGCAAACCGCTCGACGGCTGAGCCCGCCCGCTGCCTCAGAAGACCTCGCGACGCGGCTCGCGGGCGCGCACCTCGTCCAGGTCGGACAGGCGCTGGAGCCCCTGCACGGCGCGGGACATCCGGTGGTTGCCGCGCAGCCGGGCGGCGTGCCGGTCCAGCCACGCCCAGTAGCCCGCGGTGAACGGGCACGCCCGCTCGCCGGTGCGCTTCTTCGGGTCGAACCAGCAGCCGCGGCAGTGGTCGGTCATCCGGTTGAGGTACGCGCCGCCGCTCAGGTACGGCTTGGTCGCGATGAGACCGCCGTCGGCGTGCTGGCTCATGCCCACCACGTTCACCGGCATGACCCACGGGAAACCGTCCACGAAGGACGTGACGAACCAGTCGTTGAGCGCGGCCGGGTCGTAGCCCCGTTGCAGGGCGTGGTTGCCGAGCACCATCAACCGCTGGATGTGGTGCACCCACCCGTGGTCGCGGACGCCCTCCAGCGCCGTCCGCACGCACGCGGCCCGCACGCCGCCGGGCCGCAGCTCGCGCCACCAGTCCGGCAGCGGCGTGGTGGCGCGGAACTCGTTGTGCCGCCGGTACTCCGGACCCAGGTGCCAGTAGAGGTGCCACACGTACTCGCGCCACCCCAGCACCTGCCGCACGAACCCCTCGACGCTCGCCGTCGGCGCGGTGCCCGCCCGGTAGGCGGCCTCGGCCGCGCGCACGACCTCCAGCGGGTGCAGCAGGCCGTGGTTGAGCGGCACGGACAGCAGCGAGTGCGCCATCGTCGGGTCGCGGGTGAGCACGGCGTCCTCGTGCGGACCGAAGTGCGGCAACCGGTCCCGCACGAACGTCTCCAGCGCGGCCAGCGCCTCCCGCCGCGTGATCGCGAACCAGCGCGGGCCGTCCACGCCCACCGTCGGCAGGTCCATCGCGTCCAGGTCCGCGCGCACCGCGGCGTCGACGGAGTCCTCCTCCGGCCACCACGGCTCCGGCACGTCCAGCCCGGCCGCCCTCGGCGGTGGCTCGCGGTTGTCCGCGTCGTGGTTCCACCGGCCGCCGACCGGGTCGCCGCCGTCGAGCAGCACGCCGAACCGGCGGCGCTGCTCCCGGTAGAAGTCCTCCATCACGAACGAGGTCCGCCCGGCCGCCCAGTCGGTGAACTCCCGGCGCTCCAGCGCGAACGCGGGCGTGGGCAGCACCTCGACCCCCAGCCGCCGCAGCAGCGCCTCCGCGGCGCGCGACCCCGGCTGGTAGGCGACCAGGGGCTTGCCGAACCCGCGCACGGCGTCCGCGTACGTCTCGGCGCGGACGACGGTCGCGCGGTCGCCCAGCTCGGCGGCGAGGTGCCGGATGCCGGACAGCACGAGGTGCAGCTTCTGCCGGTGGTACGGCCTGCGCCGCAGCGCCGCGGCGGACTCGACGAGCAGGACCTCCCCGGTGTGCTCGGAGTGGAAGTGCGGGCCCAACTGGTCGCCGAACAGCAGCAGCGCCGTCACCGGACCGCTGTTCCCGCCAGGACGGTGCTGATCACGGCTCGACGCTAGGGCGCGCGCCGCGCTCCCGCACGACGGGCGGACCACGGCCCCACGGTCGGGCGACCCGGCGGTCGGCCGTGGAGCACGACGGGTGCCGCGGGCACAGACTGGTCGGCGTGCCGATGCTGCCCGTTCCGCCCGCCGACCAGCCCGGTGTGCTCGACTGGGTGCGCCTGCACCTGGGAGACCTGACCCGCGAACCGGGGGGAGCCGTCGCGGCGTCGGCGTTCGCCGGGGGGCAGGGGGCCGCGGACGCCGCACTCGCCCGCCTCGACGTGACCGGGTACGCGAGCACCCGCGGCACCGTGCTGCCCCGGTCCGAGCGCGGGGCCAGCCGGATGTCGCCCTACCTCCGCCACGGTCTGGTCACGCTGCCGGAGGTGTGGTCGGCCGTGGACGGCGCGCCGGAGCGGGACCGGGTGAAGTACCGCGACGAGCTGCTGTGGCAGGAGTACGCCCGCCACCTGTACTCCCGGCTGGGTGAGCGGACCGCCCGGCCGCTGCGCTACCGGCAGCCGAGCACCGGAGCCGGGTGGTCGCGGGACCCGTGGCCGGGGGACATGGCGTGCGTGTCGGCGATGGTGACGGAGCTGCACCGGGACGGCTGGCTCGTGAACCAGGCGCGGATGTGGCTGGCCTCGCAGTGGGCCGTGCGCGCGGGCCGGGACTGGGCGCAGGGCGAGGACGAGATGTTCGCGCACCTGGTGGACGGCTCCCGCGCGGCGAACCGGCTCGGCTGGCAGTGGACGGTGGGCACGGGCAGCGGCAAGCCCTACGGTTTCAGCCGCGGGCAGGTCGAGCGGCGGGCGCCGTCGCTGTGCGCGTCGTGCCCGCTGGCCGCGGACTGCCCGGTGGAGTCGTGGCCGGACGCGGAACCCGGTCCGCCGGTGGACGGGCCCGACCTGGGCCGGGCGCCCGTCCCGGCGGGTCCGGCGCGCGTCGAGGGCGGCGGTGGTGAGGTGGTGTGGCTGACGGCGGAGTCGCTGGGCGACCGCGACCCGGCGCTGGCCGCCGTACCGGACCGGCCCGCGGTGTTCGTGTTCGACGAGCCGCTGCTGGCCCGGTTGCGGCTGTCCGGGACCAGGCTGGTGTTCCTCGCGCAGACCCTCGGTGAACTGGCGGCCACCCGGCCCGTGCGGGTGCACCGGGGCCGTCCGGCGGAGGAGCTGGCCGGGCGGAGCGTCGCGGCGACCTGGACCCCGGTCCCCGGCTGGCAGCGGATCGCGCGGGCGGTGCGGCCGGTCGAGGTGCACCCGTGGCCCTGGTTGATCAGGCCCGAGTCGTTCGCCCTGCGGTCGTACAGCGCGTGGCGCCGCCACGCACGGCCGCGCTGACAGGGCACTCCGGTCCTCCGACGACGGACCTTCGGACCTGTTCGCGGTCCTGGTCCCCGCGCACGCTGGAACCACGCCCGCGTGCGGTCGGCCGTCGGATCGACGCGCGGCGGTGGGGGCAGTCACCGTCCACAGCGGGAAGGACCTGTCATGACCGGAGGACCCGCACCGATCGTGGTCGGCGTCGACGGATCGAGTTCCGCGCTCGACGCCGTGGCGTGGGCCGCGCAGGAGTCCGCTCGGCACGGCGTGCGGCTGCGCCTGGTGCACGCGCTGTTCGTGCCCGTCCGGGGCTACCCCGAACTCCTGGTCACCGAGTACGAGGTGCGCCGGGCGGTGGAGGAGCAGGCCGACGCCTGGCTCGCCGCGGCCGAGGAGGCGGCGAGGACCGCCGCGCCCACCGTCGACGTCGAGGCCGTCACGCCGTTCGGGTCGGTGGTGCCGGTGCTCGTCGGCGAGTCCCGCCGCGCCAGGATGATCGTCCTCGGCTCGCAGGGGCTGGGCGGCTTCACCGGTCTGCTGGTCGGTTCCACGGCGGTGGGGCTGTCGGCTCACGGGGAGTGCCCGGTGGTGGTCGTCCGCGGCACACCCCCCGAGGGTGGTCCGGTCGTCGTCGGGGTGGACGGGTCTCCCGCCAGCGAGGCCGCGATCGAGTTCGCGTTCGACGCGGCGTCGACGCGCGGGGCGTCGCTGACGGCGGTGATGACGTGGACCGACTTCCTGGTCGGCAGCCCGTACGACGAGGCGCGGCAGGCGATCGACTGGGAGGAGGTGGAGCAGGCCGAGCGGCGGTTGCTCGCGCAGCGGATGGCCGGGTGGCAGGAGAAGTACCCGGACGTCCACGTCGACCGCCTCGTCGTGCGGGACCGGCCGGTCCGCGCGCTGCTGAGGCTGGCGCGGGACGCGCGGCTCCTCGTCGTGGGCAGCCGGGGGCACGGCGGGTTCGCCGGGATGCTGCTGGGCTCGACCAGCCAGGCGCTGGTCTACCACGCCCCGTGCCCGCTCGCGGTGGTCCGACCGGACCCGCGCAGGCCGGGGTAGCGCGCGGAGCGGGGTGGGCCCGCACGGCGCGGCGGGCTGCCGGAGGAGGAGACGCGCGGATGGTGCACGGGCCCGAGCCCGGTGGTGGCGGCGCGGAGGTGAGCCTCGCCGGGTTGCGCTTGGACGAGCTGCTCGGCGAGGTGGGTGAGCGGCTGACCGAGATCGCCACGACCCGCGACCAGATGCGGAGCCTGCTGGACGCGGTGCTGGCGGTGGGGTCGGGGCTGGAGCTGGATTCGACGCTCCAGCGGATCGTGGACGCGGCGGTGGAGCTGGTGGGTGCGCGGTACGGGGCGTTGGGTGTGTTGGGGACCAGG
>NZ_DASUSQ010000094.1:0-125213 GCF_036375055.1 Umezawaea sp.
ATGAGATACGGCCGGAACAAGACCTCTCCCTGAGCGGTTGAGCCCCCCATGAGCACCCTGCAGCCGCCACCGCCGTCCCTCGACGTACGACGTGCGGCGGACCGGTTCACGACGAGCGCGGGATGGCTCGACTCCAAGCACTCGTTCTCGTTCGGGCGGCACTACGACCCGAGCAACACCGGCCACGGCCTGCTGCTGGTGAACAACGACGACGTCGTGACGCCGGGCTCCGGGTTCGAGACGCACCCGCACAAGGACATGGAGATCGTGACCTGGGTGCTGCGGGGGTCGCTCGTGCACCAGGACTCGACCGGGCACTCCGGGATCATCTACCCCGGCCTGGCCCAGCGGATGAGCGCGGGCAGCGGGATCATGCACTCGGAGAAGAACGACTCGTGGCGGCTCGAAGGGGCCACCCACCAGGAGCCGGTGCGCTTCGTGCAGATGTGGGTCGTGCCGGACGAGAACCGGATCACGCCGGGCTACGAGCAGTTGGAGATCGACGCCGAACTGCTCGGCGGCGGACTGGTGCCGGTCGCGTCCGGAATGGACGCCCACGACGGGGCGTCGGCGATCCGGATCAAGAACAGGTACGCCGCGCTGCACGCCGCCCGGCTCCAGCCGGGCCGGTCGGTCGAACTGCCCGACGCGCCGTACCTGCACCTGTTCGTGGCGCGCGGAGCGGTGACGCTGGAGGGCGCAGGCCCACTGGCCGAGGGCGACGCGGTCCGGTTCACCGCGACGGGCGGCCAGCGCGTCACGGCGACCGAGGACGCCGAGGTGCTGGTGTGGGAGATGCACGCCACCCTGGCGAGCTGACTAGCCTTCGCGGCATGGTGAGGACGCGGCTGTACCGCCTGGGTGTGCTCGTGGCGTCGGACTTCCCGCTGGACGAGGTGTCGGACCACGTCGGGGACCCGGACTCGGTGGTGTGGGTGGACTTCCACCGCCCCACCGAGTCGGACCTGGCGACGGTCGCGGGCGAGCTGGACCTGCACGCCCTCGCCGTCGAGGACGCGCTGACCAAGCACGAGCGGCCCAAGTTCGACCAGTACGACGGCCACGCGTTCCTGACGGTGAAGGCCGTCCGGTCCGACGGCGAGGAGCGGCTCGCGCTGACGGAGGTGTCCGCGTTCATCACCGAGCGGGCGCTGATCACGGTGCGGGACGAGTTCGACGTCGACGACGTGGTGCGGCGCTGGGACGAACCGGGCGGTGTCGAGGCGGTCGGCGTCGGCTACCTGCTGCACGGGCTGCTGGACGTGGTCGTGGACGGCCACCTCGCCGCGGCGCAGCGGTTGGACGACGAGGTCGAGGCCCTGGAGGACGCGCTGTTCGAGGAGCGGCCGGACCACGGGGCGGTGCAGCACCGGACCCTGGGACTGCGCAAGGACCTCGTCGCGCTGCGGCGGGCCGAGCTGCCGATGTCCGACGTGGTGGGCAGGCTGCTGCGCGCCGACGGACCGCTGGTCACCGACGAGCTGCGGCCGTACTTCCAGGACGTCCACGACCACGTCCTGCGGGTGGCGGACTGGACGGAGTCGCTGCGGGAGATGACGGCGACGCTGCGCGAGACCCAGCTGACCGCGCAGGGCAACGTGATGAACATGATCATGAAGAAGGTGACGAGCTGGGCGGCGATCATCGCCGTCCCGACCGCCATCACCGGCTTCTACGGGCAGAACCTGCCCTATCCGGGCTTCGAGCGGGCGTCGGGCTTCTGGGTGTCCACAGTGTCCATACTGGTGCTGTCCGGGGTGCTGTACCTGACGTTCAAGAAGCGCGACTGGTTGTGAGTCCACAGTGGAGGAATTGATGAAGACGCTGGAGCTGGCCGTGGTGTCGGCCGGGCTGAGCACCCCGTCGTCGACGCGGCTGCTGGCGGACCGGCTGACCGGGGCCGCCCGCGCGCACCTGCCCGGCGCGCGGGTGCACGTGGTCGAGCTGCGCGACGTCGCGACCGACATCGCCCACCACCTCACCAACGGCTTCGCGAGCCCGAAGCTCCAGGCCGAGCTGGACGCGGTCACCGGCGCCGACGGCGTGATCGCCGTGACCCCGATCTTCACCGCGTCCTACAGCGGCCTGTTCAAGTCGTTCTTCGACGTGGTCGACACCACCGCCCTGGTGGGCAAGCCCGTGCTGATCGGCGCGACGGGCGGCTCGGCGCGGCACTCGCTCGCGCTGGAGTTCGCCCTGCGCCCGCTGTTCGCCTACCTGCGCGCCACCGTGGCGCCCACGGCCGTGTTCGCCGCTCCCGAGGACTGGGGCTCGGGCGACCTCGCGCGGCGCGTCGACCGGGCCGCGGGTGAGCTGGCCGCGCTGGTGGCGGGACGGCCCGCACCGTCCACACCGGACGAACCGGCCGTCGTCCCCTTCGAGGAGCAGCTCGCCGCGCTGCGCGAGCGCTAGTCAGCCCAGGACGAACGGGAGCCCGGCCGCCAGGTCGCCGAGCTCGGCGCGCTCGGCCGCGGTCGGCTCGCGCCGCCCGGTGCCGATCCGCAGCACGTCGGCGTCGGGGAGCGACGCGGGGAACGCGCTCCCGGCGATCTCCTCCAGCACCTCCCGCGAGCGTGCCAGCCCTTCGGCGGGCGGCGGGTCGACGTCCGGCAGGTCGAGGTGGTGCAGCGTCCACTCCACGACGTACGCGGACAGGAAGTCCCGCACCGTGAGGACCTGGTCGCGGGTGCCGACTCGCGAGTCCGGGTCGGCGAGCCGCGCGGCCCGGCCCGCGGCGGAGCCGACGTCGTCGAGGTGGAACTTGAGCAGCCACGGCTCGCCGTACGCGGCGGCCAGCCGGGTGGTCAGCGCGTCGAGCGGGTCGTCACCCGTCGGCGGCACCCCGGAGACCTCCCAGTAGGTCACCGCGTTCCGCGTCGGCTCGGCGTCGGTGGGCGTCGCGAGGGTGATCAGGACGTCCTGCGCGTCGATCACCAGGTGGCACACCAGGTCCCGCACGAGCCAGCCCGCGCAGCCGGACGGCCGGTTGAAGGCCTCGTCCGGCAGGTCGGCCACGGCCGCGAGCAACGCCGTCCACGATCGCGAGAACTCCTCCACGGCCCGCAAACTAGCAGTGCGCGCCGATCGGTGGAACAACGCGGACGCCGGAACGCGGGTGGGGCGTCCCACCCGCACCTGACCAGCCGGCGGAGTCCGCAACCCGGCCTCGTCGACGAGGACCGAACCGGTCATGACCCGCATCGCGAGAACATCGCTGATCACGGCCTCCGCCCTGCTGCCGGCGGCCTGCTCGGGCGGCCGGGGCACGACCGGCTCAGCCGCCACGGCCCCGCGGGCCGGGTCCACCGCCGCGAGCCCGACCGCCGCGGGTTCCGCCGCGGGGACGTCGGGCGCCGACGTGTGCGGCTACCTGCGCGGCCGGACCCCGGCGTTGCGGGGGACCGGCTCCGAGGTGGGCGCCACGGCGAACCTGACCACGAACCTCCACTCGTGGTACGAGGAGCGGGGCGCCGCCCCCGGCGGCGCGGTGATCGACCGGCAGCTCGCGCAGGAGTGCCCCGACGTCGCCACCCGGGTGCACGAGCTGGCGGGCACCACGGGCTTCGCCACGCCGTAGCGGGCGGCGGCCGTCAGAGCCAGCCCCGTTCGCGGGCGATCGAGGCGGCCTCGGACCTGTTGCGCGCGTTGAGCTTCGCCATCGCCGTGGACAGGTAGTTGCGCACGGTTCCCTCGGCGAGGTGCAGGCGGCGCGCGATCTCCGCGTTGGACGCGCCGTCCACGACCTCGCGCAGCAGCTCGCGCTCGCGGTCGGTCAGCGGGTCCGCCGAGTCCCACGCCGCCACGGCCAGTTCCGGCGACACCACCCGCTCCCCCGCGTGCACCCTGCGCAGCGCGGCGGCGAGCTCGGCGATCGGCGCGTCCTTCAGCACGTACCCGAGCACGCCCGCCTCCAGCGCCCGCCGGAGGTACCCGCCGCGGGCGAACGTGGTCACGATCAGCACCCGCGTCGGGTCCCCCCTGCGGTGCAGCTCGGCCGCCACGTCCAACCCGGACCGGCCGGGCATCTCGATGTCGGTCAGCAGCACGTCGGGCCGGTGCTCCGCGACGGCCGCGAGCGCCGCGTCCCCGTCGGAGACCCCGGCGACGACCTCGACGTCCGGCTGGAGGTCCAGCAGCGCGGCGAACGCCCCGAGGACCATGCCCTGGTCCTCGGCGAGCACGACCCGGATCACGTGGCCACCCGCAGCGGCACGGCGATCGTCACGGTCGTGCCCTCGGTGCCGGTGCGGTGCACCCGGCCGCCCAGCGCGGCGATCCGCTCCCGCATCCCCGACAGCCCGTTGCCGTCGACGTCCTGACCGCCCACGCCGTCGTCGGCCACCACGACCCGCAGCTCGCCGTCGACGGCGTGGATGCCGACGTGGCACTCGCGGGCGCCCGCGTGCCGGGCGACGTTGGTGATCGCCTCCCGCACGGCCAGCGCCAGCTGGTGCTCGGTGGAGCCCACCAGCTCCAGGTCCGGGTCGCGCGTCACGCGCAGCTCGACCCCGGCGCTCGCGAGCGCCCCTCGTGCGGCGTCCAACTCGGCCTCCAGGCTGGCCTGCCGCCAGCCGCTCACGGTGGCCCGCACCTCGGCCAGGGCGTCGCGGGCGGTGCGCTCGATCTCCAGCACCTCCGCGCGGGCCCTGACCGGGTCGAGGTCCACCAGTTCCTTCACCAGCTGGGCGCGCATCACCACGGCGGTCAGCGAGTGCCCGAGCAGGTCGTGCAGGTCCCGCGCGATCCGCTCGCGCTCGGAGACCGTGGCCAGGTGCTCGATGCGGGCGTTGGCCATGCGCAGCTCGGTGTGGTCCCGCGACCGGGCCGCCTCGGCGATCTGCACCAGCCCGATCACCCAGATGAAGATCACCGGCGGGATGACGTTCCACAGCAGGTACGGCATCGGCACCGGGGAGATCGTGGCGGAGAACAGCGTCAGCGCGGTGAGGAAGCCCATCCACCGCAGCGCCGTCCGCCGCGTCTCCGTCAGCCCCGCGCACGCCGCCGCGTAGACGAACAGGATCGCCGCGCCCGCGTTGAACAGGATCGTGGCCGCACCGAGCGCGGTCGCGGGCACCGTCAGCCACCAGCGGGCCTGCCACGGGCGCAGCAGCGACATCGCGTACATCGGCAGGAAGCCGCCGATGATGACGCCCACCAGCACCCAGTCGCCCACGCCCGCGTCCGGGTCGAACGCGGGCTGGAACGCGGGCAGCACGAGGTAGACCAGGTGCACCCAGGTCCACACGCGCAGTCGTGAAGTCGTCATGGTCGAGCGAAACGATAGGACAGCGCGGCCAGCGCGCCGGTGACGGCCGTCGTGCCGAGCAGCACGAGGGCGTGCGGGAGCACCTCGCCGGGGCCGATCTGGGCCAGCGCGAGCCGGGCCAGGTGGTACGGCGGCAGGAACGGGGCCACGTGGCCGAGGAACGCGGGCAGGAACTCCAGGGGCATCCACAGCCCGGAGACGACGGCCGACGGCATCAGGATCGCGTTGAGGATCGCCGCGGCGGCGTTGGTGCTCGCCTGGAACCCGATCGCGAGCCCGAGCAGGGCGAACGGGAACGCCCCCAGCACGAGCACCACGCACAGCCGGACGAGCTGCCAGGGCGTCACCACCAGCGATCCGGTGGCCGCGGCGGCACCGGCCATGGCGACCAGCACGCCGACCGCGTACGGGAAGGACGCCACGACCTTGGCCGCGAGCGTCACCCCCAGCGGCACCGCGGAGACCTGCTTGGCCCGCAGCCAGCCGCGCTCCCGGTCCTTGGCCACGCCCATGCCGGGGTTCATCAGCGTCACCGCCAGCACGCCGAAGGTGCCGAACGTCGCGAGCATGCCGCCGTTCTGCCTGCCGAACACGGACACGAAGAGCACGAAGAACCCGACCGGCATGACGATCGAGAAGAACAGCGCCGCGGGCTCGCGGACGACACCCCTCAGGTCGTCCGCGAGCTCCACGGCGAAGACGCGGGGCAGGGACACGCGACGGGGTCCCCCGACGGGCACGGGCGGGGACGGGACGGTGGTGGTGGTCATGGCGCGGCTCCTGGGAGAACGGGGGTCGGGGACGGACCGGTCGGTCTTCACGCGGCGGACGCGAGGCTCAGCACGGCCTCCTCCAGGCCGGCGTGCTCGACCCGGAGGTCGGCCAGCGCCGGGTCCTCGGCGAGCAGCACGCGGAGGGCGTCCTCGGGCGCACGGGTCCGCAACCGCACCCGGTCGCCCTCGCGGCTCATCGACAGCACCCCCGGCAGCGCCAGCAGCCGGGCGTCGTCCAACGCCGTGGTGGCGATGACGGTCCGGTCGGGCAGCAGACCGATCAGTTCGTCCGGCGTCCCCGACGCCACGACCCGGCCCCGGTCCACCACGACGACCCGGTCGGCCACCGCGGCGGACTCCTCGATCAGGTGGGTGGTCACGAGCACGCCCACGCCACGGGCCCTCCGGTCGGCGACGGTCGCCCAGAACGCCCGCCGCGCGGCCACGTCGAGCCCCACCGTCGGCTCGTCCATCACCAGCAGCGCGGGCGCCCCGACGAGCGCCATCGCGAGCTGCAACCGCTGCCGCTGACCGCCGGACAGCTTCACGGCCCGCCGCCCGGCCAGCTCCACGAGCCCCAGTTCGGCCAGGACCGGCCCCGCGGCGGACCGGGGCACCCCGGCCCTGACCGCCGCTCCCACGACCAGTTCCCGCACCTTCGCCGTCGTCGGGAACCCCAGCGACTGCTGCACCACCCCGAGCGAGCGCCGGGTGGCCGCCACCCTCGGGTCGCCCCCGGCCAGGGACACGGTCCCGCCCTGGCGGGCCAGCAGCCCGATCACCAGGTTGACCAGCGTGGTCTTCCCCGCCCCGTTGGGCCCGAGCAGCGCGACGCACTCCCCCGCGTCGACCGCCAGGTCCACCCCGTCCAGCGCGACCGTCCCGCCGTAGCGGTGGCGCGCCCCCTGAACCTCCAGCACCGGTGTCATGCGCAGAGCCTGGCCGGACGCCTCCGCGGGCAGTAGTGCACGCGCGTCACCGAACCCGGATGACAAATGTCAACTCAAGATCGACAGTGGTCCAAGCACCAGGACACGGCTCTGCATCGTAAAAGGCCGAGGTCGTGCGAAGTCGGGAATCGAAGTGGTACGAAGGAGGGGTGCGGTGCTAATTCCACCCGGCATCCCGATCACCATCGGTGAATTGAACTCCGAAGTAGCAATAAATAAAACTTGCTTGATCCTTAACGGCACTTTAAATGCCCACTCCGGGGCCCGCGGGACCGCTCACGATCCGTAGTTCCGCCATCTGGAGCGGTCCGAGGACCAAGAACCCCGAGACAGCTCGTTGCTGAGTCGTTACAGTGCTATGGCCTCAGCGATCCTGGAGGCCGCCGACACCCGTCGACCGCTGCGGAGCTACTGATGAACGACTTCCGGGTCCGTCCCTACGCCCTCACGGGTGGTCGTACCCGCTCGGCCATCACGCTGGACATCGAGACCATCGTGACCACGAACGAGCAGGTCTCCCCCGACCCCCTGACCGGCACCGCCGAGCACAGGAGCATCTCCACGCTGTGCCGCGACCCGCACTCCGTCGCGGAGGTCTCAGCCCGTCTGAGGCTGCCGCTGGGGGTCGTCCGGGTCCTGCTGGCCGACATGTCCGACCTGAGCCTGATCACCGTCCACCACAACGACCAGGTGCAGGACAACCGGCCGTCGACGGCGCTGATGGAGCGGGTGCTGGTCGGTCTGCGGAACCTCTGAACTGCGGGAAGCCGCAGTCCTAGGTGGGGATGTGGAGCAGCGTCGCTCCACCGGCGTCGCGGACGACGAAGGCGCTGATCTCGTTCCAGCGCATGCCGACCCCCGCGTTGAGCTCGACGGCGGGCTTGTCGCCGTTGAGCGCGGGGGCTCCCACCAGCCACGACGTGACGGGCATCGTCCCGCCGTCGCGCGTGAGGGCCACCAGGTCGCACCGGCCGGGGCCCTTGGCGCCCGCGACCTCGAACTCGATGGACGTGCCCCACGCCTCGGGACGCGCGTGGATCTTCGCGGTCAGCCCGGTCTTGGGGTCGGAGCGGCTGAGCTCCTGGAACACGTCGGTCTCGTTGTTCGCCACGTTCGACTGCTTCGGCGCGCTACCGGTGTTCGGGCTGGTCTGGGCCACCGTGGAGGCGGTTCCCGAGGTGAGCTTGACGGTGGCGGCGGCGGTGCCACCCATCAGCAGCACGGCCACGGCGGCCGCGGCGAGCGCGTAGTTGCGCCGCTTGCGACCGCGGTCGATCGACACCGAGTCCAACATCGCGCGAACCGAGCGACCGTCCGGGCGTTCACCCGCGGTCCCCCGAAGGAGTCCTGCCTGGTCAGCCTCGTCCAAGAGGTCCGGCAGCACAGCGAAGTCCTTCAGGTCCAGCGCGCACTTCCGACACTGGGCGAGGTGGTTCTCGAAGGCGTCTACCTCGTCCTCGTCGAGGACACCGAGGACATACGCCGCCACGTCGATGTGGTCCGGCAGCGCTGTCACCTGGTCAGCCCCGATCCTGCAGTGCCCGCCGAAGGGCGCGAAGTGCGTAGTAAACCCTGGACTTCACCGTACCCGCGGGCACGCCGAGCACCTCGGCGGCCTCGCCGACGGTCCGGTCGCGCAGGTACGTCTCGAGGATAGCCTCCCGGTGCTCCTCGGTCAGTCCGCTCATCGCCTCGGCGACCACGATCGCGGACAGCGTGCGGTCCGCCTCGTCGCGCACCGGTGCTTCGTCCGAGGGCGTCAACTGGGACTCCTGGGGTCGCACGCTGCGCTTCCGCCGGTCGTCGATGACCAGCCGTCGCGCCACCGTGAACAGCCACGATCGGAGCAGCACGGGGTCGCGTTCGAGCTTCTCCGCGTTGCGCCAGGCCCGCACGAGGGTTTCCTGAACGATGTCCTCTGCCCATTGCCGGTCGTGACCGGTCAACCGCATGGCGTGTCCCAGCAGGGGACTGCCGAATTCTTGGTAGAGCCGCCGGATCAGTTCGTCTTCCAGACTTCCGTCCGGTTGCCACATCTGATCGCGCTCAGTTTGCGTACGTCTGTGCCGCGCCACGTCACGCATCTTGGCTTGAGTTCGCCTTCTAGTCGAGAGTTTTGACGGAAGAAAAGTTTTCTAATCGTTTGTGAACCTTCATCCGAGGCGGACCGTACTCCTCTGTATCCGCTCCTTCGGGTTGGGGTGACACATGTCGCCACTGCTCCGAATGGCGGATCCTGACAGGAGAGAAAGGTTCTACGTGATGCTGAGCAAACGCACAGGGCGGGTTCTGGTCCTCATCCCCGCCGCCGCAGCAGCCCTCGTAGCGACCTCGGCCTGTGGCGCGGTCACAGCGGCCCCTCCCACCCAGGCCGCCGTCGAGGCGGGCTACGCGCAGGCGGGCAACGGCACCGGCACCGGCAACATCGCGGCGGCTCCCCCGACCGCCGCTCCCCCGGACGCCGAGACGCCCGCCGCGGACGTCCCCGCCGTCGAGCCCACCAACGACTCGGCGAACCGGATGCTGTCGGCCTTCGCGTCCGCGCAGCTGGGCACCGTGGTCGTCAACGCCCACGGCTTCGCGGTCTACCGGTTCGACAAGGACACGACGAAGCCGTCGAAGTCGAACTGCGAGGGCGAGTGCGCGAAGACGTGGCCGCCCGTGCTCGCGACCAACCGCACGATGGTGTCGGAGCTGGACGCGGCCCTGGTGGGCCAGGTCGCCCGCGCCGACGGCAAGCTCCAGGTGACGTTCGCGGGCTCGCCGCTCTACACCTACACCGGCGACCGCGCGCCCGGCCGCACCAGCGGCCAGGGCAAGGGCGGCACCTGGTGGGCCGTCACGCCCACCGGTGCGAAGGCCGCGGGCACGGCGGGCACCGGCACACCGCCCTCCAGCGCGCCCGCCTCCGGCCCCGGCACCGAGAACTGAGGAGCGCGAACCCGTGACGGTCACCCGCTTCCTCGGCGTCCTCGGCGCGCTGCTGTTCGCGTTCGCGGTCGGCACGACCGGCTCCGCGACCGCGCAGGGCGAACCGGACCAGCGCACCCCGCTCGGCACGATCACCGCGGCGGACAAGGACTTGCTCATCAAGGTGAAGCAGGCCAGTCTGTGGGAGGGTCCGGTGGGCGAGGAAGCCCAGACCCGTTCGCAGAACCAGCGGGTCCGCGAGGTCGGGCTCCAGCTGGCGGCCGACCACCGCAAGCTCGACGAGCGCCTGGCCGCACTGGCCGGGCAGATGGGCGTCGCGCTGCCCGCGACGGTCAACCCGACCCAGCAGGGCTGGATCGACGAGCTGCGCGGCCTGAACGGCAAGGCCTTCGACACCGCGTTCGCGAACCGGCTGCGGGCCGCGCACGGCCAGGGCTTCGCCGAGGTGGCCGAGGTCCGGATGGGCACCCGCAACCAGGCGATCCGCGACTTCGCCCAGGCCACCAACGACATCGTCGCCAAGCACATGACGATGTTGGAGAGCACCGGTCTGGTGACCCAGGCCGGGATGTCCGACCCCGTCCCGGCGGGCGGGATGCCCGGCATGGCGGGGGATCCGGCTCTGGCGTCGGCGCGGACGGGGCTGCTGGGCGGCCTGTCCTCCGGCGGCGGCCCCGACCTGCTGATGATCGGGTTGATCGTCCTGGTCGGAGTGATCGTCACGGTCACGCTGCTGCGCCTGGTGAAGCCCGAGCACCCGGCGGACTGACCGGTCCACGTCGTCGGGGTCACGACCCCGGCTCTCCCTCTACCGAGGAGGAGGTGGTACTAGAAGCACCAACGACTTCCATCGCGGAACTGTTTCCACCCGCCCGTCCGTCCTGGCGTGAACACTCCTGCACGCCAGGCCGGGCGGGTCCCCCCACCACGATCAACCAGCACCACCCGAGGTCTTCTCCTCCTCGCCGTTCTCGGAGGTTTTCCGTGTTCAACCAGGTCCCGCTCCTGCTCGCTCAGGCAAGCGCCGACCAAGACGCCGGGGTGAAGAGCGTTGCTCAGCTCTCGGCACGTCTTGCCTACGCGACCATGTGCGCGACCCTCGCCTGGGGCGTGCTCATCGCCACCGGCTGGGCGCACAAGATCACCGGCACCCAGGGGCTCCGCAACACCCACATGGTGCTCGCGACCCTGGCGCTGGCGTTCGGCAGCCTCCACGCGATCTGCTTCACGCTGTTGAAGACCGTCGACTTCGGACTGCTCAAGGTCCTCGTCCCGTTCGCCAACGGCGGCCTGGTGCGGCACGCGCTCGGCATCGTCGGGCTCGAACTGATGATGGCCATCGCCTTCACGGTGGGGTTGAGGAAGAAGGCCCTGTACCGCAAGTGGTTGCGGTTCCACCAGATGGCCTACGTGGCCGTCACCCTCACCGTCGTCCACTCGTGGTTCGGGGCCATCGCCAACGGCAACCTGGCGATCCTGTGGCTCGCGGGACTGACGATCCTCATCCCGACCGCTACGATCGCCATCGCGCGCTTCCTGCCGCCCGATGTCCTGATGCGACTGGGGATGATGGAGCCCGAGCCCGGCTTCGAACCCGAGCCGACGGGCGGCGGAAACGCCATGGATGTCAGCGTCGACAACCACCGGTGCCACAGGTACGGCGTGTGCCAGGCCGAGGCGCCGGAAGTGTTCCAACTCATCGAGGACAACAGGCTGACCTACGAGCGCAGGCCTTCGCCCGAGCTGTACGCGAAGGTCCGCACGGCGGCCAGGTCCTGCCCCATGCGGGCGATCGAACTGCGGGAGCGTGTGCGGTGAAGGCGGAAGAACGGGTGGTCATCGTCGGCGGTGGCCTAGCTGGGCTCCGGGCCGGAGAACGCCTGCGGGAGCTGGGTTTCAACGGCGAGCTGATGATCCTGTCGGCGGAGCGGCACAAGCCGTACCACAGACCCGCACTGTCGAAGGAGGTCATCACCGGCGAGCTGAACCCGCGCGAGCTGGGCTTCAAGATCAGCGACGAGATGGACGCGACCTGGCGGCTGGGCGTGCCCGCCGAGTCCCTGGACACCAGCAGGCGCGTCGTCGGCCTCCCCGGCGGCGAGGAGGTCCGCTACGACGGCCTGATCATCGCGACCGGCGTGGAGTCGCGGCACATGCCCGGCGCCCCGCGCCAGGACGAGCGCGTCCACGTGCTGCGGACCGTCGACGACGCCATCGCGATCCGCAACTCCATCGCCTCGACCCAGGGCCTCGTCGTCGTCATCGGCGGCGGCCTGATCGGCTGCGAGATCGCGGCCTCCGTGCGCGGCATGGGCCGCGACGTGGCCATCATCAACCGGAGCGACACGCTGCTGGGCGGCGCGACCGGCAAGGTGATCGGCGACTACATCACCGACACGCACCGCGCCAAGGGCACGCGCCTGGCGATGGGCGTGAAGATCCTGCACTGGATGCGCCAGGCCAACGGCATCGCGATCCACCTGTCCGACGGCCAGGTGCTCTTCGCCGCCGTCGTGGTGCTCGCGGTCGGCTCGGTGCCCTCGATCTCGTGGCTGCGCGGTTCCGGCCTGGTGCTGGAGGACGGCGTCATGTGCGAGACGAGCTGCCACGTGGTCGGCGGCACGGACGTGGTGGCCTGCGGTGACGTCGCCCGCTGGCCGAACCTGCGCTTCGGCGGCGTGCAGCGCCGCGTCGAGCACTGGCTGAACGCGGTGGAGATGGGCCGGGCGGCCGCGGAGAACCTGCTGGTGGGCCGGGAGAGCTCCCGCCCGTACACGCCGGTGCCGCGCTTCTGGACCGAGCAGTACGGCATGCGCATCCAGGGCGCGGGTCTGGCGTCGCTGGCGACGGACACGACGACGTTGTCGCAGCCGACCGGCGACCACCGCACGATCACCGGCTTCATCAAGGACGGCAAGCTCGTCGCGATGGTCGCGCTCGACTCCCCCGGCGCCCTGATCCGCCTGTCGCCCCAGCTCTTCCAGCAGAACACCGTCACCCGGCCCGACCGCCAGGAGACGCTCACGCAGCACCTCCAGCGGCGCGAGCAGCCCCAGCCGGTGGCCGAGCAGCCGCGCCAGGAGGTGCCGAGGCCCGCGCCGCAGCCCGTCGTGCAGGAGCCGCCGAGGCGCGAGCCCCCGCCGCGGTACGAGCCGCAGCCGGAGCCCCAGTACCCGCAGTACGCCGCCCCGGCGGCGGAGTACCACCCGGAGCTGGAGGACCAGGAGCAGGAGCGGGAGCTGGAGGCCGCGATGGCCGAGGCGTTCCTGCCGAGGCGCACGCAGGCCCCGCGCTCCCGGTCCGGCGGGCAGCCGAGGCTGCTGGTCCGCTCCGGCGGCGGAGGCGGTCGCAGCAGCGCCCGTCCACCCCGCTAGCACCACCGCCCGCCCGCTGCCCCGTGCCCCCGGTTCGTCCAGGGGCACGGGGCAGCGGTGTGTCCGGACCGGGCTGCGGCCGATGTGGACCGTGCCGCCCCCTGCGCGGCTCCGAGCCGCGCGGCCCACGATGATGGTGGACGGCGGAGGGACGCCGGACCACGCCGGTGCGGACACTGTTCACCCGCACGACCAACCGGGGTAATGAGGGGTCCTCAGCATTCCGGGGAACACTTGGCGCCGAACAGGCGAACGACCGCGGGGAGTTGTGGTGTTGATGCGGACGAACAGGACCGGGGCAGTCACCGTCGTGGGGATTCCCGCGCGCGACGAGGCGGCCACCGTCGCCGCGGTCGCCCGAGCCGCCGACGCGGGCCTGCGGGCGGCGTTCCCCGACGGCCGCAACGTCGTGGTGCTGGCCGACAACGGCAGCACGGACGGCACGGCCGAGCGCTTCGAGGCGACCGAGCTGGCCGTCGAGAAGGTCGTCGTCCGGTCCGGCGGGATCGGCACCGGCAAGGGCACCAACGTGTTCGAGATCCTCGACCAGGGCGCGCTGCACGGCGCCGACCGGGTGCTGCTGCTCGACGCCGACGTCCGGTCGACCGAACCGGAGTGGATCGACCGGCTGGCGTGCGCCGTGGACGGACCGGAGCCGACGATCGCCGTGCCCGCGTACCGGCGCAACCGGTTCGAGGCCAACACCACCAACCACCTCGCCAGCCCGCTGCTGGCCGCCGTGTACGGCGTGCACGTGCAGCAGCCCATCGGCGGCGAGTTCGCGTTCAACCGCGCGTTCGTCGAGCGCGCCAGGACGTGGGCGCGGCCCGCCAGCTCCTACCTGTACGGCATCGACGTGTGGCTGACGGCGAACGCGCTGCGGGAGGGCCTGCGCGTGGTCGAGGTCCCGCTGGGGCGCAAGCTGCACAACTCGCCGTTCCCGAAGATCCTGCGGCTGCCCCAGCAGGTGCTGGACTCGCTGTTCCACGTCCTGCGGCACACCGACGGCGTCCGTCCGCCCGAGCGGCGCGACCCGGTCGCCCGCGCGGCCGTCGACAGCGCGTCCGTGCGCCCCGATCCGGTCGTGGTGGCGCACGTGACCCACCAGGTCGGGCGGTACCTGGGCGACCACTGGGCCGGCGTGCGCGACCTGTTCCCGGCCGCGCGGGACCTCGGGGCCGCGCCGTGGGGGCTGCGGGTCGGCACGGACGAGTGGCCGCTGCTGCTGGCCGACGCCGTCGTCGGGGTCGCGGCGGGCGACCTGGAGTCCACCCGCGACCACCTGGTGGCGCTGTACGTGAACCGCGTGCTGACGTTCTGGGACGAGATCGAGGGCCTGGACGGGCCCGGGATCGACGCGCTGCTCGACCGGCAGGCCGCGGCGACGGTCGAGGCGGTGGGGGCGAGGGCCGTCGTGTTCGACCGAACGGCCGTGCCCCCGGTGTTCCACGAGAACCACTGGGTGGGGTACAACGAGGAGTCCGGGCGGCCCCTGGGGTGGAGCGTCCCGGCCTGACGTAACGGACCGGCGCGCGGAAGCGCTCAACAGGCATGAGCCAACGCGGCGGCCTGCCGAGCAGCGGGCGATCGAGGTGGCCCGTGGCCCTGCTGCTGCTGGCCGCGGTGTTCCTGGCGCTGGCCGTCTGGAACGGTGTGCTGGCCGTGGGCGACTCGGCTCTCTGGCGCAGCGTCACGGCGGCGGCGTGCGGACTGTGCGCCGTCGCCCTGGTGGTGATCGCCGTCAACGATCGGCGGAGGTGGCCCGGCGACCGATAAGGTCGACGGCATGGTCTTCTTCGGCGCCCTGCTGGCCCTGCTGGGCTTGGCGACGCTCGCGTTCCGCGACGCCGACGTCCTCGGCGTGCCCCCGCTCGGACTCGGGCTCGGGCTGCTCGTGATCGGCGCGGTCTCGATCGGGCTCGGCTTCCTCCGGCGCGCGCGAGCACGCCGCAGGCGCGTCGCGCGCGGCGAACCGGAGCCGATCGGCACCGTGTTCGACCGCGCGCGAGCCCTGCCCCGGCTGTTGAGGGCGGCGCGCAAGGACGGCTACCAGGGTCTGCCGAAGGGCCGCATGGCCCTCTGGGGCTTCGCGCTGGTGTACCTGGTCTCCCCGATCGACGTGATCCCGGAGCTGCTGCCGATCATCGGGGTGACCGACGACGCGGGTGTCGCCGTGTGGCTGCTCACCAGCGTGTCGGCCGCGACCGGGGTGTACCTGCGGTGGGAGAAGGACCGCAAGGGGCGGGCGGGGCTGCCGCCGAGCTAGTCGGCTCCCCGCTGTGCCCGCCGTCCGTAGACGGTGGCCCACTGGGAGAACACCCGGCGTGACCGCTCGACGTCGAGCGCCAGTTCGTCGAGGCACGCGCTCTTGTGCCGGAAGCGCTCGACGGCCCCCTCCTCCTCCGCGAAGACGGCCGACACGTCGTTCTCGGTGTAGACCACGGGAGCCAGCCCCCGGCCGAACGTCATCAGGTTGTAGGAGTGCCCGAGCGCCCAGTGCCCGCCCGCCGCCAGCGGGACGACCCTCGGGTGCAGGCGCTTCCACCCGCACATGAACACCAGCCGCATCATCTGGTCGTGCATGACCCGGTCGCCGCCGACGACCGACCGCAGCGCGGTCTCGTGGATGTAGCACGTCGTCTCGGGCGAGCGCTCGCCCGTGAGGACCGCCTGGCGCTCCACGCGGATCCGCACGACCGCGTCCAGTTCGGCGTCCGACAGGGCACCGGACGTGGCCACGACCGCGCGGGCGTACGCCTCGGTCTGGAGCAGACCGGGGACCACCATCGGGTCGTACCCCTGCATGGTCAGCGCGGCCCGCTCGTGGATCGTCACGCACGTCAGGCGATCCGGGACCCGGTCCTCCAACGGCCGGGCGAACAGCCCGACGTCCTGTTCGGAGGCGATGCGCCGGACCCGGTCCCTGGTCCGCCGGTCAGCGCCCAGCCTCCCCAGCAGCGTGCCGTAGTCCCAGGGGTCGGCGCCGCGCCACCCGTTCTCCAGCTTGGAGAGCTTGCCCAGCGACCACCCCAGTTCCTCGGCGACCGCGGTGGCCGTCAGGTTGGCGCGCTTGCGGGCCAGGTGGAGTTCCCAGCCCAGTTCCCTGCTGCGCGCGGTGGTCGGCCGGGCGTGGCGCTCGGCGTCGAGAGGTGCGTCCATGGCAGCCGAAGTTAACGCCAGGTGCGCCCGGAACCGTTGTCCAGAGCGACATTCCACTCCAAGGGGTCACTTTCAGGGGGTGTGTGGCCACCGGCCAAGAGTTGTCGGAGCACCCCGATCCACCAGATGACCGTCAGCGCGATCACGGTGGGGTTCTTGACGAACAGCAGCAGCGCCAACCCGTCCCGCCCGACGAGCGCCTCGGCGGCGACGTCGAACACCAGGAACGCCGCCGAGAGCAGTCCGGCCTGGAGCACGAGCGCCCGCCACCGGGTCCGGACGAACCGCCGAGCGTTGCCCCACCTCCACTCCAGGCCGCGGAAGGCGACCCGCCACACCAGGACGACGAGCAGCACGCGCGCGACCACCACCACCCCTTCCGACACGAGCGCCCACGGAGCCGGGAGCGGGGTAACGACTCCCGCCATCGGCCTCAACACGAGAACCCACGGCACCCGGAGCGGCGCCAGGAACGCAACCGGGAACGCAACCGGGAGCGAAGTCGGGGACGGGAGCGGCAGCGATGCCAGGAGCGAGAGCGAGGTCGGGAGCGGCAGCGAGGTCGGAAGCGGCAGCGAGGTCGGAAGCGGGAGCGGGAGCGGCGCAAGTGTCCACAGCGCGGGGATCGGTGTGTCCCAGCCGATCACCAGCAGTCGTTGCACGGACGCCACCAACGACAGGCCCACGATCGGCGCGAAGTGCCGGAGGTAGCAGTGCCACACCCACCTCGGCACTTCCGACGACCGCCGGACCTCCTCACCCCAGGTGCTCGCCATGACCTTTCACCCCTCTCAAAGTTTTAGTTGAGTATAGTAAAATGTCGACCTGGGTAAAGTACTGGTTCATGGACAGGGACGCGGAGGCCGGACGTGAGCTGAGCACGGCGGTGGTGATGTTCCACGAGGCCGTCGGTCAGCGGCTCGGGGTGAGCGCGGGCGATCAGCGGGCGCTGACGCTGCTGCGCGGCGGCCCGATGTCCGCCGGGGCGCTGGCCAAGGAGATCGGCCTCACCCCCGGCGCGGTCACCGGCATGGTCGACCGCCTGGAGCGCGCGGGTCTGGTGCGGCGCGAGGTGGACCCGGACGACCGCAGGCGGGTGGTGATCACCCCCACCGAGTCCGGTCGCGGAGGGCACAGCGGGGTGTTCGCCGACCTGGGTGCCGCGATGGCCGCGATGATGACCCGCTACTCCCCCGAGGAGCAGCGGGTCATCTCGGACTTCGTCTCCCGCACGGTCGACGTGCTCAAGGAGCAGACGGCCAAGCTCACCAGGGATTCCCCGCCGAACTGACCGACTCCGGCAGGTCGCGCCGACCGACCCCGGCAGGTCGCGGAACGACCGGGCAACCACGCCGATCACCCCGACGACCCGGCGGGCCGCACTGCCGGCCCCGGAAGCCGCCCCGGCCAACCGGGGAACCACGCGACGACGCCACCGCAGCGGTCGCTCGACGACCGCGCTCACCCGCAACCGGCCGAAACATCCACTGTGGACAGTCACGTCGGGGGTTTCGCGGCCAGCACGTCCACCGACGTGATGACCGGTCGCGCGCTGAACAACCCACCGCCCCTGGCCACGATCGCCTGACGCACCCCACCCCGCGGAAGAACTTGGCGCGCCTCCCCCGCCTCGACCGCGCCGAAGATCCGTCCCACCACGAAACCGGAGCCGGAACCGGAGCCGGAACCGGTGCTCGTCCGCCGCTCGGACGAGCACCACCCGCCGGGAAACTCGACCAGCCGACCAAGGCCTCCCAGCGCCGCCACCCGACCGTCACGGGGCGTGGACACCCCCGCACGGGACGCGCGGGGTCGTTCGAGCAGCTGCTCACGGCCCCACGCACCAGACGGCCGAACGAGCCGGGATCGCACACATCGCGCCACGATCCGCACGCCGAACGCCAACCCCGCCAACGCGGCATCCCCACCAACGCGCCAACCCCACCGACGCGCCAACCCCGCCAACGCGGCGTCCCCGCCCACACCGTGCCCCCGCCCACACCGGGCCCCGTGCCGTCCAGCGACCGCCCCGACGCCGCACTACCGTCGACCGCGTGACGGTGACGGGTGCGGTGGACTGGGTGATGGACCGGACGATCGGTCCGGGGTACTCGCGGCTGGGGTTCGAGGCCCGCAGGCACTTCTGGCCCGCCGACCCGCCGGAGGGCGCGCTCGCGGGCCGCGTGGCGCTGGTGACCGGGGCGAACTCGGGGCTGGGCAAGGCGGCGGCCGAGGGGCTGGCGCGGCTCGGCGCGGTCGTGCGCCTGGTGGTGCGCGACGCGGCCAGGGGCGAGCGGGCGAAGGCGGAGATCCAGGCGGCCGTGCCCGGCGCGGAGCTGCACGTCGACCGCTGCGACCTGAGCGACCTGACCGACGTGCGGAAGTTCGGGGAGGCCTTCACCGGGCGGCTCGACGTGCTGGTCCACAACGCGGGTGTCCTGCCGCCCAGGCGCGAGGAGACCGCCGACGGCCACGAGGTGGCCCTGGCGACGGCCGTGCTGGGCCCGCACCTGCTGACCGGGCTGCTCTCCCCCGCGCTCACGGCGTCCCCGGACGGCCGCGTGGTCTTCGTGTCCTCCGGCGGCATGTACAGCCAGCCGCTGCGGGTGGACGACCCGGAGTACCGCGAGGGCGCGTTCTCGGGCGCGAAGGCCTACTCCAGGGTCAAGCGGATGCAGGTCGTGCTCGCCGAGCTGTGGGCGGACGAGCTGGGGGGCGACGGCGTGGTCGTGCACAGCATGCACCCCGGCTGGGCGGACACGCCCGGTGTCACCACGTCGCTGCCGACGTTCCACCGGCTCACGAAGCCGCTGCTGCGCTCCCCGGAGCAGGGCGCGGACACGATCGTCTGGCTGGCCGCGTCGGTCGAGGCGGGCCGGGAGAACGGGAAGTTCTGGCACGACCGCCGGGTGCGGTCGACCCACTACCTGCCGTGGCGGCGGGAGTCGGAGGCCGACCGGCGGGCGCTGTGGGCGTTCTGCGAGTCCGCTACCCGGTAGCCCGCCGCCGGTACCGGCCGGGCGCCAGGCCGTACTCGCGCTTGAACGCCTTGGCGAAGGCGAACTCCGAGCCGTACCCCGCCCTGCTCGCCACGGCGCTGAGCGGCGCGTCCGTCTCGCGCAGCAGCCTGGCCGCCCCGGTCATGCGCCAGCGGGTCAGGTAGGTCAGCGGCGGTTCGCCGGTGAGCGCGGTGAACCGCCGGGCGAACGGGGCGCGGGACAGGCCGGAGAGGGCGGCCAGCGACCGCACGGTCCACGGCGCGGCCGGGTCGTCGTGCATGGCCGCCAGGGCCGGTGCGACGGCCGGGTCGCGCAGCGCGGCGGCCCAGCCCGCCGCCGCGCCCTCCGGCCGCCCCTCCTCCAGCCACGCCCGCAGGATGTAGAGGAGCAGCGAGTCGACCAGTGCCGTCACGATCCCGTCCGAGCCGCCGCGCGGGTGCTCCAGCTCGGAGCCGAGCAGCGCGACGGCGGCGGTGAGCTGCGGGTGCTCGCCGGTCCGCAGGTGGATGACCGTGGGCAGGTGGCCGACCAGCGGGTGGGGTCGGGCCCGGTCGAGGTGGTAGGTGCCGCACAGCAGCCGCGTCCGCGGCCCGTCGGCGCCGACCCGCAGCGAGCGGATCGGCGAGGGCCCGTCGAACCGCTCCTCGGCGACGTGCTCGCCGGGGGTGCGCGGGTCGTCGGCGAGCACGTGGTCGCTCGACTCCGACAGGAACACCACGTCGCCCTCGGCCAGCCGGACGGGCGGGGCGCCGCCCAGGTCGACCAGCCAGCAGGAGCCGTGCAGCACCACGTGGAAGCCCGTGCCCCGCATGTGCAGGCCCCACGGCGCGCGGGCGTCGGTCCGCACCGACGACGGACGCCCGGTCCGCACGGACTCCACCACCTCGGTCAGGACGTCCACGGTCAGACCACCAGGACGATCTTGCCCCTGGTGTGCCCGGACTCGACCAGCTCGTGCGCCGCCGCGACGTCGGCCAGCGGGAACGTGCGGCTCACGTGCGGCCGGACCAGCCCCCGGTCGACCAGGTCGGTGATCGCCTCCAGGCCCGCTCGGTCCGGGGCGACCGTCAGGCCCTCGAACCGCCGCCCGGCCGCGACGACCCTCTCGGCGAGCGCCTGGTCGTGCTGCTCGTTGACGGTGACGAGGACCCCGCCGGGCCGCAGCACGGTCAGGGAGCGGTCGGACTGGCGGACCGAGTCGAACACCACGTCCAGGCCGCTCAGGACGGTGGTGAAGTCGGTGGCCCGGTAGTCGACCACCTCGTCCGCGCCGAGGCCGCGGACGAACTCGTGGCCGGACGCGCCCGCGAGGGCGGTCACGTGCGCCCCCAGCGCCTTCGCGATCTGCACCACGAGGTGCCCGACGCCGCCCGCCGCGCCGTGCACCAGCACCCGCTGCCCCGCCGCGAGCCCCGCCCTCGACAGCGCCTGCCACGCGGTGAGCGCGGCCATCGGGAGGGCCGCGGCGTGCACGTGGTCCAGCCGGGCGGGCTTGGGCGCCAGCTCGTCGGCCCGCGCCGCGACGTGCTCGGCGTAGGCGCTCGCGGCGGCGGGGAACGCGGGCATCCCGTAGACCTCGTCGCCGACCGCGTACCCGGCGTCGGGACCGACCTCCTCGACCTCGCCCGAGACGTCCCAGCCGACGGTGAACGGCGGCGTGCCGAACGACGGGAAGTCACCTCGGCGGACGATCGCGTCAGCCGGGTTGACCCCGCTCGCCCGCACCCGCACCAGCACCTCTCCGGGACCGGGCACCGGCCGGGCCGCCTCCACCAGCCGCAGCACCTCGGGACCGCCGAACTCGGTCTGGACCACCGCGCGCATGACCTGCTCCTCCGTCGTCGTCGTTCTCGTCGAGGACAACGCTAGGCACGGGTTCGGAGACGAACAATGTCCTGTCGTCCGCCGCACATGTCCGATCGTCTCGCTCACGGCGCGGCGGCCGGGCCACTGCGGGGACCGCCGAGTTGTCCACCGGTTGTCAGGCATCCACCGCGCGGCGGCGTTCGGACACGACCGTGCACTACAACGGGTAGCGGTGACCGGTGCGCGCCGGCCGGGTGGTCCGGTCACCGGTCGGGCCCGACCTGGAGCGGCCGGAGGCCGTGCAGGGGGGTCTCCAGGTCGGGCTCGACCGCTCACGCGGCCCGGATGCCCGCCAGGAGGTCGGTGATCGCGGCCATGATGCGCGCGGTCGCCTTGTCCAGGACCTCCTTGGACAGCGGCAGGTCGTAGAGGTCGGACAGGTCGACCTCCGGTCCGGCGACGACGTCCACCCGCTTGCGGGGCAGCGGCCGGGGCAGGAAGGAGCCCCTGGGCAGCAGGCGCTGGGTGCCCCACTGCGCGACGGGGACCACCGGCTTGCGGCTGATCAGGGCCGCCCGCGCCACGCCGGACTTGCCCGCCATCGGCCACCCGTCGGGGTCGTTGGTGAACGTGCCCTCGGGGTACACGGCCACGCACTCGCCCCTGGCGACCGCTCCCCGGGCGCCGCTGAGGGCCTCGCCCGCGCGGTTCGTGCCGCGGTCGACGGGCACGTGCCCGCCCGACCGCATGATGGACCCCACCAGCGGCAGCCGCCACAGGCTCGCCTTCGCCAGGTAGCGGGGCACCCGGCCGGACACCAGGGCGAACACCGTCGAGCTGACCGGGTCGGCGAACGAGATGTGGTTGAACGCCAGCAGCACGCCACCGGTCTTCGGCACGTGCTCGTGACCGGTCATCCGCATGGGGATGAACAGCACCACGACCGGCCACAGGACGTCGATGGCGAGCCCGAACCAGAACCCGCGGCCACGCCTGGGCAGGGTGCGGGTCAGCGCGGCCATCCGGCGCACGGTCAGCGCCTCCGAGGACTCGTTCACACCAGGATCTTCGGTGGTGGTCAGGAAGCGGTTCCAGCCGGGTCCTGGTCAGGCGCTTGCCGGGGCGCCACGGGGGGTAGTGAACGCTCGCCTTCGCGGCCCCGCTGATCTCGGTCGACTACTCTCCCCGCTCGTGCCCAGCCTCACCGAAGCGGAACCGGTCGCCATCGCGACCCGGCCGGTCCGCGTGCTGCTCGTCGAGGACGACGAGGGGGACGCGGTCCTCGTCGAAGCCCTGCTGGAGGACGTCGACGCACCGGTCGAACTGTCCCGCGCCCGCAGCCTCCAGGAAGCCGAGAAGCTGCTCCCGTCGGCCGACTGCGTCCTGCTCGACCTGGGCCTGCCCGACACGACCGGGTTGGACGGCCTGCGCCGCCTGCTCGTGCTCTCCGCCCCCGCGGCGATCATCGTCCTCACCGGCCTCACCGACGAGCAGCAGGGGACGCGGGCGGTCGCGGCGGGCGCCCAGGACTACCTGGTCAAGGGCCAGGTCGACGGTGAGATGCTGATCAGGGGCATCCGCTACGCCGTCGAGCGCAAGCGCGCCGAGGAGGTCACCCGGCAGCTGCGCGACGAGCAGCTCCACGCGGCCGAGAAGACCCGCCTGGAGCGCGGCCTGCTGCCGTCGCCGATCATGCACGGCGAGGACCTGGCGATGGAGTCCCGCTACCGGCCCGGCGGCAGCCGGATGCTGCTGGGCGGCGACTTCTTCGACGCGGTCCGGATGCCCGACGGCACGCTCCAGCTCATCATCGGCGACGTCTGCGGCCACGGGCCCGACGAGGCCGCGCTGGGGGTGTGCCTGCGCATTGCGTGGCGCGCGCTCGTGCTGGCCGAGCAGGAGCCGTGGAAGGTGCTGCGCACGCTGCACCAGATCCTCGTGCACGAACGCCACCAGCCCGGCCTGTTCACCACGGCCTGCATGGTGACGATCTCGCCGGACCGCCGCTGGGCGCGCGTCTACCTCGCGGGCCACCCGGAACCGATGCTGCTCGTCGGCGACAGCGTCGTGGAGCTGCCGCGCGACCGCGCGGGCCTGCCGCTGGGCGTGCTCCCCGACAGCACGTGGAGCGGCCTGGACGTGCCGCTGCCGCCGAACTGGACGCTGATGCTCTACACCGACGGACTCGTCGAGGGACGGGTCGTCGGCGACACCGAGCGGCTCGGCTCGGAACGACTGATCTCGATCATCGAGGGCATGGCCGGGAACGACCCGGACTGGCCGCGTCGGCAACGCTGGCTCCTCGACACGCTCATCTCGCGCGTCGAGGACCTCAACGGAGGCGAGCTCGACGACGACATGGCCGTCCTGCTGCTCTCGGAAAGGACCTGATGACCTCGCCGGACCACACCACCCGGTGGCCAGCCAAGCGGTTGCTGTTCGCCGCCGTGGCGATCCTGATCCTCGTGTCCGGCGGCGCCGTGGGCGCCATCGCCCTGTCGCTGTCCCAGCTGACCGACGCGCGCGTGCTCGTGCTGGAGCAGATCGGCCCGGCCAGGCGGCACGTGCAGGAGCTGTCGACCGCGTACGTCAACCAGGAGACCGGGGTGCGCGGCTTCGCGCTGAGCGGCCGGGACGAGTTCCTGGCCCCCTACCTCTCCGGGCAGGCGGACGAGCGCGCCGCCTTCGGGTCGGCCCGCTCCCGCCTCGGTGACGCGTTCCCCCGGTACTCCGCCGAGCTGGACCGGATCCAGGGGCTCGCGGTGACGTGGCGCACGTCCTACGCCGAGCCGGTGGTCGCCCAGATCCGCGCCACGGGCCCCAGCCTGGAGTCCGCGTCCACCGAGCAGGGCAAGACGCTGTTCGACGGTGTCCGGACCGCGGCCAAGGACCTGGAGTCCAGGCTGGCCGTCGAGGTCGACGGCGCGCGGGCCCGGCTCGACCGGGCGGCCGACACGCTCCTGTGGCTCGCCATGGGCGTCGGCCTGCTGATGGTCGTGCTCATCGCGGGCGTGGCCGTCGTGCTGTACCGGATCCTGATCATGCCGCTGGCGGGCCTGGCCGAACAGGTCCGCACCGTGGCCTCCGGTGAGTTCCAGAGCGAGGTCGACGTCACCGGGCCGCGCGAGATCGTGATGCTCGGCCACGACATCGACGGGATGCGCCGCCGGATCGTGCAGGACCTGGACTCGGTCAGGACGGCCCACGAGCAGCTGGACGCCCAGTCCACCGAGTTGCAGCGGTCCAACGCCGAGCTGGAGCAGTTCGCCTACGTGGCCTCGCACGACCTCCAGGAGCCGCTGCGCAAGGTCGCGAGCTTCTGCCAGTTGCTGGAGCGCCGCTACGGCGGCCAGCTCGACGAGCGCGCCGACCAGTACATCGGCTTCGCCGTCGACGGCGCCAAGCGGATGCAGGTGCTGATCAACGACCTGCTGGCGTTCTCGCGGGTCGGCCGCATGGCGCGCGAGCACACCCTGGTCGACGTCGGGGAACTGGTGGACCAGGTGGTCGGCACGCTGTCCCCCGCCATCCAGGAGTCGGGGGCGGTGATCGACGTCCCCGAGGACCTGCCTACTGTGCGCGGTGAGGCGTCGCTGCTGGGCGGGGTCTTCCAGAACCTCGTGGGCAACGCCCTCAAGTTCCGCGGCGACGAACCGCCGGTCGTGACGCTCACCGTCGAGCGCACGGACGACCTCTGGACGTTCACCTGCCGCGACAACGGCATCGGGATCGACACGGAGTACGCCGAACGGATCTTCGTCATCTTCCAGCGGCTGCACCACAAGGACGCATATCCGGGTACGGGTATCGGCCTGGCCATGTGTCGCAAGATCATCGAGTACCACGGTGGCACCATCTGGCTGGACACCAGCCAGGACACCGGCACCACCTTCAAGTTCACGTTGCCCGTCGTCGAGGAATCCGAGACCCCCCATGAGTGACTCACTGAGCGTGATCGACGTCCTGCTGGTCGAGGACGATCCCGGCGACGCGTTGATGACGCAGGAAGCCTTCGAGCACCACAAGATCCGCAACTCGCTGCACATCGTCCGCGACGGTGTCGAGGCGCTCCAGTTCCTGCGCCGCGAGGGCGAGCACGCGAACGCCCCCAGGCCGGGCCTGATCCTGCTCGACCTGAACCTGCCGCGCATGGACGGCCGCGAGGTGCTGGCCGAGGTCAAGGCCGACGAGCGCTTCCGGTCCATCCCCGTGGTCGTGCTGACCACGTCGGAGGCCGAGGAGGACATCCTCCGCAGCTACAACCTGCACGCCAACGCCTACGTGACCAAGCCGGTGGACTTCGACCGGTTCATCGAGGTCGTGCGGCAGATCGACGACTTCTTCGTCACGGTCGTCAAGCTTCCTCGTTGACCCTGGTTTGGCCCGTCGCCGCGTCGGGTAGTTGACCTTCATGAACAAGGGGTCCAGCGCGCGCGGCAAGTTCGACACCCTCCGTCCTCCGGGTCGGTCGCGACGGGGACGGCCGTCGCAACCGGCCCCCCGTCGCTGACCCCTCAGCGCAGCCGGTGGACGCTGACCGCGTAGTCACCACCGGTGTACGGCTCGCGGTCCCACGTGGACCAGCGGTCCTCCCGTTCCAGCCCGGCCTCGGCGCACCACGCGTCGTAGTCGGGCAGTGACGGCCAGGTCGGACGCAGGCTGAACCCCGCGACCAGCCTGCCGCGGGGTTCGAGGTGCGCGGCGCAGGACGCGACCAGGGCCGCGCGGACGTCGGCCGCCGCGTACGGGATCACGTTGCCCGCGAGCACGACCACGTCGAACCGCTCGCCGAGGTCCATCACGTCCAGGCCCACGTGCTCCCAGCGCAGTCCGGGGGCCTTGGCGCGGGCGGCGGCGACCATGTCGGCGTCCACGTCCACACCGACCACGCGCACCCCGCGCCGGTCCAGCTCGACGCCGACGCGGCCGGTGCCGCAGCCGCCGTCGAGCACCGCCGAGGGCGCGTAGGCCATGACGAGCGCGACCTCGCCGTGCGGGTCCTGGCCCGACTCGGCCATGCGCGTCCAGCGGTCGTCGTAGGTGCCGAGGTCGACCCGGTCGCGCCAGCCGGACCAGTCCTCGGGCGGTGTGGTGGTCATTCCGGCGAGACTAGTGCCGCGACCGGCGGCCTGATGCGACCACGAGCGGCAGTTGTCGCACACGACTCGTCACGACCCGCGCTTCCGTTCGCGGGTTCCAGCGCTGTCCACCGCCGTGTGCGGGTCCTGCTCGTCACCTGGCCTCGGCGCGGACGTGGTCGTCACGAGGTCGAGCGGTGACGGTGCGGGCCCTTCTCCGGACCGAGCCGCCACTGCTGACCGGAAACGACATCAAGAACGCTCCGACGACCGCCTTGAGCACGACCACGTCCTGGCTGCACCCGATCACGTCGCGTGCCGCCGTGCCACGGCGGCACGCGGTCGGGGTGACGGGTCAGCGGTGGGTGGCGGTGCCTCCGGGGTTGGTGCCGTCGCCTTCGACGTCCTCGTCCGTCCTACTGGCTCGGGGAGACGTTGGTCTGGTAGCCACCCGCCATGTTGCCGGGCGGGGAGAAGACCAGGGCGATGTAGGTCTCGTACCAATCTCCGCCCTTGCCGTACACGCGGCCGGCACCGACCTTGGTGCTGCCCTTCCAGACGAGCTGGGTGAAGTGGCCGGTCTTGGAGGAGTCGGTGGGGGCGGGCAGGGTGAAGTCGTAGTCCTTGATCTCGCCGTACCAGCTGCCGGTCGCGCCGGTGGCCGCTCCCACGGTGGGCGCGGAGGACGCCTGCCAGGACAGGTTCTCGCCCAGCCCGTCGCGCAGGCCGGCGTGTCCGTGGTTGAGGTAGGGCTCGGTGGAGACCGCCGCGGCGCGGGACTTGGCGTACTCGACCAACTCCGGGTCGAGCTGGACGGGCGGCGCGCCGTGCTTGGCGCGGTACTGGTTGACGCTCTCCAGGATGCTGTCGAGGAATTCCTGGTCGGTGTGGTCGGGGAACGCGGCTCTGGATCCCATGGCGGTGTTGTCCTCTCCTTCAGCGGTGCGGCCGTCGGACGGCGATGCCGTCCGGGGAGCGGTGAGGTCGATGCCGGTCCGGGTGTTGACGAAGATCGTCGGCTCACCCACCGGCGGGCAACGGGTTCGGGCGGTCCTGGATCGCGAAGCCCTGGCCGGAGAGCGGCCCTGCCCAGACGGGTGGCGCGCCCCCGACGCGGGCCTGCACCAGGAACGGCACCGGAACCACACGACGCCGGGAAAACACGGTTCGACTTCCTTTCGGGTCGGTTCGAAACGGCAGGCGAAGACGGCGGAACGCGGTCGCGTCGCGCGGTGGTCGGCATCAGGCTTGCTTCTGTGAGGTCGACCACTGCGGTCGGCGCGTTACTCCCGAGAACTCGCTGGACGCACGCAGGACGGAGTTGTCCAATACCTCCCATCGCCCTGATCAATGGCGCGCTCGGCATCGCCAGCAGGCAAAACGGCCAACCGGACATGCCTTGACCACGCACGAACAACCAGGGCGCCGCCATCCAGTCCCGTCGACGTCGCCCGATCGGCGCTTTCCTGACAAATGTCGCGAAAATTGCGGATATCTAGATCGATGCACTCACTCCCACGCAGTCCGAATGGCTCAACTCTTTCCGAGTCGCGCATTTTCTGACACGGGGTTGGCGTTCTCCGGCGACGTTCCGAACCGCTCCCCGGTGGCCGGGACGACGCTCAAGCGGGCGGACCCGAGAGCCCGCGGCCGCCGTTCCGCGGCGCGCGGCTGTACGCGGAAGCCGGTGCCGTGCGGTTGCCGGACTTCTTCCCGATGGCGCTGGCGGACGAGCTCGGTCTGCGGCGCAGGCTGTTCTTCAACGCCGACGTGGGTGAGCCACCGGTCGTTCACCGGCGAGGTGTGGCGCAGCGGTCCCGCGAACGACGACGCGAACTCGGGCACGCCCAACCGCGAGGTCGAGACGTTCACCGCCGACGTCGCCGTCGCCACGATCCCGTTCCCAGCCCTGCGGCACGTCGCCGTCGAGCCCCTGATGTCCTCCCCCAAGCGGCGGGCGGTCATCGAACCGCGCTACGACTCGGCGACCGAGGTGCTGCTGGAGTTGGCCGCGGGCGTGGGACCCTGCTCTGAGCGCCGAACACGGGGCGCACCGGATCACACCTTCAGCGACGCGCTCAGCCTGGTGTCTCCGTAGTCGTGGCCGACCTCGACCGTGTAGCCGCCGGTCATCGTCACCCACGCCCCGTCCTCCCACGCCTCCACGGCGCGCCTCGGCAGCTCGACCACGGCCTCCGCGGTCTCCCCCGCCCCGGCCTCGACGGAGGCGAAGCCCGCCAGCCAGCGGGTCGGGCGGTCGGCTGCGGGCGCGTCCGGCACCAGGTACACCTGCACGACCTCCCGGCCGGACCGCGTCCCCGTGTTGCGCAGGAGGACCGTCACGGTGGCGAAGGCGTCCGACGGCGTGACGGTCACCGACGTGTACTCCCACGTCGTGTAGCCGAGCCCGGCGCCGAACCAGAACGCGGGCGCGACGGGGCGGCCCTCCCACGCCCGGTAGCCGATGAACAGGCCCTCCCGGTAGGCCAGGACGCCGTCCACGGGGTCGACGTCGAGGACGGGGCAGTCGTCCATGCGGGCTGGCCAGGTCGTGGGCAGGCGGCCCGCGGGTTCGGTGCGGCCGAAGAGGACGTCCGCCAGCGCGGCGCCCGCCTCCTGGCCGGGGAACCACGTGAGCAGCACGGCGGCCACCTCGTCGATCCACGGCATCTCCACCGGGGAGCCCGCGTTGACGACCACGACGGTGCGGGGGTTGACCGCGGCGACGGCGGCGACCATGTCGTCCTGCCTGCCGGGCAGCGCGAGGGAGCGGCGGTCGAAGCCCTCGGACTCGACCTCCTCGGTGGTGGCGACGACCACGACGGCGACCTGGGCCGCCGCCGCGGCCACGACGGCCCGCTGGATCAGCTCGTCGTCGGTGGGACCGGGTTCGGCGTGGCCGAGGGTGATGCCGACGACCGCGCCGATGCCCTTGCGGACCCAGGTCTTGTGCTTCAGCGTCACCAGGACCGGGCCCTCGACGACGGTCGCCACGCGCGTCTCCGGGTGCAGCAGGATGCCCGCCGCCGGGTCGTCGTCGTAGGCGACCTGCCTGTCGTCGTGGAGGACCTCGCCGTCGACGGTCAGGACGAACTCGCCGACACCGCCGACGCCGAAGCTGTGCTCGCCGAACACCAGCGGGCGGAACCAGGCGCTCAGTTCGACCGAGTCGAGCAGCGCGCCGTCGACGCCGTCCGGCATCTTGCCGGTCCAGCCCGTGACGGCGGCCTCCAGCAGCAGCCTGCCCAGCTCCGCGCCCGAGGCGTCGCGGAAGACGATCCGGAACCCCGCCTCGCCGGTCTCCGGGTCCGTCCACTCCGGACCGCGGGCGGGCGGGAGCTTGGTGCGCGGGTCGACGCCGGGTTCGTAGGTCAGCTCGACGCCCCGTGCGCGCAGACCGTCCAGCGGGGACACGACGTGCGGCGGGAACACGGTGACGCTGCCGCCGCCGAGGATGCGGGCCTCCTCGGCGGCCACGCCGATGAGCGCGACCGTCGGCGAGGCGAGGGGCAGGGTGCCGTCGTTGCGCAGCAGCACGAACGAGCGCTCGGCGACCTCCTTGGCCAGCGCGTCGCCGTCGACCACGGCCTCCGGCCGCACCGGCACGGCGGGCTCGACGCCCTCCAGCAGCCCGACGCGGCCCGCCAGGCGCAGGACGCGGCGGACCATCTCGTCCACGACGGACTCGGGGACCTCACCCGCGCGCACCGCGTCGACCAGCTTGGCGCCCCACGGGTTGCCGGGGCCGGGCATGGCGACGTCGAGGCCGCCCAGCGCGGTGCCGACGGTGGTCTTCGCGGCGGTCCAGTCCGACACGACGACGCCGTCGAACCCCCACTCCCCCTTGAGCAGACCGTTCTGGAGGGCGTCGTTCTCGGACATGGTGCGGCCGTTGACGCCGTTGTAGGCGCACATGACGGCCCACACGCCGGCGCGGTGCACGATCGCCTCGAACGGCGCCAGGTACACCTCGCGCAGGGTGCGGTCGTCGACGGCCGCGTCGAGGACGAACCTGGCGGTCTCGGAGTCGTTGGCCACGAAGTGCTTCACGGTCGCGCCGACGCCGCCGTCCTGCACGCCGAGGACGTAGCCGACGCCGATCTCCGCGGTCAGCAGCGGGTCCTCGGAGTAGCACTCGAAGTGCCTGCCGCCCAGCGGGGTGCGGTGCAGGTTCACGGTCGGCGCGAGCAGCAGGTGCGCGCCCTTGCGCCGGGCCTCCTGGGCCAGCAGGCGGCCGACGCGGCGGGCGAGGGCCGGGTCCCAGGTGGCGGCGAGCGCGGTCGGGCTGGGGAGCACGACGGCCGGGTCGTCGGGACCCCAGCCGGTGCCGCGGACGCCGATCGGCCCGTCCGACATGACCAGCGAGCCGAGGCCGATGGCGGGCACGGCGGGCAGCGACCACACGTCCTGGCCCGCCAGGAGGCTCACCTTGGTCTCCAGGTCCAGCGCGGCCAGGGCGGTCTCGATCGGGCTCACTTGTTCTCCTACCGAGCGGGCGGTCGGTTCGTTATCCGCACGTTACCCGCAGCAGGCGGCCAGCGGTACCGGTACCGCCGAGGCCAGCAGGGCCACCACCGGCTCGGGGTCGAGCGCGGTCGACCGGACGAGCCGGGTGGCGTAGTCGCGGAACGCGGCCACCATGTCCACCTCGTCCGGCCGCAGCAGCCACTGGAGCTGGAGGCCGTCCATCACCGCGACGACCTCGGTGGCCAGCAGGGCGCAGTCGACGCCGGGGCGCATCGCCGCGGCGCCCGCGAGCAGACCGGCCTCGACGGACGCCGTGACGCGCCCGTACCGGTCGGTGAACCAGGCCCTCGCCGGGTGGCCGTCGGTGACGCTCTCCCCGGACAGCGCGGTGTAGATCTGCACCAGGCCGCCGAGCCTGCGGTTGCGGTCGACCAGCCGGAGCAGGCTCACCAGCAGCCGGGGCCCGGTGCGGCCGTCCGGGTCGAGTTCGGCCAGCCACTCCCGGTCCAGCCGGTCGCGGGCCTCCAGCACGGCCGTCAGCAGGTGCCGCTTGGTCGGGAAGTGGTGCAGCAGCCCGGTCTGGCTGATGCCCACCTGTTCGGCGATCCCGGCCAGCGAGGCCCGGTGGTAGCCGTGGTCGGCGAAGACCACCATCGCCGCGTACAGGATCTGCTCACGGCGGGCGTCGCCCCGTGTCACCATCAGGCCAGCGTAGCGCTGTAGTGCCCGACTCCGTCCACAGTGGACGCGGTGAGCCGTCCGTCGCGCACCAGCACGTCGAGGTGCGCCGCCGTCTCGCCCACCGCCAGCACCTGGTTGAACAGGTTCAGCTCGTCGAACCTCCGCTGCCTGCCGGTCCAGCCGAGCCGGCGGGCGGTCTCGTGCGCGGTGGCCGTGCCGCCCGCGACCGACTCGACCGTGGCGTCCAGCCGGTCGGCGTGGTGCTGGAGCAGCTCGTCCACGCGGGCGTGGACGCTGCCGGTCACGGGGCCGTGCGCGGGCAGCAGCCGCAGGTCCGGGTACTCGCGCACCAGGCGGAGCGAGTCGAGGTAGTCGCCGAGCGGCAGCGCGGGGCGCGCGGGCTCGAAGCCGATCGACGGGGTGATGTGCGGCAGGACGTGGTCGCCCGCGAACAGCAGCGACGACTCCCGGTCGACGAACACCACGTGCCCGGCCGTGTGGCCCGGCGTCGGCACGGTCTCCAGCACCCGCTTCGACAGCTCGACCGGGGTCGCCCCGGTCAGCCACTCGTCCGGTGCCTCGTAGTCCGCGGACGCCCTGACCTCCATCGGCACGGCCAGCGCGGCCCACCGCTCGGCCAGGTCGGGAGCGCCCCAGCGGCGCAGGTTCCGCACCTGCCCCCCGGCCCGGCCCGAGATCACCCGTTCGATGGACGGCTGCTCGCCGAGCCCCAGCGCGACGTGCGTGCCGAACCGCCTCCGCAGCGCCACGGCCATCGTGTAGTGGTCGCGGTGCATGTGGGTGACGAGGAACCGGCGGACGTCGGCGAAGTCGTACCCGAGGGTGCCGAGCGAGACCTCCAGCAGGTCGGTGGCCTCGTCCAGCGCCCACCCGGCGTCGATCATCACGACGCCGTCCCCGTCGTCGATCGCGTACACGTTCACCGTGTGCAGGCCGTCGTTCGGCAGCGGCAGCGGGATCCGGAACACGCCCGGCGCCACCTCGAAGACACCCGGCTCCGTCCAGTCAGTCATGGTTACCGGACGGTAGCACGTGGTCAGAGGCCGAAGTGGGCCCTGCGCCCCTCGGGCACCAGGTCCAGGTACTCGGGGTGCTTCGCGATGTAGCCCTTCACGAACGGGCACTGCGGCAGCACGGCGACCCCCGCGCCGCGGGCGTCGTTCAGCACGTGCTTGACCAGCGTGGACGCGAGCCCCTTGCCCGCGAACGCGTCGTCGATCACGGTGTGCGTGAACATGATCGAGCCCTCGGAGCGCCGGTACTCGGCGTACCCGGCGAGCGCGCCGTCGTGCACGACCTCGTACCGGTGCAGTTGCACGTTGTCCACCACGGTCGCCATCGGTTGACCTCCACCTCGTCGCGGATACCTCGGAGCTGTACACGCGACCCGTCGGCGATCGGGTCGACGGTGTGACGGTGATCATCTCCACTGGCCGGTCCGCCCACCGTAGTCCGGCGGGGCAGGATGGCACGATGGACGTCTACCTGCTGATCCTCGGCGACCACCTGCCCGACCCGGTGACCGGGGTCGTCGTCAGCGAGGCCTCCCGGCTCCAGGCCGTCGTGGAGCAGGCCGTCGTGGCGGAGGGCGCGGGCTTCACCGGTGTCGCGATCGGCGAGCACCACTTCACCCGCTACATCGTGTCCGCGCCGGAGCTGCTGCTCGCCACGATCGCCGCCCGCACGACGACGCTGCGCCTGTCGACCGGCGTGACCCTGCTCGCGCACCGCGACCCGGTGCTCGTCGCCGAGGAGCTGGCGACGCTGGACGTGCTGTCGCTCGGCCGCGCGGAACTGGTCGTCGCGCGGGGCGTGTCGCCGCGCACGGACGCGGTGTTCGGCATCCAGTCCGACGAGCTGCGCGTCCGGTTCGACGAGAACCTGCGGCTGCTGCTGCGGCTGCTCGCGGAGCCGGACGTCACGTGGGAGGGCCGGTTCCGGCCGCCGTTGCAGGGCGTGACGACGACGCCGAGGCCGTTGCAGCGCCCGCACCCCCCGGTGTGGATCGGCAGCGGCTCCGCGGTGTCGGCGGACCTCGGTGCCGAACTCGGGATGCCGCTGATGCTGCCGAGCACGCTGCGCGACCCCGGCACGCACGTGCCGGTCGTGCGGCGGTACCGGGAAGCCATGGGGGACAACGGTCGCGTCGCGCTGCCGAGCCACGTGTTCGTCGCGCCGTCGTCGGCGGACGCCCGCCGCCGGTGGCGGCCCTACCTCGGCGGCTACGCGCGCTTCGCCGACCCGTGGCGCGGTGACGGCGACGTGGACGTGGACGCGCTGATGGAGGGCGCGGCCGTGTGCGGCGACCCCGGCGAGGTCGCCGACCGGCTCAACGAGCTGGCGGGTCTGCTGGGCCTCGACGCGCACCTCGTGATGGTGGACGTCGGCGGTCTGCCGCACGGCGAGGTCCTCGACGCCATCCGCCTGTTCGGAGCCGAGGTCCTCCCCCGTTTGCACCGCGCTGCTCCACCGGACGGAAGGACCAAAGACTCTGTGGCACAAGGCTTTCCGGGAGGAACATAGCGCGCGGAGCGTCCCTCGGCCGAGGAGGTTCGTCTCTGCCCTGCGTCACCTCCTCGTACCGGGACGCCGAACCTCCGTCCCGAGGAGCTGACGCAGATGACCGTGATGGAACCGAACGCCGCGTACGCGGGCCAGGAACTCCCGTACGACCTCCAGGTGGGCGCCGACGAAGCGGTCAGGGAACACCACCAGTCCCCGGTGGTGACGGCGGACCCGAGTGCCCCGTCATCGGCCGCCGGACTGGACGAACGACCTCCCGAACCGCACCTCACCGCCGACGAGGTGCTGCAGCGCATCGAATCCCGGACCCTCGAACCCGAGGCCGCCCCCACGCCGATCGTCCTGCCCACCAGGGCGGCCAGCGGCCGGTACCGCTCCCCCGCCCTCGGGTTCCAGCTGGAGATGCGCGTCGACATCGACGGCAGGCGCCCGCTGCGCAAGCTGAGCGGCGACTACTACAGCGTTTCCGGTGCCACGACGACGTACTTCGGCTCGTGGACGGTCGACGCCGTGACGATCACGTCGACCCCGACCCTGGTGACCGTCGTCGGCACCGCCCGCACCACGTGGACCACGACCTACACCGTCGCGAGGGTGACCATCCCGCGCGTCACCATCTTCCAGCCCGCGCCCGCCGCGACCATCCGCTGGTCGACCCCGACCGGGACGGCGGGCGCAACCTACGTGTGCGCGTGGGAGTCCGGCGCCTTCCGGACCGTCGAGCTGGAGCAGGACTGCGAGGCGGGCGTCACCGCCTTCACCTCGTACAACACGGGTTCGCTGCCCAGCGGCGGGCCCGCGCGCACGCTGAGCGTCGCGGGCGCGTACGCCGAGGCGGGCGTGCAGATGGTCGACACCGGCGCGACGAACGCGATCGCCACGTCGAGCAGCCACATCTGGACGAACGCGAGCCTGCACAACGCGATGGTCACCCACTTCTCGCGCTACCAGGAGCAGTCCCAGTTCAAGGTGTGGCTGCTGCACGCCATGCGGCACGAGCTCGGTGTCGGGCTTCGCGGCATCATGTTCGACCAGCAGGGACTCCAGCGCCAGGGGTGCGCCAGCTTCTACCAGGCCATCTCGGCGGGCACGGCCGCGAACCTGCGCGAGCAGCTGTACGTGCACACCCACGAGCTGGGCCACTGCTTCAACCTGTTCCACTCCTTCCACAAGACGTTCATGACGCCGCCGCTGCCGAACCGGCCCGGCAGCCTGTCGTGGATGAACTACCCGCAGAACTACGCCCCCGGCGGCGGAGCCCCCGGCGGTTCCGCGGCGTTCTGGGGCGCGTTCCCGTTCCAGTTCGACGACCTCGAACTCGCGCACGTGCGGCACGGCTTCCGCAACAACGTGATCATGGGCGGCAACCCGTTCGGCACGGGCGCGGCGCTGGAGGTCGACAACGGCTTCGCCGACCCGGTCGTGGACACCAGCGGGCTGGAGCTGCGGATCGCGGTCACCCCGGACCGGCCGGTGCTCGGCACGCCGGTGGTGCTGGAGATCAAGCTCGTCGTCGAGCGCAGGCAGCTCGTGCACGAGCGCCAGCAGCTGCACCCGAAGTACCGCTTCGTGCAGGTGGCGATCAGCAGGCCGCGCGGCGACGTGGTCGTGCACCAGCCGCCCGTCAGCCACTGCGCGCTGCCCGACCTGGTGGTGGCCGCGCACGGCGAGGTGCAGCCGATCAGCGCGTACATCGGCTACGACGCCGCGGTGGGGCAGGTCTTCGAGGACCCCGGCACCTACCGGATCCGCGCCTCCTACGTGGCGCCCGACGGTTCGCTGATCGTGTCGAACGCGACGTCGGTGCGGATCGCCGCCCCGCGCACCGAGCAGTCCGAGCAGGTCGCCGACCTGCTGCTCACCGACCAGGCGGGCATGGTGATGACGCTGCTCGGCTCCGACTCGCCGCACCTGGAGGAAGGCAGGCGGGCGCTGGAGGTCGTGTCGTCCGACCACCCCGACCACCCGGCCGCGCTCTACACCAAGCTGGCGATGGGCATCAACGCGTCGAGGCCGTACACCGAGGTGCTCGACAACGGCGAGGTGCGCGTGCGGGACCGCGACGTCGCACGGGGCGAGAACCTGCTGCGGCAGGTCGTCGACGCCTCGCGCGGCGACGAGGGCGTGGACGACCTCACGGTCTACCAGGCCCTGGCGTACCTGTCCGACGCCTACCTGGCCGAGGGCGACGACGGCCGGGCTCGGGCTCTGCGCGACGACGCGAGGCAGCTCGCCGAGTCCAAGAACGAGCCCGCGTCGGTGCTGAGGTCGTTGGGGTGACCGGGCAGGTCGAGGTCGAGCTCGGCACCGGGTTCAGCGACGACGCCGTCGTCGTGCTCCTGGACGGAGCGGAGGTGTGGCGGAGCGACGGGGTCACGACGAACTACTCGGTCGGACTGGCCGGCGTCGTGCGCCTGCCCGACGACGTGGCCGGGACGCTGGAGGTCCGCGTGCGGAACGAGGCGCGGAGCACGCGGATCGAACCCGGTGAGCACCGGCTGCGCGTCGACCTCGACCCCTCCGGGGCGCCGCGGTTGCGCGACGCCCCGGAAGGCCCGGTCTTCTAGCCGGGTCTCACGGGCGCGGCTCGGTCGCCGCGCCCGTGAGACCCTCGGCGGTCCGCCGCGCCCGCGGGCGCGGCGGCCGTCGGGCACCGCTCACCGCCGCGCGAGACCGCGCAGCGGTTCCGGCAGCGGCTCGGTGTGCAGCACGCCGAGCCGCTGCGTCGCGCGCGTGAGCGCCACGTACCGCTCCCCCGGTGTCATCCGGTGCGGCTCCACCACCAGGACCGTGTCGAACTCCAGCCCCTTCGCCTCGCGCGGCGTGATCACCGGGCCGTCCAGCTCGACGTCCTCCGGCGCGATCACGGTGACCGTGCCCTCGTGCGGCTCGGCGAGAGCGCGGGCCACCGCGGCGGGCAGGTCGTCGACGAGTTCGGCCCAGGGCGCGATGCCGTTGTGCCGCACGGACTTCGGCGGGATCGCGCTCGGGTCGACCTCGGCCAGCGCGGCCGTGGCGACGTCCATGATCTCGGCGGGCGTGCGGTAGTTGACCGCCAGCCCGCGGTAGACCCAGCGGTCGGCGGCGTACCGGTCCAGCGCCTCCGACCAGCTCCGCGCGCCCGCGGCGGACTGCCGCTGCGACAGGTCGCCGACGATCGTGAAGGACTTGCTGGGGCAGCGCCGGAACAGCAGGCGCCAGTCCATTTCGGACAGTTCCTGCGCCTCGTCGACGACGACGTGCCCGTAGGTCCACTCGCGATCGGCCGCGGCGCGCTCGGCGAGGTAGCGGTGGTCGCGCTCGGTGTGCCGCCGCGCCAGGTGCTCGGCGTCGATGAGGTCGACCGCGCGCAGCAGGTCCGGGTCCATCGTCGGGTCGGTGTCCAGGATCTCCAGCACGCCCTTGGCGTACTCCTCCTCGGCCTTCTCCTCCTTGGGCTGCAACGGCTTCTCACCCAGCAGCTCGGCGGCCTCGCCCAGCAGCGGCACGTCCGACACCGTCCACGCCCTGCCGATCTCGCGGTGCAGCTCCGGCACGCCCAGCTCCGCGCAGCGCTCGGCCGACTCGTAGAACTCGGCCAGCAGGCGGCGCGGGGTGAGCGCGGGCCACAGCACGTCGACCGCGGCGCGCAGGTCGCGGTGGGCGAACAGCTCCCGCCGCACGTCGCGCCGGACGGCGTCCCACGGCTCGTCGATGGCGGCCAGCGCCACCTCCAGCAGGACGTCCACCAGCGCCTCGTGGAACACCGCCCTGGTGTGGTTGTGCAGCATCCCCGCCGCGCGGGCCGTCGCGCGCGCCTTGGCCGTCAGCTCCGCGTCCAGGTCGACGACGGCGTGCTCCAGCTCGATCGGGATCGGCTCGTCCGGCAGCTCCTGCCGCTGCGCCACGGCCGCGGCCAGCACCTCCAGGACGTCCAAGCTGCCCTTGATCCGCTGGATCTCGGGCACGTCCTCGCGCACGGTCCGCAGCTTCGGCATCAGGTCGCCGGGCGAGGCGAACACCACGTCGGTCTCGCCGAGCGACGGCAGGACGTTGCCGATGTAGCTCAGGAACCCCGAGTTGGGGCCGACGATCAGCACGCCGCGCTTGGCGAGCCGGTCGCGCTGGGTGTAGAGCAGGTACGCGACGCGGTGCAGCGCGACGGCGGTCTTCCCGGTGCCGGGGCCGCCCTCGACCACCAGCACGCCGGGGTGGTCGAGCCGGATGATCTCGTCCTGCTCGGCCTGGATCGTCGCGACGATGTCGCGCATGACCTCCGCGCGCGGCGCGTCCAGCGCGGCGTTCAGCGCGACGCCGTCCAGTGCCAGCTCGTCGTCGTGGAAGTCGTGCAGCCGCCGACCGCGCGTGTGGAAGTGCCGCCTCCTGGTCAGGCCTTCCGGCGCGGCGGCCGTGGCCACGTAGAACGGCCGTGCGGCGGGAGCGCGCCAGTCGGTGAGCAGCGGCTCGTACTCGTCGCCCTCGTCGAACAACCCGATCCGGCCGATGTAGGTGCGACCGCCGTCGGCGTGGTCGGTCCGACCGAAGCACAGCCCGTCGTCGGCGATGCGCAGCCTGCTGAGCTGGTCGGACAGCGTCCGCACGGCGACCTCGCGCCCCCAGCGCTGGGCGGTCGTGTCGGAGAGCGCCTCCTCCAGCGCACGCAGGGCGACGGCCCTCTGCGCGTCCAGCTTCTCGTACAGGAATGCGACGCGTTCGCGTTCCGCGAGCAATTCCTCCATGTGCCGCCCGATCCTTCCGTGCTACAATGAATGCATAAGTCGACGGATTTCAAAAATGAGCCGACTTTCTATTCTCTCCCCTTTGTCAAGCGAGCACGGGCATCGTGAGAACGCCGCGCCCGGCGGTGGCGGGGGCAGGTCAGCGCGGTCGTGGGGCGGTGCCCGTCACAGGGCGGTCAGGGATTCGGCCACCGGTACGCGCTGGCGCTTGAGCGGCACGATCAGCGGTGTCCCGGTCTCCGGGTCGGGCACGACCCGGCACGGCAGGCCGAACACGTCCTCCACCAGGTCGGCCGTGACGATCTCGGACGGGTCGCCCTGCGCCACGATCCCCTCGCCCGGCTTCATGGCGATCAGGTGGGTCGCGTAGCGGCACGCCTGGTTGAGGTCGTGCAGCACCGCCACGAGCGTGTGGCCGTTCTCCTCGTGCAGGTCGGCGCACAGGTCGAGCACCTCGATCTGGTGCGCGATGTCGAGGAACGTCGTCGGCTCGTCCAGCAGCAGGATCGCGGTCTCCTGCGCCAGCACCATCGCGAGCCACACCCGCTGCCGCTGGCCGCCGGACAGCTCGTCGAGCATCCGGCCGGCCAGGTCGAGCACGTTGGTCAGCCGCATCGCCTCGGTGACCACCTCCTCGTCCCGCACCGACCACTGCTTGAGCAGCCGCTGGTGCGGGTACCGGCCACGCGCGACCAGTTCGCCGACGGTGATGCCGCCGGGCGCGATGGACGTCTGCGGCAGCAGGCCGAGCCTGCGCGCGACCTCCTTGGACCGGTAGGTCGTGATGACCTCGCCGTCGAGGTACACCGCGCCCGAGGTCGGCTTCAGCATCCGCGCCAACGCCTTCAGCAGCGTCGACTTGCCGCACGCGTTCGGGCCGACGATGACCGTGAACGACCCGTCGGGGATGACGACGCCGAGCCCCTCGGCGACCGTGCGCTCGTCGTAGGCGAGCGTCAGGCCCTCCGCACGCAGTCGCGTCATCGTGCGATCCCCCTTCGCCATTCGTGCGCCAGCAGCCAGATCAGGTAGAGCCCGCCGATGGCTCCGGTCGCGATGCCGACCGGGAGCTGGGCGGGGGAGAAGAGGCGCTGCACCGCGAGGTCGCCCGCGACGAGCAGCAGCGCGCCCATGAGCGCCGCCGGGACGAGCCCGGCGCCCGCGGACCCGGTGAGCCTGCGGGCGAGCTGCGGCGCGGCCAGCGCGAGGAACGACACGGGCCCGGCGGCGGCGGTCGCCACGGCGGCCAGCCCGACGCTGATCGCGATCAGCGCGAACCGGGTGCGCTCGGCGTCGACGCCCAGGCCGCGCGCGGTGGCGTCGCCCATCTCCAGCAGCGCCAGCCGCCGCCCGAAGTACAGGGCGAGCGGCAGCAGCACGGCGACGGCGGAGCCGACCACCCGCACGTGGTCCCAGCCGCGGCCGTTGAGCCCGCCGACCTGCCACGCCTGGGCGGCGATGGCGTCCGACAGCGACGCGCGGGTGATCAGGTACTGGTTGAGCGACAGCATGATGAAGCTGACCCCGATGCCGATGAGGATCAGCCGGAAGCCCTGGACGCCCTGCTTGAACGCCAGCAGGTAGACGACGACCGACGTGGCCACGCCGCCGACCAGCGCGCCCGCGCCGACCTCGGCCATGCCGCCGTCGACCAGGACGATCACCAGGATCGCGCCGGTCGCCGACCCCTGGACGAACCCGAGGATGTCCGGGCTCGCGAGGGGGTTGCCGGACAGGCCTTGCAGGATCCCGCCGCTGACCGCGAGCGCGATCCCGACCAGGATCCCGGTCAGCAGCCGGGGCAGCCGCAGCGTGAGGACGATGAAGTCCGACGCGCCGTCGCCCCGGCCGATCAGGGAGTTCGCCACCTCCGCGACGGTCAGCTCGAAGTCGCCGCTGGTGAGCGTCACCAGTCCGACGCCGATGACGGCGAGGAGCAGGGCGAGGCTCACCAGGACGGTGCGGTCGGCGAACCGGAACGAGACGTGCCTGGTCCGGACGACCCTGCCGCGCACCTTCACGGGCGCGCTCACAGGTGGGCCAGCTTGCGGCGACGGCACAGGGCGATGAACACCGGGGCGCCGAGGAACGCGGTGACGATGCCCACCTGGAGTTCGGCGGGCGCGATGACGACGCGGCCGACGACGTCCGCGCCGATCAGCAGGATGGGCGCCAGCACGATCGAGTACGGCAGCACCCACCGCTGGTCGGACCCGGCGATCATCCTGGCCACGTGCGGGATGGTGAGCCCGATGAACGCGATGGGGCCCGCGGCGGCCGTGGCCGCGCCGCACAGCAGGGTGACCGCGAGCGCGCCGAGCGCGCGGGTGCGGCCGAGGTTCGCGCCCAGCGCCTTGCCGGTGTGGTCGCCGAGCGCCAGCACGTTGAGGGACCTGGCGAGGCCGAGCGCGAGCCCGACGCCGACCAGGATGAACGGGGCGACCTGCGTGACGGCGTCCATCTTGCGGCCCGCCAGCGCGCCGACGTTCCAGAAGCGGAAGGAGTTGAACGCCTCGGCGTCGAGCACCAGCACGGCGGAGACGAACGCCACCAGGACGGCGGTGATCGCCGCGCCCGCCAGCACGAGCCGTTCCGGCGTCGCGGCGGAGCGGCCGGACGAGCCGAGCACGTAGACGACGACCGAGGCCGCGGCGGCACCCGCGAAGGCGAACCAGATGTAGCCGGTGACGCTCGTGACGCCGGTGAACGCGATGGCGACCACGACGGCGGCCGACGCGCCCATCTCGACGCCGAGCAGGCCGGGGTCGGCGAGCGGGTTGCGGGTCAGCGCCTGCATCAGCGCGCCCGCCAGGCCGAGGGCCCCGCCGACGAGCAGCCCCATCAGTCCGCGGGGGACGCGCAGGTCGTGGATGATGACGGCCTCGTCGGAGCCGTCGTCGTGCAGCAGCACCTGCCAGGTCTCGGCGAACGGGATGTCGCGCGTGCCGACCCACAGGCTCAGGACGAAGACGAACACCAGCACGCCGACGGCGACGAGCAGTCCCGCCGCGCGAGCCACGTGGCTGGTGCCACCTCGTGGCCGGACCTGCTCCGCGGTGCCCACCGCACCTCCCCTGTGTCGAGGCCGACCTCCTGGCCACCCGCCAGATTAGCGTAGCCTTACCTACCGTCCCGTTCGGCCGTCCGAATGCATGAGGTGGGGTAGTGCGCGCCGGAGAACCTACGGGTCGCGACGTCCTGAAGTCCGCGATCAAGGGCCAGTGGCGCAACGTCACCGCGGCGTCGGTGGCCGGAGCGGGCCACCAGGCGGGTGAGGCGCTCGTGCCGGTGATCATCGGCGTGGTGATCGACCGCGCGGTGTCGACCGGCGCCACCGCCGAGCTGGTGTGGTGGCTGGTGGCGCTCGGTGTGGTGTTCGCGGTGCTGTCGTTCAGCTTCCGCGTCAGCCTGCACGCCGGGGAACTCGCCTCCGAGCAGGCCGCGCACGCACTGCGCCTGCGGGTGACCGAGCGGGTGCTCGACCACCGCGGCGGCGCCGAGACCGGGAGGCTCGCGGGCGGGCTGGTCACCATCGCGACCAGCGACGCGCTGCGGGTCGGCCACGTGAACCGCGCGCTGCCCACGGCCGTCGCGGCGGGCACCGGCCTGCTGGTCGGCGCGGTCGCGCTGCTGCGGGTCTCCCTGGTCCTGGGCCTGGTCGTGCTGATCGCCACGCCCGTGCTCCTGGGTCTCGCGCACCTGCTCGGCAAGCCCCTGGAGCGGCGCAGCGAAGCCGAGCAGGAACGGGCCGCGAACGCGTCCGGCATCGCTGCCGACCTGGTCGCGGGCCTGCGGGCGCTCAAGGGCATCGGCGCCGAGCGCGCCGCCGTCGACCGCTACCGCGGCACCAGCCAGGGCTCGAAGAGCGCGGCGATCCGCTCGGCCACCGCGCAGGCGTGGCTGGACGGCTCGATGCTCGCGGTCACCGGGCTGCTGCTGGCGCTGATCGCGCTGGTCGGCGGCACGCTCGCCGCCAACGGCTCCATCACGGTCGGCGAGCTGGTCGCCGCCGTCGGCCTCGCCCAGTTCCTGCTGTGGCCGCTGAACGTCATCTCGTGGGTCAACGGCGCGCTGGCGATGGGTCGGGCCTCGGCCGACCGGATCGCCTCGGTGCTGTCCGCGCCCTCCGCCCTGGGGGCCGGGTCCGCCGACGTGGCCACGCCGGTCGCGGGCGGCGTCCGGCTGCGCGGCCTCACGCACGGCACGCTGCGCGGTGTCGACCTGGACATCGCGCCGGGTGAGCTGGTCGGCGTCGTGGCGGCCGACCCGGCCGACGCCACGGCGCTGCTGCACTGCCTGGGCCGCGAGGTCGACCCGGTGTCGGGGTCGGTGGAGCTGGACGGCGTCCCGCTGTCCACGGTGGACCCGGCGAACGCGAGGGCGGCGATCCTCGTGGCCGCCCACGAGGCGGACCTGTTCTCCGACAGCGTGGTGGACAACATCCGCGCCGTGACGGCCCGGCAGGCCGACGTCGAGCTGGCGATGACCGCCGCGGCCGTGGACGACGTCGTCGAGGCGCTGCCGCAGGGCGCGGACACGGTCGTGGCCGAGCGCGGCAGGTCGCTGTCCGGCGGGCAGCGCCAGCGGGTCGCCCTGGCCCGCGCGCTGGCCGCCGCTCCCCCGGTGCTGGTGGTGCACGACCCGACGACCGCGATCGACGCGGTCACGGAGATGGCGCTGGCGCGGGGGATCCGCGAGGTGCGGCTCGGCCGCACCACCATCGTCGTGACGACCAGCCCGGCGCTGCTCGCCGTCGCGGACCGGGTCGTCGTGCTGACCGGCGGCGAGCTGACCGCCGAGGGCACGCACGCGTCCCTCGTGGCGCACGCCGACTACCGCGCCGCGGTGCTGTCGTGACCCCTCCCACCGGACCCGAGACCGAGGCGGCACCCCGCATGGACGACCGCGAACTCCTGCCCACCGCGAGCGCCGCGCGGACGTGGGCCGCCGTGCGGGCCCTGCTGCGCGAACGCCGCCTGCTCGCCGCCGCCACGATCACCGTGCTGCTCGCGGGCACAGGCGTGGGCCTGGCCACCGCGCCGCTGCTGGGCGACATCGTCGACCTGGTCGCCACCCGGCAGCCGTCGACCGCGATCACCGCGCCCGTCGTGCTGCTGGCGCTGGTCGCCGTCGCCCAGGGCGTCGCGACCGCGGTCGGCGCGGCGCTGATCTCCCGCCTCGGGGAGGGGATGCTGGCCCAGTTGCGCGAGCGGTTCATCGACCGCGCGCTGAACCTGCCGCTGGAGCAGGTCGAGCGGGCCGGGTCGGGCGACCTGACGGCGCGGGTGACCGGTGACGTCACGAAGATCGCCGAGGCCGTGCGGCAGGCGCTGCCGCTGATGGCGCGGTCGGCGCTGACGATCGTGCTGACGCTGGGCGCGCTGGCCGTGCTGGACTGGCGGTTCGCGCTGGCGGTGCTCGTCGCCGCGCCCGTGCAGGTCCTCACGCTGCGCTGGTACGGCCGCGGCGCCAGGACCATGTACGGCGCCGAGCGGATCGCGATCGGCGAGCAGCAGCAACAGCTCCTGGAGACCATCGGCGGCTCGTCGACCGTGCGCGCCTTCGGGTTGGCCGACGACCACGTGCGGCGGGTGACCGAGCGGTCGAGCCACGCGGTCGGGATGACCATGCGGTGCATCAGGCTGCTGGGCGGGTTCTTCAGCAGGCTCAACCTGGCCGAGTACGTCGGCCTGTCGGCGCTGCTGGTCACCGGTTTCTTCCTGGTGGGCAACGGCTCCGCGACCATCGGCACCGCCACGGCCGCCGCGCTGTACTTCCACAGCCTGTTCAACCCCATCAACGCGGCCCTGTCGCTCGCCGACGACGCCCAGTCCGCCGCCGCCAGCCTGTCGCGGCTCGTCGGCGTGGCCGACCGGCCCGAGGTGGCGCCGGACGACACCGGCGAGGCGCTGACCGACACGACCGTCAAGGTCTCCTCCGTCAGCCACGCCTACGAGACCGGCCACGAGGTGCTGGTGGACGTCTCGGTCGACGTGGCGCCCGGTGAACGGGTCGCGCTCGTCGGCGCGAGCGGCGCGGGCAAGACCACCCTGGCCAAGCTGATCGCGGGCGTGCACCAGCCGACGCGCGGCACGATCACGTTCGGCGGCACCGACATCGTCGACCTCGGTCCGGCCACGACCCGGCGGGCCATCGCGCTCATCACGCAGGAGGTCCACGTCTTCTCCGGTCCCCTCAGCGACGACCTGCGCCTGGCCAAGCCCACCGCCACCGACGCCGAGGTGGACGCCGCGCTGGACCGCGTCGGCGCGCTCGCGTGGGCGCGGGCGCTGCCCGACGGCCTGGCCACCGTCGTCGGCGAGGGCGGCCACCGCCTCACCGTCGCCCAGGCCCAGCAGCTCGCGCTGGCCCGCCTCGTGCTGGCCGACCCGCCGATCGCCGTGCTGGACGAGGCCACGGCGGACGCGGGCAGCGCGGGTGCGCGCGTCCTGGAGACCGCCGCCACGGCCGCCCTGGAGGGCCGCAGCGGCCTCCTCGTGGCCCACCGCCTGACGCAGGCGGCCGGCGCGGACCGGATCGTGGTCCTGGACCACGGCCGCGTGGTGGAGAGCGGAACGCACGCCGACCTCGTGGCGGCGGGGGGCCGGTACGCGGAGCTGTGGGCGGCCTGGTCGGACCAGCGCTAACCGGCCCTCGGGTCCGCGAGCTGCCGCGGCCACGCGTGGGACACGTGCGCGGCGAGCACCGGCACCTCCCGCCGTGCACGGCCCGAGCGGCTCGGGTCTCACCACCAGCGCCACGCCGTGCCCGCCCGCGACGGGCGCTCGCCGCCCCGAGGCGGACCTCGACCCGCTCGACCAGGGCGGTGACGTTCAGCCCGACCACCCTGGCCGGCAGGCGCAGCAGCAGCACGACGTCGGAGGGAACCTCCGGGTGTCGTCCACTAGCCGCCCGCGATCCTGGTCGCCAGCTCCGTGGCGGACGTTCGGTCCATCGTGCCCGAGGAGATCTCGAACGTGGTGCCGCGCAACGGCTCCCGCACCACCGGTGCGGACACGACGGCGCCGTCCACGAGGATCGCGACGCGCTGGTCGACCGCGGACCCGGTGAGCGCGGCCCAGCGGTTCGCGCCCTCCCCGGTCAGCACCACCTCGACGACGAAGGCCGAGCCCGTCCCGCCGAAACCCACCTCGGCGGTCTCGACGTCGACCCCGGTCAGGGCGGCCGGTCCGAGGACGAACCTCTCGCCCCCGCCGACGTCGCAGGCGGTGCGGTGCTCGGTCGGCCCGGCCGGGGCGGTGGTCGCGCAGTCGAAGTCCAGCGCGGGGTCCGCGGTGCTGTCCCGGACGACCGCGCGGATCTCCAGCGTCGACACGCCCGCGCCCGCCCAGTGCCACAGGCCGAAGAGCCCGACCGCCGCGACCACCACGGCCGCGGCGGCGGGCACGGCCGCTCTCGGCTCGACCACCCGAGGGCCCAGCGCGGTCACCGCGACCACCACGAGCACGAGGACCGGCGTGACGCCGAACGCGAAGTCCTCGCCGACCGACCGGGCGACCGCCGTCGGCGAGCACGGGTCGTCCGCGCAGGACGTCAGGCGCACCACCCACGCCCACAGCACGGCGAACAGCCAGCCGCCGACCAGGGCCGCGGCGGGCACGGCGTAGGCGAGGAAGCCGGGCACCCGCCGGGCGCGCGGGTCGACGCGGTACCGGGCCCGGCCCACCGCCGCGAGCCACAGGCAGAGCAGCACCGCCCCGAGGACGAGCGCGACGAGCGGTGACGGCCGCAACGGGACCGCGCCCGCGCCGAAGGTGAACACGGCCGGGAACAGGGCCAGGTAGCTGCCGAGCACCAGCCCGACGGCCAGCGCGGCGGCCGACCGGAACGGGCGGGCTCCGCCGAGCCAGGTCGACCGCCAGATCCCGAACGCCGTGAACAGCGTCACCAGGAGACCCACGACGGCACCGGTGACGACGGGCGTCGAGTCGGCCGGTCCCAGGATGCCCCGCAGGGTGACCAGCGCCGACCCCGCGGCGGCGGCACCGAGCAGCAGCCGGGTCGGGGCCGCCACCAGCAGGCGTCCCGGATCGGCCAGCACCGCGGCGCGCGCGGCCCCGCCGGGGTGGCGGCGCAGCCACGGCCGCACGCCGGGGGCGTCCCCGACGGCGGTGAGCAGTCCTTCGACGCCGTACCGCGCGGCCAGCAGGTCGGCCTCGTGCTCGCGCGCCCGCAGGAACGCCCGCGCCACCAGCTCCACGACCAGCACCTGGCCCAGCACGACGAGCGCGGCCAACGCGGACGAGCCGGTGGAACGGTTGCCGTGCACCAGGTCCAGCACGACGGCGAACAGCACGAAGAACCCGATCGGCAGGTTGCTCGTCCGCAGGAGCCTGCCCAGCTGGGCCCAGCCGACGTCACCCGCGCGCAGGTGCGCGAGCTCGTGCCGGACCACCGCCGTGAACACGGTCCGGCCCTCGTCGCTCACGGTGCACAGGCCGAGCAGTTCGGGGCCCAGCAACAACAACGGCCTGCCGCGACCGCTCGCGACGAACGCGCGACTGCCGAGCCCAGGACCGAGCCGGACGTCCGGCGGATCGTCCAGCCGAGCCTCGCGCACCAACCGGTCGAGCAGGCGCGCGGCGTCGGTGAACGGTGTCCCGCCCACCGGCACCGACCGCCGCAGCCGCCACCAGATGCCGAGCGACCAGCCCGCGAGTCCGGGCACGAGCACGATCTCCAGCTTCCAGACGACGCCGAGGACCGTCACGCCGCCCGCGTCGAACCCGGCGAGCCAGAACGCGGTGAAGACCGCGTTCAACGACACCACCGCCGTCAGCAGGAGCAGCAGGAGCGTCGTGTCCGAGGGGAACGCCCGGACGTCGACGCGGCGCGGGGCACTCACCGCGGGTCGTCGCGTTCGAGCAGCAGCGCCACGACGATCGCGTCCGCCAAGGCCTCCGCCCGTCGCTCCTCGACACCCAGCGCCTTGGCCCGCACCAACGCCGTCGCCCGAACCCTGGCCAACTCGTCGGCGGACCACTCCTGCACGGGCGCCTCGACGGCGCGGCGCTTGACGAGCTTGCGGAACACCTTGCCCGCGCCGTTCTTCACCGCCTCACCGACGCCGTCGGACAGCGCGGTGATCACGCTGCCCGAGACGAGCGCGACCACGGGCGTGATCATCTCGACCGCGTCGCCCAACCCGAAGCCGAGGGGGTCGTCGTGCGAACGGCGGAACGCGCGCTCGGCCCTGGCGGGGTGGTCGAGGTACGGCGCGGCGACCAGGGCGAAGGAGGGGAGTTCGGCGGGGGCGACGGCTTCGACCACTCGTTTGGCCAGGTCGTGGACGGTCACGGTGGTCATCGGCGGCTCCCCTGTGCGGATCAGCGCTGTCGTAGGGGAGACGGTAGCGGGCCGACGGGTCCGGGCCGGGTGCTTCGCGAAGTTCGGGACGGGTCTGGTCCCACCGGCCGTCCGGTGTTGGGAAGCTCTCGCTCGCCGTCGTGCTGTGGCCGGTTTGGCACGGGGCCCGACAAATGTCAGGGGGCGAACCCCCCGAGTAGAATCGGCCACGTTCTCGAACCTCGCCCACGCGGGCAGAAGGTCGGGTGCGGAACTCGGTTCCTGGGCGCCTGCTTTTGTCGACGCGACCGCCGAACGCACTCAGGTGTTCCCCCGGACCCAGCTCCACCCCGTCCGCCAGCAGAGTCCGCACGACGGGGAGCCTGAACGGACGACGACCGGTGTCGCCGAGCGCGTCCACCCGCACGTGGCGGTCTAAGTGACCGGGACCTCGCCGACGGCGCACCGGCAGACCTCCTCGGGACGCGGCGGGACCCGCCCGGTGCTACGTGCGACGCCCGAGCGGCGCCCCGACGTCCCGCTCACGCCGCCTCAGGCGGGGTGCTGCCGCGCGCCCGGCACGTCGACCAGTTCACGACCGGGCAGCCAGCCGTTCGGGATGTCCGTGGCCCGCCACGCCGACACCCTCAGCCGCACGGCCTCGATCGGCGCGTCGAGGAACGGCTCCGCCTGCGGCACCTTCGCGAGCAGCACCCGGCGCACCTCGTCGGCCTCCTCGCCCGTCACGACGCGCGCGGTCGCCTGCGCCTGGAGGAACGGCTGCGCGGGCGAGCCGGTCGAGATGATCACCGACACCAGCGGCTCCCGCCGGATCGCGGCGAGCGTCCGGCCGCGCTGCTCCAGCACCAGCGACAGGGTGAACAGGCCGGTCTCGGCGAAGTAGGCGCCGTTGACCCACGGGCCCCGGTCGCCGCTGGTCGCCAGGAAGAAGGACTGGTGCGCGGCCAGGGTGTCGCGGACCAGGTCCTCCACCTCGGACGTCGTCTCTAGGGTCGTCATGCCGCGAAAGGTATTCACCGGCTTTCGCGAGATCCCCCCGGTGAGCCGGTTCTTGCCCGTTCGAGGGACACGATCCCGCTCGAACGGGTGTCAGGCGTTCATCGCGTCCCGCAGGCTCTTGGGCCTCAGGTCGGTCCAGGTGGACTCGACGTAGGCCAGGCACGCCTCGCGGGTGTCCTCGCCGAACACCCGGCGCCAGCCCGCGGGCACGTCGACGAACGACGGCCACAGCGAGTGCTGCTCCTCGTCGTTGACCAGCACGAAGAAGCGGCCCTCGGTGTCCTCGAACGGGTTGCTCATGACTCGATCCTCCTGACGTGAACGGACGGGTCGGCGCAGGCGGCGGCCAGCACCTCGACGAGTTCGGCCGCCAGCCCCTCGACCGTCGCGCGGTCGAACAGGTCGGTGGCGTAGATCAGTTCGCAGGGCACGGGTCCGTCGCCCCGCGGCTCGTACAGGCTGAGCACCAGGTCGACGTCCGTGGTCGTGATCGGGACGGCGTCGAACGTGCCGATCCCGCCGTCGAGCACGTCGGCGCGGGCGCGCTCGTGGTGGATCAGCATCACGCTCGGCCGGGGTGCTCCGGCGGCCAGGACGTCCGCGAACGGCACGTCCTGGCGGTCGAACGCGCCGAGGTCGGTCTCGCGGACCCTGGCCAGCAGCTCCGTGAAGCTCGGGTCGCCCGCGGTGTCGGTGCGCAGCAGGACGGTGTTGAAGAAGCAGCCGACCAGGTCGGCCAGCGCCTCGTCGCCCCGCCCCGCGACCAGCGTGCCGATCGGCAGGTCCTCCCCGGCGCCGTGCCGGGTGAGCAGCACGGCCAGCGCGGCCTGCACGACCATGAACAGGCTCGTCCCGGTCTCGCGGGCCAGCCGGTCGATCCCGTCGTGCAGCACCGGGTCCAGCTCGAACTCGACGATGCCCGCGCCACCGGTCGGCGACGCCGGACGAGGCCGGTCGAACGGCAGCGCCAGCGTCTCCGGCGCGCCGCGCAGGACCGTGCGCCAGTGGTCGAGCTGCTGCGCCGCGGCGGTGTCGAGCCAGGCCCCCGCCCACGTCGTGTAGTCGGCGTAGGTGACGGGCAGCGGCGCCCATCCCGGCGCGCGCCCGGCGAGCCGGGCGGTGTAGGCCGTGGTCAGGTCGCGGAGCAGCGGCACGACCGACCACTCGTCCAGCACGAGGTAGTGCGCGGTGAGCAGGAACGCCTGCGCGCCCCCCTCGTCCGTGACCAGGGTGGCCCGGAGCGGGAACGCGCCGTCGCGCGCCAGTTCCGCGAGCCGGGTGTCCAGGTCGCCGGTCACCCGCTCCAGCGCGGGCACGGCGCCGGGGCGCTGCTCGGTGGCCGAGTAGGCGGTGCGCAGCGGCTCGTGCCGCTCCACGACGTCCGCCCACGCCCGCGCCAGCACCTCGGCGTCGAAGCCGTCGGGCGAGCGCAGCGAGAGCGCGTGGTCGTTGGCGCGCCCGCGTTCCCACTGCCAGCGCTGCGGCGGAGCCAGCGGCAGCACCTCGGGTCGGGCCGAGGGCACCAGCGGCGGGCGGGCGTCCGACGCGCCGTCGAGCCGCGCGGCCAGCCCCGCCACCGTCGGCGAGTCGAAGACGTCCCGGATGGACAGTTCGACGCCGAGCGCGGCGCGCACCTGGCCGACGAGCCGCATGGACGACATGGAATGCCCGCCCAGGGCGAAGAAGTCGTCGTGCACGCCGACCGACGGCAGTTCCAGGACGTCCGCGAACAGCTCCGCGACCACCCGCTCGTTCGGCGTCGCCGGGCGGTCGTCGCCGGTGAGCGCCGACCAGTCGGGCCTGGGCAGCGCCTTGCGGTTCAGCTTGCCGTTCGGGGTGAGCGGCAGCGGGCCGTCCAGGGTGAGCACGGTCGCCGGGACCATGTACTCGGGCAGCCGTTCCGCCACGAAGGCCCGCAGTTCCACCGGGTCCGCCTCGCCGACGACGTAGCCGACGAGCCGGGTGATGTCGCCCTCGCGGTCGGCCAGCACCGCGGCCTGGGTGATCGCCGGGTGCCGGGTGAGAGCGGCCTCGATCTCGCCCAGCTCGATCCGGAACCCGCGGATCTTGACCTGGTCGTCCACCCGGCCGAGGAAGTCCAGCGAACCGTCGGCGCGCCACCGCGCCCGGTCGCCCGTGCGGTACATGCGTTCGCCCGGCTCGCCGAACGGCGAGGCCACGAACCGCTCCGCCGTCAGGGCGGCGCGGTTCAGGTAGCCGCGGGCGAGGCCGCGACCGCTGACGTACAGCTCCCCCACCACACCGGGCGGAACGGGCCGCAGCGCGTCGTCCAGCACGTAGACCGTGGTGTTCGGGTCGGGGACGCCGATCGGCACCGCTCCGGACCAGCCGGACCTGGCGCGCCACAGCGTGGAGTTCACCGTCGCCTCGGTCAGGCCGTAGGCGGCGAGCAGGTTGAGCCTGCCCGCCCAGCGGCCGATCACGTCCGGCGGCACGGTCTCGGTGCCGACCAGGATCGTGGACCCGGCGGGCAGTTCGCAGTCCTCCGGCAGCGCGGCGACCAGCGACGGCGGCAGGATCATGTGGGTGATCCGCCGTTCCCGCAGGAAGTCCGTGAGCGCCGGGCCCGCGACCCTCACCTCGTCGGGCGCGAGCACGAGCCTGCCGCCGACGGTGAGCGCCATGGTCAGCTCGAACACCGCCACGTCGAACCCGACGGAGGCGAACTGGAGCACCCGGCTGTCGGTCCTGAGGTCCATCCGGTCGATCGCCGTCGCCGCGAGGCTCGCGATGCCCTCGTGCGGCACGACGACGCCCTTGGGCTTGCCGGTCGACCCGGACGTGTAGATCACGTACATCGCGGAGTCCAGCGCCACCGGCCCGGTGTCCACGGTGGACTCGTCCAGCCCCGCCAGTTCCGCCGCGGTCCCAGGGTCGTCCAGCAGCACCCTCGGCAGGCCGTCGACGGACGGCACCCGCGCGGCCTCGTCCGCCGTGCCGACCAGCAGCGCGGCGGCGGAGTCGGTGAGCATGAACGCGATCCGGTCGGCCGGGTGGGACAGGTCGAGCGGCAGGTAGGCCGCGCCGAGCTTGAGCACGCCGAGGATCGTGGCGACCATCTCGATCGACTTCGGCACCGCGATGCCGACCACGCTCTCCGCACCGACCCCGCGAGCCGCGAGCAGCCGGGCGATCCGGTTGGACAGCGCGTCGATCCGCGCGTAGCTGATCGACCGCGACCGGTCGACCACGGCGACGGAATCCGCGAACTCGGCCACCCGTCGGGCGAACAGGGCGGGGAACGTCTCCTCGGGCACGTCCCGGACGGTGGCGTTGAAGCCGTCCACGACCAGCGCGCGCTCGTCGGCCGACAGCACCTCGATCGCGCTGACCGGGGCGTCCGGCGCGGTGGTGACGGCCTCGACCACCGCGGTCAGCCGTTCGCCGAAGCGGGCGGCGGTCGCCGGGTCGAACAGGTCCGTCGCGTACTCCAGCGCCAGCACCACCGCGCCGGTGTCGACGTGCTCGGTGAAGCTGAACACCAGGTCGAACTTGGCCGAGCGGGTGGTGACCGGCTCCCAGTCGACGTCGAGGCCGGGCAGCTCCAGCCAGTCGCCGGACCGGTTGTGGTAGCCGACCATCACCTGGAACAGCGGGTTCCGGGCGGTCGACCTGGTGGGGTTGACCCGCTCCACGACGGCCTCGAACGGCACGTCCTGGTGCGAGAACGCGGCCAGGTCGGTCTCGCGCACCCGTGCCACCAGCTCGGTGAAGCTCGGGTCGCCGGACAGGTCCGTGCGCAGCACCAGGGTGTTGACGAAGAACCCGACCAGGTCGTCCAGCGCCTCGTCGGTGCGGCCCGCGATGGGCGCGCCGAGCGGGATGTCCACGCCCGCGCCGAGCCGGTGCAGCATCGTGGCCACGGCGGCGTGCAGGACCATGAACATCGACGCGCCGGTCCGCTGGGCGAGTCCGCGCAGGTCGTCGGCGAGCGGGCCGAGGTCGACCTCCAGCTCCGCGCCGCGGAACGACGGCCGCGCCGGGCGGGGTCGGTCGGTCGGCAGCTCCAGCTCCTCGGGCACGCCGTCCAGCGCGGTGGCCCAGTGGTCGAGCTGCTCGGTGGCCAGGTCGCCCTCGCCGAGCAGCTTCCGCTGCCACAGCGCGTAGTCGCCGTACTGCACGGCCAGCGGCGGCAGTTCCGGGTCGCGCCCCTGCGACCTGGCCGCGTAGGCGGCGGCGAGGTCGGCCAGGAACGGCCGGTCGGACCACTCGTCGGTGGTGATGTGGTGCAGCAGCAGGACGACGACGTTCTCCCGAGCCGACAGCCTGCCGACGGTGGTGCGCACCGGCAGTTCGGTCGACAGGTCGAACGGGCGGTCCACGGTGGACGCCACGAACTCCTCGACGTCGAGGACGTCCACCACCTCGACCACCGGCTCGGCGACCGGCACGACGCGCTGGAACGGCACGCCGTCCCGCTCGCCGAACACGGTCCGCAGCGCTTCGTGGCGGGCCATCACATCACCCAGCGCGGCTCGCAGCGCGGCGATGTCCAGCGCGCCCCTGAGCCGCAGCACCAGCGGGAAGTTGTACGCGGAGGATGAACCCTCCAGCTGCTGCACCAGCCACAGCCGCCGCTGCGCGAACGACAGCGGCAGCTCGTCCGGCCGGTCGAGCGGCACGACGGCGGGTCGGGCCGCGGCTCGTGACCCGCCCGCCCGCACCGCGAGTTCCGCGACGGTCGGGGCCTCGAACAGGTCGCGGATCGCGAGTTCGGTCTCCAGCGCCGTCCTGGCCCGGCTGATCAGCCGGGTCGCGAGCAGAGAATGCCCGCCCAGCTCGAAGAAGTTGTCGTCCACCCCGACCCCCGGCACGCCGAGGACGTCCGCGAACAGCGCGCACAGCACGCGTTCCTGGTGCGTCTCCGGGTCACGACCGCTCGCGGCGGAGGTGATCTCCGGCGCGGGCAGCGCCCGCACGTCCAGCTTGCCGTTGACGGTCAGCGGGAACGACTCCACGGCCACGATCGCGGTCGGCACCATGTACTCCGGCAGCCTCGCCTTGAGGGCGGCCCGCAGCGCGGCCGGGTCGGCGGTGCCGACGACGTACCCGATGAGCCGCTTCTTCCCGTCCACCACGACGGCCGCCTGCGCCACGTCCTCGTGCTCGCCCAGCGCCGACGAGATCTCGCCCAGCTCCACGCGGTAGCCGCGGATCTTGACCTGGTCGTCGGTGCGGCCGAGGAAGTCGATGATGCCGTCGGGACGCGACCGGACCAGGTCGCCCGTGCGGTACATCCGGGTGCCGGGCTCGCCGAACGGGTCGGCGACGAACCGCTCGGCGGTCAGGCCGAACCGCTCGTGGTAACCCCGCGCCAGCCCGATGCCCGCGATGTACAGCTCACCGGGGGTGCCCGGCGCGGCCGGTCGCAGGTTCGCGTCCAGCACGTAGGCGCGGGTGTTCCAGATGGCCCGGCCGACCGTGGGCGTCGCGCTGTCCTCCGTGGACGCTCCCAGGGTGTTGATCGTGTACTCGGTCGGCCCGTACAGGTTGTAGCCGTAGGTGCCGGGGGTGTCGCGCAGCCGGTTCCACACGGCGTCGGACACGGCCTCGCCGCCGAGCAGCACCAGCGCGGGCACGTGCCCGTCGAGCAGGCCCTCCTCGATCAGCAGGTGCGCGTAGGTCGGCGTCACGTTGACGACGTCGATCCGGTGCTCGTCGCAGTAGGCGACCAGCGCTTCGGCGTCCCGCCGCAGCTCCTCGTCGCACACGTGCACCTCGTGGCCCTCCACCAGCCACAGCAGTTCCTCCCACGACATGTCGAACGCGAACGACACGGTGTGCGCGATCCGCAGCCGCCGCCCGCCCGCCGCCTCGATGGCCGGGGCGAAGATCGCGCCCTGGTGGTTGAGGTGCATGTTCGTCAGGCCGCGGTACGGCGTGACGACGCCCTTCGGCTTGCCCGTCGAGCCGGACGTGTAGATCACGTACGCCGGGTGCTCCAGGCTGAACGAGACCCCCGGCCGCGTCGTCGGGTACTCCTCCGTCACGGCGGGGTCGTCCAGCCGCACGGTCGGCGCGGTCAGCGCCGCCCCCGTGGACAGCAGGACCACCGGGTCGGTGTCGTCGATCATCAGCTGGAGCCGGTCCAGCGGGTGGTCCAGGTCGAGCGGCAGGTAGGCGGCGCCGGTGCGCAGCACCGCGAACAGCGCCACGACCATCTCGGTCGACCGCGGCAGCGCCAGCGCCACCACGCGCTCCGGGCCCGCGCCGCGCGCGAGCAGCAGGTGGGCGAGCTGGTTGATCCGCCCGTCCAGCTCGGCGTAGGTCAGCCGCTGCTCGCCGAACACCAGCGCGACCGCGTCCGGGGTGCGGGCGACCTGGGCCGCCAGCAGGTCCGCGATCGTCTCGTCCGGCACCGGGTTCGCGCTCGCGCCCCACTCGGCGGCCAGCAGCGCGTTCTCGTCGTCGGTCAGCAGGTCCAGCGTGCCGACCGGGGCCGACACGTCGGCCAGCAGCCGTTCCAGGGCCGTGGTGAAGCGGGTCAGCGCGGTCGACGCGCGGTCGGCGTCGATCAGGTCGGGTCGGTGGTCGAGCGCGATCCGCACCCGGCGCCCCGGCGTGACGACCAGCGTCATCGGGTAGTGCGTCGAGTCGACGCTGCCCACGGCCGTGATGCCGTGGCGTGCCTTGAGCTGTCCGAACCCGTCCTCGTCGGCGAAGTTCTGGAGCACGTACAGCGTGTCGAACAGGGTGGTGTGCCCGCTCTCGCGCTGCACGTCGCCGAGCCCGAGGTACTCGTGGCTCATGAGCGCCGCGCGCTCGGACTGGATGCGCCGCAGCAGCTCCAGCACGGACTCGCGCGGGTCGAGCGCGACCCGCACCGGCACGGTGTTGAGGAACATGCCGATGGCGTTCTCGACGTTGCGGACCTCGGCGGGCCGTCCGGCGGCCGTGGTGCCGAACACGACGTCCTGCCTGCCGACCTCCGCCGACAGCGCCAGCGCCCACGCCGCGTTGAGCACGGTGTTCAGCGTGACGCCGTGCCTTCGTGCCTCGGCCCGCAGCCGATCGCCGACCTCGTCGGACAGCTCGACGTGGCACCGGTCGGGGATCGCGGGCCCGGCGCCGCGGTTCGCCGGGCCGACCAGCGTCGGCTCGGCCAGCCCGGACAGCGCCCGGCGCCACGCGGCCCTGGCCTCGGTGACGTCCTGCTCCCCCAGCCAGGACAGGTAGTCGCGGTAGGTGCCGGGCTCGGCCAGGCTCGTGGCGTCGCCGCCGGTCTCGTAGAGGCCGAGCAGCTCCTCCAGGAACAGGCCCTGCGACCAGCCGTCCCACAGCACGAGGTGGTGGCTGAGCATGAGCCGGTCGCGGTCCGGCCCGAGCCGGATGACCTTGAGCCTGCACAGCGGCGGGTGCGCGAGGTCGAACCGCCGCCTGCGGTCCTCGGCCTTGAGCTCCTCCATCCGCCTGTCCACATCGGACAGTCCGGTGAAGTCGAGCACCTCGATCGGCACCACGGGCGCGCGGCCGACGAACTGCACCGGGCCGGGCAGGCCGTCGCTGGTCAGACCGGCCCGCAGGCTCGGGTGCCTGGCCAGCAGCGCGGCGCACGCCGTCCGCAGCCGGTCGACGTCGAGCCGGTGGTCGAGGTCGAACGTGTCCTGCGCGGTGTAGACGTCCAGCTCGCTCGTGTCGTAGCTGGCGTGGAAGTAGATGCCCTCCTGCAACGGGGCCAGGGGCCAGACGTCCTCCACCGGCACCGGGCTGACCTCGGCGATCCGGTCGATCTCGGCCTGGGTCAACGTGATCGTGGTCAGGTCGGACGGCGTGAGCCCGGCGGACGTGCCCGCCAGCTCGCGCAGCGCGACCACCCACCGGTCCACCAGGCCGTCGTCCACAGCGGACGGACAGAGCCAGGTCGCGACCAGTTCGGGACCGCGCGGCGTCTCCTCGCACACGACGTCGAGCTGAACCTGGTACGGCAGGGCCAGGTCGTCGTCGTAGCGCGTGGACACGGTCTCGCCGGACGGCCGCCAGTCGGCGGCCTGACCGGCGCTGAACCGGCCGAAGTAGTTGAACAGCACCTGCGCCTGGGCCGAGGTCGCCAGCAGCGGGGCGACCTGGGCGTTGAGGTAGCGCAGCATGCCGTAGCCGAGACCGTTGTCAGGCGCGGCGCGCAGGCGTTCCTTGATGGTCCGCAGGTCGCCGTCCGCGGGCAGCCGGACGGGTTGGACGCTGGTGAACCAGCCGACCGTGCGGGTCAGGTCCACGTCGGGCGCGATCTCCTCGCGGCCGTGGCGCTCCACGTCGACCAGCAGGTCACCGCCCGCCGCGCGGGCCAGTGCCGCCAGCAGGGTCTCGGTGATCTCCGCGCCCAGCAGCGGGGTCGTGTCGGCGGTCGACAGCCTGACCTCGCGGCGGTGCGCGGAGCCGACCGTGCCGGTCCGCGGAGCACCGGGCACGAGGTCCGCGCCGGGCTTGAGCGTCTCGACCCAGTGGGTCAGCTCGCCGAGCCGCTCCGGGCTCTGCGCCTGCTCGGTGACGGCCTTGGCGTAGCGGCGCAACGACGTCCGCACGGGTTCCAGGGGCACGCCGTTCCACGCAGCTTCCAGGTCCTCGAACAGGATCCGCCACGAGACGCCGTCGACGGCGAGGTGGTGCGCGGCCAGGAACAGCCTGCCCGGCTCCAGGGGGCCGCCGTCGAACCACACGGCCTGGAGCACCACGCCCGCGTCCGGGTCCAGCCTGCCGACGGCCGCGTCGGACTCGGTCTCGTAGTCCTGGGTCTCCACCCGCCGCAGCAGGTCCGCGGCGCGCACCGAGCCCACGGGCTGGGTCTCCAGCGACCACAGCACCCCGGCGATGCGGGTCAGCTTGAGCCGCAGGGCGTCGTGGTGGTCGACCACGGTCTGCAACGCGGCGGTGAGGCGGTCCACGTCCGCGTCGACCGGCGTCCGCACGATCATGGACAGGTTGAAGCGGCCGATGGACCCGCCGTCGGTGCGCAACTGGTGCACGATCGGCAGCTGCGGCACGTCGCCGACACCGTCGGACACCACGGCGGGCGCGGCTTCGGCGGGCACGAGCGCCGCCAGCGCGGCGGGCGTGCGGTGCTCGAACACCTCGCGCGGGCTGATCCTCAGCCCGTCCTTGCGGGCCCGGCTCGACACCGAGATGGACAGGATGCTGTCGCCGCCCAGCGCGAAGAAGTCCTCGTCCGCGCCGACCTCCGACAGGCCCAGCACGGCCGCGAAGACGTCGGTGAGCTTCCGCTCGCGGTCGTCGCGCGGGCCGGTCAGCGCGGCGCGCTCGACCACGGGCTCCGGCAGCGCCGTCACGTCGACCTTGCCGCCCACCGTGAGCGGCAACGCGTCGAGCACGACGATCGCGCTCGGCACCACCGGCTCCGGCAGCGCCGCGATCAACGCGGTCCGGAGCTGTTCGCCCCCGACGGTTCCGACCACGTACGCGACGAGCCGCTTGCCGCCGCGCTCGTCCTCGCGGGCGACGACGAAGACGTCCACGACACCGCTCTGGCGACGAACGGCGGCCTCGACCTCGCCGAGTTCGACGCGGTTGCCGCGGATCTTCACCTGGTGGTCCGTGCGACCGAGGTAGGTCACCACACCCGGTTCGGCCCACCTCACCAGGTCGCCGGTGCGGTACATGCGCGAGCCGGGCTCACCGAAGGGGTCGGCGACGAACCGGTCCGCGGTCAGGTCGGGACGGCCGTGGTAGCCGCGGGCGAGCTGGGAACCCGCCAGGTACAGCTCACCGGGCACCCCGGCCGGAACGGGCCGCAGCGTCGGGTCCAGGACGTAGAGGCGGGTGTTCCACACCGGCCGCCCGATCGGCACGGCGGTGTCGGTCGACCCGTCGTACTCCCACGACGTCACCTGCACCACGGCCTCGGTGGGCCCGTAGACGTTGACGATCGGCACGCCGGTCGCCGCGAGCCAGCGGCCCGCGAGGTCACCGGTCAGCGCCTCGCCACCGCTGAACGCCCGGCGCAGGCTCGCCGCCCACCCGGACGGCGGTTCGGAGCGCAGCAGGGCCGCGTACATCGACGGCACGAGGTCGACCGTCGTCACGCGTTCGCGGCGGACCAGCTCGGCCAGGTAGCCGGGGTCGCGCTGACCGCCGGGCTTCGCGACCACCACGGTGCCACCGCTGAGCAGCGGCCCGAAGACCTCCTGCACCGACGGGTCGAAGCTCGCGGAGTACTGGTGCAACACGCGTTCGCCGACGTCGAGGGAGAACCGGTCGCGCAGCCAGGCCAGCTGCCCGACGACCGCGCGGTGCGTGATGAGCACGCCCTTCGGCCACCCGGTCGAGCCGGAGGTGTACATCAGGTACGCGGGGTGGTCCGGCCCCGCCGGACGAGGCTCGCGGTCCGCGGGCTCGGCGCCCAGGTGAACCCGCCGCGCGCCGCCGACCGCGGGCAGCACCGCGTCGGCCGTGGTGAGCACGGTCCGCGCGCCGGAGTCCTCCAGCAGGAACGAGATCCGGTCGGCCGGGTGGTCGAGGTCGATCGGCAGGTAGGCGGCACCGGCCTTCAGGACGCCGAGCAGCGCCACGACCAGGTCGGCCGACCGGGGGACGGCCACGGCCACGACGTCCTCGGGCCCGACGTCGAGCGTCCGGGCCACGGCGTCGGCCCGCCGGTCGACCTCCCGGTAGGTCAGGGAAACGCCGTCGTCCACGACGGCGACCGCGTCCGGTGTGCGGGCGGCCAGGGCCTCGAACGCGGCGGACAGCGTCGTCGCCGGGACGTCACGGGTCTCACCGGCCAACGACTCCAGCGCCCGTCGGGCCCGCGCGCCGCCGATGTCGCCGACGCGCTGCGCGGGATCGGTGGCCAGGGCTTCCAGGACGCCGACCAGGTGCTCCCCGAGCTGGTGCACCAGCTCCGTGCCGAGCCGGGTGGCGTCGTGCTCGAAGACCAGCCCGATCGTGCGGCCGGGCGTGATCGTCAGCTCGACCGGGTAGTGGCCGGTCTCCGACGTCCCGGTGCCCACCACGGACAGCGTGCCGCCGGGCGCGGTGGGCGTGCGGTCGAGCTGGTAGTTCTCCACCACGACCAGGGTGTCGAACAGGTCGCCGGCGCCCGCCGCGCGCTGCACGTCGGACAGCCCGAGGTGCTGGTGGTCCAGGAGTCCGGCCTGCTCGTCCTGGAGCCGGGCGAACACGGCGGCCACGGACTCGTCGGCCCGCCAGCGCACGCGCACCGGCAGCGTGTTGATGAACAGGCCGACCATGGACTCGATGCCCGCGACGGCGGCCTCGCGACCGGACACCGTGCTGCCGAACACCACGTCGTCGCGGCCGGTGAACCGGCCCAGCACCAGGCCCCACGCGCCCTGCACGATCGTGCCGAGCGTCAGCCCGTGCTCGCGTCCCCGTGCCACGACACCGCTCGTGACGTCGGCGGGCACCTCGACGCGGACGAACTCCTGCCGTGCGGCGGACACGGCCTCCGGCGCCAACCGGGTCGGCTCGTCGATCCCGCGCAGCACCGCGCCCCACGCCTCGCGGGCCGCGTCGCGGTCCCGTTCGGCCAGCCAGCCGAGGTAGTCGCGGTACGGCGCGACCTCGGGCAGCCGCGGCAGGTCCTCGCCCGGCGCGTACAGCGCGAGGAGTTCCTGGAACAGGATCGGCTGCGACCAGCCGTCGGCGACGATGTGGTGGACCGTGAGCAGCAGCCAGTGCCGCTCGGGGCCACCGCGCACCAGCGTGGCGCGCAGCATCGGCGGGCGCGCGAGGTCGAAGCGCTGGGCGCGTTCCCCCGCGACCAGCTCGGCCACGCGGGCGACCTGCTCGTCGGCGCCCAGCGTCGAGACGTCCAGCTCGCGCCACGGCAGCTCGACGTCGGCGACCACCTGCACGACCCGGCCGTCGGGGAACTGGCGGAACCCGGCCCGCAGCGGCGCGTGGCGGTCCAGCAGCCCCTGCGCGGCCCGGCGGAGGGCGGCGGGGTCGACCGGTCCCGCGAGTTCGAGGTGCTGGCCGACGACGTAACCGTCCACGGCGGACTCGTCGAACACCGAGTGGAAGAAGAACCCCTCCTGCAACGGCGACAGCGGCAGCACGTCGACCAGGCCGGGAGCGGACAGCTCGTCCACCTCGGCCTGGTTCAGCGACACCAGCGGGAAGTCCGACGGCGTGTGCCCGCCGACGCCCTCGTGCCGGGCCAGCGCGTCGAGCGCTTCCAGCCAGCACACGGCGAACCGGGACACCTCGTCCTCGGCCAGCACGCCGCCGGGCCAGGTGAAGGTGGCGCTGAGCCGGGGCCCGGCCTCGTCGTCGCGCACGACGGCGTCGATCTCCAGCGCGTGCCCGAACGGCATCCGCGGGTCGCGGTCCTCGCCCAGCGGCGGCGCCTCCGGCGCGGTGCCCCAGTCGGTGCCGCCGGTCGCGGTGAACCGGCCCAGGTAGTTGAACAGCAACTGCGGAACGGGCGCGTCGGCCAGCCCGGAGCCGGGGTCGAGGTAGCGCAGCAGGCCGAAGCCGATGCCGTTGTCCGGGATCTCGCGGAGCTGCTCCTTGACCCGCTTCAGGGCCTCGTCCAGGTCACCCGTGCCGGGGTCGAGCCGGACGGGGAAGATGCTGGTGAACCAGCCGAGGGTCCGGGCCAGGTCCACGCCGGGCACGATCTCCTCGCGGCCGTGGCCCTCCAGGTCCAGCACGAGTTCGCCGCCACCGCGCCACTTCGCGGCGGCCAGGGCCAGCGCGGTGAGCAGCACGTCGTTGACGGACCCGTGCACGGCGGCCGGGACGGTGGTCAGCAGCGGCGCGGTCTGCCCGGCGGGCAGCGTCACGGTCAGCCGCCGCGCGGTGGACACCAGGTCCACGGCGGGGTCGAGCGGACGGCGGGTGAACGGCGTGTCGACGCCGGACAGCATCCGCCGCCACACCGGGAGCTCCGCGCGCCGCGAGACCCCGGGCAGCGCGGCGGCCCAGCGCTGGAACGACGTGCCCACGGGCGCGAGGTCGCCGCCGGACCAGGCGCGGGCGAGGTCGGTGGACAGGACGCGCCACGAGACGCCGTCCACGATCACGTGGTGCAGCACCAGGAGCAGCCGCCGCTCGGGCGCGAACCACACGGCCCGCAGCATCCCGCCGTCGTGCGGCGCGAGCTGTCCGGCGGCGCGGGCGGTCCAGGCGTCCACGTCGAGCCCGGTGTCCACGCGCTCGACCACGTCGGCCGCGCGCACGCTGCCGGGCGCCGAGACGTCGAGCGTCCAGTCGGGGGTGATCCTCGACCGGAGCAGGTCGTGGTGGTCGATCACCTTCCGCAGCACGGTGTCCAGGCCGGGGCCGTCCAGGTCGGCCGGGACCTGGAACAGCATCGACTGGTAGAACGCGTCGACCTCGCCGCCGAGTTCGGCCAGCCAGCGGATGATCGGGGTCGCGGCCACCTCGCCGGTGCCGGCGTCGTGCGTCCGCGCGGCCTCCCGCCGGGCCACGGCGGCGAGCGCGGCGGGCGTGCGCAGGCGGAACACCTCGCGCGGTGTGATGGCCAGCCCGGCGGCGCGGGCGCGGCTGACCAGGCCGATGGCGACGATGCTGTCGCCGCCCAGCTCGAAGAAGTTGTCGTGGACGCCGACGGTCGGCAGGCCCAGCACGTCGGCGACCAGCTCGACGAGCGTGCGCTCGGTCGGGGTGCGCGGCTGGGCGTGGCCGGCCAGCGCGGTCCAGTCGGGCTCGGGCAGCTTCGCCCGGTCGAGCTTCCCGTTGGGCGTCAACGGGAGCGGCCCGTCGTGCACGATCACCACGGACGGCACCATGTACTCGGGCAGCGTGTCGGCGACGTGCGCGCGGGCGGTGGCGGGGTCCCCGCCGACCACGTACCCCACGAGCCTCTTGACCCGGCGGTGGTCCTCGCGCACCACGACGGCGGCCTGCGAGACGTCCGGGTGGGACATCAGGACGCTCTCGACCTCGCCGGGCTCGATCCGGTACCCGCGGATCTTGACCTGGCCGTCCGCGCGGCCCAGGAAATCGAGGACGAGTTCCCGCGTCCGATTGTCGGCTCCGCCGACGGAAGCCCGCCACCTCGCCCGGTCGCCCGTGCGGTACATGCGCGATCCGGGTTCGCCGAAGGGATCGGCGACGAAGCGCTCCGCGCTCAGGCCGGGGCGGCCGAGGTAGCCGCGGGCCAGGCCGCGACCGCCCACGTACAGCTCGCCCTCGACGCCGACGTCCACCGGCCGCAGGTCGGGGTCCAGGACGTAGCAGCGGGTGTTCGGGTCGGGGACGCCGATCGGCACGGGGCCGACCCAGTCGGCCTCGGCGCGCCACAGCGTGGAGTTCACCGTCGCCTCGGTCAGGCCGTAGGCCGCGACCACGGTCAGCCTCTTGGCCCAGCGGGCGATCAGCTCGCTCGGCACGGTCTCGGTGCCCACGACCAGCACCGCGCCCTCGGGCAGTTCGCAGTCCGGCGGCAGTGCCGCGACCAGCGACGGCGGCAGGATCATGTGCGTGCCGCCGTGGTGCGCGATGTACTCGGTCAGCGCCTCGCCCGCGACCCGGCGCTCGGTCGGCACCACGATCACCCGGCCGCCGACGCCCAGCGCCATCGTCAGGTCCCACACCGCCACGTCGAAGCCGACCGACGCGAACTGCACGACCCGGCTCTCCGCCGTGACGCCGATCCGGTCGGTGGCCGTGGCGATCAGGCTGCCGATGCCCTCGTGCGACACGACGACGCCCTTGGGCCTGCCCGTCGAGCCGGAGGTGTAGATGACGTACGCGGCCTGGTGCAGGCCGATCGGCACGTCGAGGTTCTCGGGAGACCCGTCGGAGGACTCCCGGTCCAGCAGCACGACGTCGTGCCCGGAGGGCAACTCGCCAGCCGTGTCCGACACCGACAGCACGACCCGCGCCCCGGCGTCGGCCAGCATGAACGCCACCCGCTCGCGCGGGTGGTCGAGGTCCAGCGGGAGGTAGGCCGCGCCCGCCTTGAGCACCGCGAGCAGCGCCACGACGAGGTCGACCGACCGCGGCAGGGCGACGCCCACCACGTCCTCCGCGCCCACGCCGCGAACCGCCAGGGCACGTGCCAGGCGGTTCGCGGCGGCGTTCAGCTCGCCGTAGGTCAGCGAATCGGACTCGCAGACCACGGCGACGGCGTCGGGCGTCCGACCGGCCTGCCTCTCGAAGACGGCGGGCCACGACAGCTCGTCGACCTCGCGCACGGGCCAGGTACCGGTCGGGATCATCACGAACGCCTTTCGGGGTGTTCTACTTCGCGGACAGCAGGGGGAGCATCTGGTCGAGCGCGTACGGAATGCTCAGGACCGTGTTGAACGACATGGCGGCACCGACCGGCGGCTCGTCGTAGGGCACGAACAGGTCGCGCTTCTCCTGCACCACCTTGAGGTTCTTGTAGAGCGCCTCGTTCTTGATCTGGTCGGTCGAGGCGGGGTCGGCGATGAGCCAGACCAGGCGGTCGACGTCGATCACGTCGAAGCGCTCGTAGGACAGGTCGACGACGTTCTCCGTGCCGACGGCCTCCTTCAGCTTCTCCGGCACCGTGAACCCGAGCTGCGTCAGGAACAGCATCTTCGGGTCGTTGGGCGAGAACACCGAGTAGGTGCCGGGCTGGTAGGCGTCGGCCACGACCGCGGTCTTGCCCGCGAACTCGGGGTGCGCGGTCTTGGCCGCGGCGAACTTGGCGTCGACGTCCGAGATCAGCTCGTCGACCTGCTCGGCCTTGCCGAGGGCCTTGCCCGCCAGGCGGGCGCTGTCCTGCCACGGCGCCTGGTAGTCCTCGAAGCCCTTGGGCTGCGCGACGACGGGCGCGATCTTCGACAGGGTGTCGTACTGCTCCTGCTTCATGCCCGAGTACTGGGCGAGGATCAGGTCGGGCTTGAGGCCCGCGATCTTCTCCATGTTGTACTCGTCGCGCTCGCCCACGACCTCGGGCGGCGTGTCGCCCCACAGGGACTTGGTCCACGGCCACTTGCCGTACGGGGTCTCCTTGAACCAGTCGATGGCTCCGACGGGCTTGGTGCCCAGCGCGAGCACGACGTCCTGGTCGGACAGCCCCAGCGTGACGACGCGCTCGGGCTCGGCCTTGACCTCGGTGGTGCCGTACTTGTGCTCGACCCGCACCGGGAAGGCGCCACCGCTGGACGCGGGGGTGCTCGATCCGCCTGCGGTCGTAGCACCGCCGCCGCAGGCCGCGAGCAGCAGCGTGGCGACGAGCGCCACCGCTGCGAGCGGCAGACGGCGCACGGCACCGGCCGTGGGCATGGACATGCTGGACATCGGGGTGTTCCCTTCGGGGGGTTCCTGTTCGGGCGAAACCGGGCGGATGATCGCTGACCCGTTCTGGTGCGTCAGTGCGACGCGGTGGCGCTCACGGCGTACTCCGGCTGCGCGGGGATGCTGGGGCTCCTGCGGCCGACGACCGATTCCAGGATCTCCCCCACCCGCACGGCCAGGTTCGACAGCAGCGACGAGGTGATGCCGTGGGAGTGCTCCGTGCCGCCCTGCAGGTAGATCCCCCCGAGGACCTGCCCGTCGGTGTCCAGCCGGTAGTCGCGGCCGACGCGCAGCCGCTGCCGCTCGTCGCGGCGGCAGTGCTCGGCGACCTCGCCCAGCACCTCGGTCGGATCGGCCTCGCGGTACCCGGTGGCGTAGACGACGGCGTCGGCGTCGAACACCGTGAGCTCGCCGGTCGTCAAGGACTCCACGGTCACCCGCACGCCGTCCTCGGTCTCCACTACCTCGGCGGGGCGGGACACGTTGACCAGGCGCAGCCGCTGCGTGCCGAGGACCTTCTCCTGGTACACGCGGCGGTACAGCTCGGCGATGAGGTCGTGGTCGACCACGGCGTAGTTCGTGTTGCCGTGGTACGCCATCAGCTTGTGCTTCACGGCCTCGGGCGCGTGGTAGAACTCGTCCACGGCGGCCGGGTCGAAGATGCGGTTGGCGAACGAGCTGTCGTCCGCGGGGCTGTAGCCGTAGCGGGCGAAGACCGCGCACACCTCGGCGTTGGGGAAGCGCTCGTGCAGGTGCGCCGCCACCTCCGCGCCGCTCTGCCCGGCCCCGACGACGACGAACCGGCGCGGCGCCTCGGGGTCGAGCCCGCGGACGCGGTGCAGGAAGTCGCTGTTGTGCCAGATGTGCTCGGAGGAGGAGATGCCCTCCGGGAGGTTGGCCCGCAGACCCGTGGCCAGCACGAGGTTGCGCGCGCGGCGGACCTCGACGGTGCCGTGCGCGTCGCGCGCGCTCACGTCGAAGTAGGTGATCACGCCGTCGTGCAGGACCGGCTGGACCGAGACGACCTCGTGGTCGTAGGACACGACGTCGTCGACCTTCGCCGCCGCCCACTCGAAGTAGTCGTGGAACTCCACGCGCAGCGGGTACATGTTCTTGTGGTTGATGAAGTCCACCAACCGGTCCCGGTCCTTGAGGTAGGACAGGAAGCTGAAGCCGCTGTTGGGGTTGCGCATGGTGACGAGGTCCTTGAGGAACGACACCTGCATGGTGGCGTCGTCCAGGAGCATGCCCCGGTGCCAACCGAAGGTCTTCTGCTTCTCGAAGAAGTGGGCCGTCACCACGTCGTCGGCACCGGCGATGGCGTTGTGCTCGGCTACCGCGATCGCCAAAGCCAGGTTGGCGGGTCCGAAACCCACTCCGACGAGGTCGTAGACCGGAACGTCACCATCGGTTCGTGCCTGTGGCATAGCAGTCCCATCACGCGGCAGGAGGAAGGTCGACTAAAGTTAGCCTAACTTAACTTAGGCGATACTCAACCGGCTACTGGCGTGACGTGATCTGCGCCGCTCTGAACCTAGCCTGCCCTAACCTGTGGTGGGAAGCCCTTTCGCCTCAGACCGGCCGCTCGTCGATCACCCTCAGCGACTTCCCGGTGCGCGGGTTGGCGGCCGGTTCCGCCCGGTCGACCGCGACCGCAGGCGCACCCCCTGCCGGACCTGATCGGCGAACCGGGGGCCGATCCCGTCCACCCCGGTGGCGATGACCTGCTCGATCGCCGCGCGGCCGGTGGCATCGCACGCCAGCCGCAGCACCAGTTCGCCCAGCGCGCCCCGGCGCCGCAGCACCACCCGGAACCCCGCGAAGCGGTGTCCCCGCGTCGCGGCGTCGACCACGGTCCGCAACGGGTCGAGGTGCAGGGTCACGCACCCCCTCCCCGGCCCGTCCCAGCAAGCGGAACGCGCCCGCGTCGAATTCCACCCATTCGGCCAAGTCCCCAACGGGGTACCGCGGCACCGGGAGCAGTCCGCGGGTCAGGTCGGCGACCAGCAGCCCGCCCGGTTCGTCCGGTTCCCCGATCGGCCCGCCGGGCCGGAAGGCCCGCACCAGGACGTCGTGGCCGAGCCCGTGTCCCGCCTCCACGCGCAGCACGAGCCGACCGAGGTCGCCGACCGTAGCGGTCCGAGCGGACGCACGCGACCACTCCGACACGGACCCCCTCCGCCACCCCGATCCGAAGCGCCCTCCTCTTCGAGACAATCGCGCGAGCGGGGTGTCGGAGCACCCACACCCACCCCGCACCCACGACCCCCCGAACGCACACCGCCCGGCGGACCGAAGTCCACCGGGCGGCGATCACCGAACGAGCGTCCCTACTTCTCCCTGGTGCTCGCGATCGTGTCGCGGTACCACTCAGCGGACCGCTTCAACGTCCGCACCTGCGTGTCGTAGTCGACCCGCACGATCCCGAACCGCTTGTCGTACCCGTACGCCCACTCGAAGTTGTCCATGAGCGACCACGCGAAGTACCCGCGCACGTCAGCGCCCTGCGCCACGGCCCTGCCCACGGCGGCGATGTGGTCGCTGATGTAGGACAGGCGGTCCTCGTCGTCCACCACGCCGTCGGTGTCGACGGAGTCGTCGAACGCCGCACCGTTCTCCGTGATCACCATCGGCAGGCCGGGGTAGTCCTTCGAGATCCGCACGAGCAGCTGCGTGAACCCCTCCGGCACGATCTCCCAGTCCATCGCCGTCACGGGCCGGTTCTGCGACACCGCCACGGGCGCGTGCGGCTCCTCACCGCCCTCGAACACGTGCGACGAGTAGTAGTTCACGCCCAGCACGTCGATCGGCGTGGAGATGATCTCCAGGTCACCCGGCTCGACGGGCAGCAGCGCCCCGCGGGCCTCGATGTCCGCCACGACGTCCTCGGGGTAGTGCCCCTTCACCAGCGGGTCGAGGTAGATCCGCGTGCCGAGGCCGTCCGCGCGGCGAGCGGCGTCGACGTCCTCGGGCTTGTCCGAGGCGGGCGAGGCCGTCCCCATGTTCAGCGTGATGCCCAGCTCGATCGGCTCCGCGGCGGCGGCGCGCAGCGCCTGCCCCGCCAACCCGTGGCCCAGCAGCAGGTGGTGCACGGCCCGCATCGACGCGCCGAAGTTCTGGATGCCCGGCGCGTGCTTGCCCTGGTCGTACCCGAGCATCGCCGAGCACCACGGCTCGTTCAGCGTCGTCCACGTCTTGACGCGGTCACCGAGACCCGCGTGCACGAGCGACGCGTACTCCGCGAACCGGTAGGCCGTGTCGCGCTCCGGCCAGCCGCCCGCGTCCTCCAGCTCCTGCGGCAGGTCCCAGTGGTACAGCGTGACCCACGGCTTGACGCCCTTCTCCAGCAGCTCGTCCACGAGCCGGGAGTAGAAGTCGAGGCCCTTGACGTTCACCGGGCCGCGACCGCCGGGCTGGACGCGCGGCCAGGAGATGGAGAACCGGTAGGAGTCGACACCCAGACCGGCGATCAGCTCCACGTCCTGCGGCATCCGGTGGTAGTGGTCGCACGCGACGTCGCCGTTCTCCTGCCGGATCACGGCTCCCGGCACGCGGCAGAAGGTGTCCCAGATGGACGGTGTGCGCCCGTCCTCGGCGACGGCTCCCTCGATCTGGTAGGCAGAAGTGGCCACTCCCCAGAGGAAGTTCGCCGGCAGCTCGGCGGTCGCTTCGGTGGCACGTTGCCCGACAATCGTCATGTCGCTCCAACTCCTGGATGTCCCGATAGGGAAGGGGTGTTCAGCCAGCAGGCGACGCTGCGGCTGCTGTCGCCGTTGGCGCCCGAGAGCTTTTCGAGGACCGGGATCTCCCGCTCGCACACGTCGAAAGCACTGGGGCACCGCGGGTGGAAGGGACAACCGGACGGCACTGTCCGCATGTCCGGCGGTGAGCCGGGGATACCGGTCAGCGGACGGCGAGGGCCGTGCAGCGCGGGGAACGACCCGAGCAGGCCCTTGCTGTACGGGTGGCTGGAGGCGCGGTACATGTCCTCCGAGGCCGCCTGTTCGACGATCCGGCCCGCGTACATGATCGCGATCCGGTCGGAGAACTCCACGAGCAGCGAGATGTCGTGGGTGATGAAGAGGACGGAGAAGCCCAGCTCCTCGCGGAGCCGCATCATCTGCTCCAGGATCTGCCGCTGCATCACCACGTCCAGCGCGGTGGTCGGCTCGTCCATGATGATGATCTCGGGGTCCAGGGCCAGCGCCATCGCGATCATCACGCGCTGGCGCATGCCGCCGGAGAGCTGGTGGGGGTAGCTGCCCAGCCGGTCGGCGGAGATGCCGACCAGCCGGAGCAGCTCCGCGCTGCGCTTGGTCCGCTGGGCGCGGGACATCTCCGGGCGGTGGGCCCGGTAGATGTCCTCCAGCTGCGCGGCCACCGTCGAGACGGGGTTGAGCGAGTTCATGGCGCCCTGGAACACGATGGCGATGTCGTTCCAGCGGAACGAGCGGAGCTGCTTCGGCGTCAGGCCGAGCACGTCCACCGGCTCCGGCTTGTCGCGGCCGTGGTGCAGCACCTCGCCGCCGGTGATGAGCCCCGGCGGCGGGAGCAGCCTGGTCATCGCGTAGGCGAGCGTGGACTTGCCGCTGCCGCTCTCCCCCGCGAGGCCGAGGACCTCGCCGCGGTTCAGCACGAGGTTCACCGAGCTGACCGCGTGCACCGCGCCCTCGCCCTGCCCGTAGTCGACCGAGAGGTCGCGGATCTCCAACACGGGGGTCACGACCGCCCGCCTTCCTGCCTCAGCACGGGCGTGAAACCGACGCGCATCTTGACCTTGCTGCCGCCGGCGGACGTCCGCAGCCGGGGGTTCACGTACTCGTCGATCCCGAAGTTGATCAGTGCGAGGGCGGTGCCCAGGAGGGCGATGCACAGACCGGCCGGGATGAACCACCACCACGCGCCCTGGGCGAGCGCCTGCGCGTTCTGGGCCCAGAACAGGATGGTGCCCCAGTTCCAGTTCGACACGCTCGCGACGCCGATGAACGACAGCGTGATCACCGACAGCACCGCGAAGATGACCGTGCCGACGAAGCTGGACGCGATGATCGCGGTCAGGTTCGGCATGACCTCGAACACGATGAGCCGCCACGTGCGCTCACCCGTCGCCCGCGCCGCCTCGACGTAGTCGCGCTGGCGCAGCGACAGCGTCTGGGCCCGCAGGATCCGGGCGCCCCACGCCCAGCCGGTCGCGCTGATCACGAAGGCGATCAGGAAGTCGCCCGCGTCCGGCAGGAACGAGGTCACGATGATGATCAGCGGCAGAGCGGGCACCACCAGGAAGATGTTGCTCAGCGCGGAGAGGAACTCGTCGGCCACACCGCCGAGGAACCCCGCGGTGACGCCGATGAGCACCGAGAGCAGCGTGGCGATGGCACCCGCCACGAGCCCGACGATCAGCACGCCCCTGGCCCCGACGAGCACCTGGGAGAAGATGTCCTGACCGGTCTGCGTCGTGCCGAACCAGTGCGCGCCGGACGGCGGCGACATGATGTCGCCGCTCATCGCGGACGGGTCGTACGGCGCGATCCACGAGCCCACGATCGCGATCAGGACGAAGAAACCCATGATCGACAGACCGGCGATCGTCTTGCCGTTCAAGGCAGACTTCATGATCAGGCCGCCTTTCGGGTGCGCGGGTCGAGGACCAGGTAGACGACGTCGGCGATCAGGTTCGCCACCAGCACCGCCATCGTGATGATGAGGAAGATGCCCTGCATCAGCGGGTAGTCCTTGGCGTTGACACCGGTGAAGAGCACGTAGCCGATGCCGGGGTAGGAGAACACCATCTCCACCAGCAGCGTGCCGCCGACGATGAAGCCCAGCGACAGCGCGAAACCGGAGATGCTGGGCAGCACCGCGTTGCGGGCGGCGTAGCCGAGCATGACGCGCTTCTCGGGCAGGCCCTTGGCGTGCGCGACGGTCACGTAGTCCTCGGAGGACACCGTCACCATCATGTTGCGCATGCCCAGGATCCAGCCCGCGATCGAGCTGATGAGCACGGTCAGCGCCGGCAGCACCGAGTAGTACAGCGCGCTGGAGATGAACTCCCAGCTGAAGCTCGGGATGAGGCCGGGCTCGTAGCCGCCCGCCGCCGGGAAGGCACCCCAGCTGACGGCGAACACGGAGATGGCGATCAGGCCGAGCCAGAAGTACGGGATGGCCGAGAAGAACGTGGTGATCGGCAGCAGCGAGTCGATCCACGAGCCGCGCTTCCAGCCCGCGTAGACACCGATCATGGTGCCCAGCACGAAGCTGATGATCGTGGTGACGCCCATGAGCGCGAGCGTCCACGGGATGCTCTGCGCGATCACCTCCGACACGGGGGTCGGGAAGTAGGTGAACGACAGACCCAGGTCGCCCTGGAACAGGTTCCCCCAGTACGTGACGTACTGCGAGAACATGCTCGACTCGGTGTCCAGCCCGAAGAGGACGTACAGCGAGGCGATGGCGTCCGTGCTCAGCCGACCCTGGAACCGGGCGATCATGGCCTGGACCGGGTCGCCGGGCAGCATGCGCGGGAGCATGAAGTTGATCGTGATCGCGGCCCAGGCCGTGACCAGGTAGAACAACGCCCGCCGGAGCAGGAACCTCATGCCCCGACCTCCACGGTGTCGCGACGCGGGTGCTCGTCCGAGGTCTCCGCGTCGTAGAGCCAGCAGGCCGCGTAGTGCGACTCGGTGAGGTCGAACCTCGGCGGGGTCGCGGTGCGGCACTTCTCCGCGGCGTACGGGCACCGCGGGGCGAAGCGGCAGCCCGGTGGCGGGCTGATCAGGCTGGGCGGCTCACCGGGGGCCGTGGTCACCGCGGGCACCCCGTTGTGCGACCGCTCCGGGTCCGGGGCGGACCTGATGAGCAGCTGCGTGTAGGGGTGGGCGGGCTCCTGGGTGACGGTCTCGCTGTCACCGCCCTCGATGACCTGGCCCGCGTACATCACCATCGTCGTGTCGGCGAAGTAGCGCGCCGACGCGATGTCGTGGGTGATGTACAGGATGGCCAGGTGGAGCCGTTCCTTCAGGTCCCGCAGCAGGTTCAGCACGCCGAGCCGGATCGACACGTCGAGCATCGACACCGGTTCGTCGGCCAGCAGGACCGTCGGGTCGGCGCCCAGCGCCCGCGCGATGGCCACGCGCTGGCGCTGGCCGCCCGACAACTCGTGCGGGTACTTGTCCAGGAAGCGCTCCGGAGGGGTGAGGTTGACCCGCTCCAGGAGCGAGGCCAACCCCTTCTCCAGCTCTTCTCCCTTGACCCGCCCGTGGTGCACCCGAAGTGCCCTCGTGAGGTGGTAGCGGATGGTGTGCACCGGGTTCAGCGACGCGAACGGGTCCTGGAAGATCATCTGGACCTGCTTGCAGTAAGCCCGGAACGACCTCCCCCGCTTCACCTTCGTGGGCACGTCGTTCAGAACGATATCGCCCGAGGTCAGCGGGTACAGCTGCGCGAGCAGCCTGGCCACGGTGGATTTTCCCGAGCCCGACTCGCCGACCAGCGCGGTCACGTGTCCCCTGCGCAGGTCGAACGAGACGTCGTCCACCGCGTGTACCGCGCGCGGCTGGCGGGTGAGCACTTGACGGCCCTTGCGAGCGACCGGGAAGTGCTTGGTGACACCACGTGCCGCCAGCACGACCTCGCCGGTCACGCGGTGGCCGGCTTCAAGCGGAGGACCACCTGCAGCGCGTTGGTCTGCGTCGGCTGCGGCGGCGCGTACGGGTCGGCCTCGGTGGGCCAGCCCACCCAGCTCTTCGTGCTGTACTCGGCACCCACCGGCGAGGAGACCAGCGGGATCGCCGGGACCTGCTCGACGAAGATCTTCTGGAGCAGGTCCAGGTTCGTCTTGCGGGCGGCGTCGTCCGGCGCGGAGGCGTAGGCGGCCAGCGCGGCGGTCGCGGCGGGGTCGTTGAAACGGCCCTGCGCGTTGGCGGCGGGCTCTCCGAGCGGCTTGCTGGCCGCGGCGTCCATGATGTTCTGGTAGCCCTCGAACGGCGTCGCGCCGCTGTTGGTCCAGTGCATCGTGGCGTCGAACGCGCCCGCGTTGAAGTCCGTCGTCCACTGGTCGACGGTCTGGGTCTTGACCTCGGCGGTGATGCCCAGCGCCTTGACGGCGTTCTTGATGATGTCGAGGTCGGTCAGGTAGTCGGACCAGCCCGCGGGGTCGGTCAGCGCGAAGGTAACCGGAGCACCGGACGGGTCCTTCAGCACGTCGCCGTCGAGCTTGTAGCCCGCCTCGGCCAGCAGCTTCTTGGCGCCCTCGACGTCGACCTTGGCGGTCTTGCCCTTGTACTCGGCGGCGATGAACGGGTCACCGGCCGGGCTGGGGATGCCCGTGACGTTGTCGACCTTCGGGAACAGCTTCGAGTGGCCCTGCTGGAAGATGACCTCGCGGTCGATCACCATGTTCAGCGCCTTGCGCAGCGCGACGTTGTTGAACGGCGCCTTCGCGGTGTTCAGCCACAGGGCGTGGATGCCGAGACCGGCGGGCATCCAGATCTTGTGGTTCTGCGGGTCCTTGTTCACGTACAGGGTCTCGAAGTTCGGCATGAACACGTAGGACCACTGCGCCGCACCGCTCGCGAGGGCGGTCGTCTGCGCGCTGTTGTCGTTGTACGACGTGTACTGGATCTCCGGAACCTTGGGGAGTTCCTGCCAGTAGCTGGTGCGCACCGACAGCGTGACCGTCTGCGGGGTGAAGGTCTTCAGCGTGTACGGGCCGGTGCCGACGGGCTTCTCGTTGGTGAAGGTCGTCGGGTCCGGCACGTCCTTCCAGATGTGCTCCGGCACGATGAACGAGTTGAGGATCTTGTTCTCGTTCACGAACTGGGGCTTGCTGAAGGTGATCTCGGCGGAGGTGTCGCTGACCTTGCTCGCGCCCGCGATCGGCAGCCCGTTGGTGTTGAGGGCCGACTTGTCCTTGAGCAGGTTGAACGTGTAGGCGACGTCACCCGCGGTGAAGGGCTTGTCGTCGTTCCACTTGACGTCGGCCCGCGTGGTGAGGGTGAGCTTCTGGTAGTTGTCGGCCCACTCCCACTTCTCGGCCAACCACGGCGTGCCCTTCTCGGACGGCGCGATGGGGTTGGTCTGGACGAGGGGCTCGTAGATCATGAAGCGGTAACCCAGCGACGCGCCCGCCGAGGTGGCGAGGAACGGGTTGCTGTTGTTCGTCTGCGGCCCGTTCGGCATGCCCACCGTCAGGACGCCGCTCGCGGCGGTCTTGGTGGCACCACCCGATGAACACGCAGCGGCCACGAGCGCGACGGCCATGGTGCCGATCAGCGCGAGTGTGGTCCTGCGGCGTATGCCTTGCATGGAATTCTCCCGGCGGGTTATGAGAGAGCGCTCTCAGGAAGGTAGAACGGGTGGCCCACCCTAAACAGCGGGCACGGTGGAAAACAGGGGTGTTGGCCTAGATCTGTGGAGCTGACTGTCGGACCACGAGCGAGGTCGGCAGCACGAGTGGTTTCTCCGGCAGCGCTTCGCCGCCGAAGTGGGAGAGCAGCATCCGCGCGGCCGCCACGCCCATCTCCTGCAACGGCTGCCGAACGGTGGTGAGCGAGGGCTCGGCGTGCGAGGCGATCGGCACGTCGTCGAACCCGACGACGGACACGTCGCCCGGCACGTCGCGGCCCGCTTTGCGCAGTGCGCGCAGCACACCCATCGCGGAGAGGTCGTTGTGCGCGAAGACGCCGTCGAACGGGATGCCCGCCGCCAGCAGCTTCTCGGTGGCCACCGTACCCCCGTCGGTGGTGAAGTCGCCGTCGACGACGAGACGGGGGTCGACGGACAGCCCGGCGGAGGCGAGGGCGTCGCGGAAGCCGTCGAGCCGTTCCCTGGTGCAGCCGAACTGCATCGGGCCCGTGACGACGGCGAACTTGGTCCGCCCCGCGGCGAGCAGGTGGCGCGCGGCGCCCTGCGCCCCCTCGCGGTTGGTGGTGGCAACCGAGGGGAACTGCGGGTGCGAGCCGCGGTCGTCGATCATGACGACCGGCAGGCCCTGCGCGTAGAGCGTGGCGATGTAGTTGAGGGTGTCCGGCGGCTCGATCACCAGCAGCCCGTCGAAGGCGTTGGCCGAGACGTGGCTGGCGAACTGGCTGAGCGAGTCGGGACCGCGGTTCACGGTGTAGAGCAGCAGGCCGTAGCCCTCGGCCTCCAGCGAGTCGACGACCCCCTGGAGCACCTCGCCCATCCACGGCCAGGTCAGCGACGGGGCCAGCATCCCGACGGTGCGCGCCCGGCCGCGAGCGAGTCCGACGGCCCGAGCGCTGGGCACGTAGCCGATCTCGTCGATCACCTGCCGGACCCGCTCCGCCGTGGTCACGTCCACATCGGGCTTGCCGTTCAGCACGCGGGACACAGTCGCCTTGCTCACCTGGGCGCGGAGGGCGACCTCGGCGATCGTGACCCGCATCTGGCACTCCCTCGTCATGCGGTCCGCTGTCGTCTGCTCCCCTCGCGGAACCGGTACCGAAACCGGTTCCGGGAGAGGTGTGGTGCAGTTAACATGGCCGAAACCCCAGGGGTCAATACCTCGTTCGGTAACGAAAAGGCGACGCACGGTCGACTACGTCAAACGGCCGCTGGCCTGCGGCGGACATGGGTAGGGTCGCCTCCATGGGGATTGTCGAAGCGGTCAGCCGCAGCTCGGAGTACACGTTCACGAAGCCCACCCGAACCGAAATCCGCTTGCTCGCGGGCCTCGGCGTCGAGGGTGACGTCCACCAGGGCACGACGGTCAAGCACCGGTCGCGGATGCGGCGCGACCCGTCCGCGCCGAACCTCCGCCAGGTCCACCTGATCCACGGCGAGCTCCAGGACGAGCTGCGCGCCGCCGGGTTCGAGGAGGTGCGGCCCGGATCGGTGGGCGAGAACGTCACCACGCGGGGTGTCGACCTGCTCGGCCTGCCGACCGGCACCCGGCTCCACCTGGGCGGGGAGGCCGTCGTCGAGGTGACCGGACTGCGGAACCCGTGCGCGCAGCTCGACGGGTTCCACAAGGGACTCATGAAGGCCGTGCTGGACCGGGACGCCGAGGGCAACCTGGTCCGCAGGGCGGGGGTGATGGCGGTCGTGCTGGTCGGCGGCCCGGTCCGACCCGGCGACGCCATCCGGGTGGAACTGCCCGCCGAGCCGCACAGCGCGCTGGAACCGGTGTAGTGCTCCTACCGATGGGAGCGCTCTCACGGTAACCACGTCCATGGGCACCTCTTCGTGAACTCGGGTGCTGGAAAGGTGCCACGGGTCACAGGCCTCGGTCAATGGGAGCGCTCTCACGGTTAGGTCACGGTCGTGACGACGGCGTTACCGGCAGAAGTCGACCTCGATGGCCCGAGCCGTCGAAGTCAAGTGCGGCAACAGGTCCTCGCGGATGGTCGCGGCGTCGCCCCGACCGACGTGCGCGGAGAGGTTGACCGCGGCGACGACGCGGCCGTCGGCCCGGCGGATGGGCACGGCGATGGACCGCAGCCCCTCCTCCAGCTCCTCGTCCACGAGGGACCACCCCTGCTCCCGGACCACCCGCAGCTCCTCGCGCAGCGCCTCCGGGTCGACGATCGTGTTGCGGGTCAACGGTCGCAGCCGCGCCGACGCGAGGTAGGAGTCCAGCCACTCCCCCGGACGGCCCGCGAGCAGCACCCGGCCCATCGCCGTGGCGTAGGCCGGGAACCGGGTGCCGACGCTGATCGACACCGCCATGATCCGCTTGGTCGGCACGCGCGCCACGTACACCACGTCCCCGTCGTCCAGGACCGACACCGACGACGACTCGTGGACGGTGGCGACGAGGTTCTCCAGGTGGGGCAGGGCGATCTCGGGCAGGCCGAGCCCGGACAGGTAGGCGTAGCCGAGCTCCAACACCTTGGGGCGCAACGTGAACAGCCGCCCGTCGGTGCGGACGTAGTCCAGCTCGACCAGGGTGCGCAGGAACCGCCGGGCGGCGGCGCGGGTCAGCCCGGTCCTGCGCGCCACCTCGCTCAGCGTCAGCTCGGGGTGCCCGGCGTCGAACGCCCTGATGACCGCGAGGCCCCGCTCCAGCGACCGCACGAAGTCGGCGGAGCGCCCCGTCCCGGTCACGGCTCCAACGTGGCGAACGTCCGCTGCGCCACGGCGAACGCGCGGTTGGCGGCGGGCACCCCCGCGTAGACGGCGACCTGGAGCAGCACCTCGCCGATCTCCTCGCGGGTGAGCCCGTTGCGCAGCGCGGCCTTCACGTGCATCGCCAGTTCGTCGTCGTGGTGCAGGGTCGCGAGCACGGCCAACGTGATGCACGACCGGGTCCTGCGGTCCAGCCCCGGCCGGGTCCACACCTCTCCCCACGCGTAGCGGGTGATCAGCTCCTGGAAGTCGGCGGTGAACTCGTCGGTGCGCTCCACCGCGCGGTCGACGTGCTCGTCGCCGAGGACCTCCCGGCGGACCGCCATGCCCTCCTCGAAGGACATCAGCGGGCCCCCGCGGTGGTCAGGTGCCCGTGCAGGATCACCGAGACGGCGTCGGCCGCCTCGACGTTGGCCAGGTGGGCCGCGTCGCCGACGATGTACAGCTCCGCGTCCGGGATCGCCTCGGCGATCACCCGCAGGAACTCCGGCGGCGTCGCCTCGTCCTGCGCCCCGGCGATCACCGCGGTCGGCGCCTGGATCGCGGGCAGCAGCGGCGTGAGGTCCATCGTCGCGAGGGCGTCGCAGATCCCGGCGTAGCTCTCCCGGTCGACAGCCGAGAGCCCGTCGCGGTAGTCCGCCACGAGTTCGGGATCGCGTTCGGCCATGCCGTGGGTGAACCACCGGCCGACGACCGCCTCGGCGATGGCCGCCGTCCCGTACGCCCGCACGGTCGCCGCGCGGTCGAGCCACGGCCGCGGCGACGGGAACGACGCGGTCGTGCAGCACAGCGCCAGCCGGTCGACCCGCTCCGGCGCGCGGGCGGCGAGCCACATGCCGATCATGCCTCCGAGCGACAGCCCGCAGTAGGAGAACCGTTCCACGCCAAGGGAGTCCGCCAGGTCCAGGACGTCGTCGCCCAGCTCGTCGATGGTGAACGGTCCGGTGGCGGTGGGGCTGCCGCCGTGCCCGCGGTGGTCGTAGCGGAGCACCCGGAAGAACTCGTGCAGCACGGGGAGCTGCGGCTCCCAGAGCGAGGAGGTCGTGCCGAGTGAACTACCCAGCACGAGAACGGGGGCGTTCTCCGGTCCGCTCAGTTCGTAGTGCAGTCTCACCGCTCCGCCTTTCGTTGGTGTGCGGTCAGCGCGCGGTCCACGAACGCGGCCGCGCTGCCGACGTACCCCGACGGGTCAAGTGCCTCATCAATCTGCGCGGTTGACAAGTGCTCCAAGACCCTGTTGTCGGCGGCGAGAGCGTCCCCCAGTTCGACCCCGCCCGCCACCGCGGCGCGGCAGACCTCGGCGACGAGGTCCTGCGCCGCGGCGCGCCCGAGCGCGGGTGCGAGCCTCGTCGACACGTTCTCCGCGAGCGGGAGGCCCCCGGTGAGGTCCAGGTTGCGGCGCATCACGTCGGGGTGGACCTCCAGGCGCTCCAGCAGCTCGCGCGTCCCGTGCACGGCTCCGCCGACGAGCCGGAGCAGGTCGGTGGACGTCTCCCACTCGGCGTGCCAGGCCCCGGCGGCGCGCTCGTGCTCGTGCGCCATCGACGCCAGCACCGTCGCGACCAGTCCGGGCACCCGGCGGGTCGCCGCCGTCACCAGCACCGCCCGGACGGGGTTCCGCTTGTGCGGCATGGCCGACGACGTGCCGCCGTCGGCCTCGGTCACCTCGGCCACCTCGGTCTGCGCCATCAGCAGGACGTCCTGCGCGATCTTCGCCAGGACGCCGGCCGCGGACCCGAGTGCGCCCGCCAGTTCGGCGAAGCGGGTGCGGTCGGTGTGCCACGGGAGCACGGGCGCCACCAGGCCCAGCTCGTCGGCGAGCCGCTCCACCAGCGGCGCGCCCGCGTCACCGAGCGGGGCCAGCGTGCCCGCCGCTCCCCCGAACTGCACCGCCAGGCGTTCGGCGCGCACCGCGTCGAGCCGGTCGCGCACCTCGTCCACGGCGACCAGCCAGCCCGCGCACTTGAGCCCGAACGTGGTCGGCACGGCCTGCTGCGTCAGCGTCCGCCCGGCGATCAGCGTGTCGCGGTGCCGGACCGCCAGCCGCTCGCACTCGTCCGCGACGCCGGCGAGCCCGTCCAGGATCGGCCGCAGCGCCCGGAACGCGACCAGCGACGCCGCGGTGTCCAGCACGTCCTGGCTCGTCGCGCCGTGGTGCACGTACGCCCGCGCCGACGGGGGCACCACGTCGACGAGGTCGCGCACCAGCGGCACGACCGGGTTGCCGGACGCCGTGGCGCGGGCGCCCAGCGACACCGGGTCGAGCACGGCGGAGTCGATCGCCGCCACGACGGCGCGGGCGGCGTCGAGCGGCACGAGCCCCGCTCGCGACTGGACGACGACGAGCGCGCGCTCGAAGTCGAGCATGGCGCGCAGCCACGCCCGGTCGCCCAGCTCCGCGTCGACGATCGGGTCGCCGAACAGCGGGCGGAACAGCTCAGAGGTCGAAGAAGACGGTTTCATCGTCGCCCTGGAGGTGGATGTCGAAGCGGTAGCCGAACGGGGTGGGCTCCGCGACGAGGGTCCGGCGCCGCTCCGGGTCGCGGATCGAGGCGAGCACCGGGTCGTCGGCGTTGGCAGGCTCGTCGGCGAAGTAGATCCGGGTCACCAGCCGCACCAGCAGACCCCGGCAGAACACCGACACGTTGAGGTGCGGCGCCTGCTCGCCGTCCTCCCACGGCAGGGGGCCGGGCTTGGCGGTGCGGAAGCGGAACCGGCCGCCCTCGTCGGTCGGGCACCGGCCGAAGCCGCGGAAACCGGGGCGCGCCACCGCTCCGCGCGGGTCGTCCGGGTGGTCGAACCGGCCGTCCGGGTCGGCCTGCCAGACCTCGATCAACGCGTCCGGCACCGGGTCGCCCGCACCGTCGAACACCTCGCCGACGAGGTCGAACGCGCCGGGCGTGCCCTCGTCGACGACGAGGTGGCCGTCCTCCCACGGCAGGCCGATCGCGAAGAACGGCCCCACCGTCTGGGACGGCGTGGTGCGCTGGTCACTCATCGTCGTGGTCCTCCTCGTCCTCGAACGGCGTCGGGTCGGTGCCGCGCAGGACGATGTCCCAGCGGTAGCCCAGCGCCCACTCGGGGACCGTGCTGTCGAGGTCGAAGTCGGCGACCATCGCCCTGCGCGCCGCGGGCCTGGCCGAGTTGAAGATCGGGTCCTGGTCGAACAGCGGGTCGCCGGGGAAGTACATCTGGGTGATCAGCCGCTGGGTGAACGCGGTGCCGAACACCGAGAAGTGGATGTGCGCCGGGCGCCAGGCGTTGTGGTGGTTCCTCCACGGGTACGCGCCGGGCGCGATGGTGATGAACCGGTAGTTGCCGTCGCCGTCGGTCAGTGCGCGGCCGACGCCGGAGAAGTTGGGGTCCAGCGGGGCCGGGTGGCGGTCCAGGTCGTGCCGGTACCGGCCGCCCGCGTTGGCCTGCCAGATCTCCACGAGGGTGTTCGGGATCGGCCGCCCGTCGCCGTCCTTGACCTTGCCGGTCACGATGATCCGCTGCCCCAGCGGCTCCTCGGGGTGCTGGACGGTGAGGTCGTGGTCGGTGCGGCCCACGCGGCCCTCGCCCAGCAGCGGGCCGGTGATCTCGCCGAGGCGCTGGGGCAGCAGGACGAGCGGCTGCTTCGGGGCGCGGGCGACGTTCGACCGGTAGTCCGGGTAGGACACCGGCGGGTGCGATTCGGGGTCCGGCCGGTAGTGCGCCAGGCGCTTGGTGTCGGCGGGCACTGCTACTCCTTCAGGCGGTGAGTGCGCGGAGGGCGGCGAGTTCCTGGTCCGTGGGTCGCTCGGTGGTCGTCAGGTCCGGCGAGACCTTCAGGTCCCAGCCGGTCTTCGCCTTCGCGGTGGCCAGGTCGACGCCGGGGTGGAGCTGGGTCAGCGTGAGCTCGCAGGTGTCCGGGTCGGGGCGGAGCACGCCGAGATCGGTGATCACCAACCGCGGCCCCCTCCCCTTGAGGCCGAGCTTCTCCCTGTCGCCCCTGCCTCCGCCGAAGCCCATCGAGGTCACGAAGTCCACGCGCTCGACGAAGGCCCGCGGGTTCTGCCGGACGATCATGTAGACCTCACCGCAGGACGCGGCGATCTCGGGGGCGCCGCCCGCGCCGGGGAGGCGGACCTTCGGGTCGCGGTAGTCGTCGCCGATGACCGTGGTGTTGATGTTGCCGAACCGGTCGAGCTGGGCGGCGCCGAGGAAGCCGACGTCGACGCGGCCCGGCTGGAGCCAGTAGTTGAAGATCTCCGGGACGCTGACGAGGCTGTCGGCCGAGTCGGCGAGCACACCGTCCCCGATGGACAGCGGCAGCGTGGCGGGCTTCGAGCCGATGGTGCCGGACTCGTAGACGAGGACCAGGTCCGGGGCGTGGGTGCGCCGCGCGAGGTTCGCGGCGGTGCTGGGGAGGCCGATGCCCACGAAGCAGACGGTGCCGTCGGAGAGGGCTCGCGCGGCGGCGATCGTCATCATCTCGTCGGCCGTGTAGTCGGCGGGAGGGTGGTCGGCGGGAGGGTGGTCGGCGGGGGTGCGGTCGGCGGGGGTGTCGGTCATGCCACGGTCTCCAGCCAGGTCCGGAAGGACTCGCGGTCCTTGCTGATGGTGTCCCAGCGCTGGTAGTAGTCGTTGTCGCGGGTCGAGTAGTCGTGGGCGTAGGACGGGTGGGCGCCGCCGGGCACCTCGGCCACGTAGTCCACGACCCAGGACGGGAGGACGACCGCGCCCGGTCGGGGTTCCAGCTCGTCGACCACCTCCTCCACGGTGACCAGCGATCTCCTCGCCGCCAGGACCGCTTCCTTCTGCACGCCGGTGATGCCCCAGAGCTGGACGTTGCCCCTGCGGTCCGCCCGCTGCGCGTGGATCACGGCGGAGTCGAGGTCCAGCGCCGGGACGGCGGTGAGGACCTCCCCGGTGAACGGGCAGGTGATGGGGGCGATGGTGTCGGTCTGCTTCGGCAGGTCGGTGCCCACGTAGCCGCGCAGGACGGCGAACGGGAGGCCCGACGCGGCGGCCACGTACCTGTTGGCCATGCCCGCGTGGCTGTGCTCCTCGATCTCCAGCGCGTTCGGCCAGCCGTTCTGGACGGCGTCGCGGAAGCGGTGCAGGGAGCCGACGCCGGGGTTGCCTCCCCAGGAGAAGACGAGCTTGCGGGCGCAGCCCGCGCCGATGAGCTGGTCGTAGATGACGTCCGGGGTCATGCGCACGAGGGTGAGGTCGCGCTTGCGCTGGCGGATCACCTCGTGGCCCGCCGCGAAGGGGATCAGGTGGGTGAAGCCCTCGAAGGCGACCGTGTCCCCGTCGTGGACCACCTGGGAGACGGCCTGCGCCAGGGGCGCGATGGTTGCCATGGGGTGCTCCTCCGTGGCGGGTGCCTTGTGTTCGCTGAGCGAACTTGTATCCGTAGGGCGAACGCTACCTGGGGTCGGGTGGGGTGGCCAGTGGTGTATCCGCTGAGTGGAAGGGTGGTTGGGGCATTTGTTGGTCGACGGGGTTGCTGGGGCGTTCCGCTTCCGGCGGTCCCGGCGGTTCCGGCGGTCCCGGCAAAGGCTGCTGCCGGTTCCAGCGCATACCTCTCCAGCGAGTTCCAGCGCACAGCGATGCTGTTCGTCCCAGCGCAGCGATACTGCGAGTCCCAGCGCACACCGCTGTCTCAAGTCCCAGCGTGCTGTGGCCGATTTGACTTGGGGACCCCTCTTTTGAGCCTTTGATCGGGCTAAAAGGGCAGTCCGAAGGCCTACCCGATCACTAATTTTAAGGCTCAAAACCCCAAGTCAAATCGGCCACGTTCCGTGTCCGGTCGGGTTGGGTCGGGTTGGGTCGGGGTTGGGGCTGGGTCAGGTTTGGCTGGGCTGGGCTGGGCTGGGTCAGGTTTGGTTGGTTGGGCTGGGTCGGTTTGGTTGGTTGGGTTGGGCTTGCTGGTTAGCCCGTTGGTGCTGCTTGTAGTGCCAGGAGGGTGATGTCGTCGTGTTCTGACGGGCCCAGCCAGTCGAAGACCGCTCTGCGTATCGTGTCGATCGTGGCGTCTGCTCGTTGGCCTGCGCATTCGGCCAGTACCGCTTGCAGGCGTTCTTCGCCGAAGAGTTCTTCTCGGTTCGATTCCGCTCGCGCTTCCGTTATTCCGTCGCTGTAGAGCAGCAGGGTTTCGCCTGGTTTCACCGTTGTTGTTGTTTCTTGGAAGCGGACGTCCGACAGCACGCCTACGATGCCGCCGCGTGCCACTACTTCCTCGACCGTGCCTGCCGCGTGCAGGAGCATGGGTGGGGGGTGGCCGCCTGAGGCGATCGTGAGGTTGAGGCCGCCGTCCGCCAATTGGGTCAGGGTGCCCACCACCAGGGTGGTGAAGAGCTTGCTGCCCGCCGCCACCAGTGCGGCGTTGAGCAGGTAGAGGAGTTGGGCCGGGCGTTGTTCCACCAGCAGGAGGGTGTGCAGCGACCTGCGGACTCGACCCGAGTGGACCGCTGCTTCCAGGCCGTTTCCGCAGACGTCGCCCAGCACGAAGGTGGCGGTGCCGTCTTCTCGCAGGTGGACGTCGTAGAAGTCGCCGCCCACCTCCGTTCGCCTCGCGGCCGGGTGGTAGGCCGTTGCCAGCAGGGTGCCCGGCACGTCCGGTAGCGGTTTGGGGAGCAGGTCGGCTCGGAGCACGTCCACGACCCTGGACTGCTCGCCGTGGCGGATGGCCGTTTCCAGGGCGCGGGCGGCGTGGTCGCCGTAGCGGCGGATCGAGTCCAGTTCCACCGCGGTGAAGGGTTCGCGCGGTACTCGGCGCACGATCACCAGCGCGCCCAGTGAGGTGCCGCCCTTGATCAGCGGTACGGCGTGGGCCGAGCCCGGTTCGCCGAAGTCCACCGGGAGGTCCGGGGTGCTCTCGCCGCCGAACTCCGCGTGGGTGGTGGTGCCGTCCAGGACGTCCAGCAGGCCGGTGACCACGCCTGCCGACTGGCGGGTCGTGCGGGAGCGGACGACCTCCGTCGAGCCCTTGGCCCCGTGCCACCACTCGACCCTGCCGCGCGGGGCCGGGACGATCACGGCGCACTGGTCGCCCAGGTGGGCCAGGGCGAGTTCCACGATGGCGCGCAGGGTGTCCGCGCGGTCCGTCACCGCGGACAGGCGGTTCAGCGCCTCGTCCAGGAACGCCGCGCCCCAGGCCGAGGGCGGGTCGAGGTAGCAGGCGGTCCAGCCGTCGCCCAGCGCCTGGCGGCGGGCCGGTGCGGTCAGCGCGGTGCCGGGGAGCAGGGCCGGGTAGAGGGACCGCGCCGCGGGGTTGACCAGGACGACCGTGTCCGCTTCGTCCACGATGGCCACCGCCTCCTGGAGGCCGTCGACCAGGCGGCGCCACGCGGGCAGCGCGATTCCCGGTGCCTCCGTGTCCACACGGTGCCCCTGGGCCATCGGTTGCGCTCCTGGAGTTGGGGGACGGTGGTGGCGCGGCCTTCAACTTATCGGACCGGCTCGTGGGAGGCTTGGGGTAGATCGCCGATTCTCGCGGAGGCTGTAGTGACGACGGGGCTGGACGATACCGACGTGACGGGCGACGCGGCGCTGGAGCGCGTGCTCGCCGCGATGCGGGACATGCGCGACGGCAACTTCCGCCGCAGGCTGGTGCCCGCGGGCGGTGGTGTGGCGGCGGAGCTGGCCGAGGTGTTCAACGAGATAGCCGGGCGCAACCAGTGGCTGGTGGGCGAGCTGGTGCGGGTGCGGCAGGCCGTCGGGCAGGAGGGGCGGCTGGACGAGCGGATCGCGCCCGACGACGGGCAGGCCGGGTGGGCGATGGCCGTCGAGTCGGTGAACGGGCTGCTCGAAGACCTGATGCGCCCGACGACGGAGCTGAGCCGGGTGCTCGCCGCGGTCGCGGACGGCGACCTGACGCAGCAGATCCAGGTGACCGCGCGCGGTGACCTGGCGGCGCTGGCCGAGACGTTCAACTCGATGACGGCCACCCTGCGGACGTTCGCGGGCGAGGTGACGCGCGTGGCGCGCGAGATCGGCACGGACGGGCGGCTGGGCGGGCAGGCCGAGCTGCCGGGCGTGGCGGGCATCTGGAAGGACCTGACGGACTCGGTCAACTTCATGTCCGGCAACCTCACGGCGCAGGTGCGCGACATCGCGCAGGTCGCGACGGCCGTGGCGCAGGGCGACCTGACGCAGAAGATCACCGTGACGGTCGCGGGCGAGATGCTGGAGCTGAAGGACACCCTCAACACGATGGTGGACCAGCTCTCCTCGTTCGCGGGCGAGGTGACGCGCGTGGCGGTCGAGGTCGGCACGGAGGGGCGGCTCGGCGGCCAGGCCCAGGTGCCCGGCGTCGGCGGCACGTGGCGCGACCTGACGGACTCGGTGAACTTCATGGCGGGCAACCTGACCAGCCAGGTCCGCAACATCGCCCAGGTCGCCACGGCGGTGGCGCGGGGCGACCTGTCGCAGAAGATCGACGTCGACGCCCGCGGCGAGATCCTCGAACTCAAGACGACGCTCAACACGATGGTCGACCAGCTCTCCTCCTTCGCGGGCGAGGTCACGCGCGTCGCCCGCGAGGTCGGCAGCGACGGACGGCTCGGCGGTCAGGCGACGGTGCCCGGTGTCGCCGGGACGTGGCGCGACCTCACCGACTCGGTGAACTCGATGGCGGGCAACCTGACCAGCCAGGTCCGCAACATCGCCCAGGTCGCCACGGCGGTGGCGCAGGGCGACCTGTCGCAGAAGATCACGGTGAACGCCAAGGGCGAGATCCTGGAGCTGAAGACGACCCTGAACACGATGGTCGACCAGCTCTCCTCGTTCGCCGACGAGGTGAACCGGGTCGCGCGCGAGGTCGGCACCGAGGGGCGGCTGGGTGGGCAGGCGCAGGTGCCCGGTGTCGCGGGCACGTGGAAGGCCTTGACGGACAACGTGAACTCGATGGCCGACAACCTCACGGCCCAGGTGCGCAGCATCGCCCAGGTGACGACGGCGGTCGCGGGCGGCGACCTGTCGCAGAAGATCACCGTGGACGCGCGCGGCGAGATCCTCGAACTCAAGAGCACGATCAACACGATGGTCGACCAGCTCTCCTCGTTCGCCGACGAGGTGACGCGCGTGGCGCGCGAGGTCGGGACGGACGGGCGGCTCGGCGGGCAGGCGAAGGTGCCGGGCGTCGCGGGCACCTGGAAGAACCTCACCGACAACGTGAACTCCATGGCGGACAACCTGTCCGGGCAGGTCCGCAACATCGCGACGGTCGCCACGGCGGTCGCGAACGGCGACCTGTCGAAGAAGATCACCGTCGAGGCCAAGGGCGAGATCGCCGCCTTGGCCGAGACGATCAACGGGATGGTCGACACGCTGCGGTCGTTCGGCGACGAGGTGACGCGCGTGGCGCGCGAGGTCGGCACCGAGGGCATCCTCGGCGGCCAGGCCCGCGTGCCGAACGTGGCGGGCACCTGGAAGGACCTGACCGACAACGTCAACTTCATGGCGGGCAACCTGACCAACCAGGTCCGCAACATCGCCCAGGTCACCACGGCGGTGGCGCTCGGCGACCTGTCGAAGAAGATCGACGTCGACGCGCGCGGCGAGATCCTGGAGCTGAAGACGACCATCAACACGATGGTCGACCAGCTCTCCTCGTTCGCGGGTGAGGTCACGCGCGTCGCCCGCGAGGTCGGCACGGAGGGCCGCCTCGGCGGTCAGGCCGAAGTGGACGGTGTGTCCGGCACGTGGCAGAAGCTGACCGAGAGCGTGAACCAGTTGGCCAGCAACCTGACCACGCAGGTGCGCGCCATCGCGGCGGTGGCGACGGCGGTGACGGCGGGCGACCTGACCCGCCAGATCACCGTGGAGGCGTCCGGTGAGCTGGCGGAGCTCAAGGACAACGTCAACCAGATGATCGGCAACCTCAAGGAGACGACCCGCACCAACCAGGAGCAGGACTGGCTGAAGACGAACCTGGCCAGGCTCTCGGGGTTGATGCAGGGCCACCGCGACCTGGACGCGGTCGCGTCGCTGATCATGAGCGAGCTGACGCCGCTCGTGTCGGCGCAGCAGGGCGCGTTCTTCCTGTTCCAGCAGGAGGGTTTCGAGCTGACCGCGAGCTACGGCTACGGCAGGCCGGACGGCCGCGTGGTGCGGTTCGCGCCGGGCGAGTCGCTGGTCGGCCAGGCGGCGCTGGAGAAGAAGACCATCCTGGTGACGGGGGTGCCGCCGGGCTACCTGACCGTCTCGTCGGGACTCGGCTCGTCGACGCCCGCGAACCTGATCATCCTGCCGGTGCTGTTCCAGGGCGAGACGCTCGGCGTGATCGAGCTGGCCACGGTCAACGAGTTCACCGACGTGCACCTGGACCTGTTGGAGCAGTTGAAGGAGAACATCGGCGTCAACGTGAACACCATGCTGGCCAACGCCCGCACGGACGCGCTGCTCGCCGAGTCGCAGCGCCTGGCGCAGGAGCTGCGGGCCGGGTCGGCGGAGCTGGAGGACCGGGCGAAGCAGCTGTCGTCGGCGTCGAAGTACAAGTCCGAGTTCATGGCGAACATGTCGCACGAGCTGCGGACCCCGTTGAACAGCCTGCTGATCCTGGCGAAGCTGCTGGCGGACAACCTCGACGGCAACCTCAACCCGAAGCAGGTCGAGTTCGCGCGCACGATCCACTCCTCGGGCAGCGACCTGCTCCAGCTGATCGACGACATCCTGGACCTGACGAAGGTCGAGGCCGGGCACATGCAGGTGCAGGCCGAGCCGGTGCGGGTGGCCGAGCTGGTCCGCTACGTCGAGGCGCTGTGCCTGCCGCTCACGGCGGAGAAGGGCCTGGAGTTCCACATCAGCGTGGAGCCGGACGTGCCCGTCACGCTGCACACCGACGAGCACCGGCTCCAGCAGATCCTGCGCAACCTGCTGTCCAACGCGGTCAAGTTCACCCACGAGGGCGGGATCGACCTGCACATCCGGCACGCGCAGCCGCAGGAGGCGCCGGACATGGCGTGGCCGCGCACGACGTCGATGCTCGCGTTCGACGTCCGCGACACCGGCATCGGCATCCCGGCCGAGAAGCTGTCGGTGATCTTCGAGGCGTTCCAGCAGGCCGACGGCACCACGAGCCGCAAGTACGGCGGCACGGGCCTCGGCCTGTCGATCAGCCGGGAGCTCTCGCAGCTGCTCAACGGCAGGCTCAACGTGCGCAGCGAACCCGGCGTCGGCAGCACGTTCACGCTGTACCTGCCGCTGACGAAGACCGGGCAGCCCGCCGAGATCCCGGCACCGCTGCCGGACCTGACCTCGCCGTCGGTGTCGGTGACCCGCGGCAGGCCCGCGCAGGCCGCCGTGGCCACCGCGCCCGCGACGCTGGTCGCGCCGGACCCGCTGCCCGCGGCGCCGACCCGGTTCCACGGCGAGAAGGTGCTGGTCGTGGACGACGACCTGCGCAACGTGTTCGCGCTGACGAGCGTGCTGGAGCTGCACGGGCTCCAGGTGATCTACGCGGACAACGGCATCGCGGGCGTGCGGGCGCTGGAGCAGTACGACGACGTGACGCTCGTGCTGATGGACATCATGATGCCGGAGCTGGACGGCAACGCGACGATGGCCGCGATCCGCGCGATGGAGCACTACGAGGACCTGCCGGTCATCGCGGTGACCGCCAAGGCCATGAAGGGCGACCGGGAGAAGAGCCTGGCGTCGGGCGCGACGGACTACGTGACCAAGCCGGTCGACACCGACCACCTGCTGCGGCTGATCGCCTACTACCTCGGCATGGGCGAGGGGGCCTAGTGCGGTGACCGCAATCCTCACCGGGTCTCGCGCGGCTCAGGTGGATCCCCCGCCCTGAGCGGCACGAACCCCGGCAGGGGTTCGCGGCCACTAGACCGCTTTGAGCGGGCCGGTGGTGGCGTCGGTGATGACCACCAGGAGCTTCGCCACGACCGGCACGAGGTCCGGCGGGACGTGGTCCAGGACGCGGCGGCGGGCGATGGCCAGGTGAGCGGGCGCGGCTGAGGCGAGCCGGGCGCGGCCCGCCTCGGTGAGCACGGCGACGTTGCCGCGCGCGTCCGCCCCGTGCCGCTCCTTGTCGACCAGGCCGTGGGCGCGCAGGGCGTCCACGACCCTGGTGACGCGCGACGGCGTGAGCCCGATGGCCGTGGCCAGCTCCGACATGCGCAGCCGCCGGTCGGGGGCCCGGTCGAGGGTCAGCAGGGTGGCGAAGTCGGTCATGGACAGGCCGGTGGCGCGCCCCATGTCGTCCTCCAGCACCCTCGGCAGCGCGTGGACGAGCCGTCCCAGCGTCGCCCACAGCAGCATCTCGTCCGCGGCCAGCGGCTCCTCGTCGGTCACCCGGCCATTCTGCCCTTCTTTGCTTGACCAGGCAAAGTTTTTCGACTACTACTTGCCTGGGCAAGCAAAGTTCACTGCTGGAGGAGGACGTCATCACCACACCACCACCGGGCGGCCCCGTCGCGGGTCTCCCCGGTTTCACCCACCGCTACGCCGAGGTCAACGGGGTGCGGCTGCACCACGTGGTCGGCGGCAGCGGCCCGGCCGTGCTGCTCGTGCACGGCTGGCCGTTCACCTGGACCGGGTGGCGGCCGACCATGCCGCCGCTCGCCGCCGCGGGCTTCACCGTGATCGCGCCGGACCTGCGCGGCTCCGGCGACTCGGGCAAGCCCGCGGGCCGCTACACCAAGCGCGACGAGGCCGAGGACCTGCACCACCTGGTCGCGCACCTGGGGTTCACCGAGGTCGACCTGGTGGGCACCGACATCGGCTCGATGGTCGCCCACGCCTACGCCGCGGCCCACCCGACCGAGGTCCGCCGCCTGGTGCTCAGCGAGGCGGCCCTGCCGGGGTTCGGCCTCGAACGGCTCATGGACGTCGCCGCGGGCGGCTCGTGGCACTTCGGCTTCCACGCCCAGGTCGACCTCGCCGAGATGCTCACGGCGGGCCGGGAGGACGCCTACCTCGACGGCTTCTGGTCGATGATGACCGCCGGGCGGATGACCCCCGCGCACCGCGAGGAACTGCTGCGCGCCTACCGCGCGCCCGGCGGGATGCGGGGCGGGTTCGAGCACTACGCCACGCTGGTCGAGGACGGTCGGGCGGCCCGCGCCGCCGCACGGCTGGAGATGCCGGTCCTCGTCCTCAACGGCGAGCACGGCCTGCCGCAGCGGATCCTGCTCGACGGCGCCCGCGAGGCCGCGACCGACGTGCGCGCGGACGTCGTACCGGGCAGCGCCCACACCATCGGCACCGACAACCCCGGCTGGCTCGCCGAGCGGCTCGCCGACTTCTTCCACGGGAGCGGAGCATGAAGGTCCTCGTCACCGGCGCCACCGGCTACGCCGGTTCCCGGATCGCCGCCGCCCTCAGCCGCGACGGGCACACCGTCCTGGGCCTGACCCGCTCGTCGGCGGGCGAACGCGCCCTGGAGGCGGTCGAAGTCACGCCGGTGCTCGGCGACCTCGCACAGCCGGACTCCTGGCGCTCGCACCTGCGCGACTCGGACGCGGTCGTGCACACCGTGCTCGACCTCGGCGACCCCGTCGGCAGCGACCGGCGGCTGTTCGCCGAACTGCTCGCCGCGCGGCAGGACGACGGCCGAGGGCGCCACCTCGTCTACACCACCGGCATCTCCGCCTACGGCCGCACCGGTCTGCCGCTGATGGACGAGACCACACCCGGCAACCCCGCCAGCCCGCTGCACTTCCGGTTCCAGCTCGAACGGGAACTCGCCGACTCGGGCCTGCCCCACACGGTCGTCCGGCCCGGTTTCCTCTACGGCGGGGCGGCGGGCACCTCGATGCTCGGCCAGTGGTTCGCGGGGCTGACCGCCTTCTACGGCGACACGGCCAAGCGGTGGAGCTGGGTGCACGTCGAGGACCTGGCGGACGCCTACACCGCCGTGCTGCGCGACCCGGCCCGCTACGACGGCGAGACCTTCGTCCTCGCCGACGACCAGCGGCTGCGCGCGATCGACGTGCAGCGGGAGGCGCTGCGCGCGGCCGGGCACACCGCGGAGGTCAGCCTGGAACCCGCCGAGGCTGGCGGGGTGCTCCAGGTGGCCGCCGACCAGGACGAGCTGGTCACCAGCGCGAAGGCCCACCGCCTGCTGGGGTGGCGACCGCGCCACCTCTCCCCCACCGACGCGATCGAGGTGCACTTCCGCGCGTGGCGGGCGGCCCGGCCGGTGGGCTAGTGCGGTTCGGCGGTCGCGTCGCCGACGGTCTCGTGGATGCTCATCACGCCCGTGAGGTCGGTCAGGCGGAACAGCTTGTGCACGGCGGGGCGCATCGAGGCCAGGCGGAGCCCGCCGCCGAGCCTGCGGTGCCAGTCGACCATGAGCGCCAGTCCCGTGGAATCCATGAACTGGAGGTCGGCCAGGTCGAGGACGACCCGGTCGGTCCGGCGGACGGGGCCCGCGACCGCGCGTTCGAGGTGTTCGGACAGGGTGGGCACGGTCTCGGCGTCGAGTTCGCCGGACACCACCACGACCTCCCACTCGCCGCGGGCCTCACTGCGCACCTGCAAGTCCATCGTCCCGAGTCCTTCCGCACGACCGATGCCGTGACCCAGAGATCGTGCAGCAAGGACCGGCCCGGCGCGAGCACCGGGTGGCCGAAGCGGCGGACCGTCCGGTGGATGTGCGACGATGCGGTCCGGCCGATCAAGGGCGAGCGGGGAGCGGGATGTGCTGAACGAACCAGCGACACCCGTCGCCGTTGAGCTCCCGGCGGAGTCCGGTTCGTGCTCGCGGGCTCGACGTCTGGTCGACGAAGCGGTCACGAACTGGGGCCTGCCGGAGGAGTTCGCGGACGACGCCGCGCTGGTGGTCACCGAACTGGTGTCCAACGGCGCGGACCACGCGGAGGGGCCGCTGCGGCTCACGGTGAGCCGCACGGACGACGGTGTGCGCATCGAGGTGCACGACCGTTCCTCCGCCCTGCCCGTGGTGAGACCGGTCAGCCCGGAGTCCCCCAGGGGTCGGGGGATGATCATCGTGAACGCGCTCAGCGAGAGCTGGGGCGTCGAGCCGGACGGGAACGGCAAGACCGTCTGGGCCGAGCTGGCCGTCGCGCGCTGACGGGGCGCCCCGCACCGGGGCCCTCGGCCGGGGTGCGTCCGCTGGTCGGCGTCGCGCGCGGATCTCCTCCTGCTCGGCGTCCCCGCTGCTCCCGTCCCGCGCGCGGGAGGACGTGGCCGGTTCGCCGTCGCGCTCCGCGTAGGCCGCCGGACGGGCCCCGGTCCGTTCCGCGCGGGTCGTGGGTCGGACCGCGGCACCCGTCGGACGGGTGCCGGACCGCGTCACGGACGGTCCAGTTCGCCCTCCTCCCAATGGCCCAGTGCGCTACCGCCGCCACGGTGACATTTGCCCTACCTGGGACACTGTGGGTTTGATCGAGTGCCCCAGCGGGCATGAACCCGGTCCCCGCACGACTTCAGGAGGCGCAGGAATGCCCGGTAGACCCGAGCGGGTCGGAGTTCTCGACGTCGGCTGTTTCAGCGCTCAGCTCGTCGTGGTGGACCGGGCACAGGGGTCGCTCCTGCACCCCGAGGTGTCGCACAAGGTGCGGCTGCGGATGGACCGGACGCTCGACGACCGGGGGCGCATCTCGAAGGCGGGCGTGGACCAGTTGGTGTCCGCGGTGCGCGAGGCCCGGCGGCTGGCCGACCGGGCCGAGGTGTCGACGCTGGTGCCGTTCGCGACCTCCGTCATCCGCGACGCCGCCAACGGCGCCGACGTGATGGAGCAGGTCGCCGTCCGCGCGGGCGTCGGGCTCGGCGTGCTGTCCGGGCCGGAGGAGGCGCGGCTGTCGTACCTGGCCGCCCGCCGCTGGTTCGGCTGGTCGGCCGGGCCGCTGGTGGTGCTGGACGTCGGCGGCGGCACGGTGGAGATCGCCGCGGGCGTGGCGGAGACGCCGGAGTTCGCCCGGTCGCTGCCGCTGGGCGCGCGCACCCTGACCAGGGAGTGGCTGGACGACGCCGCGACGACGCCGCGCAGGCTGCGCGAGCTGCGCGACCACCTGGTCGAGCGGATCGAGACGGTGCTGCCCGTGACGGCCGAGGGCCGCGCGGTCGGCTGCTCCAAGGTGTTCGAGCAGCTCGCCAGGCTCGCGGGCGCCCGTCCCCAGCGCGAGGGCCCCGCGGTGGCGCGGCAGTTGACGCTGGCCGACCTGCGCTCGTGGATCCCGCGGCTGGCCTCGCGGTCGGCGCGGCAGCGCGCGCGGCTGCCGGGGATCTCCGCGCACCGCGCCCGCCAGTCGCTCGCGGGCGCCGTCGTCGCGGAGGCGCTGATGTCGACCGCGGGGCGCGACGTGGTCGAGATCTGCCCGTGGTCCACCAGGGAGGGCCTGTTGCTGAGCCTGATCGAGCACCGCGGCCGTTCCGACGGCCGGGTCAGGGTCGCCTGACGTGCCTCGCGAAACGATGACGCTCGCGGTCGAGACCGACCGCGCGGGGCGCGTGGTGGTGGCCGTGCGGGGCGAGGTCGACCAGGCCGCCGCGGTGAAGCTGATGCACAAGCTGGACCGGTTGGTCACCGAGGGCCGGGCCAGGATCGTGCTGGACATGTCCGGGGTCAGGTTCTGCGGCGCGCAGGCGTTGAGCGCGCTGGTGCGCACCCGTGCCCGCGCCGACCGGGCAGGCGGCTGGCTGCGACTGGCGGGCACCCCGCCGCACGTGCGGAAGGTGATCGCCGTGACGGACCTCGACCGGCTGCTGCCGAACCACGAGGACGTGGCGTCCGCGCTGCTGGGCAGACGGGCCCCGGCGGACACCAAGAAGTAGTCGCGGGCGTGCGGGGGCGGGGGCGGCGTACGTTGCCCCCGTGGAGATCCGCCTCGCACGCCCGGACGAACTCGTCGCGCTCCAGGGCATCGAGATCGCCTCCGGCGAGCCGTTCCGCGCGATCGGGATGCCGGAGATCGCCGACGACGACCCGCTCCCCCTCGCCGTGCTCACCCACCTGCGGGCGCTCGGGCAGGTGTGGGTCGCGGCCGACCCCGAGCCGGTGGCGTGGATCGCCGTGGAGGAGGTCGACGGCTTCGCGCACGTCGAGCAGGTGAGCGTCCACCCCGACCGCGCGCGGCGGGGCGTCGGGCGCGCGCTGCTCGACCACGTGGACCGGTGGGCGGCCGAGCGGGGTCTGGGCGGCCTGACGCTGACCACGTTCCGGGACGTGCCGTGGAACGGGCCGTACTACGAGCGGCTGGGGTTCCGGCCGGTCGAGGACCTGACGCCGGGGCTGGCGGAGGTCGTGGCGCGGGAGGCGGCCCACGGGCTCGACCCGAGGACGAGGATCTGCCTGCGCCGCAAACCATGACGAGCGTCTCAGATCATTGTGGTTTCACGGCCACCGCGAGCGGGAACCACACCGGTGACCCGCCACGGGAGGTTGCTCGATGGTCGACTTCGTACACGAAGCGCTGTTCTACCAGGACCGGGACCAGTACCTGGCCGCGACGGTGCCGTTCGTCCTGGACGGACTCGCGGGCGGCGAGCCGGTGCTCGTGGCGGTGCCGTCGTACAACGTCGACCTGATCCGCGACGAACTGGGCGCCAAGTCCGAGCACGTGCGCTTCCTGGACATGACGCAGGGCGGTCGCAACCCCGGCCGGATCATCCCCGGCGTGCTGACCCCGTTCTCGAACGAGCACCCGTCGCGCGTGCGCATCATCGGCGAGCCGATCTGGGCCGGCCGGTCGGTGACCGAGTACCCGGCCTGCGTGCAGCACGAGGCGCTGATCAACACCGCGTTCAACGGCGTCGACGCGACGATCCTGTGCCCGTACGACACCTCGGGGCTCGCACCGGACGTGCTGGTCGACGCCGAGCGCACCCACCCGGTGCTGCTCGCCGACGGCGACCGCCGCCCCAGCCCCCGCTACGACGACCCCCGGCGGATCGTCACCGACTTCAACGTGCCGCTGCCCACGCCCCCTCGTTCGGCGGTGGCGTACTGGTTCGACATGCACAGCCTGCCCGCGACCCGCAGGCTCGTCACCGACTACGCGACCACCGCGGGCCTGACCGAGGACCGGGTGGACGACCTGGTCCTCGCGGTGAACGAGCTGACCACGAACAGCATCGAGCACGCGAACGGCGGCGGTGAGCTGCTCGTGTGGCAGGAGGGCGACGCCGTCGTGTGCGAGGTGCGCGACCAGGGCACGCTGCGCGACCCGATGGTCGGCAGGCTCAGGCCGTCGGCGAGCGCGCAGGGCGGGTACGGCGTCGTGATGGTCAACCTGCTCTGCGACCTGGTGCGCGTGCACTCGGGCGACTCGGGGACGGCCATCCGCGTGCACGTCGGCTGACGCATCACCCGATCGGTCCTGCGCGACGGTCTCCTGTCACGTGGTGGCCTCACCGCCGTCATCCTCGCCTGGTTGTCTGGACGCGTTCCGGACGCCGTCGGCGGAGGACCTCCACACATGACCGCACACCAGTTGAGCCCCCTGGACGTCGCCTTCCTCTGCCTGGAGGACGGCAGGAACCCGATGCACCTCGGCGCGGTGGCGACGTTCTCGCCGCACCAGCCGGTGCACCCGGCGCGGATCGTCGCGCTGCTGTGCGAACGGGCGCAGGAGATCTCCCAGCTGCGCAAGAGGACCAGGGCGTCGTGGCTGCCGCCGGGCGGCGCCTCCTGGGTGGACGACCCGCGCTTCGCGGTCGAGGACCACGTGACGGGGCACCACCTGCGCCCCCACGGCGGTGAGGACCGGTTCGCCGAACTGGTGTCCGCGCTCATGGCCCAACCACTGGACCTCGGCCGTCCGCCGTGGGAGCTGCACGTCGTCACCGGCCTCGCGGGCGGGCGGTTCGCGGTCGTGGTGAAGCTGCACCACGCGCTGTGCGACGGCACGAAGGCGGTCGGCCTCGGCCTGCGGCTGCTGGACGACCTGGGCCGCGACGTGCCCGTCGCGCGGGAATCGGAGCCGGGCCCCGTCGGCTTGGCCACCACCGTGGTCGACTCGCTGAGGGAACTGGCGAGCACGGCCACCATCGCCTCCGCGGTGCTGCGCAGCGCACGCACGCCGGGCACCCGGTCGCCGGTGCTGACCCGGTCGGCCCGGCCGCGCCAGGTCGTGATGGCCCGGCTCGGCCTGGACGAGGTGCAGCGGGTGCGCAAGCGGCACGGCGGCACGGTGAACGACGTGCTGCTGGCGCTCGTGACGGGCGCGTTGCGGCAGTGGCTGGTGGCGCACGACAGCGCGGGCGAGGGGGCGACGGTGCGCGCGCTGATCCCGGTGAGCAGGCGGGGCCGCGACCCGAGGGGCGGTGGGGGCAACCAGATCTCCGGTTTCCTGTGCGACCTGCCGGTCGGCGAGCCGGACGCGCGGCGCCGTCTGCGGGCGGTGCGCGCGGACATGGACCGCAACAAGGCCGTCGGCCCTGACCGGGGCGCGGGCGCGCTGCCGCTGCTGGCGGACCGCATCCCGGCCGCGGTGCACCGCCTGGCGACACCGCTGGCGGGCCGCTGCGCACCCCTGCTGTTCGACGCGCTCGTGACGAGCGTCCACCTGCCCGCGCTGCCGCTGCGGATGGACGGCGCGGACCTCAGGGAGGTGTACCCGGTCGCGCCGGTGGCGGCGGGCCACGCGGTGGGCGTCGCCCTGTCGGTGTACCGCGGCGGCGTGCACGTCTGCCTGCACACCAACCAGCCGTGGATGTCGGGGTCGCGCTGGCTGCTCGGCGCGCTGCGGCGGGAGCTGGCGGCCCTCGACCACGCCGAAGCCCGTGTAGACGGCGCATAGAAATCGTCCGTACCGTCCGGAAGACCTCCAGAGCCCACGGGAGTCACGATGGAGCTGACGTCGACGCAGGAACCCGAGACGCGAGAATTCCAGGTCCCCCCGCGCGAGTGGTGGGACGAGGAACCGACCATCGTGCGCGGTGAGGACTAGCGGCGCGGTGGGAGTCGCCGGGGCCCACCGGGACGAGCGGCGGACCCCGGCGACGGCTCAGAGGCGTGCCTTCGCGAACAGCTCCTCGTAGGCGTCGAGCACGGCGGGCACGCTGTAGCGCTCGGCCGCCGCGGCCACGCCCGCGGCGCGGTCCGGCGGGCTGTCGCGCAGGTCGCGCAGCCGGTCGGTGATGTCGCTCGCGACGCCGGGCCGCACGAGCGCGCCGAACCCGGTCTCCCGCACCGGGATGCGGACGCCCGGCAGGTCGCTGGCGAGCGCGGGCACGCCCGCGAGCATCCCGACGACCTGGACGATGCCGAAGGCCTCGAACGCGTTGACCGACGGCAGCGCGAACACGTCGAGCGAGGCGTAGAAGTCGCCCAGCGACTCGTCCGGGACGAACCCGAGCAGCCTGATGCGCGGGTCGCCGTCGATCCGTTTCCGCACGCGGTCGATGACGCTGCCGCCCGCGACGTTGCCGAACTCGCCGCCGATCAGCAGGCGGGCGTCCGGGTCGTCGAGCGCGCGGAAGCCGTCGACCAGGAACTCGACGCCCTTCTCCTCCACGATCCGGCCGAGGAACCCGACGTGCGGGCCGTCGCCGTCGCGGAACGACGGCTCCCCGGCGGGCACCGGTCGGCAGGGCGGCGGCACGGCGGCCATCGCCGGTCGGATCGACGGCCACAGCCTGCTGTGCTCGGCGTAGTCCTCGCTGGTCACCGCGACGATCCGCGCGTGCTTCATGGCGAGCCTGCTGGACGCGTCGACGACCTTGCCCTGCACGGTGTTCAGCACGCCGGGCGGCAGGCTGACGTCGCAGTGGTAGGTGAGCACGACCGGGCAGCGCGCGCCCTTCGCGACCAGGCCCGCCTCCAGCATCGGCAGGTGCACGTTGAGCACGCGGGCCGTCCTGGACGCCCGCACGACGGCGCGGGTGAACTCGGGGCTGATGGTGCCCTTGCCCAGCTTCGCCAGCACGGGGGCGCGGGTCACGCGCACACCGTTGACGACCTCCTCCGCGGGCAGCGACGGGTCGTGCCGGGTGGTGACCACCCTGACCCCGCGCCCGCGTTCGGCCAGGCCCTCAGCGACGTCCCTGGCGAAGTTGGTCAGCCCGGACACGTAGGGCGCGTAGTAGGTCAACGCGATGACGAGGTCGTCGTGCACGACTGTCCTCTCCGGAGGTGATGAGCAGGAGCACGCCGGTGATCCAGCCGAGGCCGGACCCGACGAGGAACGAGAGCTCGGCGCGCAGCAGCAGGTCCGGCACGAGCGCGAACACCGCGGCGGCCGAGGCGATGCCGACCAGCCAGGCCCGTGCGACCTCGGCGTGCAGCGCGGACGCGACCAGCGCCTGGGTGGTGGTGATGAGACCGAGGTGCGCGACGACGCCGACCGCCATCAGCGCCAGGTCGCCGCCGGCGAGCACGTAGGACGCGCCGAACACCAGGCGCACCAGCCACGGGCCGAGCAGGGCCGCGAACACCGCGCCCAGCACACCGAGCGCGGCCAGGGCGGCGGTCAGCTTCACCAGCGTCCGCACCAGGGTCCGGCCGCCCTCCCGCGCCAACCGCGTCAGCGACGGGAGCAGCGCGGTCTGGAGCGGCACCGCCACGAACAGCGGCACGCGCACCAGCAGGAACGCCGCGAGGAACCGGCCCGCGGTGTCGGAGTCGGTCGCGGTGGCCGCGACGACGACCGGCAGGCCGTTCAGCAGCAGCTGGGCGCAGACCGAGCCGAACAGCAGCGGCAGCAACGACCTCAGGAAGTCCGAAGTGGACACCTCGCCCGCGCCGCGGGGCAGCGTGAGCAGGAGCGGAAGGTGCGCGAGCGCGATGGCGGCGACGAGGGTCCACGCGAACCCGGCGCTGTCCGTCACCACGGCGTAGCCGAGACCGAGCGCGAACAGCACCCGCAGCGCGGTGTCGACCACCAGCAGGCCGCCGTGCCACGCGAGCCGCCCGCTGCCGATGAGCGCGCCCCGGACGAGGAACTGGCCCGCGGACACCAGGCACAGCGCTGCGACCGCCACCACCGCCCACGGCTCGCCCCCGAGCGGGTCGAGCAGCAGCGGTGACGCCGCCGCGACGAGCAGGAGTTCGACGGCGGCGAGACCGAGCGCGACGCGGGTCGCGGCCCTCATCGCCGTGTTCGGCGACAGCCTGGCCAATTCCTGTTCCACGGGGAGGAACGCGCCGAATCCGATCAGCAGGGAAAGCGACCAGAAAGCGCCGAAGTACCCGTACTCGGCGGGCGTGAGATTCCTCGCGACCACGGCCAGGTAGGCGTTCACGAGCAGCCCGGACGCCACGACGCAGGCGCCGACGAGACCGATGGACCTCGTTCCGCCGCTGGTGGGAGCGCTCAGGACGGTTCACCTCACACGACGCGGACACGGGGATCGCCGAACCATAACGGCAACCGGCAGGGCGGAACGCCCCTGTTCCCGGCCCGTAACACGCTGCTCACGTGGTTAACGCAAACGTTGCAGCGGAAGGCGCGACCACGTCCTCCACGTAATTGAGCGGCACTACGTTCACGGCTCGTCGATGAATACCCAGCCGACTGAGGACCACCACGAGTGACGACAACGATTACCCCTGCGCCCGAGGTCGAGTCCACTCCGCCGCCCCGTCGGCGCGGACCGGCTCTCCGCACGATCGTCCTGGTCGCGGGTCTGCTCACCGTGGTGTTCGCGGGTCTGCTCCCGCTGGCCCCGGTGACGGTCAACGACCCCACCGTCCAGTGGCCGGAGGACGTCTCGGCGCCCCGGTCCACCAGTCTCGCGCTGGGCGCCTACAAGCCGCTCGGCCTGGACGTCCGGTTCAGCTGCGACACCGCGCGCGCCGCCGGTGGCGCGGGCGTCGTCGTGTCCACCATGGACCCCGGCGTACCGGCCGTGGACGAACGGGGGCTGAGCGTCCGCACGGTGGGCGACCGGCTGCTGATCCGGGCCACCGGCACGACCCTGCTGGACTCCCCGCTGCCCGCGGGCGACTGCGCCTACCGGGTGCGCGGCGACCGGAACGGGCTCGCGGTGCTGCTGGACGGCACCGAGATCAGCCACGGCGGCGTCCTGCCGGACGTGCACTCGCTGGCGACCACGCTCACCGCGCTGGACGGCGCGACCGCCGACGACCTGTCGGTGTCGGTGCGGGTGGACGACCAGTTCACCACCAGCCCGTCGACCGCGAAGGTCGTGCTGATGGTCCTGCTGGCGCTGGCCGCGCTGGTCGCGGTCGCCGGCCTGGTGCGGATGGACACGCGGATCTCGTTGCCGCGCACCGGGTTCCGGCCGCGGCTGGTCGACATCGTGGTGCCCGCGGTCATGGTGCTGTGGGTGTTCCTGGCCCCGATGTCCGACGACGACGGCTACTACAGCGCGATGGCGCGCAACGTCGACGTCACCGGCTACGTCGGCAACTACTACCAGCTGCTCAACCAGGGCTTCACGCCGTTCGCCTGGTTCTACTACTTCCTGTCCGAGTGGCAGGTGCTGTTCGGCACGGCCCCGGTGGTGCTGCGCGTCCCGGCCCTGCTGTTCGGCCTGGTGACGTGGTTCGCGGTCCGCTGGTTCGTCGCGCGGGCCGGGGTGCTCCCCGCCGCCTGGTCGCGGCGCGGCCCGTGGGTCGACCGCGGCGCGCGGGTCGTGCTCGCGTCGGCGTTCCTGGTGTGGTGGCTACCGCTGGACATGGGCGTGCGGCCCGAGGGCGTCGTCACGATGTGCGGTGCGCTCACGCTGCTGGCCGTCGCGAAGGCCGTGGAGTCGCAGCGGCTCACGCCGCTCGCCGCGGGCATCGGCGTCGCGGGCGTCGGGTTCTTCGCCCACCCCACCGGTTTCACCGTGCTGGCACCGCTGGTCGCCGGGCTGCCGCTCCTGATCCCGCTGCTGCGCAAGGACACCGACGGCACGGCGGACTGGAAGACCGTGCTGGCGCGGACGCTCGGCGTGCTCTCACCCGGCGCGGTGGCCGTGGTCTTCGCGTTCTCGGACGGCACGCTGCGGGACTTCGTGCACGCGCAGGACATCTTCCTCCGCATCGCCGGGCAGGACAGCTGGTACACCGAGATCTCCCGGTACACGTTCCTGCTCAACACGAGCGACCCGATGGCGAACTACGCCAAGCGCGCTCCCGTGCTGCTGTGCCTGGTCGCGCTGGTGTGGTTCGTGGTGCTGGTGACCTCGGCGCGGGCGCGGCGCGTGCCCGTCCCGCCCCGGCTGGCGCTCGCGGGCTGGTCGACGCTGTTCGCGTTCCTGCTGCTGTGGTTCACGCCCAGCAAGTGGACGCACCACTTCGGCAGCTTCTCCGGCATCGGGTCGGCGTTCCTGGCGCTGCTGCTGGTCGGGTCGGTACCTCTGGTGCGGGAGCTGACGCGCGACCGGAAGCTGTCGGTGCCGGTCGTGCTGGGCGCGGTGGTCAGCGTGTCGGCGATGATGGCGCTCGCGTTCCACGGGGCCAACAAGTGGCCGTACTCGTGGCTGCTGGGCATCCCGAACCCGAACGTCTCGCCCGGTGTGTCGGTGATCAGGTTCGACAAGCCCTACTGGGGTCTGATCGCCATCGGGGTGGTGGCGTTCCTGGTGGCCCGCACGCTGCCGCACTGGCGGAAGCTCGCGGTCGTCGTGGCCGTCCCGGTCGTGGTGGTGCTGTTCTTCCTGGCCAACATCACCTACCTGGTCGGCGGTTTCTCCTACGCCACCGTGCAGACGCTGGGCACGTGGTCGCCGTGGGCGGCAAACGTCCGCGACCCGCTCGCCACGAACTGCGGGGCGGCGGAGGCGATCGACGTGCTGGACGTGCGCGGCGCGCAGCCGCTCGCGGAGCTGGCGGGCCAGCCCCCGGTCGACGGGTCCGCGTTCGCCCAGGGCCGCGGCTGGTTCCCCTCCGCTCCCCCGCCCGAGGGCGGAGCGGGGGAGACGGCGTGGGGCAGCCTGGTCGACCGGCCGGGCCAGGAGTTCCCCGAGCAGACCGTCGGGAAGCTGACCACCCCGTGGTTCGTGCTCGACGGCGGCCCGGACGCCACGGCCGTCCTGGTCTCGGGGCTGCTCGGTCAGGGCAACACGCTCACCGTCGAGTTCGGCACGGCGACGGGCAGGGTCCTGGGCACCACGCCGATCACCGACCAGCAGGACAGCGTCATCTGGCGCAACCTCGTGCTGCCGCCCGCGCCGTCGGGCGCGGAGACCGTGCGGCTGGTGGCGGCCGACGGCTCGATGGGCTGGGGCGGCTGGCTCGCCGTCACGGCCCCGTCGGTGCAGCGCGCGGTCCCGCTCAAGGACTACGTGCCGAGGGACGCCGCCGTGGCGGTCGCGTGGCAGTTCGCGTTCCTGTTCCCCTGCCAGCGCCAGCCGGAGCTGCGCGACGGGATCATCGAGCCGGTCTCCTACGCCGTGCAGTGGGGCGACACCGCCACCGGGGGCATCTCCGACGCCACCTGGCAGCCCGTGCGCGGCGGCCTCTTCGGCGACGTTCTCGTGTCGCAGTCGATCACCGCGCTCACCGCCGGGATGCGCGACTTCCCCGGCGCGCACTCGACCCAGGTCTACCAGACGGAGGCCCGCTACCCCTCGGGCCGGTACACCCTCACCCACCAGCGCAAGACCCTGTTCGGCTGGGAGGCCATGCGATGACCGGCTCGATGAGCGCGCGGGAAGCCCTCGCGCTGAGCGCGGTGCAGTCGGCGATCGGATCACCACCGGTGGTGCGCGCGGCGAAGGCGCTGTCCCTGTTCGGCGAGCACAGCGCGGGCTGGTTCGCGCTCGGCCTGGTCGGCGCCGCCGTCGACCGCGAGCACCGTCGCGAGTGGACGGTCGCGGCCGGGTCGGTGGTCGCCGCGCACGCCGCGTCCATCGTGGTGAAGCGGGTCGTGCGCCGCGGGCGGCCCGACCACCCGGACGTGCGGGTGCTGGCGGGGACGCCGAGCGGGCTCAGCTTCCCCTCCTCGCACGCCACGTCCACGACCACCGCCGCGATCCTCTACGGCGCGTTGACCAAGCAGCCCCTCACCCCCCTGCTGGTGCCGCCGATGGTGCTCAGCAGGCTCGTGCTGGGCGTGCACTACCCGAGCGACGTCATCGCGGGATCGCTGCTCGGTGCCCTCGTCGCGGGCGGCGTGCGGCGCCTCACCTCCCGCCGACCCGGACCGGAGGAGCGATGACCGTGGCCGCGACAGCCGACGTCCGTCCCGCGCCGTGGCGCACGTTCCTCGGCCTGGTGCGGACCGCACGCCCGCACCAGTGGACGAAGAACGTGCTGGTGCTCGCCGCGCCGTTCACCTCCACCCGGATCTTCGAGGCCGACGTGCTGCGCTCCGCGGCGCTCGCGTTCGCCGCGTTCTGCCTGGCCGCGTCGTCGATCTACCTCGTCAACGACGCCAAGGACGTGCTGGCCGACCGGGAGCACCCGAGGAAGAGGCTGCGGCCGATCGCCGCGGGCGTCGTGCCCGTGCCGCTCGCCCACGGCGCCGCGGTGGTGCTGGCGCTCGGGTCGCTGGGCGTCGCGGCGGCGGCCAACTGGACGCTCGTCGTGATCATGGCCGTGTACCTGGTGGTGCAGCTCGGCTACTGCTTCGGGCTCAAGCACCAGCCCGTGCTGGAGCTGTGCGTCGTCGCCTCGGGCTTCCTGCTGCGGTGCATCGCGGGCGGGGTCGCGGCGGACATCGTGCCCTCGCAGTGGTTCCTGCTCGTCACCGCGTTCGGCTCGCTGTTCATCGTGGCGGGCAAGCGGTACGCGGAGATCAAGCTGTACCAGTCGACCGGCGCCGCGATCCGGCACTCGCTGACGAAGTACTCGGAGACCTACCTCCGGTTCGTCTGGGCCACCTCGGCGGCCGTCATGAACATGACGTACGGCCTGTGGGCGTTCGAGATCAGCCAGCGCACGCACAACAGCTGGGGCGCGCTGTCGATGGTGCCGTTCGTCATCGCCGTGCTGCGCTACGCCGTGGACGTCGACAGCGGCAAGGCCGGTGCCCCGGACGACCTCGCCCGCACCGACCACGTCCTCCAGGTGCTGGGCCTGGTCTGGCTCGGGACGCTCACGCTGGCGATCTACGTCTAGCCTGGTCGCTCGTGCGCCTGCTCTCCCACGACGACCCGCTCCCGCTGGAGCACCCCCGCCGCTTCGCCGTGGCGGGACCAGCGGGGGCGGGCAAGTCCACGCTCGCCGAACGGCTCTGCGGCCCGCTGGGCGTGCCGTTCACGCAGTTCGAGTCGTTCTACCACGCTCCGGGCTGGACGGTCCGGGAGACGTGGCGGCAGGACGTGCTCGCGTTCGTCGCGGGCCCGGTGTGGGCGATCGAGTGGCAGGGCGAGGAGGTCCGCGAGGAGCTGACCGCCCGCACCCGGGTGCTGGTGTGGCTGGACCACCCGCGAGCGCTGACCGTCGGCCGCACCGTCGTGCGGACGGTGCGGCGCAGGCTCGGCGGCGGCACCCCGATCCCCGGCGGGAACGTCGAGGGGCCGCTGCGGACGTTCTTCACCGACCCCGACCACATCGTCAGGGAGGCGTGGCGGCGGCACCCGACCGTGCGGGCCGGGGTTCGGCGCCTGATCTCGGAGGACCGGCACCCGGACCTGGTGGTGGTGCGGCTGCGCGGGCAGCGGCAGGTGCGGGAGTGGGTGCGCGGACCGTTCACCGCGGCGGTGTGACCAGGATCCGGTCTCACGGCTTCCGGGCTCCTCCGGGACGCGCCCGCTGCCCCGTCGACACCGGCCCGCACGGCCTCAGCGCTGGACCAAGGCGGCCGACGAGCACGGCCGGGACATGATCTCCACGGCCCTGGTGCGTGCGGCCTCGGCGCTGGACCGCGGACACCGCCGTGGCGGCCACGGCCCGGCACCGACCCAGCGCCGGACCGAGGACACACCCGCAACGCACCCCGCAGCCCCCTCGACACCGGCCCGCGCGGCCTCGGCGCTGGACCGCGGAGACGGCCGTGGCGTCCACGGCCCGATCGGCGCAGCGCCGGAACGCACCCCGCAGCCCTCTCGACACCAGCCCCCGCGGCCTCAGCGCTGGACCGCGGAGACGGCCGTGGCGTCCACGGCCAGGTAGGTGTCCTCGGTGGCCGCCTCCAGGAATCCCGGCCGAGGATCGGGCGTGAAGGTCACCGGGCTCTGGAGGAGGTCCTCCCAGCTGCGGTCCGCGCCCTCCTCGAACCCCTCCCTGGTCCGCTCGACGGCGTCGGACCAGCGCCGCCGCTCCACCTGCCGCTGGATCAGCCGCCGCTCCTGCTCGGTCCGCTCCACCTCGTCCTCCGGCGCGCCGACCCTCGGCCTCGGCAGCTCGTCGTCGACCACCGACGCCACCTCGGCCTCGACCCGCGCGAGGGCGGCGCACGCGCCGAACAGGCGTCGGGACATGCCGACGACGAGGTCGGTGCCGGGCACCCGGCCGGTGAGCATGTCGAGCCGCCGGTCGCGGTGGCCGTCCTCGCGGCGGGCGGTCTCGCGCTCGTCCATGGTGGAGCGGTCCTCCTCCAGCAGCGTGACCAGGCCGATCCCGCCGCGGCGGGTGCCGCGCTCGGTCACGCCCGCGCCGACCGGCAGCACGCTCCACTCCCGCCTCGGCATGGCGACCAGGGCCAGGTGGACCAGCATCCGGGACAGGGCGAGGGTGAGCAGCCGATCGTCGTCGGCGGCCGTGGCGGACGCCGGGGCACCGGAGGCCTCCTCCACGTCCAGCGTCACGAACACGCGGTCGGTCAGGCTGGTGCCGCACAGCACCTTCACGTGCGGTCCGTCCATGAGTCCCGGCCTGCGGAGCTGCTCGGCGCCCTTCGCCAGCCCCGTCCTGCCGAGCCGCTTGGCCCCCTTCGCCTCGACCAGCCACGGCAGACCGGTCCGGGGGTGGTAGCCGACGAGGTCGGGGAGCCCCGTCGTGGACGACCAGGCCCACCCGGCGCCGGTCGGCGAGTGCTCCTCGGCGTGCACGGTGGCCCCCAGCCCCATCAGGCCGCGGCACGCCCACTCGGCCATCGTCATTCCGGCGCGGTAGCCGAACGCCGCCCTGGCCGTGACCTCCGTGCCGTCGGTGTAGACGACGTTCGGCTCCAGCGTGAACCCGGTGCCGCCGGTGGACGACCGGTGGCGGGTGCGGACGAGGTACGCCGACAGCGGTGACCTCCGCGCGAGGATCTCCGCCCACGCCAGCGACGGCACGGCGGCCAGCCAGGCGGTCCGGTCCCGGCCCACCGAGGTCGCCGCGTCGATGACGTCGCGCCACGTCGTGCCGACCCGGTACGCGCCGGAGGCGGGCACCACCCCGGCTCTGGGCCACGGTGTGACGACGCCCGCCACGACAGCGGGTTTGGGGCGCACGTCCGGCGTGAGCGGCGTCGACCGGCGCACGAACACGGGCACGTCGAAGGCGTCCGAGATGCCGATGAGCGAACTCGTGGCTCCTCGTGGAGGCAGCATGTGGTCGAGCGTCCCAGAACCGGGGTGGAGCTGACCAAGGTTGACCGCTCAAGAACGGTACCGCCGGGTGATCCCCGTCGGACTCGTGTTTCACCCCGGAGGGGCGGGGGAAACCGCCGTGGCATGACGAACACGCTGCTACTGGACGTCGACGGCACGCTGGTGGACACGAACTACCACCACACGGTGGCCTGGCTGCGCGCGTTCCGGTCGGTCGGGCTGACGGTGCCCGCGTGGCGGGTGCACCGGGCCATCGGCATGGGCGGCGACCGGCTGGTCGAGGCGGTCGCGGGCGAGCACGCCGAGGCCGAGCACGGCGACGCGGTCCGCAAGGCGTGGAAGGACGAGTTCGACGGTCTCCTGGCCGAGGTCCAGCCGTTGGAGGGCGCGCACCGGCTGATCACGTCGGCGGCGACCGAGCACGGCTTCGCCGTGGTGCTGGCGAGTTCCGGCAAGCGCGAGCACCTGGAGCACTACCTCGACCTGCTCGACGTTCGCGACGTGATCGCGGGGTTCACCACGTCCGAGGACGCGGAGGACTCCAAGCCCGCTCCCGACCTGCTCCAGGCCGCCCTGTCCACAGTGGACTCCGAACGGGCCGTCGTGGTCGGCGACTCGGTGTGGGACTGCGACGCGGCCCGGCGCACAGGGCTCCCGGTCGTGGGCCTGCTGACCGGCGGGTTCAGCGAGGCCGAGCTGCGGGAGCACGGCGCGTCCTCGGTGTACGTGGGGCTGGACAACCTCCGCTCCGACCTCGTCGACCTGCCCTTCGCCGCCGTCTAGGAGGACCACCATGCGCATCGGCTACACCCTGATGACCGAGCAGGCCGGGCCGAGGGCCCTCGTCGAGCACGCCGCGAGCGCCGAACGCGCCGGCTTCGACTTCGAGGTCATGAGCGACCACTACTTCCCCTGGCTCGACGAGCAGGGGCACGCGCCCTACGCGTGGAGCGTGCTGGGGGCGGTGAGCGTCGCGACCGAGCGGATCGACCTGATGACCTACGTGACGTGCCCGACCATGCGCTACCACCCGGCGGTCGTGGCGCAGAAGGCCGCGACGGTGCAGGAGCTGAGCGGCGGCCGGTTCACCCTGGGCCTCGGCTCGGGCGAGAACCTCAACGAGCACGTGATCGGCCGGGGCTGGCCGCCGGTGAACGTGCGGCACGAGATGCTGACCGAGGCGATCGAGATCATCTCCCAGCTGTTCGACGGCGGGTACGTCGACTACGTGGGGCAGCACTTCCGGGTCGACTCGGCGAAGCTGTGGGACCTGCCCTCCACCAGGGTGCCGCTCGCGGTCGCGGTGTCGGGCAAGCAGTCCGTGCAGGCGTTCGCCCCCGTGGCGGACACGATGGTCGCGGTGGAACCGGACGCGGACCTGTGCCGCCAGTGGGACGTGTTCAAGGGCGACGGCGGGCCCACGCGCAAGGTGGGTCAGCTCCCGGTGAGCTGGGGGCCGGACCGCGACGAGGCCGTGGCGCGGGCGCACGAGCAGTTCCGCTGGTTCGCGGGTGGCTGGAAGGTCAACGCGGAGATCCCCGGCACGGCCGGGTTCGCGGCGGCGAGCCAGTACGTGACGCCGGAGGACGTGGCGGACAACATCCCGTGCGGGCCGGACGTCGAGCCGATCGCCGCCGCGGTCGCGAAGTTCCGCGACGCGGGCTTCACCGACCTCGCGCTGGTGCAGGTCGGCGGCGACCACCAGGAGGACTTCCTGGACTTCGCGAAGGGCGAGCTGCTGCCCGCGCTGCGCGCGGTCTGACCCGCTGGCGCGGTGGCCGCGTGACCCCCGGCGGGGATCGCGGTCACCGCGCTAGGACTGCGGTGCCACGGCGTCCGACCGGGGCGGCGGGCACGGCGGCGGGCTGCCGTTGGGCAGCGGCGGTGGCGGCTCCACGCCCTCGGGCAGCGGCGGGCAGCCGGGTGGTGGCTGGCGGCGCGAACCCGGCGGGGGCTTCACCACGGTGACCGTCTCGGTGGACTGCTTCGCGCCGCCCGAACCGCCCGATCCCGGCAGGTCGCCCGGATCCTCGTCCTTGGTGGTGGTCGCGAGCGCCACCGCGACGGCGATCAGCGCCGCGGCGACCGCGCCCGCGAGCACGACGCCGACCCTGGCGGGTGCCCGCTTGGTGATCGGTGTGCTGCTCGTCGGCTCGTCGTCGAAGGCCGCTTTGATGTCCGTCAGCGGCGGCACGCCGACGCTGGCCGCCTGCGCGGCGCGCAGCAGCTCCGCGCACTGGGCGGCGCGCGGGCGGCGGCTCGGGTCGGAGTGGGTCATGGACACCAGGACCTCGGTCCACGGCTCCGGCAGTCCCGCCGGGACGCGCGCGGGCCGGGACAGCCTGGCCAGTGCGGCCTCCGTGTCGCCGCCGGGGTACTCGGCCTGGCCGGTGAGGCACTCCAGCAGCACGAGGCCGAGCGCGTAGATGTCCGTCGGGGGCGCGACCTCCCGGCCGCGCAGCTGCTCCGGCGCGAGGTACCCGGCGGTGCCGACGAGCAGCCCGGAACGGGTCACGCGGGTGGCGTGGGCCTGCAGCGCAAGGCCGAAGTCGGCGAGGTAGGCCTGCCGCCCGGTGTCGTCCAGCAGGATGTTCGACGGCTTGATGTCGCGGTGCACGATCCCCCACGCGTGGACGAAGTCCAGCGTGTCCGCGACCTGCGCGCCGATGCGCGCGACCAGCGACGGCGGGAGCGGGTGGCGCATCCGCTGGCGCAGCGTGCCGCCGTCGACCACCTGCATCACGTAGTACGGCCGCCCGCGGTGGGAGCCGGTGTCGAACACCGTGACGACGCCGGGGGTGTGCAGCGCGGCGAGCATCTGCGCCTCGCGGTCGAGCCGGATCTGGTCCTCCGGCGTGGCACCGCTGAGGAAGAGCTTGATGGCGACCGAGCGGTCGAGGCGGACGTCCCTGGCGCGGTACACCTCGGCCATGCCGCCGGTGCCCAGCAGACCGCCCAGTTCATAACGGCCGCCGATGACCTTGCCACTCTGATCGCCGTCCCAGACGGCGGTCGCTTCACTGCGGCTGGTCATCCCCGGCCGGCCCTCCCGCTTTGCCCGTCACACACGAGCAACCTACCCGCCACAGGGCGAAGTTGCCCGTGTGGGGTCGAATCAGCGATCTTCGTCGCACGCGTCCCCACGCACCCCTCAGCGCGCAGATGCACGTGCATCTGCATGGAGGTCGTTCGTCGGCCCCCCGGTGTTACTCGCCGAGGGCCAGCCACAGCTCGGCGCGCACCCCCGGCGCGTCGAGGGACCTCCCGAGCAGGGATTCCGCTCGGCGAACCCGGTTCCGGAGGGTGTGCCGGTGGATGCCGAGCCGGGTCGCGGCGGGGTCCCACTGGCCGTGGTGGGCCAGCCAGACGCGCAGCGACTCGCGCAGCTCCGCGGAGAGCGGGCGCAGCAGCGAGTCCGCGAACGCCCTGCCCGCGCCCTCGGGCAGCAGGGCCATCAGCCCCGCGCCCGCGAGGTCCGCGAACCGCACCACGGGCGCGGACGGCCGCGCCGCCGCCAGCGCGTCCAGCGCCTGCCGGTAGCCCTCCGCCACGTCGGACACCTCGACCGGCAGGGAGATCCCGACCGACGCACCCGGCACGGCGGGCACCTCCTCCGCCACCACGACCACGCGACCGTCGACCTCGGCGGCGAACCCCGGCACGTCCTGCACGGCCACGCCGTCCAGCGCCGCCACGTGCAGCGGGCCGGCGGGCAGGTCGGGCACCAGGTCGCCGCGGCCTGCCAGCAGCAGGTGGAACTCCGCGGTCCGCGACCGCCGCCGCGCGGTGTCGGACTGGGCCAGCGCCAACGTGAGCAGGGACGCGGCCGTCGTCACGATGCCGCGGTCGGCCGGGTCCCACGGCCTGTCCCGGCCCACGGCGAGGAACCCCCGGCCGCGTCCGCCGAGCACCTGCATGACGACGTGCTCGCCGCCGGTCTCGAACGCCGAGCTGGCCAGTCCGCCGGACGTCCTGAGCCGCGCCAGCTCCGGCTCCAGGTCCGGCAGCGGGCGGAGGCCGAACGCGTGCACGGGCCGCCCGGCCGGGTCGAGCAGCACGACCCGCGCGTCCACCCACTGCCCCAGCCGCCGCACCACGGCCGCGACGCCGTCCCGGCCGACCGCGGCGCGGGTGAGCGCCCGCTGGGCCTCCCCGGCACGAGTGAGCGCGGCGTACTCGTCGGCGGCCACGGCCCGCGACACCGCCTTGCTCAGCGCGATGAACGGGGTCTCGCGCGGCACCTCCAGCAGCGGCAGGCCCGCGCGGGCGGCGGCGGCCACCAGACCCGGCGGCACGACCGCGTGGCTCAGGCCGGTGCCGAACCCGAGCCCCACCACGCCGACGGCCGCGAGCCGGTCGACGTACGCGCGGAAACCCCGCCGCACGGCCAGACCGGTGGTCAGCAGCAGCTCGCCGCCCCCGAGGAACGGCGTCGGGTCGACCAGCTCGGTGCCGTGCACCCAGGACACGGCGCGGTCCAGCCCCTGCGCGCCCGCGAGAACCGGCAGGCGCAGGTCGTCGACCAGGGAGCGCAACGTCGGCGGCACACTCCAGTTTGTACAGCAGGGACGCCGGAACGCGCCAGATCCGACACTGCGCCCCCGCTCGCGCGCCACCATGCTGGAGCCATGACGCGACTGCGCACCGCACTGCCCGGACCCCGGTCACTGGAACTGGCCTCGCGCCGCACGAGCGCGGTGGCCCAGGGGGTCGGGTCGACCCTCCCCCTCTACATCGAGTCGGCCGAGGACGGGCTGCTGGTCGACGTCGACGGCAACCGGCTCATCGACCTCGGCTCGGGCATCGCCGTGACGAGCGTGGGCAACCCGGCGCCCGCGGTCGCGGAGGCCGTGCACGCGCAGATCGACAGGTTCAGCCACACCTGCTTCATGATCACGCCGTACGAGGGCTACGTCGAGGTCTGCGAGGCGCTCAACGAACTGGTGCCCGGCGACCACGAGAAGCGGTCGGCGCTGTTCAACTCCGGCGCGGAGGCGGTGGAGAACGCGGTCAAGATCGCCCGGCACGCCACCGGGCGGACGGCCGTCGTCGTGTTCGAGCACGCCTACCACGGCCGCACGAACCTCACGATGGCGCTGACGTCGAAGAACATGCCGTACAAGCACGGTTTCGGGCCGTTCGCGCCCGAGGTCCACCGGGTGCCGATGTCGTACCCGTACCGCGACGGCGGCCTGAGCGGTGCCGAGGCCGCCGCCCGCGCGATCGACCTGGTCGAGAAGCAGGTCGGCGCGACCAACGTGGCGTGCGTGCTCGTCGAGCCGATCCAGGGCGAGGGCGGCTTCGTCGTGCCCGCGCCCGGTTTCCTGGGCGCTCTGTCCGCGTGGTGCACCGCGACGGGCGCGCTGCTGGTCGCCGACGAGATCCAGACCGGCTTCTGCCGCACGGGTTCCTGGTTCGCGAGCGACCACGAGGGCCTCGTGCCGGACCTGGTCACCACCGCCAAGGGCATCGCGGGCGGCCTGCCGCTGGCCGCCGTCACGGGCCGCGCCGACCTGATGGACTCCGTGCACGTCGGCGGGCTGGGCGGCACGTACGGCGGCAACCCCGTCGCGTGCGCCGCCGCCCTGGGCGCGATCCGCACCATGCGCGACCTCGACCTGTCCGCCGCCGCGCGCCGGATCGAGGGGGCGGTGCTGCCCAGGTTGAGGGCGTTGGCGGAGAAGACCGGATCCTCCGCGGCCTCCGCGGGGAGCACCTCGACCGGTCTGATCGGCGACGTCCGAGGCCGGGGCGCGATGCTGGCGATCGAGTTCGCCGAGCCCACGCCGGAGATCGCGGGCCGGGTCGCGAAGGCCTGCCACGCCGCGGGCGTGGTCGTGCTGACGTGCGGCACCTACGGCAACGTCGTCCGCCTGCTGCCGCCGCTGGTCATCCCGGACGACCTGCTGGCCGAAGGCGTGGACGTGCTCGAAGAGGCCGTCCTGGGGGTGATCGCGTGAGCACGCCGTACTGGGTCGCGGGCTCCGCGACGACGAGCGGGACCGAACTGGCCGTGCACAGCCCCTTCGACGGCGCGCTGGTCGGCACGACCTCGCAGGCGACGGCGGACGACGTCGAGCGCGCGGTGGCCGCGGCCGAGGCGGTCGCACCGGACCTGGCCGTGCTGCCCGCGCACGCCCGCGCCGCCGCGCTCGACCACGTGTCCCGGCGGCTGCTGGAGCGCGCGGACGAGGTCGCGGCGCTGATCACCGCCGAGGCGGGCAAGCCGGTCAAGTGGGCGCGCGTGGAGGTCACCAGGGCGGCCTCGACGTTCCGCTGGGCGGCCGAGGAGGCCCGCCGCTTCTCCGGCGAGCTCCAGCGGCTCGACACCGACCCGACCGCGAGCGGTCGGATGGCGCTCGTGCGGCGGGTGCCGCGCGGCCCCGTGCTGGGCATCGCGCCGTTCAACTTCCCGCTGAACCTGGTGGCGCACAAGGTCGCCCCGGCCATCGCGGTCGGCGCGCCGATCATCCTCAAGCCCGCGCCCGCGACCCCGCTGACCGCGCTGCTGCTGGGCGAGCTGCTGGCCGAGACCGACCTGCCCCCCGGCGCGTGGTCGGTGCTGCCGGTGCCGAACGAGGTCGCCGCCGAACTGGTGACCGACCCGCGCCTGCCGGTGGTCACGTTCACCGGCTCGGGCCCGGTCGGCCACGGCATCCTGGACCGCGTGCCGCGCAAGCACGTGGTGCTGGAGCTGGGCGGCAACGCCGCGGCCATCGTCTGTCCTGATTGGACGGACATCGACTGGGCGGCGCAGCGGATCGCCACGTTCGCGATGTACCAGGCGGGCCAGTCGTGCATCTCCGTGCAGCGGGTGTACGTGCACCGCTCGGTCTACGAGGAGGTCGCCGCGGCCGTGGTGGCGCACGTGCGCGAGCTCGGCACCGGCGACCCCGCCCTGCCCGGCACCGACGTGGGCCCGCTGATCACCCTGCCCGCCGCCGAACGCGTGCAGGAGTGGGTGTCCGACGCGGTCGCCGCGGGCGCGACCCTGCTGACCGGTGGCGACCGGGACGGCTCGACCGTCGCGCCCACCGTGCTGGCGGGGGCGCCGGAGGAGTCGAAGGTCGTCGCCGAGGAGGTCTTCGGCCCGGTCGTCGCGCTCCAGGTGGTCGACAGCGTCGAGGAGGCGTTCGACAAGGTCAACGCCTCGCGCTTCGGCCTCCAGGCGGGCGTCTTCACCCACGACGTGCGGATCGCGTTCCAGGCGTCGGCGAGGCTCGCGGTCGGTGGCGTGATCGTCGGCGACGTGCCGAGCTTCCGCCCGGACCAGATGCCCTACGGCGGCGTGAAGGAGTCCGGGACCGGCCGCGAGGGCGTCAGGTCGACGATGGACGACCTGACCGAGCCGCGCGTGCTGGTGCTGACGGGGCTGACCATCTGACCGCGCGGGCGAGCTGGCGCCCGGAACGGCGGTGGTCCAGACCAAGTGTCACCGCCACGTCCACTCCCGACAACAGATACCTCCAGGTAGCACACACCTTGTGAGGAACCCTCAAACCTCCGAGGCGTTCCCAGTTTTACGAATCTGGTGTGCTCCACAGGCTTGTCTCCCCGATCTTGACGGCTCGCCGGATCCGTGTGCATCCTGCATGGCCGCCACGACGAGAGGAGCCGCCGTGCCGGTCACCATCAGGGACGTCGCACGCCAGGCCAGGGTGTCGGTGTCGACGGTGTCGCGGGCGATCAGCGCACCGGACCTGGTTCGAGCCGACACCAGGGAACGCGTGCTGGAAGTGGTGCGCGGACTGGGCTACCAGCCCAACCCCGCCGCCAGGAGCCTGATCACCGGGCGCACCGGGAACCTGGGCATCGTCGTCCCGGACCTCGGCAACCCGTTCTTCCCGTCCGTGCTGCTCGGGGTGCAGGCCAGAGCGCGCGAGTCGGGCAACTCGGTGTTCTTCTGCGACAGCGGGCAGGACGGCGCGACCGAGGAGGAGCTGATCCGCACGATGGCCCGCCAGGTCGACGGCGTGGTCGTGTGCGCGTCGGCCCTCGACGACGAGACGCTGGCCGAGCTGTCGACGCTGACCACGATGGTGCTGGTCAACCGCGTGCTGCCCGGCGTGCCGTCGGTGCTGCTGGACAGCGCGGCGGGCATGGCCGCCGTCGTGGAGCACCTGGCGGCGCTGGGGCACCGGCACTGCGCGTACCTCAACGGCCCCGTGCGGGCCTGGTCGAACCAGTTCCGGCGCACCGGGCTGCGGGAGGCCGCGTGCCGCACCGGGATGTCCCTGCACGAACTGGGGCCCTACGAGCCGACGTTCCAGGGGGGCGCGCTGGGCGTCGACGCGGCGCTCGCGGCCGGGGTCACGGCGATCATCGCCTACAACGACCTCATGGCGCTGGGAGTCCTGACCAGACTCGCGGAACTCGCCGTGTCGGTGCCGGAGCGCGTCAGCGTCACCGGCTTCGACGACATCCTGTACGCCTCGATGTGCGGCCGCCCGCTCACGACCGTGAGGATGCCCGCCGAACTCGCGGGCCGCGCCGCCGTCGAACTCCTGCTCGACCGGCTCGACAACGCCAACGGCACGGCGGAAGTGCTGCTGCGGGAACTTCCGACCACATTGGTCATCCGGGCTACCACCGCTCCCCCTGCCGGGCTAGCCCACCTCTGAAGACCTCCGACCACCGTTCCCCGCTCCCGGACCCCGCCTCCGGGAGCGCCTCGGCGGGCAGCCGTGCGACTACGCTGCGTGCGTGACGTTCAGCGGGTTCGACCCGGAGCTGCTGGGACAACTCCGCACCAGCGGGGCGCTGCGCGAGCAGACCTACCTCCTGCAACGGGTGATCCGCTCGGTCGAACCCGCGACCCTGCTGAGCCAGCACTCCTCGACGCTGGCGGGCCTGGCCGCCGAACTGCCCCGCACCCACGCCGCGCTGCTGAGCTACAGCGTGCTCGGGCAGCCGAAGGGCAGGCTGCTCAAGTCGTTGTGCCTCAACGCGGCCGCCGCCGTGCAGCGCGCCACCACGGCCACCGGGCACCAGCCGCTGGTGCACTTCACGCACACGCTCGCGGAGGTCGTGGACTACGTCGGCGTCTACCGCGACGACCGGCAGAGCCGGGAGGAGGCGGCGGCGTTCGCCGCCCGCCTGGACACGCTCATCGCCGAGCTGCCGAAGCTGCTGTGGACGCTGTTCGTGGACTCGTGGCACGCCACCGCGACCACGCCGGGCCGGTGGGCGCGGCTGGACCAGGTCAGCGACGAGGTGGCGTGCCTGGTGGCCGCGACCGACCGCGACCCCGACGCGCTCCAGCAGGAGCTGACGCACGCGCTGGCCAAGCACGGCGCCGACCCCGCCGCGATCTGGCAGGTCCTGCACCCGGACCTGGTGCGCCACCACGTGGCGTGCGTCGTGCACGGCGCGGGCGAGCTGTCCGGTCTGTCCGCCCTCGACCCGACTGCCCGCCAGTGGTCGGCCGGTCAGCCGGAGAAGCTCGGCTGGGGTCCGGCCCGCGACCGCCTGCGCCAGTTCCTGGCCACCGTCCCGGCGACGTCCACCACGTGCGTCGTGGCCGTCGACGTGGACGCCGTGGACAAGGCCAGCGCGGGCCGCCTCGCCCGCCGCCGCGTCACCGAGCTGCTGGACCAGTACGTCGCGGGCCACCGCCTGCTCACCATCTCCCTCGACCCGCGGATGCTGGTGACCCGCGCGGGCACCGTCCGCAGCGACGAGCTGACCCCGCGCCGGTCCACCGTGCAGCGCGCGTACCCGCTGGTGCAGCGCTGGCCGCGCGGCCTGCGCGAGGGCCTGCGCATGGCGCACCTTGCCCGCACCACCGACTCCCCGCTCACGGCCGCCGCGCTGTCGTGGGCGGCGCTGGAGGCGTGCGGCGTCAACGAGAAGGCGTCGCAGCTCGCGGGAGTCCTGTCGCTCCAGGCGATGCGGCAGCAGGTCGTCGAGGCGCACCAGCTCCTGCACCAGTCGGCGACGGCGTCGGCCAAGCACGCGCGCAGCCGGGTCGGCACCACGAACCGCCGCGTCCTGAGCCTGCGGCGCGCCGTCGACCGGTGCGCGCCCGACCACCCCGAGCACGCGCGGCTGCGCGCGGCGCTGCTCGCCGCCGACACCCGGCACAACGACGCCCTGAACCGCCAGGACGCGCTCACCGGGACCCTGCACGAACCGCTGGCCGTCGTGGGCCGGTACGCCACCCTCGACGACCACAGGTACCTGCTCGACGTGAACCGCTGGGTCGACGTGCTGCTCCCCGCCCGCCCCCACGACGACCCCGCGCTGCTCGACGCGCGGGTGGCCGTCCACGACCTGCTCCCCCACGTGGCGCCGCTCGCCGCCCGCCAGGTCACCGACTGGCAGGGCAGGCTCGCGTCCGCGGGCGACTGCGCGCGCTGGCTGGTGGTCACCCAGGAGCGGATGCGCTCCCTGCTGGACGCGCTCTACAGCGCCCGCAACCTGGCCCTGCACTCCGGGGTCTTCCAGGCCACGGGCGACGTCGTGCTCGGCCTCGGCGGGCTCATGGTCGTCGACTTCACCCTGGAGGTCCTCGGCAACTGGTACCGCAACGCCACCGGTCCGGACGCCCACGCCTCGCCGCTGGAGGTCGTGCGGGAGCTGGCCGCCCGCCAGGAGGACCTGTGCGGCAAGCTCCGGGGCTCGCACGGCGCGGCGTTCCCGCTCAACGTCGAGTGGCTGACCAGCCCCAGCACCGAGGGCGCCTGGGACAGGGCCTGACCGGGTTCAGGGCGCGGTCAGCCGCCGCACCGCGTCCACCACGGCGGCGCGGCGCTCCTCGCGGTCGGGGGCGAGCGCGTCGAACTCCGGGTTCATCGACGACCACGACGTGCTGACGGCCTGGACCAGCGCGAGCAGCGCGACGGGCGGGTGGTGGCGGGCCAGCACGCCGTCCTCCTGCGCCCGCGCCACCTCCTCCAGCCGCTGCCGGTTGACCTCGACCACGGCCTCCAGGTGGGCGCTGCCGGGCCGTTCCAGCCGGTACCAGACGGACAGCCGCCGGGCCGCGGGGTTGTCCTCGAAGTAGTCGTGCAGCCGTCCCGCGTAGCCGGGCAGGTCGGTCGCGTCGAACGGGACCCGCACCAGGAACTCGGCCACGTGGGCGGTGAACACCGCGTCGAACAGCAGGTCCTTGCTGCCGTAGTACGCGTACAGCATCGCCTTGTTGCAGCCCGCGACCTCGGCGATGCGGTTCACCCGCGCGCCGGCGATCCCCAGTTCGGCGAACTCCGCCGTGGCGGCGTCCAGCAGCTTCTTCCTGGTGCGGTCAGCGTCTCGGATCACCCGACAAGGTTACCAACCAAACAGTCGGTTGACAGCGGCGCCCACGCGGTGTTCCCTGGAAGTATCCAACCAGTCGGTTACAAGAAGGGGCCACCATGCCCAAGACCTGGCTCGTCACCGGCAGCTCCCGCGGTCTAGGCCGGGAACTCGCGCGGGCGGCGCTCGACCACGGCGACACCGTGGTCGCCACGGCCCGCGACCCGAAGGACCTCGTCGACCTCACCGCGCGGTACGGCGAGCGGGTCCGCGCCGTGGCGCTGGACGTCACCGACCCGGTCGCGGCGCGGGCGGCCGTGCGGACCGCCGTGGAGGCGTTCGGCTCGCTCGACGTGGTCGCGAACAACGCGGGCTACGCGAACTCCGCCCCCATCGAGCACACGCCGGACGAGGACTTCCGCGCGCAGGTCGAGACGAACCTGTTCGGCGTGGTGACCGTGACCAGGGCCGCCCTGCCGGTGCTGCGCGAGCAGCGCTCCGGGCACTTCCTCCAGTTCTCCTCGATCGGCGGACGCGTGGGCGGCACCCCCGGCATGGGCGCCTACCAGGCCGCGAAGTACGCCGTGGAGGGCTTCTCCGAGGTCCTGCACAACGAGGTCGCGCCGTTCGGCGTCAAGGTGACGATCATCGAACCGGGCGCGTTCCGGACCGACTGGGGCGGGAGTTCGATGAGGATGGCGCCGGTCGACCCCGACTACGAGTCGACCGTGGGGGCCGTCCACCGCTACCGGCTCGACGCCGACGGCAAGCAGGCGGGCGACCCCGCGAAGGCGGCCGGGGTCGTCGTCGGGATCACGACCCTGCCCGACCCCCCGCTGCGCCTGCTGCTCGGCTCGGACGCCCTCCGGATCGCCGCCGAGTCCTCGGTGGCGAGGGCCGCGGAGGCGGAGGCCTGGGCGGGGACCAGCAGGTCGACCGACTACGCCTGACGGGTGAAGTGTGACGTGGGCCATATCCGTTGCCGGACCTGGATTTCGCGCTTAGTTTGGTCTTACACGAGGAAGGAGGTGGTCCGAAGTTGTATAGCTATAGGACTTTTCGTGAGGTGTCCGTCCGCTAGGACCGCCCGTTAGGGACCCTTTCCGGAGCGGCCTGGCGAGTTCCAGGCAGGCACCCGACCCCCGGCACCCCGAGCCCAGTCCAGCTCGGTCCGCACCTCGTGCGGGTAAACGGTCCGGGGGTCGTCCCATGTCCCGGCCCGATCACAGCGCCGCGTGGACCGCCTCCAGGTCCCGCGCGAACTCCTCGAACGCGGCCTCGCGGTCGTCCGACCGCAGCACGGCGGACGGGTGCACGGTCGTGAGCACCGAGCACTCCCGGTCGCCGACGGTGGCCCGCTCCACCTCGCCCCGCCGTTCGCTCACCGAGAACGAGGGGCCCAGCAGGGCCTTGGCGGCCACGGCTCCCAGGCACACCACCAGTTCCGGCCGGACGGCCCGCACCTCGGCCGTCAACCACGGCAGGCAGGCCACCACCTCGCCGCGGGTGGGCTGCTGGTGGATGCGCCGCTCGCCCCGCTGCTCGAACCTGAAGTGCTTGACCGCGTTGGTGAAGTAGATCTCCGACCGCACCAGGCCGACGGCCTCCAGCGCGCGGTCCAGCAGCTTCCCGGCGGGTCCGACGAAGGGGTGTCCGGCGAGGTCCTCGCGGTCCCCCGGCTGCTCCCCCACCATCATCACGCGGGCCTTGGCGGGTCCTTCACCGAACACGACCCGCGTCGCGCCGACGTGCAGGTCGCACCCGCGGCACCCCTCCGCCGCACGACGCAGCGCCGCCAAGCCGCCCCTCTCGGGGACGAACTCGGCGGCGCCGCGGTGCGCTACCACGACTCAGTCCTTGCGGAAGGCGTCCTTGACCTTCTCGCCCGCCTGCTTGAGCGAACCCTTGGCGCGCTCGGCGCGGCCCTCGGCCTGCCACTGCTCGTTGTCGGTGGCGTCCCCGACGGCTTCCTTGGCCCGACCCTTGAGCTCCTCGGCCTTGTTGCTGATCTTGTCGTCGGCACCCATGACCGATCCTCTCCGTAGACGGTTGATCCGCGGCTCGGGTACCCGTGGCGACCGGAGGTAAACAGCGATCGGCCGGTGTACTACGGTGATCGTTAGCGGTTGAAAAGCCAGCCGCAAGCCATCGGGTGTCCTCCTGCGGAGGGCACCCGTGTCAGCGAGGGACGACGGCAGCGCGCCGGCGTCGCGCGGTGGGCTTGCCTGAGCTTTCCGCTGGCCGTCTCCCGCGTTCTGGCATGGCTTCCATGTCCCGACGTGTGAGAGGAGCCCGACCGTGGTCGGGGATAACGGTCAGGTGGATCCGCTGAGGGTGCGGATCGCCGGCCTTGAGGCTGAGGTCGCGGGCCTGCGCAAGGCGTTGCAGACCCGCACGGTGATCGGCCAGGCCACGGGCCTGATCGCGGCCGTCCAGGGCCTCACCCCGCAGCAGGGCTTCCAGCTGCTCGTCCGGATGTCGCAGCACCACAACGTGAAGCTCCACTCGATCGCGGTGAAGCTCGTCGACCTGGCGGGTGAGCTGGGGCCGCGGCAGGCCGTGCGGTCGGTGCACCTGCCCGTGGAGCCGCACGAGCGGGCCGAGGAGCCGCAGTGGCCCGGCGTCGACGTCGTGGAGGCCGCGCGCCAGCTCGTGGCCGCGCACGAGGCGGCGCACCGCGTGGACGGTGCGTCCGCCGACGTGCGAAGACAGCTGGCCGACGAGCTGACGCTGGCCGGTCAGCTGCTGGCGGAACGGCTCGCGGACGTGGGCTGGTTGGACGACGAACCGGTCGCCTGAACGATCGCGAACGACTCGGCGGGCAGGCGGACGCCCTCGTCCACCAGCGCCACGTCGCCGGACGCGAGCAGCACCGAGCCACCGTCGACGTCCAGTGCCCGAGTGACCGCCGTGGCGCCGAGGTTGCACACCAGGCGCAGGTCACCGCGGCGCAGCACGAGCACGGTGTCCACCTGCTCGACGGCGAACTCGGCCAGCCGCGGGTCGGCCAGCTCCGGGTGGGCCCGGCGCAGCGCGATGAGCGACCGGTACAGGTCGAGCACCTCGCGGTGGCCGGGCTCGTCGACCTCGCTCCAGAGCAGCGTCGACCGCTCGACCGTCGCGGGGTCCATCGGGTCCGGCACCTCGGCCTCGCCCCAGCCGTGCGCGCCGAACTCGCGGCGCCTGCCGGTGCGGACCGCGTTCGCCAGCTCCGGGTCCGGGAAGGACGCGAAGAACTGCCACGGCGTGCTGGCGGCCCACTCCTCCCCCATGAACACCATCGGGGTGTACGGCGAGCAGAACACGATCGCCGCGCCGCAGGCCAGCAGGCCCGGCGACACCGTCGCGGACATCCGGTCGCCGGTGGCGCGGTTGCCGATCTGGTCGTGGTTCTGGAGGTACGCCAGGAACCGGTGGCCCGGCAGCACGCGGGTGTCGACCGGGCGGCCGTGCGTGCGGCCCCGGAACGACGACCACGTGCCCGCGTGGAAGAACGCCTCGCGCAGCGTGCGGCCGAGCGCGCCGGGTTCGGCGAAGTCGGCGTAGTAGCCGTGGGTCTCCCCCGTCAGGGCGACGTGCAGGCAGTGGTGCAGGTCGTCCGACCACTGCGCGTGCAGGCCGTAGCCGCCGCCCTCCCGCGCGGTCACGAGCTTGGCGTCGTTCAGGTCCGACTCGGCGATCAGCGTCAACGGCCGCCCGAGCCCCGCCGAGAGGGCGTCGACCTCGACGGCCAGCTCCTCCAGCAGGTGCGTCGCGCGGCGGTCGAGCAGCGCGTGCACGGCGTCGAGCCGCAGCCCGTCGACGTGGAAGTCCCGCAGCCAGCCCAGCGCGTTGTCGATCACGTACCGGCGGACCTCGTCCGAGCCGGGGCCGTCGAGGTTGAGGCCGGGGCCCCAGTCGTTCTGGCCCGCGAAGTACGGGCCGAACCGGTCGAGGTACGCGCCGGAGGGCCCGAGGTGGTTGTAGACCACGTCGAGCAGCACGCCCAGACCCCTGCCGTGGCAGGCGTCCACGAACCGCTTGAACGCGTCCGGACCGCCGTAGGGCTCGTGCACCGCGCCCCACAGGACCCCGTCGTAGCCCCAGCCCGCGGTGCCGTCGAAGGAGTTCACCGGCAGCACCTCGACGAGCGTGACGCCGAGGTCGACCAGGTGGTCGAGCTTGCCGATGGCCGAGTCGAGCGTGCCCCCAGGGGTGAACGTGCCGACGTGCAGCTCGTAGATCACCCCACCCGGCAGCGCCCGCCCGGTCCAGCCGTCGTCGGTCCACCCGAACGCCGAGTGGTCGTACCGGCGCGACGGCCCGTGCACGCCTCCCGGCTGCCACAGCGAGCGCGGATCGGGCAGGGCGTCGTCGGAGTCGTCCAGCAGGAACGCGTAGTCGGTCCCGTCGACGGCGGCCGACCACCAGCCGTCGGGGGCCGCCGTCATGGCGTGCTCGACGCCGTCCACGCGCACGCGGACCCGCTCCGCGGCGGGAGCCCACACGGTGAAGGTCACGAGGTCTCCCGAACCAGCAGCGCGACCGGGTACCGCTTCAGCAGGCCCGCCACCGAGGTGCCCGCCTCCCGTCCGTTCAGCACGTCAGTCCACTCACCCGGCGGCAGCGGCAGCACGGTGTCGCGCCAGCCGCCCGCGGCCGCGAGGCCCAGCGGGAGGCGGGTGGCGACGACCACGAGGTCCGGTGACCGGTGGTACGCCACGAGGTGCTCGGCCGCGACGCCCTCGGCGGGCAGCGGGCGGTAGCCCCGGAACAGCTCCGGCCGGTTCCGGCGCAGGCGCAGGGCGCGTTGCACGACCAGGAGCTTGGCCGCGCCGGTCTCGTCGACCTCCGGCAGCCACCAGTCCTCGATGCGGGCCAGCAGCTCGCGCCGGACCGCGTAGTCGACGGGCCGCCGGTTGTCCGGGTCGACCAGCGACAGGTCCCACAGCTCGGTGCCCTGGTACACGTCCGGCACGCCGGGCGCGGTGAGCTGCACCAGCTTCTGGCCCAGCGCGTTCGACCAGCCCGCGGCGCGGATCCGGCCGACGAACGCCTCGATCTCGCCGCGCGTCACGGCGTCGCCGAGCACCTGCTCCGGCCACGCCGCGACGGCCGCCTCGAACTCCTCGTCGTGGTCGACCCACGTCGTGCGGAGCTTCGACTCCTTCGCGGCCTTGTCGAGGTAGTCGCGCAGCCGGTCGGGGCCGATGGGCCACGCGCCGACGATCGTCTGCCACGCCAGCAGGTTCAGCGACGGCTCGTCGATGCCGTGCCGCTCGGTCCACCGGCGCACCAGGTCGCCGAACTCCTCCGGCAGCTCGGAGAGCACGGCCAGGCGGGCCCGCACGTCCTCGGAGCGCTTGGTGTCGTGCGTCGACAGCGTCGTCATCGACTCGGGCAGGGCCGCGTCCCGCTGCGCCGCGAGGGCGTGGAACTCCTCGACGGGCACGCCGAAGCGGTCCGGTGCGCCGCCGACCTCGTTGAGCGCCGCGAACCGGGTGTACCGGTAGAACGCGGTGTCCTCGGTGCCCTTGGCGACGACCATGCCGGACGTCTGCTGGATCCGGGTGGCGAGTTCGCCTCCGGGGTCGGCGCGGACCTGCTCGTCCAGCGCCTCGGCACCCTTGACCCGCGACACCGCCGTCGCCCAGTTCTGCTCGCCCTCGGGCAGGTAGGAGCGGTACACCGGGAAGTTGACCATCACGTCCGCGACGGCCGCCTCGGCGTCCGCCCGGTCGACGCCCTCCACGAGCGCGGCGATCCGGCGGACCTCGGCCCGCAGGATCGAGTCCGTGACGAGCTTGCGGCAGGTGTGCTCGACGGCCTCGAAGTCGGTCTCCTGGCCCAGTTCCGCGGCCAGCGCGGTGAAGTGCTCCTCGGCGCGGGGGTCGACGAAGAGGCCGCAGACCTCGCGCAGCGCGTCGTAGCCCGTGGTGCCCTCGACCGGCCAGCTCGTCGGCAGCGGTTCGCCGACGCCGAGGATCTTCTCCGCGACGATCCAGACGCCCGAGCGCTCCTTGAGCCGCCGGAAGTAGCCGCCGGGGTCGGCGAGGCCGTCGGGGTGGTCGACCCGCAGGCCGGTCACCTGGCCCGCCGCGACCCAGCGCAGCACCTCGTCGTGCGTGGCGTCGAAGACCTCGGGGTCCTCCACGCGCACCGCGGCGAGCGTGGTGATGTCGAAGAACCGCCGGTAGTTCAGCTCCTCGTTGGCCCGCCGCCAGTGCACGAGCCGGTAGTGGTCCGACACCGGCAGGCGGTGGTCGTAGTACGTCACGACGTCGCCCTCGGTGGTGGGCTCGCCCTCGTCGCCGAGGATGGGCACCAGCACCGGACCGGCGGACCAGTCGATGTCGAAGTACTTGGCGTAGCGGGACTCCTGGCCGTGCTTGAGCACGTCCCACCACCACGGGTCGGTCTCCGGCGCGGCGACGGACATGTGGTTGGGCACGATGTCGAGCACGAACCCGAGGCCCGCGGCGGAGACCTTCGCGCTGAGGGCGAGCCGCCCCTCCTCCCCGCCCAGTTCGGGCCGGGCGCGGGTCGGGTCCACGACGTCGTAGCCGTGGGTGGAACCCGGTGCGGCGTCGAGGATCGGGGACGCGTAGACCGCTCCGACGCCGAGCCGCTCCAGGTAGTCGACGGCCTCGGCGGCGTCGGCGAAGGTGAAGCCGGGGTGCAGCTGGAGCCGGTAGGTCGAGCTGGGCGCGCTCATTCGCCACCCGTCCTCTGGAGGACGACCAGGGACCGCGCGACGAGCGTGAGCTTGCCGCCCGCCGGGATGGGCTCGCCCATCTCCGGGATGCGCACCTCGCCGGTCGCCGTGTCGACCACCACCGTCCACTCCGGACCGTAGCCCTCCTCGGGCAGCGTCACCTCGATGTCCTCGTGGTGGGCGTTGAACGCCAGCAGGAACGAGTCGTCCACCACCCGCATGCCCCGCTGGTCCAGGTCCGGGATGCCCTCGCCGTTGAGGAACGCCACGACGCAGCGGCCGAAGTCGTCGCCCCAGTTGTGCTCGGTCATCTCCTTGCCCTCGGGCGTGAACCACGCGATGTCCCGCAGGTCGTCACCACTGCGGATCGGCTTGCCCGCGAAGAACCTCCGCCTGCGCAGCACCGGGTGCTGCTTGCGGAACGCGGTGAGCGCGCCGGTGAACTCGATCAGGTCGGCGTTCTCCTCGGCCAGCGTCCAGTCCACCCAGGAGATCTCCGTGTCCTGGCAGTAGGCGTTGTTGTTGCCGTGCTGCGTGCGGCCGAACTCGTCACCGTGCAGCAGCATCGGCACACCCTGCGACAACAGCGTCGTCGCCAGCAGGTTCCGCCGCTGGCGCGCCCTC
>NZ_DASUSQ010000095.1:0-10846 GCF_036375055.1 Umezawaea sp.
GGCGGCGATGGTGTTGCCGGTGGCGGGACAGCCGGTCAGGCCGGTGTCGACGTACTGGCGGAACGACTTCTTCAAGCTCCACAGGAGGTGTCCGCGGACCAACCTCAGGGGATCTGGACAGGGTCGCGTTGCGCAACGACCTCACCCTGTCGGCCTCGAACGAGAGCGGGCTCGTGGAGGCGGGGGAGACCGTCACGGTCACCGGGACCGACGACTAGCTCTCGTCCTGCTGCTCCATCGCTCTGTGCCAGGTGCCCGACGACCACGAGTACGGCGTGAAGCCGTCGCCGTGCTCCGGCGGCGACGGCCAGGGCGGTGTCACGGCGTCCGCGTGGGTAACCGACTCCGGCGTGCCGGGCAACCTGTCCTCGCCGATCGCGGCCGACGGGAGATCCACGACCCGGATCCGCGTGTCGAAGGTGATGGCTCTGCTGGACTGAGCTGTCGTGACCTGCGCGATCGTGTCGCGTCGCGACCACCTGGCGTCGTCGGACCGCGCCTCGGACGCGTTCACCCCCGTGTCCTGGTGGTCGTAGCGGTGACCGCCTTCACCGGGCTCGCCCCCTCGAGTCCTCTGAGGACGGTGGACGGTGCGCGGCGGCACCGGTGCGCGGAGGCATACTGGGCGCATGGCGCATGGTGATCTCGGGCTGTTGCACGAACTGCGTGCCCTCTCCCTCATGCTGGAGGAGCGGAACGTGACGCGGGCCGCCGACCGGTTCCACCTGAGCCAGTCGTCGATGAGCCGGACGTTGCGGCGGCTGCGCGCGCTGTTCGGCGACGACCTGCTGGTCCGGTCGGGCGGCGAGTACGAGCTGACGCCCCGCGCGCGGGAGGTGCAGCACGAGCTGGCGCTGCTCCTGCCGCGGCTGGAGGGCCTCCTCGCGGGGCGGGGGTTCGACCCGTCCACGGCGACCGGGGTCGTGCGGATCATCGGTACCGACTACACCACCGCGACGCTGGGGCCGTACCTGCTGCCGCGGCTGTTCCTGGCCGCTCCCGACCTGGAGGTCTCCGTCCAGCCGAGGGACGACGACACGTTCGCGGACCTCGAACGAGGTCGGGCCGACATCGCGCTGTCCGTGCTGCGACCGGCCGCTCCGCTGCGCTGGGAGCAGGTGTTCACCGACGACGTGGTCTGCGCGGTGGACCACGAGCACCCCGTGCGGGACCGGTTCTCGCTGGCCGACTACACCGGGGCCCGCCACGTGGTCATCACCCTGGTCCAGCGGGAGCAGCCGATGATCGAGCGGTGGCTCCAGGAACTCGGGCACAGCCGGACGGCGGCGGTGCGGGTGGCGAGCTTCGGCTCGGCGTTCGCACCGCTGCCCGGAACACCCCTCGTGGCGACGCTCCCCCGGAGGCTGGCCGAGTCGCAGCTGGCGGCTCACCCGAGGGTGCGGCTGGTCGAGGCTCCGGAGGAGTTCGACGCCTTCCCCTACGGGATGGTGTGGCACGCGCGGCTGGAGTCCGACCCGATGCACTCCTGGCTGCGCGGCACGATCCGCGCTGCCGCCGCGGAGATGACCGGTGGGCTCACAACAGCTTCTCCATCGTGATCGGCAGGTCGTGGACGCGGATCCCGGTCGCGTTGAACACGGCGTTGCCGATCGCCGCCGCGGCCGAGACCAGCCCGATCTCGCCCAACCCCTTCGCGCCGAACTCGCTGATGTGGGGGTCGGGGCGGTCGAGCCAGTGCACGTCGATCGCCGGCGTGTCGGCGTGGACCGGCACGAGGTAGTCCGCCATGGTCGCCGCGGCGAACCTCCCGTCCGGCTCGATCGGGTCGGCCTCCATCAGGGCGTGCCCGACGCCCCAGATGATCGAGCCCGCGAGCTGGCTCCGGGTCGCCTTGGCGTTGACGACCCGTCCCACGTCGAACACCGACGTGAACCGGTCGACCCGCGGCTCACCGGTCAGCCGGTGGACCCGCACCTCGCAGAAGTGGGCGCCGAAGCAGTGGAACCGGTACGGGGACGCGGTGTCGGGCTCGGTGGTGGCGACCGCTTCGACCTGCGGCACGCCCGTGGTCCGGAGCAGGGTGTGGAAGTCGACCGACCGGCCGCGCGCCTCGACCCGGCCCTGCCGGTAGCGCACGGTCGAGGGGTCGAACCCGGCGAACGGGGACCGCGGCTCGTCCACGGCCGCGCGGACGAGCGCCTCGACCGCCGCCCGGCACGCCGCCCGCACCGCGGGCACCGTGCTCGTCGTGACGCTCGACCCGTACGCCCCGACACCGCCGGGTGGCAGGGCGGAGTCGCCGAGCTCCGCCTCGACGGTGCCGACCGGCACCCCCAGTTCGTCGGCGCCGACCACGGCCAGCACGGTGAGGGCGCCGGTGCCGAGGTCGGACGTGGCCGAGGAGACGGCGACGCGTCCGTCGTCGCGGAACCGCACCCGCGCCGACGCGGACTGGCGCCACGCCGGGTAGATCGCGCTCGCCGTGCCGAGGCCGATCAGCCAGTCGCCGTCGGTCCGGGACCGGGGGCGGGCCTGGCGCCGATCCCAGCCGAACCGCTCGGCCCCGACCCGGTAGCACTCGTCGAGGTGCTTGCTGGAGAAGCGGCGGCCCTCCACCGGGTCCTCGGTCGCGTAGTTGCGCAGTCGCAGCTCCACCGGGTCGACGCCGGTGAGCACGGCCAGCTCGTCCATCGCGGTTTCGAGGGCGAACGTGCCGGGCGCCTCGGCCGGTGCGCGCATCGACCAGGTCGGCGGGGTGTCCAACGTGACCAGTCGCTGGTCGATGCGGATGTTCGGCGTGCGGTAGGACACGGCCGACGTGTCGCGGCCGGGCATCATCTGCCAGCCGCCCGCCGCGGGCAGCTCGCCGTCGCTGTCGTGGCGCAGCGCGAGGAGCCTGCCGTCGGTGTCGGCGCCGAGCCGGATCGTCTGCCGGACCGCCCCCCGGTGGCCGATGGCGGTGAACACCTGTTCGCGGCTCAGCACCACCCGAACCGGGCGGCGGAGCGCGCGGGCGGCGGCGGCGCAGAGCAGCGCCTCGTTCCACACCGGTGAGCGCTGGCCGAACCCGCCGCCGGTGTAGCGGCAGATCACCCGTACCTTCGCGGGGTCGACGCCGAGGCGGGCGGCGATCGTCGCCGCGGCCCGCTGCGGCGCCTGCGCTCCGGAGTAGACGGTGAGCTGGTCGTCCACCCACACCGCGGTCGTGGCGTGGGGTTCCATCGCGATGTGGTGCTGGGCGTGCTGGGAGACCGACGTGGTGACGGTGACCGGGCTCGACGCCAGCACGGCGTCGATGGACGTGACGCCCGGCGCGAGCTTCTGCACGACGCCCTGCGGCACGCCGGGGCTCCCGTCGGCGAGCGAGGTCCGCGACGGTGTGACGGCGTAGTCGGCGGTGACCAGCGAGGCCGCGTCCCTGGCGCGTTCGGGCGTGTCGGCCACGACCAGGCCGATGACCTGGCCGCGGAACCGCACGGCGGTGTCCTGCAACGCGCTGTAGTTCTCGCCGCTCTGCTGGGGGCTCGGGGGGTTGAGGGGGAGCGGGCGGAACGGGGTGAAGACGGCGAGGACGCCCGGTGCGGTCTCGGCGCGGGACACGTCCATGCCGAGGACGGTTCCCCGGCCGACGGTCGCCTGGACGAGGTGCCCGTGCACCAGGCCCTCGGGGCGGTGGTCGGCGGCGTACCGCGCACCGCCGGTGACCTTCAGGGGTCCGTCGACGCGATCGGTCTCGCGGCCGATGGGGGAGGCGGTCATCGGGTCTGCTCCAGTTCCAGCAGGGCGCGGATCAGGGTGCGCTTCATCAGCTCGGGCTTGAAGGCGTTGTGCCGCAGCGGGCGGGCGCCGTCCACGGCGGTGGCGGCGGCCTCCGCGTAGGTCTCCTCGGAGGCCCGGCGTCCGACCAGTGCGTTCTCGACCGCCGTCAGCCGCCACGGCCGGGTGCCCATGCCGCCGACCGCGACCCGTGCTTCGAGGATGGTGTCGCCGTCGCGCCGGACGGCCACCGCCGCCGAGGACAGCGCGAACTCGAACGACCGCCGGTCGCGGACCTTCAGGTACGTCGAGTGCCGCGCCCAGTCGAGACGCGGGACGACGACGTCGGTGACGAGTTCGCCGGGCCGCAGGTCGTGTTCGAGGTGGGGGGTGGTGCCCGGCAGCAGGTAGAAGTCGCGCAGGTCGACGGTGCGCGCGCCGTCGCGACCCCGCAACCGGACCTTGGCGTCGAGCGCGACCAGCGCCACGGCGAGGTCGCTGGCGTGGGTGGCGACGCACGAGTCGCTGGTGCCCAGGACGGCGTGCATCCGGTTCTCGCCGCCGAGCGCCGGGCACCCGCTGCCCGGCTGCCGCTTGTTGCAGGGCGTGCTCACGTCCCGGAAGTAGCCGCACCTCGTGCGCTGCAGCAGGTTCCCGCCGATGCTGGCCATGTTCCGGAGCTGGCCGGACGCGCTCAGCTCCAGCGCCCGGCTCAGCACCGGGAAGCCGCGGCGGACGAGGGGATCGGCGGCGACGTCGCTCATCCGCGCCAGGGCCCCGATCCGCAGTCCGCCGCCCTTCGTGTCGACGCCGCGCAGCGGCAGGCGGTTGATGTCGAGGACCCGGTCGGGGGTCATGACGTCGAGCTTCATCAGGTCCACGAGCGTGGTCCCGCCCGCGAGGAAGGCGGTGCCGGAACCGCCGCGCCGCACGGCGTCGCCGACGGTGCCGGGGCGTTCGAACACGTACTCGCGCATCAGCGCTCCTCCGTCCGCGCCTGGCGGATCGCGGCCAGGATGCCGGGGTACGCGCTGCACCGGCAGATGTTGCCGGACATCTGCTCGCGGATCTCCTCGTCAGTGCGGGCGCGATCCTCCTCGATCACCGCCGCCGCCGACATGATCTGCCCGGAGGTGCAGAACCCGCACTGGAGGCCGTCGTGGTCGATGAACGCCCGCTGGAGCGGGTGCAGGCGGTCGCCGTCGGCCAGCCCCTCGATCGTGGTCACGGCGGCGCCGTCCAGCGTGGCCAGCAGGGTCAGGCAGGACACGACCCGCCGCCCGTCGACGTGCACGGTGCACGCGCCGCACTGGCCCCGGTCGCAGCCCTTCTTGGTGCCGGTCAGCGCCAGCCGCTCCCGCACGGCGTCCAGCAGCGTCTCGCGCGGATCGGCGGTCAGCGACGTGGCCGTCCCGTTGACCGTCACGCGCACGGCGACGTCGGTGGTCGCGGTCCGCGCCGCGGCGCTCCCTCCGCCCAGCGGGACCGCCGCGGCGGCGGCCGTGGTGCCGACGAGGCCGAGCAGGCCGCGTCTGGTGATGCCCTCGTGCTGCGTCATGCGGTTCAGCGTTCACGGCGGTCGAGGTCACCGCCAACGCGACTTGCGGATCACCCGTATGCGTCCGGCGCATGGCCCGAGCCCGGATCGCCGTGACCAGCGCGTGCGGGAGCGCAGGGACTGTCGGGCGCGCCGGGGTGCGCGGGCTGGCCGACGGGCTCAGGTGTCGTCGTGCGGGAGGTTCCGCATGCTCCAGTGCGACAGCGGTCGGAGGGCGGAGACCAGCTCCTCGGCGTCGGGCGTGAGGGTGTACAGGATCTGCACCGGCGTGGTGGGGACGACGGTGCGTTCGACGAGGCCGCGGGCCTGCAACTGCTTGAGGCGCAGCGTCAGCTGCGGGTCCGAGATGCCGGGGACCAGGGCGCGGTAGTCCTTGAACCGGCGGGCGCCGCGGGCGCCGGCGAGCAGGATCGGCCCGGTCCAGCGGACCCCGATGATGTCGAGCGCGCGCAGGATCCGGTGGCAGCTCTCCTCGTCGACGGGAGTGCCGGGCTTCTTGGTCACTTCTCCAGAGTAAGTAACTTTGGTTCTCTTTGCCAGCTCGTGCCGTCGAGCGGAATGCTCCTGCGTTGCACCGGGGAGAGCGCCACGCGGGCAGCCCCCGGCCCTGGGAAGGAGCAACCGCGATGACGACGGTTCTGGTGGCGGGCGCCACCGGCAGCCTCGGCAGGCAGGTCGTGGAGAAGCTGCTCGACCGGGGCGCCGACGTGCGCGCCCTGGTTCGACCGGCCTCCGTGGACGAACTGGCGGCGCACCCGAACCTGACGCCGTGCGTCGGCGACCTGGCGGACGGCGCGGACGCGCTGGCGCGGCACCTCGACGGCGTGGAGGTCGTGGTGTCAGCGGTGCAGGGCGGTCCGGAGGTGATCATCGACGGGCAGCGGGCACTGCTGCGCGCCGCGGAGGGGGCGGGAGTGCACCGGATGGTCCCGTCGGACTTCTCGATCAACCTCCACGGCTACGGCTACGGCGTGAACGTGCTGTCCGACCTGCGCCGCGTGTTCGCCGACGAGTTCGCCACGTCGAGCGTCGCGCGCACGTCGGTGGCGATCGGCGCGTTCCCGGAGTACTTCCTCGGAGCGGTCCACGAGGTGCTCGACCCGGCGGCGAGCACGTTCTCCCTGTGGGGCGAGGGCACGCGTCCGATCGACGTCACCACGATCCCCGACACCGCCGCGCACACCGCCGCCATCGCGCTCGACCCGAAGACCGCGGGCCGCGAGGTGCACGTGGTCGGCCAGCGGCTGTCGATGCTGGAGCTGCGCGACGAGGTCGAGGCGGCGTCCGGGCGGCGGTGGGAACTGGTGCGCAAGGGCACGCTGCGGGACCTGCGCGAGGAGGTCGCGCGCAGGCGGTTCACGGCGTCCACGATGTTCCAGTGCGTGGCGTTGCAGGCCCAGGTGGCCATGTTCGACGGAACGGGATCGCTGCGGGACGTGCGCAACGCGGACTACCCGGACGTCGTGCCGACCTCGGTGGCGGCGTACCTGGCGGACCGGGGCGCGGCGCACTTCACCCCGCCCGACACGACGTGGGGTCGGGACGAGTGGCCGACGGCGCTCTGAGACCACCGCTCGACGGAGGGCCGGACGCCTCAGCCGGTGCGCGGCTCGGGCGGACGCCGCAGGCGGCCAGGGACCGTCGCCGCGGTGACGGAGGAGTGGAGCGCCACCGCCGCGCGCGCGTCGACCGCGTCGAGGACGTGGAGCACGCGGCGGGACGCGACCACGCGGAGGTCCTCGGTCCTGGCGGCGGTGTCCAGCAGGAGGGTCACGCCCGCCGGGCCGATGAAGGTGACGCCGGACATGTCCAGCACCAGCGGTCGTGACCGGCCGATGGCCTCGTCGACGCACACCCTCACCTCGGGCAGCGACAGCGCGTCCAGCGTGCCGGAGACGGTGACCACCGCCCAGCCGCGGACCTCGTCCAGGTCCACGGTGCTGTCGATCACGGGTTCGCCGTTCACGTGCCCCACCTCTTCGACCGGGCTGCGTCGTGCGGGACGGGCGGCGGTCAGCCCGTGGGGTGGTCGCGCGGCTGGGGGCGGCTGTCGGTCCCCTGCCGCGCGTCGGGGGTGGTCAGGCCGCGAACCGCGTCGGACACCGTCGGGTAGAGCGACACGGCGGGGCGCATCCCGCAGGCGCCCATCGCGCGGGCCACCTGGGGCGAGGGGATCACCCGCACGTGGTCGACGTCGGTGACCAGGTCGGACAGCCAGTGCAGGCCCGCCGCGCCGAAGAACGTCACGCCGGTCAGGTCCAGCACGTGCGGTGTTCCGCTGCCGGCGGCGATGTCGATCGCGCTGCGGATCCTCGGCATGGAGTCGTAGTCCACCTCGCCGACGACGCTGGTGATCCCGAACCCGTGGGCGTGGTTCCGCGTCGCCACCACGAACAAGCACGGCCCGCCGTCCATGCGACGCCTCCCCGATCCGACTGCGCTACCTATCCAGTTTTGAGAACGTCAAACGTCTTTGTTAGGTTTTTCCCCCGATCGGATTATCGGCACCCAGGTGACGCGGGGGTCGTCGAGCGAGATTCCGCGGTGGTGCGGACGCGGGAGGGGTTCCGGCGGGCGATCTTCTCAGCCTGGACGCGGTGCGGGTCCCTCCCCGTGCGACAGCAGGGCCCACACGACCTTGCCGCCGCCCTCGACGCGCACGCCCCACGAGGCGGCCAGTTCGATCAAGACCTGGATTCCCCGGCCGCCCCAGTCGTCGGCGGACACGGCCATCTCCCGCGGGTGGTCGACATCCCCGTCCTCGACCTCGATCAGCACGCCGACCCCTGAGCTGGTCACCCGCAGCTCCCTGGGGCTGGAGGTGTGGCGGTAGGCGTTGCCGACCAGCTCACCGACGATCAGCAGCACGTCGACCAGCGTGTACGTGTCCACGTGCGCGGAGAGGGTGCCACGGGTCCAGCGCCGCACCTCGACCGACTCCGGCCTGGACGCCAGCGACATCCGCCGGGTCGGCGCGGTCACGCCGACGCCGTCGCGCAGCTCCGTCATGCCACCCCTCCGATCAACCCTTTGTACACCTCCGGTCAACGTGCCGAGGAGGGTCGGAAGACATCGGCGTCGGTCTCGCCGCGGGGCGTGGACCGGTGAGCACGTCCTCCACGGACGAGCCGTCGGCCGGGTGCTCGCCGCCCTCGTGGTCGTGACCGTGCCTGCCCAGCACCGCGGCGAGTTCGGCGACGTGCCCGCGGTGCTCGTCCACGTCGTTCTCCCGGGACACCGGGACCATCGCGGTCCGCGTCCCGAGCCCCCGCGTGCTGTTCGAGTCCGCCGCGCACCAGACCGGACCGCCACCGCGACCTTCGTGCGATCGCCTCACCGAGGCAGTCCGGACGGCGCGGGGCGGCACGGGCCGTGACCACGCGGATCGTCGCCGGGTGATGCCAGGGGCGGTGGTGCGGCGCTCCAGCGGGTCACCGCTTCGACGTGCCGTCCCGCACCGATCCTGATCCCGTCCCCTGGGCGTCGTCCGGGGACCGGACGAGGGGGATGAGCACGCCCACGCCCAGGGCGTCCACCTTCCGGCGCACCGCTGTCGAGGGCAGCACCCGCAGGTCGCGGCCGAGGTCGCGGCAGTGCTGGGCGAGCAGCAGCAGCGCGTGCGCGCCCTCCAGGGTGCACAACCCCACCGCGCGGGCGTCCAAGACCACGGTGTCGGCGCGCACGGCCGTCGCACGGGCGAGCGCGACGCCGGTCGTCCTGGCCTCGTCGAGTTCACCGGTGATCGTGACGGTCACCGTCGCGCGCACGGGGTCGACGGTCACGACCGCTGGTTCGGCGGCGGTGTCGGCGAGCGAGGTCATCCTGCGCTCCTGTCACCGGCGGAGGAGGGCGTCCAGTATGTCCCGGTCAGGCGTGACCGGGCGTTCGGTACACCTGGTCGGGTGACGCCGGGGTCCTACGAGGCGAGGGCTTCCGCGCGGGTGCGGTGCAGTTCCAGCAGCCGGTCCAGGCTCATCATCGCGAGCACCCTGGTGACCTGCCTGCTGGGCACGACCCGCAGCGCGGCACGGCGCGCGAGCAGGTCGCCACGGGCCTGGAGGAGCAGTTCGATCCCGCTGGAGCCGAAGTGCGTCACGGCGGAGAAGTCGAGCACCGCGGTGCCCGCGGCCGGGGTCCGCTGGATCAGGGCGGTGACCGCGTCGCGCAGTGGTGCGACGGTCATGGTGTCGAGCTCGCCCGCTACCGCGAGCACGTCCGGCGCGTGCGCCGTGGTGGTCAGGAGGTCGTGCTGTGGTTCGGGCTGCATAGGCCTCGTCTCGGTGGGGAACACTGGAACCGCGGCGATCTGGGAGCACGCCGCCCCGACCAGCACAGCACGGCACCGCCACCCGTGCCGATCACGGGTGGCGGCGAACCGTCCTCGGGAGTCGGTGCCCGACGCACACCGGGACCCGGCAGCCGGGTCCCGGTGTGGTGCGGGAGCGCGGCCGGAAGGCCAGGGGGTGTCGCTCCGCCGCGGTCGTGCCCCGAACGAGGGGAGGGTTCCAGGCCCGGTCCCCTCCCGTGGTGCCGCGGGTGGGTCGTGCCGCCGACGCTGTGGTGCGGAAGGGAGATCGGGTCGTGGGACCCGTGTTCCCGCGGTGGGTCAGGTGTCGTACTGGACGCGCAGACCGCCGTCGGCACCGTTGGTGGCGGTCACGAGGTCACGCCCGCCGTCGCCGCCGCTCCCGCCGAGGGCGGTGGCCCGTCCTCCCAGGCCGCTGCCGCTGTTGAGGCGGCCGTCCGGCCGGTGGGCGTTGGAGCCGTTGCCCCGCCCGGTCGAGTTGACGACGACGTTGGCGCTGGCCGCGGACATGAGGCTGCACGTGGTCGCGCCACCGCGTGCCCCACCCAGGGCGACGCTGCCGTCGAGGTCACCGGTGCCGATCAGGCCCGCCGCACCACCGGCGCCGCCGTGCTCGCCGCCGCCGCGACCGCCCGCACCTCCCTGGCCGGTGGCGCTACCGCCGCCCCCGCCCCCACCGCCCGGTGCGACCACGGAGACGGTTGCGCGCCCAGTGCCTTCCCCGGTCGTGCCGACGGTGGTGGCTCCTCCACCCCCGCCACCAGGAGCACCGCCCTCGTCCGCGGCGGCGGTTCCGCCCTCGCCGCCCGCACCGACCACGTAGGCGAGGACGAGCGGTTCGGTGTGCGGGGCCAGTCGCAGAGTGCAGGTCAGCGTGGCGCCCGCACCCCCGCCCGCTCCACCGGAGTCCACGCCCGCGCTGCCCCCTCCGCCACCGCCGCCTCCCCAGGCGGTCAGGGTGACGGCGGTGACCTCCGCCGGGATCTCGATCGTTCCGGCGCCGGGGGTGGACATGGTCGTGTCGAAGGGAATCGGCGCCGCGACGGCGGGAGTCGCGGTGGGCAGCAGCGCGGTGGCGACGGTGATCGTGGTCAGCACCGCGGCGCGAAGACCGGTGGGGGACGAGGAGCGGGTGCGCCGGTCGATCCGGGCGGTGGGCCGAGACGGTCGGGTGCGGGCGGGCATTGCCGGTACCTCCTGCGAGTGGGGTTCGTCGACGAACTCGTACGCGTGCCGGGGTGGGCGCAGCGCCGTGTCCCGGCAGC
>NZ_DASUSQ010000096.1:0-19267 GCF_036375055.1 Umezawaea sp.
CGACGCAGACGCGTTGCGCGCGCTGCACCGCGACATGGTGCTCGTCCGCCGCTTCGACCGGGAGGCCAACGCCCTGCAGCGGCAGGGCCAGCTCGGCATCTGGGTGCCGCTGCTGGGCCAGGAGGCCGCGCAGATCGGCGCCGGCCGGGCCATGCGCCCGGAGGACATGGCGTTCCCCAGCTACCGCGAGCACGGCATCGCGTGGACGCGCGGCGTCAAGCCGACGGACCTGCTCGGCATCTTCCGCGGCACCGACAACGGCACGTGGGACCCGGTCGAGACCCGGTTCCACCCGTACACGATCGTCATCGGCAACCAGGTGCTCAACGCCGCCGGCTACGCGATGGGCCAGAAGTTCGACGGCAAGGTGGGCGACGCCGACGGCGAGGCGACCATCTGCTTCTTCGGCGACGGCGCGACCAGCCAGGGCGACGTGCACGAGGGCTTCGTGTGGGCCGCCGTCTACGACGCGCCGCTCGTGTTCTTCTGCCAGAACAACCAGTGGGCCATCTCCGAGCCGACCGAGCGCCAGTCGCGCCTCCCGCTCTACCAGCGGGCCCGCGGCTACGGCTTCCCCGGCATCCGGGTCGACGGCAACGACGTCCTCGCCACCCTCGCGGTCACCCGCTGGGCGCTGGAGGAGTGCAGGCAGGGCAACGGCCCGATCCTGATCGAGGCCTTCACCTACCGGATGGACGCGCACACCACGTCCGACGACCCGTCCCGCTACCGGCTCTCCGACGAGCTGGAGCTGTGGAAGCTCAAGGACCCCATCGAGCGGGTCAAGGTGCACCTGGTCAAGCAGCAGTGGGCGGACAGCGCCTTCTTCGAGTCGATCGAGCGGGAGTCCGAGGCGCTGGCGGTCGAGCTGCGCGAGTTCTGCGTCAACATGCCCGACCCGCCACCCGAGCGGATCTTCGCCAACGTGTACGCGGAGGGGAACCCCGTGCTGGAGGCCCAGCGCGACGAGTTCCTCGCCTACGTCGAGGGTTTCGCGGGAGGCGAGCACTGATGGCCGCTCCGACCATGAACCGCGCGGGTTCCGAGTCCGGTGACTCCGCCGTGCAGACGTTGACGATCTCCAAGGCCCTGAACATGGGGCTGCGCGCCGCGATGGAGGCGAACCCGAAGGTCCTCATGATGGGCGAGGACATCGGCAAGCTCGGCGGCGTCTTCCGCATCACCGACGGCCTCCAGAAGGACTTCGGCGAGCAGCGCGTGCTCGACACGCCGCTCGCGGAGTCCGGCATCATCGGCACCGCCGTGGGTCTCGCGATCCGCGGCTACCGGCCGGTGTGCGAGATCCAGTTCGACGGCTTCATCTTCCCCGGCTTCGACCAGATCGTCAGCCAGGTCGCGAAGCTGCACTACCGCACCCAGGGCCGCAACAAGCTGCCCATGGTCATCCGCGTGCCCTTCGGCGGCGGCATCGGCGCCGTGGAGCACCACTCCGAGTCGCCCGAGTCGTACTTCGCGCACACCGCGGGCCTCAAGGTCGTGTCGTGCTCGAACCCGACCGACGCCTACTGGATGATCCAGCAGGCCATCGACTGCGACGACCCGGTGCTGTTCTTCGAACCGAAGCGCCGCTACTACGAGAAGGCGCCGGTCGACACCACCAAGGCGCCCGGTCCGCTGTTCGAGTCGCGCGTCCTGCGCACCGGCACCGCGGCCACGCTGGTCGGCTACGGCCCGATGGTCCGGGTCTGCCTCGACGCGGCCGCGGCCGCCGCCGAGGACGGCACCGAGCTGGAGGTCATCGACCTCCGCACGCTGTCCCCGCTCGACCTGGGCCCGGTGTACGACTCGGTGCGCCGCACCGGCCGCCTGGTCGTCGTCAGCGAGGCGCCCAGCGAGAGCTCCATCACCAGCGAGATCGCGGCGAAGGTCCAGCAGGAGTGCTTCTACTCCCTCCAGGCGCCGGTGCTGCGCGTGACCGGGTTCGACACCCCGTACCCGCCGTCGAAGCTGGAGGAGGAGTTCCTCCCCGACCTCGACCGGGTGCTGCACGCCGTCGACCGCTCACTGGCCTGGTAGGGGGACACTCGTCATGCCGCAGTTCAAGCAGTTCCCCATGCCCGACACGGCGGAGGGACTGACCGAGGCCGAGATCCTGACCTGGAACGTCAAGGTCGGCGACACGGTCGAGGTCAACCAGATCATCGTCGAGATCGAGACGGCCAAGGCCGCGGTCGAGCTGCCGTGCCCGTGGGACGGCGTCGTCACCGAGCTGCTGGCCGAGGTAGGCCAGACGGTGAACGTCGGCGTCCCGATCATCACGATCGACGTCGACCCCTCGGGCGCCGCCGCGCCCGCTCCGGTGGCCGCGGAACCCGCCACCAACGGCACCTCCTCAGGCAAGATCGGCGAGGAGATGCCGGGTGGCCGCATCGCGACCCTGGTCGGCTACGGGCCCCGCGCGGGAGCGGCGAAGCGCCGTGCTCGCAAGGGTTCCGAGCCCGCTCCGGTCGCGGTGACCGCACCCCCGGCCCCCGTGGCACCCCCGGCTCCGGTGGCCGCTCCTCCGGCTCCGGTGGCCCAGCCCGGCGGTTACGTGCCGCTGGCGAAGCCCCCGGTCCGCAAGCTGGCCAAGGACCTCGGCGTCGACCTGCACGCGGTGACCGGCTCCGGCGCGAACGGCGTCATCACCCGCGAAGACGTCGAGCAGGCCGTGGCCGCACCGGTCGCCGAACCCGTGCCCACGGTGGACAACGGCACGCGTGAACGCCGGGTGCAGATCAAGGGCGTCCGCAAGGCGACCGCGCAGGCGATGGTGGACAGCGCGTTCACCGCGCCGCACGTGACCGAGTTCCTCACCATCGACGTCACGCCGATGATGGAACTCCGGGCCCGTCTCAAGACCTCGCCCGCGTTCCGCGACGTGAAGGTCACGCCGCTGACGTTCGCCGCCAAGGCCGTGGTCCTCGCGGCCAGGCGGACCCCGGACGTCAACGCGACCTGGGACGCGGCGGCGGGCGAGATCGTCTACAAGGACTACGTCCACCTCGGCATCGCCGCGGCCACCCCGCGCGGCCTCGTCGTGCCGAAGGTCCGCGACGCGGACCGGATGTCCCTGCGCGAGCTGGCGGTGGCGCTCGACCAGCTGGCCACCACCGCCCGCGACGGCAAGACGTCACCGGCGGACATGATGGGCGGCACGTTCACCATCACCAACGTCGGCGTCTTCGGCGTCGACACCGGCACACCCATCATCAACCCCGGTGAGTCGGCCATCCTCGCCCTCGGCGCCATCCGCGACATGCCGTGGGTCGTCGACGGCCAGGTCGTCCCCCGCAAGGTCTGCCAGCTCGCGCTGAGCTTCGACCACCGCGTGGTCGACGGCCAGCAGGGCTCGCAGTTCCTCGCCGACGTGGGAGCGCTCCTGGCCGACCCGGCCATGGCGATGACCTACTAGCGACCCCACCGGAACGCCGGGAGCGAGCACCACGGCTCCCGGCGTTCCGCGTGTCCGCCGTCATTCGCGGTTGACCCTCCAGTGACTGGAAAGTTCACGATGGATCCCGTGGCGCACTACTCGATCGGTGAACTCGCCAGGCTGACCGGCCTGTCCACGCGGACCATCCGCTTCTACTCCGACGCCGGGCTCATCCCCGTCGCCAGGAGGACGGCGGGCGGCTACCGCTCCTACGACGTGGGCGGGCTGAACCGGCTGAAGCTCCTCCGCACCCTGCGCGACCTCGGCGTCGACCTGCCGACCGCGCAGCGCGTGCTGGAGGACGAGGTGGGGATCACCGAGGTGGCGCGGATCCACGCGGACGCGATCGACGTGCAGATCAAGACCCTGCGGCTGCGCCGCTCGGTCCTGCGCGCCATCGCCAAGGGAGGGGAGATGGAACTCGTGAACGAACTGGCACGGCTGTCCGACGAAGAGCGGCAGCGCATCCTGGACGACTTCTTCGAGGACGTGTTCGGGGGCTACGACCTGGAGCCGGGCTTCGACGCGATGATGCGCTCGGTGCGCGTCGAACTGCCGGACGACCCCAGCACCGAGCAGCTGGAGGCGTGGGTCGAACTGGCGGAACTGGTGCAGGACGAGGACTTCCGGGCGAGCATCCGCCGGATGTCCCAGAGGCACGCCGAACGCAGGGCCACGGGCGAGGACATGGGCGCACCGGGTCCCGAGCAGCTTCGGGCGTTCAACCACTCGGTCGAGCGGGCGCGAGCCGCGCTCGACGCGGGTGTGGCCCCGGAGTCCGCGCGGGCCAAGGAGATCGTCGAGGACGTCAACGCCACGTGGGCCGAGGCGCTCGGCATCCCGAACGACGAGGAGCTGGTCGCGAAGCTGCGGGAGCACGAGTCGTTCGCCGACCCGCGCGCCGAGCACTACTGGCGGCTCATCGCGGTCGTCAACGGGTGGCCCGCGGTGCCGGACACCACGGCGGAACGCGCCTGGCTGCGGGCCGCGGGGGAACCGCTCAGCGGCTGACCAGCTCCCGGACCAGGCAGAAGGGGTGACCGGCCGGATCGGCCATGATCCGCCAGATCCGGCCGTCCTCACCCGCGTCCACCAGCGTCGCGCCCAACGCGACCGCCCCGGCCTGCGCCGCGTCGAGGTCCGCGACCCCGACGTCGAGGTGGAACTGCTGCGGCCGTTCCGGATCGGACCACGCGGGCGCCCGGAAGTCGTCCACGCCCTGGAAGCACAGCACCAGACCCGTGCCGGTGTGCAGGGTCGACCACCGCTCGTCCAGCGACCACCGCCGGTCGGGCCGGTCGACCTCACCACCGAGGAGCGCCCGGTAGAACTCCGCCAGCGCACTGGGGGCGGGGCAGTCCAGCACGACGCACTGCAGGTTGCCGATCACGCCGAACAGGGTAGGGGAACCAGGAACCCGATCACGGCGTTGTTGCATCCGGGGGTGAGCCATGTCGGCGTGGAGGCGGTGGGTCGCGGGCCTCTTCCGCCGCGGGGAACCCGGCCGGAGCGGCACCGTCGCGAGCAGGCTGGCCGAGTTCGAGGCGGGCGGCGAACCCGTCATCGCCGCGGCCGTCCTGGCCGACGGCGTGTGGCGCGAGGGCAGGCTCAAGGCGGGGCGCTACCGCCTGGTGTGGTGGGTGCCGGGCGAGGACGGGGTGCTCGACTTCAGCAGGCGCGACGGCGTCGTGGAGCGCCTGGGCGGTGTCGACGGCGGCAACGGCTGGACCATCGACCCGAACCTGGTGGTCCTGCACTACCGCCGGGGCCCGGAAGTCCTGCACCTCGCCGTGCCCCCGGCCGAACTGGAGCTGGTCGGCCGCATCCTCCCGCTGCCCCAGCGCTGATTGGCCGTTATGTCCTTTTCGGCCACTCCTGTTGAGACGGACCGTTCGGTCTGCCCGCCATCCCGAGGAGTGGTGTTCGCCCTGCGCAGGATGTCATCCGGCGCACCGGCAACGCCGTTCGCGATCGCGTCCGCCAAACCGCGTCGTCTCCCGTCCCCGGCGTTTGAGAGCATGTAGGCGTGGACATCGTGGCGCAGTGGGTGCGAACCGTGTGGACAGAGGACGCGACCGGCGGACCCGCCGCGACCCTGCCGGTCGCCTTCGAGCTACCAGAACTGGCTCCGCTGCTGACCCACGAGGTCACCCAGCAGGAGTGGCACGACTTCGCGCCGAGGTCGACCGTGCACCACGGCCGCCCGGACGAGAACCAGGTCACCCTCCACGAGGAGAACGACCGGATCCGGGTGAACCTCCAGGTCTCCCCCATCGGCCGCCCCTTCAGGGCAAGACGCCCACCGGCGGTCTGGGTCAAGCCGGGCGAGGTGGTCCGCTGGCAGATCAACTACCGCTACTCGGGCCTCACCACGGACGCCTGGATCTACGCCCTGGACACCCTGAACGTGGCCTGCGGCCCGGTCTCGGAGGACGTCTTCCTCGCCACCCCGACCCACCACGTCAACGAACTGGTGAACTTGTTCTAGAACCGGAAAGCCACGGCTCGGGCGTCGTGCCAGCGGACCTGCTGTGATTCCTCTTTTCTCCAGTGGTTCCAGGCGAGAAGGCTCCTGATCGTCAGGATGAACGCGCGGACGAATTCCTGATCGAGATGGAGTCGAACAAGTGCGAAGCGAAATGCGCCGACCCCAGCACCGGAAAGATCAACTTCAAGGTGCGTGCTGAGAGCTGGCTCAAGGGTTGCTCGCCAGATGCTCCCGCGGGGGTGTCTATGAGGAGCTTGCCGAGTACCTGAGCACGAGCTTCGCGCGGCTGACGGGGTCTTCAAGCCTCGGGAGGCGCAACCGGTTATGGCGGGTCGACTTCTGCGGAACTGCACTTTCAGTTCTGTGTCTGACGTTGTCGCTTCACCGTCTTTCGGTGTTGCGGCACGCTCGGAAGACAGTTGGTCCCCACGCTGCCGGTGCGCCGAGTGAGTGAAATTGCAAGGCGCCTGTTGCGCTGCGCAAGTTCAGTGCGATCTAGCGTTCACCAGTCCCGACGGTTGGAGGAAAAATGACCTGGACGTGCTCCAAGTGTCGTCACACCAACTACGACGACGACGCTGCGATCTGCGGTGGTTGTCGTAAGCAGAATCCCGGCCGCAACTCCCGCAACCCCTACACCCCTGATCACCAATCCCAAGGCCGGGTCACGTGTCCGCACTGTGGGTACTCGAACGCCAGTGGGCAGGACAAGACCTGTTACCGATGCGACAAGAAGCTCAGACCTGGAAGTTAGTCAACTCCGCCGAGGACCTGCGTTCTGCGGGTGGGGGCGCAGGTCGGCAGGTTTCGGCCGTCGACGCACCTGAGGAAAGTGGGTGGGGTCCCCAGGCCGAGGAAAACCCCACCCACTCGGACGGCCTCAGGACGGCCTAAGGTGATCAACTCACCTGATGTACATCCCGGAGATCGCCCTGGCCACGACCAACCGCTGAATCTCCGACGTCCCCTCGAAGATGGTGAAGATCTTCGCGTCCCGGTGCATCCGCTCCACCGGGTGGTCGCGCGTGTAGCCCGCGCCGCCGAGGATGTGGATGGCGCGTTCCGTGGCCCACACCGACACCTCCCCGGCCTTCAGCTTCGACATCGACCCCTCGCCCGCGGTGAACGGCACGTTGTTCCGCCCCATCCACGCCGCCCGCCACACGAGCATCCGCGCGGCGTCGATCTCCATCCGCATGTTGGCCAGGTCGAACGCGATCGACTGGTTCTCGATGATCTTGCGGCCGAACGCCTCGCGCTCCTTCGCGTACTCCAGCGAGTACTCGTAGGCCGCACGTGCGACCCCGATCGCCATCGCGCCCACGGTCGGACGGGTCGTCTCGAAGGTCGCCATCGCGGCCTGGCCGCCGGACTTCTGGCCCTCACGCGCCCTGGCGAGCCGCGCGTCCAGCTTCTCCTTGCCGCCCAGCAGGCACCGCCCCGGCACGCGGACGTCGTCGAGGAACACGTCGGCCGTGTGCGACGCCCGCATGCCGTGCTTGCGGATCTTCCCCGGACTGGACACGCCCGGTGTCCCCGGTGGGATGACGAACCCGGCCTGCCCGCGTGACCCGAGGGTCGCGTCGACGACGGCGGTCACGACGTGCACGTTGGCGATGCCGCCGTTGGTGGCCCACGCCTTCTGGCCGTTGATCACCCACTCGTCGGTGGCCTCGTCGTAGCGGGCGCGCGTGCGGTAGCCCGCCACGTCCGACCCGGCCTGCGGTTCGGACGCGCAGAACGCGGCCAGCTTCGGGTCGTCCTCGGTGCCGAAGCACTCCGGCACCCACTCGGCCAGCTGTTCGGGTGTGCCGGACGCGAAGATCCCGGCCGCGGCGAGGCCGGTGCCCATGAGGGACAGGGCGATGCCCGCGTCACCCCAGAACAGCTCCTCGGTGGCGATGGGCAGCGACAGGCCGATCGGGTCGGCGAACCACGTGGCCAGCGCCTCGAACCCGTAGAGGCCGATCTTGGCGGCCTCCTGGATGACGGGCCACGGTGTCTCCTCGCGTTCGTCCCACTCGGACGCGGCGGGGCGGATGACGTCCTTGGCGAACCCGTGCACCCAGTCGCGCAGGTCGGTCTGGTCCTCGTTCAGCTCCAGCGAGAAGCCACCCATCGAACTCTTTCCCCCTCAGGCCTTCGGAATGTTGAACAGGCTCATGAACCCGGCGGCGAAGCCCAGGTCCCCCTTGACCTTCAGCTTGCCGGTCATGAACAGCACCGGCGCGGACGCGTTGCCGGTGGCGAGCTTGAGGAACTCGACCGGGCTCAGCGTCACGGCCGCGCGGCCCTCGCGGGTCTCGCCCTTGTTGATCGTGCACGCCGCGTCCTCGATCACGGCCTCGTACGTGTCGACGCCGCTCCCGTCGAAGCCGCCGGTGAGGTGGAAGTGCACGACGGCCCTGGTGGCGCCCGCGCGGTCGCCGCGGAAGTGCGCCTCCATGCGCCGGAACACCTCGTCGAGCACGCGTTCGCGCAGACCCGCCCTGGCCGTGACGGCTTCGATCTGGTCCTTGGAGGCGCGCGAGATGATGCGCGCGAAGTTCTGCGGGTCCATCGCGGCCAGGTCGAGGTTCGCGCCGCCGTCGGCGAGGTCGCCGAGAGCCCCCAGGAGGTCGGCGAACTCGTCCTTGCCCAGCTTCTTCGGGTCGATGCCCCTGGCGATCACGTCGATGTCGACGTCGTTCAACGCCGGGTCCGCGGGGTCGATCTGCTTGAGTGTGCCGATCAGCTCAGCCGGGCTGAGCTTCGCGACCGCCTCGGTGGTGAGGTCGATGGTCATGGACGCCTCCTGTACCTACTGGCCAGTAAATCTACTGGCGAGTAGGTACGCCCGCAAGTCTGCCGAGTAATCTTGTTCCAGCCTTCAGGGGGTGCGATGCACGCAGACCAACCGGTCCGTACCGGTAGAGCCAAACGATTGCCGCGCGCGGTGCGTGAACGCCAGATCATGGACGCCGCCGTGGACGTCTTCTCGCGCCTCGGGTTCCACGCCGCCTCCATGGACGAGATCTCCGAGGTGGCGGGCATCTCCAAGCCCATGCTCTACGCCTACCTCGGCTCGAAGGAGGAGCTGTTCGCGACCTGCATCCGGCGCGAGGCGACGATGATGATCGAGGCGATCGCCACCGGCGTCGAACCGGACCAGCCGCCGGACGTGCAGCTGTGGAGCGGGCTCCGCGCGTTCTTCGGCTTCGTCGGTGAGAACCGGGCGAGCTGGCAGGTCCTCCACCGCCAGGCCAGCTCCCAGGGCGGCCCGTTCGCCGCCGAACTGGCCGAGATGCGCGGCCGGGCGGTCAGCCTGGTCGCCGCGCTGCTCGTCCACAGCTCCCGGAGCGGGGAGGTGCCCAGCACGTCGGAACGGGAGGCGGAAAGCCTCGCCGCGGCACTGGTCGGTGCCGGGGAGTCCCTCGCGGACTGGTGGCTGGACCACCCGGACGAGCCCGCGGGCGTGGTGGCGTCCCGCCTGATGAACCTCGTCTGGATGGGCTTCGGCGACCTCGTCCAGGGCAACGTGTGGCACGCGCCGTCACGCCGCTAGCTAGGCGGTCGGCAACTGCTCGAACGAGTCGCGCACGACGTCGGTGAGGTGCCGGTCCCCCGGTCCGGTCGCCCACCGCTCGAACGCCACCCGGAAGACCGCGACCCCCACCTCGGCCGCGATGCTCGCCGCGTGCTCGTCCGCGCCGCGCCGGCGCAGGCCGTCGGCCAGCGCGCGTGACCACGCGGCGAGCTTGACCAGTTCGCGCTCGCGCAGCTCGGCGTTCGTGCTGATGACCTGCTGCCGCCGCCGCGAGTGGTCGTGGTCGTCGCCGACCGCCTCGGCCACCGCGACGAGCGCGGCCCTCACGACGCCGAGCGGCGCGGTGTCCGCGGGCACGGCGTCGAGCGCCGTGACCAGCCGGTCCTGGACGGCGTCGGTTCCGGCGAACAGGACCTCGCGCTTGTCGGCGAAGTGCCGGAAGAAGGTGCGCGAGGTGAGTCCCGCGCGCTGGGCGATCTCGGCGACGGTCGTCTGGTCGTAGCCGCGTTCGACGTACAGCTCCATCGCCGCCTGTCCCAGCCGTCCGCGCGCGCCCGGCTGCCATCGTCCCATGGGCGGGAGTGTAGCGATGGCACAGTGTGACATCGCCGTGCTAGCGTGATGTCGCAATGTGACATCACTTCGCTCTCTGGAGATTCCCATGCGCGTCTTCGTCACCGGTGCGTCCGGGTGGATCGGCTCCGCGGTCGTGACCGAGCTGCTCACCGCCGGCCACGAGGTCGTCGGCCTCGCCCGTTCCGACCGCTCGGCGGACGCGGTCACCGCGCTCGGCGCCGAGGTCCACCGCGGTTCGCTCGACCACGTCGAGTCGTTGCGGGCGGGTGCCGAGAAGGCCGACGGCGTCGTCCACCTCGGCTACCACCACAACTTCTCGCAGATGGAACTGGCCGCGCAGCTCGACCGGCGCGCGGTCGAGGCGTTCGGCGACGTGCTGGCCGGGACAGGTGGCCCGCTCTTCATCGCCGCGGGCGTGGTCGGGCTCGGCGGTGACCGGCCCGCGACCGAGGCCGATCGCCCCGACCCCTCCCGGCACCCGCGGCTCGTCAACGCGGAGCTGGCGCTGGCGCTGGCCGACCGGGGCGTGCGGTCGGGTGTCGTGCGGTTCGCCCCCACGGTCCACGGCCCCGGCGACCACGGCTTCGTGGCGACGCTCGTCGACCTCGCGCGCCGCTCCGGTTTCGCGGGCTACGTCGAGGACGGCGCGAACCGCTGGCCCGCCGTGCACCGGCTCGACGCGGCGGTGCTCGTCCGGCTCGCGGTCGAGTCGGCCCCCGCGGGCTCCGTGGTGCACGCCGTCGACGAGGAGGGCATCCCGACGCGCGAGATCGCCGAGGCCATCGGCGGGTCCGTCGGCCTCCCGGCCCGGTCGGTGCCCGCTGACCGGGCCGGGGAGCACTTCGGGTGGCTCGCCGGGTTCTTCGGCGCCGACTCCGTCGTCTCCAGCGCCCTCACCCGCGAGGCGCTCGGGTGGAAGCCGGTGCGGCCCGGCCTGCTCGCCGTGATCGACGCGGGCGGCTACGCGGACGTGGTTCCGCACGCTCAGGCGGGCTGAACCGTCCCCGTGAGGTGCGGTTTCCCGGTCCTGGGGTCGTGCAGCGCGAAGCGCGTGCCGTCCGGCGTCGAGGAGAAGTCCACCGTCGCGGGCAGCAGCACCGGCGCCCTGAACCGGACGTCGACCGCGCAGGCGTCCGGTAGTCGCCCCTCGAACGCCGCCAGGCACCTCGCCTTGGTCCACATCCCGTGCGCGATGGCGCGCGGGAAGCCGAAAGCCCTGGCGGCCAACGGGTGCAGGTGGATCGGGTTGCGGTCGCCGGACACCTTCGCGTAGCGCCTGCCGATGTCGCCGGGCACCCGCCACACCGCCGTGGGTGGCGGGGGCTCGGAGGCGGTCCCCGACCCGGATCCGGTGCCGCGCTTGAGGTACGTCGAGGTGTCCGTCCACACGGTCTCGCCCGCGACGGCCGCCGTCGTGACGACGTCGAACTGCTGCCCGCGCTCGTGCGGCCGCAGGTTCTCGGTGTGGACGTGCAGCGACAGCGGTTCGGCGGCGGTCACCGGGCGGGACCGGGTGATGCGGTTGCCGACGTGCACCAGACCGGGCAGCGCGAACGGGAACGCGCGCTCGGTCATCAGCTCCAGCTGGAGCCCGAACCCGAGCACGTGCGGGTAGGTGATCGGCACGGTGCCACCGACCCGGAAGCCGCACACCTCGTTGTAGGCGGCCAGGTGCGCCGGGTCGACCACGACCTCGGCGGACCGCGTGGACGACGGCAGCTCGCCGCCGCCGTGCAGGAAACCCGTCAGCCCCGCCTTCGCGTAGAGCAGCGCGAGGTTCGCCATCACGCCCCCAGCAGCATCTGCCCGCACACCCGGACCACGTTGCCGTTGACGCCGGTCGACGCCGGGTGCGCGAGCCAGGCGACGGTCTCCGCCACGTCCACCGGCAGCCCGCCCTGCGACAGGCTGTTCAACCGCCTGCCGACCTCGCGCGTCACCAGCGGCACGCCCGCCGTCATCCTGGTCTCGATGAACCCCGGCGCGACGGCGTTGACGGTGCTCCCTCGCCCGGCCAGCTCGTCCGCCAGCGCTTCCACGACACCGATCACGCCCGCCTTGGACGTGGCGTAGTTCGTCTGCCCCGCGTTGCCCGCGATACCGGCGATCGACGAGACGCCGATGATCCTCCCGTTGCCGCGCAGCGCGTTCGTCCGCAGCAGCACCTCGTTGATCCGCTCCTGGCTCGTCAGGTTGACCGCGATCACGGCGTCCCACCGGGCGGAGTCCATGCGCCCCAACGTCTTGTCCCGCAGCACGCCCGCGTTGTGCACGACGACGTCGACGCCGCCGTGGCGCTGGGTGAGGTGGTCGGCCAGCCGGGTGGGCGCGTCGGGCGCGGTGATGTCCAGCTGGAACGACGACCCGCCGACGCGGTTGGCCACCTCGGACAGGTCACCGCCCTGCGCGGGCACGTCCAGGCACACGACGTGCGCCCCGTCGCGGCCGAGCACCTCGGCGATCGACGCGCCGATGCCCCGTGACGCGCCGGTCACGAGCGCGACCTTGCCCGCCAGCGGACGGTCCCGGTCCGCGGGTTCCTCGACGGCCGCGCGTCCGATGCGGACGACCTGACCGGACACGTACGCGGACTTGGCGGACAGGAGGAACCGCAGGGTCGACTCGACGGCGTCCTCCGCGCCCTCGGCCACGCGGACGAGCTGGACCGTGCCGCCGCGCTTGAGCTCCTTGCCGACGGACCGCGTGAAGCCCTCCAGCGCGCGCTGCGCGACCCCCGTCCCGCCCGCCAGCACGACGACGCGACCGGACGGGCCGAGCGAGCGGATCACCGGGTGGAAGAACTCGTGGACCTCGCGCAGGCGGGCCGTGTCGTCGATGCCGGTCGCGTCGAACACCAGCGCGGCGTACGCCTGGTCGGCCGCGGCCGTGCGGTGGACGTCGACCGACTTCAGGATCGCGGCGACGGGCTCGACCAGCCGTCCGGTGCCGCCGAGCAGCAGCGGCCCGGTGAGCAGCGGCTGTCCCGGCGAGAACCTGCGCAGCGGGTGGGGGTTGGGCAGACCGAGCTTGCCGACGACGAGGCGTCCGACTCCGGACTTGGCGAACCGCTGGTACCGATCCATCTCACACTCCCTACTCGCTGGTAAGACTACTGGCGGGTAGGTAGAATGGCCAGCATGGCTGACATCAAGCGCGTCGCGATCCTCGGTGGCAACCGGATCCCCTTCGCGCGGTCGAACGGGCCCTACGCCACGGCGTCCAACCAGGCCATGCTGACCGCCACCCTGGACGGCCTGGTCAGCCGCTTCGGCCTCCAGGGCGAACGGGTCGGCGAGGTCGTGGCGGGCGCCGTCCTCAAGCACAGCCGCGACTTCAACCTCGTGCGCGAGTCCGTCCTCGGCAGCAGGCTCGCCGCCGACACCCCCGCCTACGACCTCCAGCAGGCGTGCGGCACCGGCCTCCAGGCCGTGATCGCCGTCGCGAACAAGATCGCGCTGGGGCAGATCGACTCCGGCATCGCCGGGGGAGTCGACACCACCAGCGACGCGCCGATCGGCGTCAACGAAGGCCTGCGCGCGGTGCTGCTGGAGTTCAACCGCACCCGCGGCACCGCGGGCAGGCTGAAGCTCCTGGCCAAGCTCCGCCCCGGCCACCTGGTCCCGGACGTGCCCCGCAACGGCGAGCCGCGCACCGGCCTGTCCATGGGCGAGCACGCCGCGATCACCGCGAAGCTGTGGGACGTCGCCCGCGAGGACCAGGACGCCCTGGCCGCCGCCAGCCACCACAACCTGGCCGCCGCCTACGACCGCGGCTTCTTCGACGACCTCGTCACGCCGTTCCTCGGCGTCACCCGCGACCAGAACCTGCGCCCCGACTCCAGCGTCGAGAAGCTGGCGAAGCTCAAGCCGGTGTTCGGCCGCGGCGAGACCGCGACCATGACCGCGGGCAACTCGACGCCGCTGACCGACGGCGCCTCGGCCGTCCTGCTGGCGAGCGAGGAGTGGGCCGCCGCCCGCAACCTGTCCGTGCTGGCCTACCTCACGTTCACCGAGACCGCCGCCGTCGACTACGTGCACGGCGCCGAAGGCCTGCTCATGGCACCCGTCCACGCCGTGCCGCGCATGCTCGCCCGCGCGGGCCTCGCGTTGCAGGACTTCGACTTCTACGAGATCCACGAGGCCTTCGCCTCCCAGGTCCTCGCCACCCTCAAGGCCTGGGAGGACCCGGACTTCAGCAAGACCGCGCTCGGCCTCGACGCCCCGCTCGGCGCCGTCGACCGCGCCAAGCTCAACGTCAACGGCTCCTCGCTCGCCGCGGGCCACCCGTTCGCCGCGACCGGCGCCCGCATCGTCGCCACCCTGGCGAAGCTGCTGGCCGAGAAGGGCTCGGGCCGCGGCCTGATCTCGATCTGCGCGGCGGGCGGCCAGGGGGTCACCGCGATCCTGGAGCGCTAGGGCGACTCCGGGACCGGTGCCCACCGCTGGAAGTTTGGGGCGGGTTTCCGCGCCAACGGCAACCCGCCGTCTCGAAGCTGGTGTCCGGGCCAAGGGACGAACGGCGTCGAGGTGGAGTCATCCCGGACAAGTCCGGCGCGGCTCCACCGCCAACGGTAGGCCGACCTCCGAGCGGGCCGCCAGTCGGTGTCGGCGCCCCTGGACGGGAAGAAGTTCGTTCTGGACGCGAGGACGTCCTCTGACCTGCGGCCAAAGGGGTCATTTTTCTTCGTCCGAGCCGTCCATCGGACGCTCCGGACGGTGTCGCGGTGGGCAGATCGACCCCTGCGGATCATCATTGGTCCATGGGGATCCACGTCCCCCGGCGGTTCCCATCACGAGTCCGGTCGGCGCCAACCGATCGGGTCTCGGGGCAACCCCCACGGGGCCGTGGATCGGGTGTCCGGGCCGACAGGTGTTCGAGAACGGGAGTGGATGATGCTGATCGAGTCGTCGTTACCGGTGGGCCGGGGTTCATCGCCGTGCACGCCGATGCCCGCCGTGCTGGTGCGCACGGGTGTCCTCGTCCTCGTCTTCGTGGTCGTGCTGGTCCTGCTGCGGTGGGGGTACGACGTCCCGACCGCCTTGGCCCTCGTCTCGGGCGTGGGACTGGTGGGCGTGCGGATGGGGTACGGGGTCTCACGACCTCCGCGGAACTGGCCGCTGGTCACCGTCACCCGCTGACCGGGCGGGGGCGAGGGCCATGGACGAACCGTCCGCGTCCGCGCGCGCCAAGGCGAGGGCTCTGCCTCCTCCGGAGGAGGCGGAGCCGCCCGCGAGCGTGTACTCGTCGTGGATCCCCTACTCGCGTGCGGTATCGGGGTTGTCCGTCGTCGCGGACGTCGCCGGTTTCCGGTCGACGCTCAACAACCTCAGGCAGGAGAAGGGCCTGTCGTACGACAGGCTGGGTCGGCGAGCGCGGCACTTCTTCGGGATCTCGCGCAGCGGCGTGTACGCGGTCATGACCGGGCGGCAGCCCATGGACATCCACCAGGTGCGGTCGCTGTTGCGCATGCTCGACGTGTCGGACCAGGAACGCGATCTGTGGCTCGCCGCGTTCGCGCGGATCAGCGCGCCGCCGCCGGAGCGGGGCATCTTGCAGCCCGCTGTCGTGGTGAACCCCCGCAGGCGTCCGGCACCCGTTGAGGACGGTGTGTCCGCACCCGTCAAGAAGCCGTCACCCGCGGGCTGGCCGACCTTGGTGGAGACGCGGTCCCGGCGACCTCGGAAGCGCCCGCCGGACAGGGTGCACGGACAGGTGGGCTGGTTGCTCCTCCCGCTCGTCCTGCTCCCTTCGAGCGCAATCGCCATGACGTTGTCCGGCATGCCCGTGATGTCCATGCTCGCGGTCAACCTGTGGTTCGCCACCATGACGTTCCTGCGCACCTGCATCATCGTGAAGAGGCCAAGGAGGATCCACGTCCGTTCCTCCCCGATCGAGGAGGACCTGTTCAGCATGGATCGCAAAGCTGCTCCACCTGTCATCGGGCTGTAGGCGATGACCAGCGATAACACGGCAAGCAGCCCGGACTACGGCTACACGGTCCACGTCCGGGGAGTGCTGGACGCCGCAACCCCCAAGGAATTCCTCGACCTTCTCAACGCGCTGCGCAAGACCCTGGGACTGTCGTACACGCAAATAGGCAACCGGGCCGGGCGGGGAATGTCGCGCAGCACCGCGCAGGCGATGCTCACCAGTGATTCGCTCCCACCCGAACACCACCTGAAGCTCTTCCTGAAGGCGTGCCGCGTCACCCCCGACGAAACCCGGATGTGGCTCAACTCGCTCGTGCACATCGAGCGCATCACCCGGTCGCACGAGGAGGGCGAAGCGCTGGGTGCCAGCGGTCCCGCGGACGGTGGGACCCGGCCGGAGGACCGTGGCAAGCCCCTGGTCGACAACTTCGGCAACGACGCCAGGAAGATCCTCGACGCCCCTCCCGCTCCGCGGGAGGGGGACTCGCCCGAACCCGTCGCCGTGGACCAGGTCGAGGTGAAGCCGCGCAACCCGATCCTGGCGGGCTTCAGCGTCCGGGCGCTGGCCTCCTTCGTCGTTCTCGTCTGCGTCGTCTCCGGCAGTTCCATCGCCATGTCGTTGGCGAAGGTGCCCATCGAGGTGATCCTCAGCGTCTACTGCGTCATCGCGCTGTCCCTGAGCTCGTGGGCGGCGGTGGCCAGTTTCCACCGAGCTGATCCCGAGTCGGTTCGCAACGTGCCGCTGGACAAGAGCGAAAGCCACTTCAACTCGCCCGAGAGGGGCGTCAGGTCCGCGATCGGTGAATGACGTCGACGCGGTCGAACAGGTGTTCGAGTTGTCCACAGGTGTGGATGGACCTGTGGACCACTCAGCGGGACAGCGCCTCGCCCTCGGCGCGCAGCGCGGGCGCCCACGCGGTCGCGGCCGACGGAGTGGTGCTGACGACCGACCGGGTGTTGCGCGACGCGGTCGTCCCGGTCGGCGGCGAGGCGGAGTCCACCGCGGCGCAACCCGTGCAGCGGGCGGCCGTTCTGGCGTTCGACGAGCCCGCTGAGCTGCGCGAAGGGGTGCGGCTGAGCAGGCGGCTGCACGTGGCGACCGGTCTCCTCTACGGCGAGGACGACGACCAGCGCGAACGGGCGCTGCGCGGCGAGGACACCCCGTTGATCACCGACCAGCTCGACCGGGTGGCCGGGGCGTTGGAACGGCTAGTCGAGGAGCGACCAGGTGGCGGTGCAGCGGACGGTGATCGTGATCTGCTGCGGTTCGAGGCCGAGCTGGTCGATCTGCACCGGGACGCCGGGACTGCCGCCGTACCCCGCGAACGACCTGGCCGCCATCGTGTCCGCCTGCCACTGCTCACCCTCGCTGTCGGACAGCCGCACCAGCGGACCGAGCCTGCGGCCGAGCGCCTCGGCGTAGCCCTGGGCGCGCAGCCGCGCGTCGGCGACGGCGTCCTGCTGGGCGTCGAACACGGCGTCCTTCGTGTCGGTCAGGTCCCACGAGGGGCCGTTGAGCCAGGCCGGTTCGGCGAGCACCAGCGCGGCCAGGAGCCCGTCCAGCTCGTCCAGGTCCGTCACCCGCAGCACGTACCGCTGACTCGCCCGGCTGCCCGCCTTCGTGGTGCCGTCCCAGTTGTCGTGCACGGACAGCTGCCGCGACCGCACCTCGATCCCCTGCCGGTCCAGCAGCGGCTCAACCGCGGCGACGCGGCTGGTCAGAGCCTCGACGGCGTCGTTGCGCAGCTCTCCGGACGCCTCGAAGCTCACGTCCACCTGTGCGCGGTCGGCGATGCGCTCGACCGTGCCCGTCCCCTTCGTCAACACCTCGGCCACGTCGTCCAGCCAACCCCGCCACCGGATCATGCGCAAGGATTGGTCCGTCTAGCGCAGACGCTAGAGAGCGGTAGACGACGAAACACCCCGGAGAAGTCTGCGCGACTATCGGCTGGACCCTAGAGACGGCGATAGCGTGCTGGCGTGGACCCGGTGCGCAACCCGTTCGCCCCCGGCGCAGGCCAACGTCCGCCCGAACTCGCGGGGCGCGACAAGGAGGTCGGCGCCTTCGAGGTCGTGCTGGAACGGGTCGCCCGCGGCCGTCCGGAACGCAGTCTCGTCCTCACCGGCCTGCGCGGCGTGGGCAAGACGGTGCTGCTCGGCGAGCTGCGCTCGATGGCGCTGCGGCGCGGCTGGGGCGCGGGCAAGATCGAGGCCAGGCCGGACGCCGGACTCCGCCGCCCGCTGGCGGCGGCGCTGCACCGCGCGATCCGCGACCTGGCCGTCCGGCACCGCGCCCCGGACCGCGTCGAGGCCGCGCTGGGCGTGCTCAAGGCGTTCGCGCTGCGCTCGAACCCGGCCGACGCGAAGCTCCGCGACCGCTGGCAGCCCGGCATCGACGTGCCCGCCGCGTCCGGCAGGGCCGATTCGGGCGACATCGAGATCGACCTGGTCGAGCTGTTCACCGACGTCGCCGAACTGGCGCAGGACGTCGGCACGGGCGTCGCGCTGCTCATCGACGAGATGCAGGACCTGCGCCCCGACGACATCTCCGCGCTGTGCGCCGCGTGCCACGAGCTGTCCCAGTCCGGTGCGCCGCTGGTCGTGGTCGGCGCCGGCCTGCCGCACCTGCCCGCCGTGCTGTCGGCGGGCAAGTCCTACTCCGAGCGCCTGTTCCGCTACGTCCGCATCGACCGGCTGAGCCGCGAGGACGCCGACCGCGCCGTCCTCGCCCCGGTCGAACGCGAGGACGCGGGCATCCACGTCGAGGCCCTGGACGCCCTCTTCGACGCCTCCGGCGGTTACCCGTACTTCATCCAGGCCTACGGCAAGGCGGCCTGGGACGCCGCGCCGGACGACCCGATCACCGCGCTCGACGTCTCGGTGGCCGCTCCCGAGGCCGACGCCGAACTGGCCGTCGGCTTCTTCGGCTCCCGCTACGAGCGGGCGACCCCGGCCGAGCGCGAGTACCTGCGCGCGATGGCCGAGATGACCGACGGCAAGGACGCGGGCGTCAACACCGCGCAGGTGGCCGAGCACCTGGCCCGCAAGCCGTCGTCGCTCTCGCCCGCGCGGGACAGCCTCATCAAGAAGGGCCTCGTGTACTCGGCGGAGCGCGGCCAGATCGCGTTCACCGTCCCGCACTTCGGCCGCTTCCTCCTGGGTCGCGAGGACTAGGCCTCCCACCTGCGCTCATGCCGGACATCCGGCGATATCCCACTCTCTAGCGCTCACGCTAGAGAGTGGGCCGGACGCGCGGGGACCACGTCCGGTTGCAGTAGGCGTTCGACAGGACAATCGTAGGTGATCTTCCA
>NZ_DASUSQ010000097.1:0-32656 GCF_036375055.1 Umezawaea sp.
AACATCCAGCCCTGGTGTATCTCGCGCCAGCTGTGGTGGGGCCACCAGATCCCGGCCTGGTACGGGCCGGACGGCACGATCTTCGTCGCCATGGACGAAGCCGAGGCGGCGGGGCAGGCGGTCAGCCACTACGGCGAGCCGGTCGCGCTGACCCGCGACGAGGACGTGCTGGACACCTGGTTCTCCTCGGCGCTGTGGCCCTTCTCGACGCTCGGCTGGCCGGAGCGCACGCCCGAGCTGGAGCGCTTCTACCCGACCAGCGTGCTCGTCACCGGCTTCGACATCATCTTCTTCTGGGTCGCGCGGATGATGATGATGGGCCTGCGCTTCATGGGCGACGTGCCGTTCTACGACGTCTGCATCCACGGCCTGGTGCGGGACGAGCGCGGCCAGAAGATGAGCAAGAGCAAGGGCAACGTCATCGACCCGCTCGAGCTGATCGACAAGTACGGCGCCGACGCGCTGCGCCTCACGATCCTGGCGAGCACCGCCCAGGGCCAGGACATCCGGTTCGCCGAAGGCCGCGTCCAGGGCTACCGCAACTTCGCCACCAAGCTGTGGAACGCGGCGCGCTTTTGCGAGCTGCAGGGCTGCGAGCTCGACCCAGGCTTCGATCCGCATGCATGCCGGCAGATCGTGAACCGCTGGGCGGTGGGCAAGCTCGCGCAGACGGCGGCGCGCACCCGCGCCAGCCTCGAGGACTATCGCTTCAACGAGGCGGCGAGCGCGCTGTACCACTTCACCTGGGACGAGTTCTGCGACTGGTACCTGGAGCTGGCGAAGGTCCAGATCGCCGAGGGCGGCGAGCGCGCCGAGGCGACCCGGTCCGTGCTCGGGCACGTGCTCGACGTCGTGCTGCGGCTGCTGCACCCGTTGACGCCGTTCATCACCGAGACGCTGTGGAAGACGCTGACCGGCGGTGAGTCGCTGGTGATCAGCGAGTGGCCGAAGCCGTCCGGCGCCGAGCGCGACGAGACCGCCGCCGCCAGGGTGGAGGGGCTCAAGAAGCTCGTCACCGAGATCCGCCGCTTCCGCTCCGACCAGGGCCTGCGCCCGACGCAGAAGGTCGCGGGCAAGGTGCGCGGCGCGTGCTGCGTCGACCTGGTCGACCAGGTGCCGTCGGTCAAGGCGCTGACCAGGATGACCGAGCCCGGCGACGACTTCGCCGTGTCCGCGTCGCTGGAGGTCGGCCTGCCCAAGGGCACCGTGACGGTCGAGCTGGACACGTCCGGCACGATCGACGTGGTCGCCGAGCGCAAGCGGATGACCAAGGACCTCGCGGTCGCGGAGAAGGAACGCGCGCAGTGCGAGGGCAAGCTGAACAACCCCGCGTTCACCGACAAGGCGCCCGCCGACGTCGTGGCCAAGATCCAGGCCCGCCTGGCGGCCGCGAACGCCGACATCGAACGCCTGAACGCGCGCATCGCGGCTCTGCCGGAGGCGAAGTGAGTTCCGACCCGGCGGCCCTGGACGCGCTCCGGGCCGTCGAGTCGGAGCTGAACAAGCGCTGGCCGGAGACGAAGATCGAGCCGTCGCTGGACCGCATCCGGGCGCTGACGCACGTGCTGGGCGACCCCCAGCACTCCTACCCGGTCATCCACATCACCGGGACCAACGGGAAGACGTCGACGTCGCGGATGGTCGACGCGCTGCTGACGCGCATCGGGCTGCGCACGGGCCGCTACACGAGCCCGCACCTCCAGCTCGCGACCGAGCGGATCAGCGTCGACGGCGAGCCGATCTCGCCGGAGCGGTACGTCGAGGTGTACCGGGACGTCGAGCCGTACCTGTCCCTGGTTGACGGTCAGCAGGACGTGCCGCTGAGCAAGTTCGAGGTCCTCACCGGCATGGCGTTCGCGGCGTTCGCGGACGCCCCGGTGGAGGCCGCGATCGTCGAGGTCGGCCTGGGCGGGGCCTGGGACGCGACCAACGTCGCGGACGGCCGGATCGCCGTGGTCACCCCGATCGGCGTCGACCACGTCGAGTACCTCGGCCCGGACGTCGAGGGCATCGCGCGGGAGAAGGCCGGGATCATCAAGCCCGGCTCCGTCGCCATCCTCGCCGAGCAGACCAACGAGGTCGCCCGGATCCTGATCGAACGGGCGACCGAGGTGGACGCCATGGTCGCCCGTCAGGGCCTGGAGTTCGGGGTCCTGGACCAAGCCGTGGCCGTCGGCGGGCAGGTGCTGAAGCTCCAGGGCCTCGGCGGTGTCTACGACGAGGTGTTCCTGCCGCTGCACGGCGCGCACCAGGCGTCCAACGCGTCGCTGGCGCTCGCCGCGGTCGAGGCGTTCTTCGGCGCCGGCAAGGACCAGCCGCTCGACGTCGAGGCCGTCCGCGAGGCGTTCGCCTCCGTCACCTCGCCCGGCAGGCTGGAGCGCGTGCGCTCCGCGCCGACCGTCCTGGTCGACGCCGCGCACAACCCGCACGGCGCGGCGGCCCTCGCCGCCGCGCTGCGCGACGAGTTCGGCTTCCGCAAGCTCGTCGCCGTCGTCGGCGTGATGGACGACAAGGACGCGGCGGGCATCCTCGCGGCGCTGGAGCCGGTGGTCGCCGAGATCGTGGTGACCAGCAACTCCTCGCCGCGCGCGATGGACGCGGACACGCTGGGCGACCTCGCGATGGAGGTGTTCGGCGAGGAGCGGGTGTTCGTCCAGCCCTCGCTCGCCGACGCCGTGGAGGAGGCCGTCATGCGCACCGAGGAGGACGACGAGGAGGGCGTGGTGTCCGGAGGCGGAGTGATCGTCACCGGGTCCGTCGTCACGGCCGGTGAAGCCCGCGCGCTGTTCGGCAAGGAGCCGTCATGACCACCCCACCGGTGAAGCCCCCGCCGAAGGACCCGATGAAGGCGTTCCGCGGCATCACCGCGGGCACGCTGATCATCGAGGTGATCGTGGTCGCGCTGGCGCTGCCGGTGATCGCCAAGCTCGGCGGCGGCTTCAGCACGGCGGCGGGCGTGCTGGCGTTCGTCCTGATCGCGGGCCTCATCGCCACGTGCGCGCTGCTCAAGCACCCCTGGAGCTTCTGGCTGATCGTCGGACTGCACGTCGTGATGGTCGCGTCGTGGTTCGCCCTCACCGCCCTCGGCGCCGTCGGCGTCGTGTTCAGCCTCGTGTGGGCGTGCGTGTTCTGGATGCGCCGCGACCTCGCCAAGCGCATGGCCGAAGGCCGCCTGCCGAGCCAGCAGGTCTGAGGGTTCACCCGGCGGTCAGCCGGTGTTCGGCCGCCGGCGGTGTTGACGGGCTAGAACACCGGCATGACCGATGAGCGGGCGGTGAACCGGCGGACGCTGCTGCGCGCCGGTGGACTCGGTGTCGCGGGTGTGTTCCTGCCCGGTGCGGCGCTGGCGCGGACGGGCAGGCCGGTCCTGACGCACGGTGTGCAGTCCGGCGACGTGACCACCGACGGCGCCGTGGTGTGGACGCGGGCCGACCGGCCGTCGCGCATGGTCGTCGAGGTGGCCACCGACCCGTCGTTCCGGCACTCCCGGCGCGTGCGCGGGCCGCTGCTGACCCCGGACACCGGCGGCACCGGCAAGCTGCGGCTCGGCCACCTCCCGGCTGGCCGCCAGGTGCACTACCGGGTCGTCGCCGAGGACCTGGACGGCCGCGCGCGCGGTGAAGCCGTGACGGGCTCGTTCCGCACCGCGCCCGTCGGCCGCCAGGACGTGCGCTTCACCTGGTCCGGCGACGTCGCGGGCCAGGGGTGGGGCAGCAACCCCGACCTCGGCGGGATGCCGATCTTCGGCGCGATGGCCGCGCGCGACCCCGACTTCTTCCTGCACAGCGGCGACACCGTGTACTCCGACGGCCCGCTGCTCCCGCGGGTCGTGCTGCCCGACGGCCGGGTCTGGCGCAACGTCGTGACCCCGGAGAAGTCCAAGGTCGCCGAGACGCTCGACGAGTACCGCGGCCAGTTCGCCTACAACCTGCTCGACCCGGCGTTCCGGGAGTTCGCCGCGCGGGTGCCGGTCGTGGTGCAGTGGGACGACCACGAGGTCACCAACAACTGGTACCCCGGCGAGGTCCTCGACCTGCCGCAGTACACCGAGAAGCGGGTCGACGTGCTGGCCGCGCGGGCGTTCCGGGCGTTCCACGAGTGGCAGCCGATCGACCCCCGCCGCGCCGTCGACGGCCGCGTGTACCGGAAGTTCTCCCACGGCGCGCACGTCGAGGTGTTCGTGCTGGACATGCGCAGCTACAAGGACGCGAACACCGCGCCCCGCGACGGCGTCGGCCACGTCCTCGGCGAACGCCAGGCGCGGTGGCTGGTCGACTCGCTGGCCCGCAGCCGGGCGACGTGGAAGGTCGTGGCCGCGGACCTGCCGATCGGGCTGACCGTGCCGGACGGCGTCGACGTCGAGGGCGTCGCCAACGGCCTGCCCGGCGCGCCCGGCGGCCGTGAGCACGAACTCGCCGGTGTGCTGCGGGAGGTCAAGCGGCGCGGGGTGCGCAACGTCGTGTGGCTGACCGCGGACGTGCACTACACCGCCGCCCACCACTACTCGCCGGACCGCGCCGCCGTCGGCGACTTCGACCCGTTCTGGGAGTTCGTGTCCGGTCCTCTGCACGCGGGGGCGTTCGGTCCCAACGCGCTCGACCCCACGTTCGGGCCCGAGGCCGTGTTCGTGCACGCGCCCCCGTCCGCGAACACCTCACCGCTGGACGGGTTCCAGCACTTCGGGGAGGTCGCCGTCGACGGCCGCAGCGGTGAGTTCACGGTGTGGCTGAGGGACGCCACCGGACGTTCCCTGTGGACGAAGACCCTGTCCCCCCGCTGATCAGCACGTGATCCGGGGGTTGTCCACCGGTTGCACGGACCTTCGGTGTCGATTTCACGAAAACCGCACCGCCCCAACGGGAAGGCGATCCTCGTGGGCTGAACCCCTGCCCCTTCCCGGAGCGGGCACATAGGGTGTTCGGGTGCCCATCGCGTTCGACACCACCGGTTTTCAGCAGCACGACCAGACCACCTGGTTCAACCCCTCGACGAACGACCAGGTGAGCCTGAGCTACTTCGAACAGGTGCCCGACCTGCCCGCCGCGCTCGACGACGTCACGTCGCTGCGGCACGGGCTCGCGCACCTGACCAGCGAGGTGGGCTGCTTGGTCGAGGCGCACGTCGTCCACCTGGGACAGGTGCCCGCGCTGCTCCAGATCGTGAAGCTGCCCATCCCGAACCAGCCGAGCGGGCAGGCGTTCCTCGCCTCGTTCACGGTGCCCAGGGCGAACGCGAGCGCGGTGCTGAAGTTCCAGGCCGTCGAGCAGGGCGTGACCGGTGTGCGCGAATCGGTGCTCATGTCGCAGGTCGGGTTCGACAACTGGTTCCAGCCGCACCCGTACGCGGTCGACGTGCAGGGGAAGCTGCCGTTCCACGTCGGCGACGACCCGCGCTGGGACGCGCAGTTCCCGCAGCACCCGCTGTCGCGCGCCCGCGCGTGGGCGCACCACGTTGCGCGGACCGGTCACGTCGACCCGCGCTTCGCCGCGCTGCCGGACTTCGCGCCGTCACCGGAGGTCGGCGCCACGCTGACGACCGTCGTGCCCGGTCTGCCGATCGGCGGCTACCTGCCGCTGTGGATGGACGACGACGACGTCAGCTACTGGCGGATGAGCGACCCCGGCACCGTGCTGAACACCCTGGGCAAGGGGGCGCTGGCCCGCACCCCGGTCCTGGAGAACAGGTTCCGCGACCTCGTCGCGCTCGACCCGGCCAGTTCCACGATCATGCTCACCGACCGCTACCGCGACGACAGCGGCGGCGTGTCCGGTTCGGCGACGCCGCTGGTGCGGGTCGCCGAGGGCGAGGCCCGTGCGGCGGTGACCGCCGAGACGGTGCTGGAGGCGTTCCGCTGGGTCGGCCTGGCCTCGGAGGCGGCGGCGGACCGCGGCGAGTACGTCGCCGTCGAGGCGGGCGGCATCACCCACCGCGAGAAGCCGTACGTGCTGATGGTCGTGCGGCAGCACAACGGCCAGCGGATCTCGGTCGTCGAGACGTCCCCGGTGCCGGACGAGGCGCCGATCTGGCACGACCAGCTGGTCCACGAGGCCGCGACCGGTCAGACCATGAGCGGCCCGGCGACCCCGGAGACCATTCGCGGTGGTGGCCTGCTCGCCATGTACGCCACGACCACGTGGGACGTCCACCCGTCGCGGCTGGCCCTGTCGTTCGGTCCGATCCCGTAGTCGCAAGTATTTGCAGCCCATCGGCGCTTGTTGGACCAATCCTGTCGTGGTGAGGTGCAGTCGCTCGGCTTTTGTCCGGGCGCTTGCAAGTTCTTGCGACAAGGAGGTCGCCGTGCGCCGCGTCTTCGCTGCACTGGTGTCGTTGCTGCTCATCCCGTTGGTGCCGGTGGTTTCCGCCGCGGCGCCCGCGGTGTCCCGGTTGGCGATCGGAGCAGTGGGGGACGTCGCGGCGGGCGTTCGGAGCGGTGATCAGCGGCTCGCGCGCAACGCCTTGCGGGACGACCTGGCGGGGGAGCGGTTCTACTTCGTCATGCCCGACCGGTTCGCGAACGGCGACCCGCGCAACGACCGCGCGGGACAGCCGGACGACCGGTTGAAGTCGGGCTTCGACCCGTCCGACAAGGGCTTCTACCACGGCGGTGACCTGGCCGGACTGCGCGACAAGCTGGGCTACCTGGACGGCATGGGGATCACCGCGATCTGGATGACCCCGATGTTCGCGAACCAGTGGGTGCAGGGCGGCGGCGCCGACGCCTCCGCCGGGTACCACGGCTACTGGACCACCGACTTCACCCGGCTCGACCCGCACTTCGGGACGACGCGGGAGATGAAGCAGCTGATCAAGGACGCGCACCGGCGTGGCATCAAGGTGTTCTTCGACATCGTCGCCAACCACACCGCCGACGTGATCGACTACGCCGAGGGCAAGCGCGAGTACGTGAGCACCGGGGCCGCGCCCTACCTGGACGAGGACGGCAGGCCGGTCGACATCAAGGCGCTCGCAGGCTCCGAGGACTTCCCCGAGCTGGACGCCGCGAGGTCCTTCCCGTACACGCCGGTCGCGAAGCCGGGCGTGCGCAAGACCCCGGACTGGCTCAACGACCCGACGCTCTACCACAACCGCGGCGACTCGACGTTCAGCGGCGAGTCCAGCGAGTACGGCGACTTCTCCGGTCTCGACGACCTGATGACGGAGAACCCGAGGGTCGTCAACGGCATGAAGGACATCTTCACCAGCTGGATCGACACCCTCGACATCGACGGCTACCGGGTCGACACGGTCAAGCACGTCAACATGGAGTTCTGGCAGGCGCTCGCGCCGCACGTGAAGGCCTACGCCGCCCGCAAGGGCAAGGACGACTTCTTCGTGTTCGGCGAGGTCTTCAGCTCCGACCCGGCGCTGACCTCGGCCTACACCACGACCGGCGGGATGCAGGCGAGCCTGGACTTCCCGTTCCAGAGCGGCGCGGTGAACTTCCTGGCGGGCAAGGGCGCCGCACGGCTCGGCGAGGTGCTGCTGGCCGACGACCAGTACACCGACGCCGACTCCAACGCCTCCTCGCTGCCCACCTTCCTCGGCAACCACGACATGGGCCGGGTCGCGTGGATGCTGCGCACCGAACGGCCGGGCGTCGGCGAGGAGGAGCTGCTCGACCGGCTCGAACTCGGCAACGCGCTGATGTACCTGTGGCGCGGCAACCCCGTCGTCTACTACGGCGACGAGCAGGGCTTCGCGGGCGGCGGCGGTGACAAGCTCGCCCGGCAGGACCTGTTCGCCAGCAAGACCCCGGAGTACGCGGCGGAGGAGCTGATCGGCAGCGACCGCACGGGCGCGCAGGACAACTTCCGCACCGACTCGCCGCTCTACCGGCAGCTGGCGTCGCTGGCGGAGTTCGTCGACGGCGACCCGGTGTGGCGCGGCGGCAACCAGGTGCTCCGGTACGCCGAGGGCGACGTGGTGGCGTTCAGCCGCATCGCCGCCGCCGAGCAGACCGAGCACGTGGTGGTCGCGAACGCCGGGCTCGCCGAGACGACCGTGGACGTGCCGGTGGCCGCCTCGGCGTTCCGCGCGGTGTGGCCCACGACCGGCGCGGGCCCGACGCGGGTGGACGGCAAGGTGCGGGTGACCGTGCCGCCGCTGTCCGCGCTGGTGCTCAAGGCGACCGGGAGGCTCCCCGCCTCGGCGTCGACCCCGACGCTGGTCGCGCCGCCGGTCGGAACCGTGCTCGACCAGCGGGTCGAGCTGAGGGCCGACGGGATCACGTCGCCGTTCGCGCAGGCCAGCTTCGCCGCCAAGGTCGAGGGCTCGCGGGAGTGGACGGCGCTCGGCACCGACGACGCTGCGCCGTACCGGGTGTTCGCGGACCTCTCGACGCTGCCGGGCGCGGCCGTGGGCAAGGAGGTGGAGCTGCGGGTCGTCACCGAGGACGCCGCCGGACGGCTCGGTGCCGACGGCGCGACCGTGACGCTGGCCGCCGCGCCGCCCCTGGAGGAACCCGGTGGCGCGCAGAGCCCTGACTGGCTGGTCGTGCACTACAACCGGCCCGCGGGCGACTACGACGGCTGGGGCCTGCACGTGTGGGGCGACGTCGTGGACGCGCCGACCTGGGACGCGCCCCTGCCGTTCGCCGGGGAGACCGGGTACGGCCGGTTCGCGTGGGTGAAGCTCAAGCCCGGCGCGCGGTCGGTCGGGTTCATCGCGCACAAGGGCGACGAGAAGGACACCGACGGGGACCGGGTCGTCGACCCCGGCGTGACGCCGCAGGTGTGGCTCGGGCAGGGGAGGCCGACCGTGTTCTCCTCGGAGGTCGCCGCGACCGGACAGGCCGTCGTCCACCACTCCGGCGACACCACGGGGCTCGTCGCGCGGGTCGGAGGCGTCGACACGCCGTTCGAGGGTGGCGTCGCGCGCATCCCGGCCACCGCCCCGGTCGAGTTCTCCCTGGTCCGGAACGGGACCACCGAGGTCACCGGCCGCAACGCCGGTTCGGTCTGGGTCAGCGGCGGCAGGGTGTTCACCTCGCTCGCCGCGGCCGAGAACCGGGCCGTCATCCACTACCACCGGCCGGACGGCGACTACACCGACTGGACGCTGTACCACTGGACGGGGTCGCTGGAGCCGAGCCCCGGCTGGAACCAGTCGCGGGTGCCGGACGGGTCGGACGGGTTCGGCGCGTACTGGTCGGTCCCGCTGGCGCCGGGAGCGCCCGGCCTGAGCAACATCATCCACCGCGGTGACACCAAGGACCCCGGAGCGGACCAGTTCCTGGACGTGGCGGGCACCGGGAACGAGGTGTGGTTCGTGTCCGGCTCGGCCAAGGCGGACGGCTCCGCCTCCTACGTGCTGCCCCCGTCCACCGCGCCCGCCGCGGACGACGACCTGACCAAGTCCAAGGCCGTCTGGGTCGGCGAGGACCTCGTGGTCTGGGACGTGCCCGCGGTCTCGACCGACGGCTACCAGCTCCGCTACGGCGACCGCCAGTCCCGGATGGTGCCCGACGCGACGCCCGTGCCCGCGAAGTTCCCGCACCTCGCCGGGAAACCGGTGTTCCGGGTGCTGTCGTCCGATGTGGACAGCGCGGTGCGCGAGCAGCTCTCGGCCGTGCACGTCGACCCCTCCGGCGCGATCCGGCACCGGACCGGCGTGCAGATCGCGGGCGTGCTGGACGACCGGTACGCCGCCGAGGCCTCGAAGCTGACCTACGGGCCGACGTTCGCGAACGGCAGGGCGAGCGTGCGGCTGTGGGCGCCGACGGCGAGGTCCGTGAGGCTGCGGCTGTTCAACACCCCGTCCGGCGAGCCGACCCGCGTGCTGGACCTGCGCCGCGACGCCGCGTCCGGCTCGTGGTCGCTGTCCGGGGACTGGAAGGACCGCTACTACCAGTTCGAGGTGACCGACGCCCGCCGCACGGTCGTGGTGACCGACCCGTACTCGGTGGCGCTGTCGGTGGACTCGACGCACTCGCAGTTCGCCGACCTGGCCGACCCGCGCACCATGCCCGCCAACTGGACCCGCGACGTCGCCAAGGGGCTGGACGGCGACCCGACCGAGCACGGCATCACCGAGCTGCACGTGCGGGACTTCTCCATCGGCGACCAGACCGTCCCGTCCGACGCGCGCGGCACGTACAAGGCGTTCACCCACGCGCGGTCGACCGGCATGACGCACCTGCGGGAGCTGGCGAAGGCGGGCATGGACACCGTGCACCTGCTGCCGACGTTCGACATCGCCACCATCCCCGAGCGCCGCGCCGACCAGCAGGCCCCCGCGTGCGACCTGGCCTCGCTGCCGCCGGACTCCCCGGCGCAGCAGGGGTGCGTGGCCGCGACCGCCGCCCGCGACGGCTTCAACTGGGGCTACGACCCGTTCCACTACGACGTGCCCGAGGGCTCGTACGCGACGGCCGACGCGCAGACCGGCTGGGCCCGGTCGAAGCAGTACCGCGAGATGGTGAAGTCGTTGCACGACAACGGCAACCGGGTCGTGGTCGATGTCGTGTACAACCACACGGCCGCCGCCGGTGACGCGGCGGCGTCCGTGCTGGACAAGGTCGTGCCCGGCTACTACCAGCGCCTCGACGCCGACGGCTCGATCGCGAACTCCACGTGCTGCTCGAACACCGCGCCGGAGAACGCGATGATGGGCAAGCTCGTCGTCGACTCCGTCGTGCGGTGGGCCAGGCTGTACAAGGTGGACGGGTTCCGCTTCGACCTGATGGGCCACCACCCGAAGGACAACATCCTCGCCGTGCGGGCCGCCCTGGACGCGCTGACCGTCGCCCGCGACGGCGTGGACGGCAAGAAGATCCGCGTCTACGGCGAGGGCTGGGACTTCGGCGAGGTCGCGGGCGACGCGCGGTTCGTGCAGGCCACGCAGGCGAACATGGCGGGCACCGGCATCGGCACGTTCAGCGACCGCCTGCGCGACGCGATGCGCGGCGGTGGCCCGTTCGACGACGACCCGCGCGTGCAGGGCCTCGGCTCCGGTCTCGCCGGTGACCTGAACGCCTCGCCGAACAACGGCGACGTGCCCGCCAGGCTGCTGAACTACAGCGACCTGGTGAAGCTCGGCATGGCGGGCAACGCGGCCGACTTCCGGTTCCGCTCCACCGCCGGCCCGGACACCACCGGCCGCCAGGTGGACTACAACGGCTCGCCCGCCGGCTACACGGCCTCGCCGTCGGAGGCCATCACCTACGTCGACGCGCACGACAACGAGACCCTGTACGACGCGCTCGCGTTCAAGCTGCCGCCGACCACGTCGATGGCCGACCGCGTCCGCATGCAGAACGTCGCCCAGGCGCCGGTCCTGCTCGGCCAGGGGCAGCCGTTCATGCTGGCGGGCAGCGAGTTCCTGCGGTCGAAGTCGTTGGACCGCAACAGCTACGACTCCGGCGACTGGTTCAACCGCTACGACCCGTCGCTGCGCGGCAACGGCTTCGGCGCGGGCCTGCCGCCCGCGCCGGACAACGAGGCCAAGTGGCCGTACTCCCAGCCGCTGCTGGCGGACCCGGCGCTGCGCCCGTCGCCGGCGGACCAGCGCACCGCGCTCGACAACACCCTGGAACTGCTGCGCGTCCGCAAGTCCTCGCCGCTGTTCACGCTCAACGACGCCGCTCTCGTCCAGCGGAAGCTGAGCTTCCCGGCGGCCGACCCCGGCATCGTGGTGGCCCACCTCGACGACACCGCGGGCCCGGACGTCGACCCGGCCCGCCGAGGCGTCCTGGTGATCGTCAACCCGTACCCCGCGCCCCGGCCGATCGCGCTGCCCGGCGCGGACTGGTCCGCGCACCCGCTGAGCACGGACGCGAAGTCCACCGGGATCAGCGGCGGCACGGCCACGGTGCCCGGCCGGTCGGTGGTGGTGCTGGTGCGGTGAAACCCCTGTTGACCTGCGGTCCGGTGAGGGTGGGGAGTTCGGGGGGAGTCGGGTCGCCACCCCGGTGACGAGGTGGACCGCGCGGAGGTGTCCACGCGGTCCACCCGCGTGGACGACCGTGGGACCGCGCCGGATCCCGACAACTCCACCCGCGCCGCCCCGGCCTGCCGCGTTCCTGGCCGGGCAGTGCCGTGCGGACCACCGCTGAAACCGATGGTCGTCAGAACGTTCCGCCCGCGAATAGTTCCGCTCTGGACGATTAGGCGTACGATAAGGGCATGACCTCGAAGAACGTCGACCTCCTCATGCTGCTGAAGGTCACCGGTCACGCGCTGGAGACCGAGTTGGCGGCGCGGCTCGCGGCGGTCGGTGTCACGCCGCGCGCCCAGTGCGTGCTGACCAACGCGCTCACGGGGGAGCGCACCCAGAGCGAGCTGGCCGAGCTGTCGAACCTCGACAAGACCACGATGGTCGTGACGATGGACGCCCTGGAGAAGGCCGGGCTGGCCGAGCGGCGGCTGTCGAGCACGGACCGGCGCGCGCGGATCATCGTGGTGACCGACGAGGGGCGCGAGGTCGTGGACAAGGCCCGCCGGGTGGTCGAGGAGCTGTACGCCGACGTGCTGGGGTCGTTGCCCGCCGGGCAGGCCGATGTGCTGGTCGACGCGCTGTCGGCGCTGGTCGGGGGTCGGTTGGCGGAGAAGGTGGAGTGCGACAACCCGCCGCGGCGGCGTGCGGTGAAGTCTGTGGTTCATCAGTAGATAGTCCTGTTCGGAACTATCTGCTGCGGTCGCTTCTGGCGGACCAGGGGACCCACCCATGACCGGCACCACCCGACGACCCGGTTGACCCGAGATGGCTCGCGCTCGTCGTCCTGCGCTCCGGAATGCTGATGACCGTGCTGGACCAGACGATCGTGAACGTGGCGTTGCCCGCGGTCCAGGCCGACCTCGGCTTCACCTCCGCCGGGCTCGCGTGGATCGTGAACGCCCTGATCGCCTTCGGCGGTCTGCTGCTGCTCGCGGGCCGCCTCGGCGACCTGATCGGCCACCAGCGCGTGTTCGTGCTCGGCCTGGTCGTGTTCACCGCCGCGTCCCTGCTCCGCGGCCTCTCGACGACGCCCGAGATGCTCGTCGTCGCCCGCTTCGTGCAGGGGGTCGGCGGCGCGCTGTCCACGGCCGTGGCGCTGGTCATCGCCGTGACGGTCGTCCGCCCCGTCGCGGTCACCGCCGACGCGCCGCGGCCGGTGGCCTTCCACCAGCTAGTGCTCGGTCAGCTCCTCGCGGGAGAGGACCTCGTCGTCGCGGACGATCTCGAACTTCCGGTCCGCGGCGCCGATCACCTTCAGGAAGCCGGGAGGCGTGTCCACGACGTAGTACTCGCGGGTGCCGCTGGTCGTCTCGACGCGCTCCAGCGGCACCCACGGCGTCGCGACCACGGCGGCCGTGGTCAGGGCGGTCACGACCACCAGGACACCGGACCGGCGCAGCAGGAACGTGATCGGGTCGCGCAGCCGCGGGTGCCGGTGCGCCCGTTCCAGCAGCACCAGCACGGCGGCCAGCGCGACCGCCCCGACGGGCACCCACCAGCGGTGGTAGGTCTTCACGTGCGAGACCAGCAGCGCCACCAGCACGACCATGAGCAGCGCCCCGCCGAAGCGCATCCGCTTGCCGTCCGCGCGGTTCGCCACCAGGTACAGGAAGGTGAACGGCAGCGCCAGGATCAGCAGCACGCTGCTGATCCGCGTGTCCGCCATGAACGTGCCGAGGAACAGGCCGGGCGCGTCGTCGAGGTCGAGGGTGTGCAGGAGCGCGAAACAGGTGTGCCAGTCGTAGTGCGACACGGCCAGCAGCCTCAGCAGCACGAACAGCACGGCGGCACTGGTCAGCACCGAGCCCGCGTGGCTCTTGGCGGGCTCGGTCTTCTCCGGCTCGGTCGTCACGGCGAGCACTATCCCATCGGGACGCGCGGAGACCGGTCGCTACCCTGTGCGTGGCCCCCGTGTCACGGGTTCGGCCATTCCCCGTACGAAGGAGTACAGACGGCCGTGTCTGAGCGCACCCTGGTCCTGGTCAAGCCCGATGGCGTCAGCCGTGGTCTCGTCGGCGAGGTGATCGCCCGCATCGAGCGCAAGGGCCTGAGCCTGGCCGCACTCGAGCTGCGGACCGTCGACCGCGCCACCGCCGAGCAGCACTACGCCGAGCACGACGGCAAGCCGTTCTTCGGCGACCTCGTCGAGTTCATCACCGGCGGCCCGCTGGTCGCGATCGTCGTCGAGGGCACCCGCGCGATCTCGGCGTTCCGCCAGCTCGCCGGCGGCACCGACCCGGTCGAGAAGGCCACGCCGGGCACGATCCGCGGCGACTTCGGCCTGGAGGTCCAGTTCAACCTCGTGCACGGCTCCGATTCGCCCGAGTCGGCCGAGCGCGAGATCAAGCTCTGGTTCCCGGCTCTCTGAGCTGATCGCTCCGACGGCCCGGACCGCATTGCGGTCCGGGCCGTCGTGCCGCGCGGCCACTTCGCGTTCCGACGCCGTGGTTCACGGGTGCGCGCTGTGCCGGGGCCGTTCGGCGGCGTCACGGGTTCGGTGCGATCGTCGAGGTCGTGGCAGGTGTCCACCGCGGACGACGCCCCGTCGGGCGTGTTCGGCCCTCATCGTCGTTCAGGCGGATCTCATTGTTCGTTCATCCTCGGCTCAAGGCGGTGAACAACAGCGAGACAGCCCGTCCCTCGAATTCGCGTGACACAGTCGGTGTGGCACCGCTCCCCAGTGGACGAGCGGTGTACCGCAACCGCGGAACGAGGGGAGGTTCCATGCGCGCGTTCAGAACTGTGGCTCGGGGGATCGCCACCACCGGTGTCGCTCTCGCGGTCGGCACCGCACCGGCGGTGGCGCACACCGTGAGCTCGCCCGACCACCCCCACGGCGGCACGACCACCACCAGCGTGGACGACTGCGCGTCCTACCTGGGGGCTCGCGGGTACGCGGTCGGCGACGGCGTCCGCACGTCGTGCCGCAACGCCGCCGACGGCAGCTTCTACGGCCACGCACTGTGCTGCACGGGTCTCGTCGGTCTCGGGGTGCGGCAGGACCACGCCAACGCCGCGTGCGTGGTCGCCTCGGCCTGAGCGTCGAGAGGTCCGGCTCCGCCGAGCCCCCCGCACGCCGTGAGGTCCCACCTCACGGCGCGCGCCTGCGGGACGACGACCCGTTGCCGCCCGGCGTCGAGCCGCGCAGTTCGACGTGCGGCGCGTGTCCCAGCGGCAGGTGCATGCGGACCGAGTCGAAGCGCTGGTCGCCGACCGCGATGGAGTTCGGCAGCCTGCCCCACTCCCGGAACCCCAGCTCCTCGTACAGCTCGATCGCCCCGAGGTTGTTGCCGCGCACGCCCAGGTACAGCACCTCCAACCCCGCTGACCGGGCGTTCTCGACGATCGCCGCCACCACGGTCCGGCCCAGGCCGAGGCCGCGAGCGGCCGGGTGGGCCGTGACCTTGCCCAGCTCGGCGCAGTTCTCGAACACCTTCGCCGGGTCGCGCCGCCACGACGCCGTCGCCCGCACGACGCCGTCGACGCGCGCCACCGCGAGCGCCGCGTCGCCCGCCCGGACGCGGGTCAGCACGTCGTCCAGCCACGCGTCGGTGCCCGCCCGGTCCGGGGGTGACTGCCAGCCGATCGCGCCGCCCGCGGCCACGACCGCGTGCAGCACCTCGTGCACCTCGCGCCGCAGCCCCTCGTCGGCGTCCTTCGGCCAGTCCAGGTCGATTTCCACGTGGTGAGGCTAAAACCCCTCAGGAATTGTCGGTCCCCCCGGATAAGGTCGATCACGTGACCACTGCCGAGCCGCTCCTCGTCCGGGCCCACGGGTTGACCAAGCACTTCGGCGACTTCGAGGCGGTGCGGGGCATCGACGTGGAGGTGCGCCGGGGGGAGGCGTTCGGCTTCCTCGGGCCCAACGGGGCGGGCAAGTCGTCCACGATGCGGATGATCTCCTGCACGTCGCCGCGCACGGGCGGCGAGCTGTCGGTGCTGGGCCTCGACCCGAACACGCAGGGTCCGCTGATCCGCGCGCGGCTCGGGGTGGTGCCGCAGACGGACAACCTCGACACCGAGCTGACGGTGCGGCAGAACCTCCAGACCTACGGCCGGTACTTCGGCCTCTCCCGCGCGGAGGCCCGTGGGAAGGCGACCGAGCTGCTGGAGTTCGCGCAGCTCGTCGACCGGGCCGACCACGAGGTGGAGCCGCTGTCGGGCGGCATGAAGCGCAGGCTGACGATCGCCCGCTCGCTGATCAACGACCCCGACCTGCTGCTGCTCGACGAGCCGACGACGGGCCTCGACCCGCAGGCCCGCCACCTGCTGTGGGACCGGCTGTTCCGGCTCAAGCAGTCCGGCGTCACGCTCATCATCACCACGCACTACATGGACGAGGCGGAGCAACTCTGCGACCGGCTCGTCGTCATGGACGGCGGCAAGATCGCCGCCGAGGGCTCGCCCAGCGAGCTGATCAGCCGCTACTCGACCCGCGAGGTGCTCGAACTGCGGTTCGCGCCCGGCGAGCAGGAGGCCGTCGTACCGTCGGTGGTCGACCTGGCCGAGCGGATCGAGGTGCTGCCGGACCGGCTGCTGCTCTACACGAAGGACGGTGAGGGGGCGTTGAACGCCGTGCACGGGAGGGACGTGCGCCCGCTGTCGAGCCTGGTGCGCCGCAGCTCGCTGGAGGACGTCTTCCTCCACCTCACCGGCCGCACGTTGGTGGACTGATGGAGACGATCCCGAGCCGCTCCACCGGCGTCGTGCTCAACCCGGTGCGCGCGGTCCTGATCGGCGTCGAGAAGCACTGGACCTGGTACCGGCGCAACTGGCGGGCGACGGCCATCTCCAGCTTCCTGCAACCCGTGCTGTTCCTCGTGGCCATGGGCTTCGGCTTCGGCTCGCAGGTCCAGCCGGGCGAGGCGACGGGCGGCCAGACCTACCTCGTGTACCTCGCGCCCGCGCTGGTGGTCGTGACGGCGGTGCAGAACGCGACGTGGGAGTCGACCTACGCGGTGCTGTCCGCGTTCATCTGGCAGAAGTCGTACTGGGGTGCGGTCGTGACACCGGTGACGCCCGCGCAGATCTGCTACTCCCAGCTGACCTGGATCGCGTTCCGCCTGGTCAGCAGTGCTGCGGTGTTCCTGGCGGTCGCGGCGGCGCTCGGCGCGGTCAGCGGTCCGGGGGTGCTGCTGGCGCTGCCGTTCGCGGTGCTCGCGGGCCTCGCGTTCGCCGCGCCCGTGGTCGCGTTCTCCGCGACGCGCGAGACCGCCGAGGGCTTCAGCGGCCTGTTCCGGTTCGTGGTCATCCCGATGACGCTGTTCACCGGCGCGTTCTTCCCGATCTCGCAGCTGCCCGAGTGGCTGCGGCCGGTCGCGTGGATCACCCCCGTGTGGCACGGCGTCGAGCTGGCCCGCGGGGCCACGTTCGGCACGCTGCGGCTGCTCCCGGCCCTCGGCCACGTCGGGTACCTGGTGGCGCTGACGGCGGTCGGGGTCGTGCTGGGCCGCAGGTACTTCCAACGCAGGCTGGCGGTGTAGACGGTGACGCAGACGGTCGACCAGAAGAGCGCGGAGCCCCGCCCCGGCGGCGGGCTGGCGTTCCGCATCGTGCCGCCCGGCCTGTACGCGGGCCGCGCGAGCGTGCTCGTGGAGCGCGCGTTCCTCGTGTACCGCCGCGCGTGGCTGTCGTTCGTGTCCGGTTTCTTCGAGCCGCTGTTCTTCCTGCTGTCGCTGGGGTACGGGTTCGGCAGGCTGGTGTCGGAGGTCGAGGGCCCCGGCGGCCACCTGATCAGCTACCCGCTGTTCGTCGCCCCCGCGCTGCTCGCCGCGTCCGCGATGAACGGCGCCGTGTTCGACTCGACCTACAACGTCTTCTTCAAGTTCAAGTACGGCAAGCTCTACGACGCCATGCTCGCCACCCCGATGGGCCCCCTGGACATCGCGATCGGCGAGATCTCCTGGGCGCTGCTGCGCGGCGGCATGTACTCGGCGGCGTTCCTCTCGGTCATGCTCGGCATGGGCCTCATCGCCTCGCCGTGGGCTCTGCTCGCCCTGCCCGCGTGCCTGCTGGTCGCCTTCGCGTTCGCCGCCGTCGGCATGGCCGCGACGACCTTCATGCGCTCCTGGCAGGACTTCGACCTGGTGCAGCTCGCGGTGCTGCCGCTGTTCCTCTTCTCCACGACGTTCTTCCCGCTGTCGGTCTACCCGCCGCTGCTCCAGACCGTCGTCACCTGGACGCCGCTCTACCACGCGATCGAACTGCTCCGGGGGCTGACGACCGGGATCGTCGGCTGGGGCATGCTCGGCAACGTCGCCTACTTCGCCGTCATGGCCGCCGGGGGCCTGGTCGTGGCCGCCAGGAGGTTGGGCACGCTGCTGCTGAAGTGAGGTGGCGGGTTCGGGGGACCGGTCGAATACTTGACCCCCGAGCGTGCTCCCTCCCGGAGGTCGTCATGGACGTCATCGCACTGATCGGCCGCATCCTCTTCGTCGCGATCTTCCTGGGCTCCTCGATGGCCCACTTCACCCAGGCCGAGAGCATGGGCGCCTACGCCGAGTCCAAGGGCGTCCCGTCCGGGAAGCTCATGACCCTGGCCTCCGGCGTGCTCATGGTCGTGGGCGGTCTGATGGTCCTGCTCGGTGTGTGGGCCGACCTCGGTGCCCTGCTGCTCGTCGCGTTCCTGCTGCCCACGGCCTTCCTGATGCACGCGTTCTGGAAGGAGACCGACCCGATGGCCAAGCAGGTCGAGATGACCCAGTTCATGAAGAACGTCTCCATCTCGGGCGGCGCGCTGGTGTTCGTCGCCCTCTACGCCGGGCACGCCCAGGACCTGGGCCTGACGATCACCGGGCCGCTGTTCGGTTAGTCCCCCCGGATGGATGCCGTTACCCTGGTTCCCCGTGACGGTCGAGTCGGTCTTCCCCGTGTTGGAACCCCTGCTGCCCAGGGTCTCGAAGCCCGTGCAGTACGTCGGGGGCGAGCTGAACGCGACGGTCAAGGACTGGGACAGCGCGGCCGTCCGCTGGGCGCTCATGTACCCGGACGCGTACGAGGTCGGGGTGCCCAACCAGGGCGTCATGATCCTGTACGAGATCCTCAACGAGCTGCCGGACGTGCTCGCCGAGCGCACCTACGCGGTGTGGCCGGACCTCGAAGCCCTGATGCGCGAGCACGGCGTCCCGCAGTTCACCGTCGACGGGCACCGCCCGCTCGGCGCGTTCGACCTGATGGGCATCAGCTTCGCCACGGAGCTGGGCTACACGAACATGCTGACCGCGCTCGACCTGGCGGGCATCCCGCTGCACTCGGTGGACCGCACCGACGAGCACCCGATCGTCGTGTCGGGCGGGCACGCCGCGTTCAACCCGGAGCCCATCGCGGACTTCATCGACTGCGCCGTGCTCGGCGACGGCGAGGAAGCCGTCCTGGAGATCACGGACATCGTCCGCGCGTGGAAGGCCGAGGGCAGCCCCGGCGGGCGCGACGAGGTGCTGACCAGGCTCGCCGAGACCGGCGGCGTGTACGTGCCGCGCTTCTACGACGTGGAGTACCTGCCGGACGGCCGGATCCAGCGCGTGGTGCCGAACCGCGAGCGCGTGCCGTACCGGGTGTTCAAGCGGACCACGATGGACCTGGACGCGTGGCCGTACCCGAAGCAGCCCCTCGTGCCGCTCGCCGAGAGCGTCCACGAGCGGATGAGCGTCGAGATCTTCCGCGGCTGCACCCGCGGCTGCCGGTTCTGCCAGGCCGGGATGATCACCCGACCGGTGCGCGAGCGCTCGATCGAGGGCATCGGCGCCATGGTCCAGCGCGGGCTGGAGGCGACCGGGTTCGAGGAGGTCGGCCTGCTGTCGCTGTCCAGCGCCGACCACTCGGAGATCGCCGAGATCACCAAGGGCCTCGCGGACCGCTACGAGGGCACCAACACCGGCCTGTCGCTGCCGAGCACCCGCGTCGACGCGTTCAACGTCGACCTGGCGAACGAGCTGTCACGGGGTGGCCGCCGGTCCGGCCTCACGTTCGCGCCCGAGGGCGGCAGCGAGCGGTTGCGCCGGGTGATCAACAAGATGGTGTCCGAGGAGGACCTCATCCGGACGGTCGGCACGGCGTTCGCGAACGGCTGGCGGCAGGTGAAGCTGTACTTCATGTGCGGCCTGCCGACCGAGACGGACGAGGACGTGCTCCAGATCGCCGAGATGGCGAAGAACGTGATCCGCACGGGTCGCGAGGTCAGCGGCCGCAAGGACATCCGCTGCACCATCTCCATCGGCGGGTTCGTGCCCAAGCCGCACACGCCGTTCCAGTGGGCGCCGCAGTGCGACCCGGACACCGTGGACAGCAGGCTGGCGAAGCTCCGGGCCGCGATCAACTCCGACCGCAGCCTGGGCCGCAACATCGGCATGCGCTACCACGACGGCAAGCCGTCGCTGATCGAAGGACTCCTGTCGCGCGGCGACCGCCGCATCGGCAGGGTCATCGAGCGCGTGTGGCGCGAGGGCGGCCGGTTCGACGGCTGGTCCGAGCACTTCTCCTACTACCGCTGGGTCAACGCGGCCGAGGCGGAGCTGCCCGCGTTCGGCGTCGACCTCGCCTGGTTCACCACGCGTGAGCGCGAGGAGCTGGAAGTCCTGCCCTGGGACCACCTGGACTCGGGCCTGGACAAGGAGTGGCTCTGGGCCGACTGGCAGGACGCGCTGGACGAGCGGGAGCAGGACGACTGCCGCTGGACGCCGTGCTTCGACTGCGGCGTCTGCCCCGCGATGGGCACCGACATCGAGGTCGGGCCGACGGGGCGCACCCTGCTGCCGCTGACGCCCGTCGGTGGAGGGTCCCCGGTGCGCAACCCGGCCCTCACCACACTGACCGATTAGGACACCGGACCGGTAGCGCGGGAAAGCCCTGGCGCGCCGCCGGTATCGGTTGTCCGGCCACTGTGGACGGACGTGGTCCGGTCGCTCACTCGACGACGCGGGTCATCTTGATGGCGCGCGTCGGGCACGCGTGCGCCGCGGCCTCGACCAGCGGCGTCTGCGAGGCCTCGGGGTTCTTCGCGTACCGCAGGCGCCCGTCCTCCAGCAGCCTGAACACCTTCGGCGCCTGGGACGAGCAGATCCCGTAGTGGTGGCACCGCTGGTGGTCGACGCTGACGGCGATCTTGTCCTTCACCTCGGTGCGGATGGTCGCCGACTTCGGGTCGCGCGGGTCCACGACGGGTGCGGGCTCCTCCGGCGCGGGGGAGTGGTCCACGACCACGTGGGGTGTGTCCACCAGACCGATGCGCGCGAGGTGCTCGGGCGGCAGGAAGCGCAGGATCGTCAGCGTGATCGCGGGCGCGAGCAGGGTGATCCCGCCCAGCCACAGCGTGGACACCGAGCCGTTGGCCGCCGCGCCGAGCCACGAGTGCATGGCGACGAGCCACACGCCCACGTAGGAGAAGCGGTGGAAGTCGACCCACTGCGAGGTCTCCAGGACGCGGTGCAGGCCCGCGGTGATCGCCACGGCGATCATCAGCTCCAGCCCGACGATGCCGAGCGCGTGCCTGGCGAGGCCGCCGTCGACGAACGGCAGGACCACCTGGAGGAAACCGAGGCCGCCCGAGTCGAGCAGCAGGAACGCCAGCCCGTGCGTCAGGCCGGTGGCGAGCGTGAAGGTGGCCAGCACGATGTGCCCACCGCGCAGTGCCTGTCTGCCCGTCAACCGGTGGACCCAGCCGGTGGCCGTGAGCACGCCCCAGCACAGCGTCAGGCACATCGCGACGTAGGCCATTCGCGCGGACAGCGCGGAGACGGCGCGGACGCCCGCGTCGTACGAGGTGGCCGCTACAACCGTTTGCACGATGTGAGCGTTCATAACATTCCCCCGACAAGGTCTAGATCGTTTTAGCGTGCGGCCCGATAAGTACTACGAACCGGCGTCGGAGTGGTTCGATCAAGTAGTCTATCCTGCCAGTGACCTGCATCACAGTACTCTTGCGTAACTCCCTTCGAACTCCCGCTCTAGCCCCTAGAACTCTGTCGATGTCTTTCCGAAAGATACTGTACCGAAGTTTTTATCAGAGATTTGGATTGCCATCTAGCGTGCCGTACGATCCTGTTGTATCAATTAGATCGCAGGTGTGCTTCCGGTCGCCGAATGGAGACTGGGGCGCTCCATCCGCCGCTGGGACTCCGGGAGGTTGGTTTCTCCATGAATGCGCTGGGTGGAGCCTTGGTGGACCCTCGTCGGCCCGTCGGGAACGGCACCTCCGACAAGCGTGCCGAAGAGCTGGTCACCGAGCTCTACGGCGAGTTCAGGGGAGCGTTGTTCGCACACGTCCTCGGGCTCACCGGACATGATCGTCAATGGACCGAAGACGTCGTCCAGGAGACCTTGATCAGGGCGTGGCAGAACTCCGAAACGCTGGTTCGGGACCCGCGGATGCTGCGGGGATGGCTACTGACAGTCGCCCGCCGGATCGTGATCGACGGCTGGCGCACGCGGCAGGCCAGGCCGCAGGAGGTGGAGTTGACCTCGCCGGACAGCATGGAGGCTCCGGACGAAACGGATCAGGCCCTCTCACTCATGGTAATCACGCAGGTGATCGGCAAGCTGGGCGAGGAACACCGGGCCGCGATCTACGAAACGTACGTGCGCGGTCGGACGATCAAAGAGGCGGCACTCGCCCTGGGGATTCCCGAGGGCACGGTGAAGTCCCGCCTGTACAAGGCCATGCAGATTCTTCGCGGCGCTTTGCGCGAGCGAAGCTGACACAGGGGGGCGGGCCGATGTCGACACATTCCGACGTCGCCGCGTACATGCTCGGCGTCCTCGACGAGGGCGCCGAGCTCGCATTTAACGACCATCTGGTCGACTGTGTCCGTTGCCAGCGGGAACTCGTCGAATTCCAGGCAATTCCGCACATTCTCACGCGGGCCGAGCAATTCGGACTGTTGGCACGGCGAATTCCAGCCCCGAGCGATTCGGGCGGACGGCGGTTCGAGGACCGCGGTGTGCCGGTTCGGGGCGTGCTGCTCGTCGTGGCGAGCCTGCTGCTCATGGCCGTGGTGGCGGCGCTGACCACGTCCGCACCGGTCAGCTCCGGAACGCTCCCGGCCGACAACCACCTCTCGCACGCCTCGTCGGTGTCGCGGTCGTGGGTCTGACCCACCGCCCGATCGCGCCGTACCGCCGATCGGCCTACAACGTCCTGGCGCCAAGTCTCGCTCACCGGGACGGCCACGTCTCTACGGTGGGTACCGAAGGAAATTCAGATCAGTCCCGGCGCGGGCTCTCGGTACCGAAGGACGACCGGACCACCCGGTCTGGACACATGCCATACGGTGGTGCTCCCCGCTCCCACGGCCTCGCGCGCCCCCTGCCGGGCGCCGCAGATCGGAGCCCCGAGTGACATCTCCGGTGCCCGCATGGGTGGTCCACAGACCCGTGCTCGTCCCCGCGGCGCAGACGACGTGCCTCGGCCGCGAAGCCGAACTGCGCACCATGCGAGCCCTGCTCACGAAGGTGGCCGTCGGCCGGTCGGCGATCGTCACGATGACCGGGGAACTCGGCGTCGGGAAGTCGGTGCTGTTCGACGCCACCGCGGAACTCGCCAGGAGCATGGGGTTCACCGTCGCCGTCGGGCACGGGGCCCGGCTGGAGACCCACCTCGACGGCGGTGTCATCCGCCAGCTCGCCGACGACCTGGACGGCGAGGACGTCGACCTCCGCCCCGACCGCGTCTCGTCGCTGGAGGCGTTCTACCGGCTCGTCCGCCGGGCCGCGGAGAAGCGGCCGGTCCTCATCATCGTGGACGACATCCACGTCAGCGACATCTGGTCGATGCGGTCCATGGCCTACATCCGCCGCCGGACCACCGACCAGCCCGTGCTCATCATGCTCGGCTCCACCACCGGCCACCCGCCCGCGGGCGAGGTGTCGCTCCAGGAGCTGACCGGGTGCAGCGCCGAGACGGTCGTCCTCGAAGGACTCGACGTCCGCGGCGTCACCGAACTGCTCAAGGCGAACACCGCCGCTCCCGTCCACGCCGACCTCGCCGCCGCCTGCTTCGACGTCAGCAAGGGCAACCCGTACCTGCTGCACTCCATGCTCGGCGCGCTGCGCGCCCGCTTCGGCGGCGAGATCGGCGCGGTCACCCCGGCCGAGGTCCGCGAGCTGGCCGCCCCCGACATCGGCGAGCAGCTCCGCGTCCGCCTGCGACCGCTGCCCGGCTGCGCCGAACTCGTGCGCGCGGTGGCGGTCCTGGGCGACGAGGCCACCGTGGACATGGTCGCCGCGATGTCCGGAGTGGACTACTCCCAAGCGCTGCGCGGCCTGGACGCGTTGGTGCGCTTGAGGATCCTCTGCAACAGCCACACGGTGTCCTTTCGCCACCCGTTCGTCCGCAACGCCGTCCTGCGCGACCTGCCGGTCGCCACGCGCGCCGCCGACCACGCCCGCGCCGCGACGCTGCTCGCCGACGCCGACGCGCCGGACGTGCAGGTCGCCGCCCACCTGCTCCAGGCGCGCGGCATCCGCGTCACCTGGGGGCTGGACGTGCTCCGCCGCGCCGCCCGCGACGCCGCCCACAACGGCGACCTCGACCACGCGCTCGCCCTCCTCGAACGCGTGCTGGACGAACCGCTCACCCCCGACGAGCGCCTGGCCGTGCAGCTCGAACTCGTCCACGTCGAGTTCCTCGGCGACTCGGCCAAGGGCATGGCCCGGCTGCGCGAGGCGCTGGCGCACGCCGACGACGTCCGCTCCGCGGTGGGCCAGGCCGTGACCATGCTGCTGCGCGCGTGCACCGCCCACGAGGCCCGGCTCGCCCTCTCCATCGGCCTCCAGGTGCAGTCCCGGCTCAGCTCCCAGGAGAAGGACGAGCTGTGGGAGCTGCGCGCGATGTGCTACCTCGCGGCGGCGGGCAACGACCTCGGCCTCGCGCTGCGCGCCAGCCTGTTCACCGACGAGCTGGAGTCGGAGAAGCCCGACGCCCCCCGGCTCCGCCAGCTCCACTCGGTGATCATGTCCCTCGGTCACGCGCTGCGCGGCGACTCGGCGCTGGAGGCCGTCCGGTACGCCGACGAGGCGCTCGCGGGCGACCGCATGGACGTGTTCGTCCAGCCGTTCGTGTTCACCCTGTCGACGTGCTTCCTGGTCGACGCGCCCGAGCTGTCGGACAAGTTCCGCCGCATGATCGGCAGCACCTCCGAGCCCCACGACTTCCACCTGCGCAAGGGCACCGTCGTGTCGCTGGCGCACGGCATGGACTTCCTCGCGGCGGGTGAGCTGATCAGGGCCAAGACGTTCCTCAAGTGGCAGATGCGGCTCTTCGAGGAGCTGGGCGCCGTCCAGGACTGCCCCATGGCGATCCTCTGCGCCGCCCGCCTCACCGAGGTGCTGGTCGACCTCGGACGCGCCGACGAGGCCCGCGACCTGCTCGCCCGCAGCGGCTTCGCCGGTGAGCTGCCCGAGCTGTTCCAGCACAACCTGGTGCTCTACTCGCGCGGCAAGCTCAAGCACGCGACCGGCGACCACGAGGGCGCCCTCGCCGACCTGCTGGAGTGCTGCCGAAGGCTGGAGGCCTCAGCCGTCGACAGCCCCGCCGTGATCCCGTGGCGAGCGCTGGCCGTCCGCGTCCACCTGGCGCTCGGGCAGCGCGAGCCGGCCGCCGCTCTGGCCAAGGAGGACCACGAGATGGCCCGGCAGTGGGGCACGCCCAGGTCGATGGGCACCGCCCTGCTGTCCATCGGTCTGAGCGCCGACGACGAGGAGGCCGCCACGAGGGCGCTGCTGAAGGCCACCGAGTTCCTGGCCGAGTCGACCGGCAAGCTCCAGCTCGCCGAGGCGTTCTTCGAACTCGGCGCCCAGCTCCGCAGGCGCGGCCAGCCCGAGCGGGCCATCCCGTACCTGCGCCGGGCCGTCGAGCTGAGCGCCAAGTGCGAATCGCAGCCCCTCATCCGCCTGGCGGGCGACGAGCTGCGCGCGTGCGAGCCGGTCACCGCGGAGGGCACGGTCCACGGCCTCACCAAGCAGGAGACCCGCGTGGCGGGCATGGCGGCCCAGGGCCTGACCAACCGCCAGATAGCCGAGGCCCTCTTCCTCACCCGCCGAACCGTCGAGCTGCACCTGTCCGGCGCCTACCGCAAGCTCGGCATCACCGGCCGCACCGACCTGCCGGAAGCCCTCAGCCAGCACCGCACGCCCCCACCCGCCTGACGGCCGGGAACCCGCACGCCTAGTGGCCCTACGTCGGCACGCACCCGCCTGCCTGACGGCCGGGAACCCGCACGCCTAGCGGCCCGACGTCCGCACGCCCCCGTGCACCTGACTGCCCGGGCGATCCCCGCTCGGCGCGGCCCTACTCGGTGACGGCGGCCAGCGCGTCGACCAGCCCGTGCCCGTAGAAGCCGTTGTACTCCGAGTACCCCGTGCAGTAGGCGTCCTGCGCGCCGGTCCCGTTCAGGTCGTAGTCGGCCGGGCACGGCAGCGTCTCGGCCTGCGTGTTCAGCATCCGGCTCAGCTGCGGCGCCGTCGCCTCCGGGTGCACGGACGCCAGCAGCGCCGCCACCCCGGACACGTGCGGCGTGGCCATGGACGTCCCGCACGAGTAGTCGTACCCGGCGGGCACGGTCGACAGCACGCAGCCGTCGACGGCGTCGTCCGGCACCTGCTTCCGGTCGCCGCCCGGACCCGTCAGGTCCACCGCGCCGAGCCCGTAGGAGCTGTACCCGGTCTTCACCCGGTTCGCGCCCACGGACGACACCGCCACCACCGACCGCAGCTGCGCGGGCAGCACCAGGCACGTGTTGTCCAGCGCCCTCGGCTTCACGTCCTCCGCGTTGGTCGGGCTCTGGGCGTCGCTGCCGGGCTTGCTCAGGTCCGACCCGCCGTTGCCCGCCGCGGCCACGGTCAGCACGCCGCTGTCGGACGAGTAGTCGACCGCCCGCCGCACCGCCTCGTACACGACGCCCTGCCCGACCTGGTTCTGGCAGGTGAACACCCACGGGTCGATGAAGTAGCTGTTGTTGGTGATCGTCATGCCGTGCACGGCGGCCCACATGAACCCGCACACCGCGTACTCGGGGTAGATGTACCCGTCGTCGTCCACGACCTTCACCGACGCGATCCGCACCCCCGGCGCCACGCCGGTCGTGCCGCGCCCGTCGTCGGCCGCGGCGATCGTGCCCGCCACGTGCGTGCCGTGCGCCGACGTCGTCGGCGACCACGCCGCGACCGAGGTGTCGGCCCTGCCCCCGTTCGAGCAGCCCGCCGACAGGCCAGGGTCCAGCGCCCCGACGAGGTCGGGGTGGCTCGGGTCGATCCCGGAGTCCAGCACGCCGACGACCACGTCCCGGCTGCCGTTGTTGATCGCGTGCGCCTCGGCGGCCCTGATCAGGTCCATGTCCCACTGCTCGACCGTCCGGTCGACGGCCCCGCCGCGCGACGCCTTGGCCATCCCGGTCTCGTCGACCTTCTTCCGCACGACGGCGCCGGTCCGCTTGGAGATCGCCTCGGCCTGCGCGCTGTACGCGCGTTCCGCGCCCATCCGCCGCCCGAACGACGGGTCCGGCGAGGTCGCGACGGCGACGGAGATCTGCGGGTAGTACACGGTCGACGTGCCGCACGAGGCCGCGATCTCGGCCTCGGCGAGGGGTTGGCTCGTGCCCTGCTCGAAGACGACGAGGTACCGCAGCGTCGGGCCCGGTTGCACGCAGCTCGCGATCGGCGTCGAGGCCAGCTCGGGTTGCGCGGACGCGGCGGCTGACGCCACCGTGCTCCCACTTGCGAGCAGGACTGCGCTGACCGCGACCGCTCGGGCGCGGCGGAGCAGAGGCACGGGGGACCTCCATCGCTGGGCAGACGTGTTCGACGGCGCCGGGTGACCGTTGTAGGCGGACGGTAACGACGTGCGCGGAACCAGACAACCTCAACGGTCGGAACCTCTCCACGGTACCGTCCCCCGGAGTAGCAGCCTGGGCCGTTGGGGTGCTGATCACCCGGACGGCACACCTTGAGGAGCACGAACTGAGCCGCCAGCAGCAGCCCAACAACCCGTCCGCAGCGGCGGTGCAGAAGCTCCGCCTGTGCTACGCCAAGCGCGGCAGGCTGCGCTTCACCTCGCACCGCGACGTGGCGCGCAGCTTCGAGCGCGCGCTCCGCCGGGCGGGCGTGCCGATGGCGTACTCGCAGGGCTTCAGCCCCCGGCCGAAGGTGTCGTGGATCGGCGCCTCGCCGACCGGGGTGGCCAGCGAGGCCGAATACGTCGAGGTCCAGGTCGTGCGGCCGCTGGACGTCGAGGTTCTGCGGGCCGCGCTGGACGAGGCGCTGCCGCCGGGCCTCGACGTGCTGGAGGTCGTCGTCTCGTCCGGCGGGAACCTCACCGAGCGCATCGAGGCGAGCGAGTGGCGGATCGAGCTGGACGGCGTGTCGCCTGCGGAACTGCGGACTGCCGTAGCGGCGCTGCTCGCGGCTGGATCGGTCGAGGTGGAGCGCGCGACCAAGGACGGGAAGAGGATCATCGACGTCCGCCCGGCCGTGGTGTCGGCGCTGGTGGAGGACCAATCGAGCGACGCAGGCCACGATGCGCCTGATTTGTCACGACCGTGTGGGATACTCGTGACGGTCGTACGGCAGACAACACCTACCGTTCGACCCGATGACGTGCTGAGCGCGCTCCGCGTCGTCGCCGACCTGATTCCGCCGGTGCCCGCGAAGGCGACCCGGATGGCGCAGGGACGGCTCGACGACGATGGTGGACTGGTTGACCCGTTAGCCCAGGACAGGGCGGCGGGGTCCGAGCCGGTGGCCGGGGAGCAGGAGCGCCGCTAAGGGTGTCTTCGTTTAGGGACCTGCAGGCTGTGCGCCCGAGCTCGAAGAGCGCGGATACCGGTCGGCGAAGGCAAGGATTCCCGCCGCCAGCCGCGGCGGAGAGTGGACTAGAGAGGCCCCTGCGCGGCCGCGTCTTCGAGTAGACGCGCCCGGGGGCGGAGGAGCTGCATGTCGAACACGGACAAGCCTGCCGGTAACCCCGGCGGGGATAACGTCACATCCGCACACCCGGAACTGGTCGATCTACCGGCCAAGCTCCGCGTGCACGCGCTGGCGAAGCTGCTGGGGGCCAGCAGCAAGGACGTCGTGGCCGCTCTCGCCGATCTGGGCGAGACGGTGCGCGGGGTCCAGTCCAGCGTCAGCAGGGACGTCGCGCTGAAGGTCGCCGAGAGCCTCCTCGACTGGGACGACGTCGTCTCCGGCGAGGTGGACGTCGAGGTGCACGAGGAGCCCGCGATCCCCGCGCGCCAGGTCAGGGACCTGGCCGCGCTCACCCCGCTGTTCGCGCCGCCGTCCGCGGTGTTCATGGCGCCCGCCGCGCCCGCCCAGGCCGAGGAGCCCGCGCCCAAGCGGGGCCGCGGCCGGGTGAAGCCGGTGGTCGTCGAGGAGCCCGCGGAGCAGTACGACGAGGACGCGGAGCTGGAGGCGGACGCCGACCAGAACGACGCCGACGACGACCAGTCCGGCGAGGACAGCGACAGCCGTCGCCGTCGTCGCCGCGGCCGTCGCGGCCGTGGTCGCGGCAAGGGCGCCGAGGACAGCGGCGAGGAGAACGAGGGCTCCGAGGAGCCCGAGGAGGAGGACGCCGAGGCGTCCGCCGACCAGGACGATCAGGGCTCCGACGAGGGCACGGACGGCGGCAGCCGCCGTCGGCGTCGCCGCCGTCGCCGCAAGACCGGTGCCGAGGACGAGCCCGCGATCACCGAGGACGACCCGCCGAACACGGTCGTGCACGTCCGCGAGGTGCGGGAGTCCCGCGACGCGCGCGACGACAAGGCCGACTCCGAGGCCGCGCAGAGCGAGGTGCGCAGCATCCGGGGCTCGACCCGCCTGGAGGCCAAGCGCCAGCGCCGCCGGGACGGCCGTGAAGCGGGCCGCCGCCGCGTGCCGGTGCTGTCGGAGGCCGAGTTCCTGGCCCGCCGCGAGGCCGTCGAACGCACGATGGTCGTCCGCGAGCGCGGCGACCGCACCCAGATCGGTGTCCTGGAGGACGGTGTCCTCGTGGAGCACTTCGTGACCTCGTCCGGCACCGGTTCGCTGGTCGGCAACGTCTACCTCGGCCGGGTGCAGAACGTGCTCCCGAGCATGGAGGCCGCGTTCATCGACATCGGCCGGGGCCGCAACGCCGTGCTGTACGCCGGTGAGGTCGACTGGGACGCCGCCGGCCTCGAGGGCAAGTCCCGCAAGATCGAGCAGGCGCTCTCCAGCGGCGACAGCGTGCTGGTCCAGGTCACGAAGGACCCGGTCGGCCACAAGGGCGCCCGCCTGACCACCCAGATCAGCCTGCCCGGCCGCTTCCTGGTGTACGTGCCCGGCGGCGGCGCGACCGGCATCAGCCGCAAGCTGCCGGACAACGAGCGCAAGCGCCTCAAGGACATCCTCAAGCGCGTCGTCCCCGAGGACGCCGGTGTCATCATCCGCACCGCGTCCGAGGGCATCGCCGAGGAGGAGCTGGGCCGCGACGTCACCCGCCTCCAGGCGCAGTGGCAGGTCATCAAGGACAAGGCCGCGACCCCCAAGGCGCAGGCCCCGCAGCTGCTGTACGAAGAGCCCGACCTGCTGGTCAAGGTCGTCCGGGACCTGTTCACCGAGGACTTCTCCGCGCTGATCGTCCAGGGCGCGGACGCCTGGGAGACCATCGACGGGTACGTCCGCCACGTGGCGCCGGACCTCCAGGACCGGCTGCGCAAGCACATCGGCCAGACGGACGCGTTCGTCGAGCACCGCATCGACGAGCAGCTGCTCAAGGCGCTCGACCGCAAGGTCTGGCTGCCGTCGGGCGGCTACCTGGTCATCGACCGCACCGAGGCGATGACGGTCATCGACGTCAACACGGGCAAGTTCACCGGATCGGGTGGCAACCTCGAGGAGACGGTGACGCGCAACAACCTGGAGTCGGCGGAGGAGATCGTCCGCCAGCTCCGGCTGCGCGACATCGGCGGCATCATCGTCATCGACTTCATCGACATGGTGCTCGAGTCGAACCGCGACCTGGTGCTGCGCCGCCTCACCGAGTGCCTCGGCCGCGACCGCACCCGCCACCAGGTCGCCGAGGTCACCTCGCTCGGCCTGGTGCAGATGACCCGCAAGCGGGTCGGCACCGGTCTGCTGGAGGCGTTCAGCACCACGTGCGAGCACTGCCGCGGCCGTGGCGTCGTGGTGTCGACCGACCCCGTGCACGCGCACGGTGGAGCCCCGGCGTCGGCCCCCTCCGCTCCCCAGCAGCAGCAGTCGCAGCAGCAGCCGAGCCGCAAGTCCCGGCAGCGCAACCGCGGCGGCGGCGAGTCGGCGGAGCAGGTCGAGACCACGCCGGTCGAGGCCGAGCCCGCGGTGGCCGAGGTCGTCGAGACCGCGCCCGCCGCACCGTCCACTCCGGACGTGCCTGTGGTGGAACCCGTCGTGGACACCAGTGAAGCGGCGGTGCTGCTCGACCAGGACGCGCAGGCTGGTCAGGACGGCGCCAAGCGCGACCGCCGCGACCGCAACCGGGAGCGCCGCCGTGCGCGCCGGGACGCGGGTGCGGCGAAGCAGGTCCAGGAGCCCGTAGGTGATGCTCCTGAGACTGTCGTGGCGGCTGTTGTCGAGGCTCCAGCGGCTGTCGAACCGGTTGAGGCTCCTCCGGTGGCGCAACCGGCCCCGGCTCAGGCGTCTGGTGAGCAGGTGGCGCCGCAACCGGCTCTGAACGGCCACGTCCCCGAGCAGGTCGAGCAGGCGCCGCCCACCGTGGTGGCTCCTCGTCGGCGGACGTCGCGTCGTGCGGCGACCCGTCCCGCGGGCCCGCCCGTCGGTGTGACCGAAGGCTGAGAGCGCTAGTCGTCGAGGGGCCCGTGCCGAACCGGTACGGGCCCCTCGCTTTGTGTGGCGTCGAGCACGTCCACAGGCCGGTGACGGGGGCGCCCAGCGCTCCGCGAAGGCCGTTCGGCGCGTCTCGTTTTCCGTTGCTGACCAGGGAGAACGGGTCGCGCGGACCCCAGTTTGACCTCGCCGCACACGGCCACGTAACCTGGTACACGGCCCGCCGTCCGGTGGGCCCTGTCGTGTGTAGCCCGGCGACTCTGATTCACGTAATGGTGATTCACGAAAGCCTGGGCGCGCACGGCCCCGTCACCGTCGAGTAGCAGGAGACTTCCGTCCTGATGTACGCGATCGTCAAGACTGGCGGCAAGCAGTACAAGGTGGCTGTCGGCGACGTCGTCGAGGTCGAGAAGCTCGAGGGCGCCCCGGGCACTGAGTTCACTTTCCCGGCGCTACTCGTCGTGGACGGCACTGACGTCACCGCAGACGCTGAGGCCCTCGGGAAGATCTCGGTGACCGGCAAGGTCGTCGAGCAGACCAAGGGTCCCAAGATCCGCATCCACAAGTTCAAGAACAAGACCGGCTACCACAAGCGGCAGGGTCACCGTCAGAAGCTGACCCGCGTCGAGGTTACCGGCATCACCGGTAAGTGAGGACCTGACTAGCCATGGCACACAAAAAGGGCGCATCCAGCTCCCGTAACGGCCGCGACTCCAACGCTCAGTACCTGGGCGTCAAGCGGTTCGGTGGTCAGGTCGTCAAGGCCGGCGAAATCCTGATCCGCCAGCGCGGCACCAAGTTCCACCCCGGCGTGAACGTCGGCCGCGGCAAGGACGACACGCTGTTCGCCCTCACCCCCGGCGCCGTCCAGTTCGGTGCGCGTCGTGGCCGCAAGGTCATCGACATCGTCACCGTCGAGGCCTGAGTACCGGCTTCCGCGTAGGGGGGCGCACCG